>CAZQJC010000331.1:0-78292 GCA_964593795.1 uncultured Myxococcales bacterium | reverse complement strand
CCCAGCGGCCCAGCCCAGCGGCCCAGCCCAGCGGCCCAGCCCAGCGGCCCAGCCCAGCGGCCCAGCCCAGCGGCCCAGCCCAGCGGCCCAGCCCAGCGGCCCAGCCCAGCGGCCCAGCAAAGCGAAGCGCATGAAACCCTAGAACGTTCAAAACGTATTGCGAAAAGCAAGGGCGGAGCCATGCCCAAAGCACGAGCAGCACGCCAGAACCGTAACCCAGCCCGCGCGCCCTATGGAAAGGCGCGCATTGCGAGCAGCAAGGTAGTGTTACGACCAGGTTCAGGGTAGGCGGGCGCAGTGTCGGATAAGGTCAAACGGTCTAGCAGCAAGCTAGAGGCCATCCGGGATGTAGAGCGAACCCGTAGGTAACGACGTGATCAGGCACCGTAAAAGATACGCCCTTGATTCCGCATCGCCCAGTGCAGGCGAGTAAGTAGGCACGCCAATCCATCGGAGACTTCTGACAAGGACAGGCGCGCTTGTGGCGGAATTGTATGCGGCTAAGGGACGGAAAGGGACGCGGGCGTTACCAGCACCCACAAGCCAGCCTCGAGCAGGCGCAAGGATCGGCAACCTGATCCCGCTGCGCCCGCTGGCTGTGGCAGCAAGGTCGAGCACGCTTCAATCGTGCTCCCAAAGCACCAGCAGCACCGAAAGCACCGTGAGCAAATCGGCAGGAAGCCAGCCGATGAGCCAGGGCTCGACCTCGATCACGCTCAATTTGCCAGCAGCAAGGCAAGTCATGCCCATTTCGTGGGCATGGCTGGCAATGTTGCCAAGATCAGAAGGAGAAGGAGCAGGATCATGAGATTCAGGAACCTCACCCCGCACGCCATCACGGTCGTGCGGGAAGACGGTTATGAGACCGTCTTCGGGCCGGACCTTGCTGGTCCGGCCCGTGTCTCGGTGCGAACCGAGACCCTGCCGGCGATTGCCGGCTTTCGCCTGCAGCAGCAGGCGTTCGGGCAGGTCGAGAACCTGCCCGAGTTCGATGAGGACACCGTCCTCATCGTCTCGGCCCTTGTCCTTGCCCAGTGCAAGGACCGGGCCGACGTCGTCGCGCCGGATACCGGTCGCGACGCTATCCGCAACGATCTGAACCAGATCGTTGCGGTCCGTGGCTTCGTGCGCTGAGCACGAAGCCACCGCCAAGCCCGCCTAGCAGCCCTAGGCGGGCTTTTCTTTGCCTGTTGATACCCTGACAAGGGCAGCAGGCAAAGAACCGAGCAGGGCCCGGTATGTGGCCTTGGACAACAAGGAGGACAGAATGTCCTATGGGTATTCAGGCTTCAGTCGTGCCGACAGGTACGACGACGCCTACTTCCAGGCAGTCGCCGCCGACAATGCGGCGACTGCAGAACTTCGGGCATCCGTGCCCGAGATCTCAGCAGCCACCAAGGGTGCGCTGCCGCCTGAAGCCCTGATCAAGGCAGGGCATTTCGAGGTCCTTGAGGGCAGCCTGTTTGCCCTTGAGGGCAGCCGCGACGTGTACAGGCATGTCACGGTCAGAGTCGCCCACGACTCGCCGATCTGCAAGCGGGTCGTGGGCTATGCCAAGGAAATTGTCTTGGCTTGGCGGAACGAGCAGGGCTTCGACCAAGCCAGGGTCGACGTCCTGATGGGCCAGATTGACAAGTTCCTGGCCCCGTTCTGCGGCCTGACGGCCTACGACCTCACCGCCGTCGCCAGCGACATGCTGGATATGGGCGGTGAGGTCAGAAGCTACGTCGTGGAGAGAGCTTTTCGCCACGCGTAGTTTACATAACGTGCCGCGGCCACACCCTGGCCGCGGCGCGGAATTTTCGGCAGCAACAACATAAGCAAACGCTGATTGTTGTCGAAAATGGAACAATCGACCTGAAAATCTGGCCGCGGCGGGATTTTCGGGTCGATTTTTGGAACAATCCTCGAGCAAACTGCCTAAAAATGAGGCAGTTTGTTCCGCCTGGAGCAACAATCCCATGAAGCTGAGCACTCGCAAGCACATCAAGTTGGCCGCCCAATGGGCGGCTTTGTCCATTCTGGCTGTCGCGCTTGTTGTCGCGGCCAGCCTCATTGGCGCAGAGCTGGCCGGTGAGCCCAGCCAAGCAGGCTGGGCCATGGCCAAGCTGGCAGGGCTGGGCACCTTCGTGCTCTGCCTCGTTGGCTGGGTATGTAACAGCATCGAAGACTGAAACCCAGACCTAAATCAGCAAGTGCTTCTGGAAGCATGAGCACTTGCTGATGCAGCAACAGCAACAGGCTATCAAAACGCCAAGGTTTGATAGCCCAAGGGTAACTACAGGAAGTTGCCACTTTCAGCAGGTGTCCTAGATACCTATGTACGGCATTTTTTGGCCGTTTATACATGGAATTCGGCTGAAACCCAGCAACGGCAAGGGTTCCACGGCCTCAAGGTGCCTGTTTCACGGGGAAAATTTCCCCCCTATTTCAAAATGGTACTTATTTTCTGAGAATCTCCCTCAAGGCCAGCAGCTGCAAGGGTTTCAGCTTCTCTATATAAAAAATAAGTACTATTTTGTTATATAGGGAGCCTTTCGAAAGGGTATTTGAGATCTCTTCTCAATTGGCTCAGCTCAACTTCAACTTGCCTTTACCCCCCTGGGGGGTATTTTTTCGAGGGGGTAGGGGCTCAAAATAGCCCTTATTTCAGGCACACTTGGCCAGAACCCGCGCCAGCCTTGGGTTCCAGCCGCTCCCGCAAGAATTTGTACCATTTTGAAAAGCAGTACATGCCCTTGTCCTGTTTGGGCGGGGGCAGCCCCGCGGTCGGGGACATGTCCCCAAGCAGCCCTCCCAAGCCAACCGCCTTTCTTCATTCCCCATCCATGGGGAACATCTACAGGAGCATGACCATGACCAACGACTCCGTCCGCACCGCCTTCCGCCCCTGCCGCCGCCCCTGCCGCCTCACCCTGGAGCGGCGCCTCGCCGCATTCCCCGAGTACCTCCTCAAGCAGGCCGGCCTCCCCGTCGCCATCCTCCGCGGCAAAGAGATGGTGGTCGGGGGCGAGCACTTCGCCGTGATCCCGCTCCTGCCCCTGAACTGGGCGGAGACCGGGCTCTACTCCCACCACCCGGACAACGTCCCGTACTGGGACGGCGAGCAGCGCCTCCAGCGCCTCGATGTGCTGCTCTACAGCCTCAGCCAGGGCTGGACCATCCCCGCGGCCCTGGACGACGCCGTCGACGCCGAGGACGATGAGTTCTTCGCAGGCATCCCGGAGGGGGTCTACACCTGCCAGCAGCCCGAGGACTACCCGCTGCCCCAGCCCCTGGGGTGGGAGCCCGAGCCCGAGCCGACCCCTCCCGCGGGCATGACCCCGGACGAGTGGTTCGCCCCCAAGCCGCCCCCGCCCCCGCCGCCCGCCAAGATCTACCCCTGGACCTTCTGGTACCGGGGCCCGGACGGCGCCCCCCACCAGATGCTGCTCGAGGCGACCTACGAGGACGCTCAGCGCGTTTGGGACAAGCTCAGCACCACCCTCGACATGACCAGCAGGAGGCCCTGAGCATGCCCTTCAGCACCTACATCCGCGGCGTGCGCCAAGGCCACGCGACCACGACTCTTCAACCCATCATCAAAAGGCTCGCCAAGCTCGCCAGCGCCCCGCTGACGGACCTGGACGACCTCGTCGGTACCGAAGTCCGCCTCACCTTGCCCAACGGCACTGAGCGCTTGTACGCCGTCCTCGCGCAGGACCCCAAGACGGGGGTCCTGCACCTCAAGGACGTTGAGGGTCACGACACCATCATTTCTCACTGAAGGAGAACCAAGCCATGCAATTCGAAACCAACGCCCACGGGGGGTGGATCATCCCCGCTTACACCAATCTGCCGTCTCAGGTAGAGGTCCCCGCCTGGTCAGAGATCGGCTACGACTGCGAGCTCGGCGCCTACTGCGACCTTGGCGACGGCTGCACGCTCGGCGACGGCTGCACGCTCGGCGCCGGCTGCAAGATCGGCGCCTACTGCACGCTCGGCGCCTACTGCGACCTTGGCGACGGCTGCAAGATCGGCGCCAACTGCGACCTTGGCGACGGCTGCAAGATCGGCGCCTACTGCAAGATCGGCGCCGGCTGCAAGATCGGCGCCTACTGCAGGCTTGGCAACAGCTGCACGCTCGGCGCCAGCTGCAAGATCGGCGCCAGCTGCACGCTCGGCGCCTGCTGCACGCTCGGCGCCGGCTGCACGCTCGGCGCCTACTGCGTCCTCGGCGCCGACTGCAAGATCGGCGCCAGCTGCAAGATCGGCGCCAGCTGCAAGATCGGCGCCGGCTGCAAGATCGGCGCCAGCTGCACGCTCGGCGCCAGCTGCACGCTCGGTGCCGGTGCCCAGTGGCTGGGCGTCACCGTGCAATCCTGGCTCACCCTCGCCAACGTCGACGGGTCGGGACGCCAGGTCAAGGTCGTCAAGCACGCCCTTGGCGTGAGTGTGGAAGCAGGCTGCTTCCGGGGCACACTCGAGGAGTTCTGCACCAAGGCAGCGGCCGAGGGCAAGGACAGGTATGTCCGCGTGATCTCCGCCGTTGCTGCGGCCATGTAAAGGAGCACGACCATGACCCTCTCGGACTTCGATTCATGCGGCTACGTCACGCTGAGTCGCTTCTTTCACATAGAGACCGTGGAGCAAGCGTCGGTGTTGGACGGTTTCCTGCAGCAGGAAGAGCTTGTGCAGGAGTCGTTTCAGATCGCTGGCCCCGGCCTCTACTACATCCTCGTTGACAGGGGCTGGGACAGGTGCGGGGACACGTTAGCCTTCATCGTCAAGAAGGTGCCCGAGACCAGCATCGCTCCAGCGGAGTTCCTCAACCACCTGACAGAGCTGAGCGCCCATTTCGACTCAGTGGGCGAGCCCCTCGCCCTGGCTCGCAGCATCAGTACGCAGGGCCAATACCGCGATCTCACCCCCGAGCAGAAAGCGATGCTCACCAACTTCGATTACGTCGCCTACGAAAGCGCCAAGGCGGGGTTGACCAACCTTTTGGAAGGACTTGACCAATGACCAAGAACGAACGCATCAACCGTGACCTGCAACGCCTCAAGGACACCGGCAGACTTGTCCTCTATGATCCCGAGGTGTGGCGCCTCGTGATCGACACCTTGCCCAACGGCAGGTATGAGGTCAGCATCGACTACGGGGACAACCTTGAGTCGGACCCTGATGTTGTCATCGCCGCGTGGTCCTTCGTGGTCTTCGAGGTCACCTCTTTTTACACCACGCTCGAAGAAATCGAGCGCCTCTGAGCAAGGAGCAGCAAGCATGGCCCTCTACCCCTTCACTCTGTACCCCCACGAGTACTCCTCGGGGTCCGTGGAGAGCCCCCGCCTCGCCCACGCTGTCTGGACCCGGCTGCGCAAGGAAGACCCGGGCCTCACGGACAAGACCTGGTATGCCGTAGGCGTCGAAGTTCGTGCGGAAGACTTGGAACTGCGCATCTACCGTATGCAGGACAACCTTTACGGGGGCCTCGGGGGCGTAAAGTTCACGCTTCCCGTGAAGCGCAGCGACCTCACGCCGCATGAGCAGGCCCTGCTGCTGGAGGACGAGCAGCGTGAAGCCCTCGAGCTTGCCGATCAAGAGATCGAGCGCCAGGACGCCGAGGCGTACAAGCAACGGCGCCAGACACTTGCCTCGTCCCTGTTCCCCCACCTTTTCGACGCACAAACCAAGGAGCAACAACCATGAGCTACTACGTTTGGCACGACGAGGGTCGGTGTGACGACACGACGGACGACCTTGATGAGGCGAGGCGCATCGAGAAGATGTTGCTTGAGGGTGGGTACCACGACGCCTACATTACAAACTCTGACGACGACGTGGTCGACGAGACGTATGTCGAGTGCTCTTTCTGTGACCGACGGGCCGAGGCCCTGATGCCGCAATCCACCGACCTTGGGCAAACCCTCAGCATGGTGTATTGCTGCACAGACCACCGTTCGGGGTGGTGGGACGGTGCCGATTGGGACGGGCGGCACCTCGAAATCGACCTCTGACTGTCCCAGAGCTACGCAACTTACACAGGAGCAACAACCATGAGCTACGACTACCTGGCACCCCCGGAAAGCCACTTCTCCACCGTCATGGAGGAGAACGACGACCTGCGCGGGGCCATCGAGAATACCCCGCACATCGTCACGTTCTGGTGCGCCGTCTGCGCGTTCATCAACCATGAGCGCGAGCACGGCGAGGACCCCGACCGCGTGCTCGAGTGCCCCAGCTGGGGGCAGTGGCGCAGCATCGGGCAGCACTTCGCCGCGGGCAAGAAGGTTGAGGCGATCAAGCTTCTGCGCGCCTCGACGCAAGCATGGACCCGGGTCCAGCCCGCGCTCCCGCCCTACATCACCAACGAGGGGTGGCGGGCATTCATGGCAGCCAACGCGCTCCCGGCCTGGGATCGCCGTGGAGGCCTCAGCCTCTCCGAGGCCAAGAGCATCATCGACACCTTGGAGGCTGCCCCCTACTGGTTCGGCCGGGATACGGGCCGCGTGTTCAACCCGCGGCATGTCACGTGCGCCGATGGGGGACATGACATCGGGGGGCCCAAGAGCCTGGGCGACGTGCCGCGGGCCAAGATCGCCGCCACGCGTGAAGAGCCGCCCCGCGAGGACCCGGAGAAGCCTGAGCACAGCCTGTGGCTCAATGTCTACCCGCTCGAGCCTGGGTACTGCCGGGTGACGACCAGCAGGTCGAGGGCAGAAGCGGACTGGCACGCAAACAGCAGCCGCATCGCCTGCATCAACATCACGTTCAAGGAAGGAGAAGGACTATGAATAAGCACACCTACAGCCTGATCGCGCGGGTCACCGTTGCTATCAGCAAGCAGGCGACGCTGGCCCGAGACGATGACCGCTACGCTCAGGCCACGCAGGACGCCGCGGATATCCTGGGCCACCTGGGCACCTACATAGATGCGCTGGGGGCGTGCGTGAACCAAACCCACCTGGCCACGATCGAGGCCCTGGTCAGCGCCAACTACCCGATCAAGACCTTAGATCAACTCTTGGAGGACTGAGTCATGAGCAACGACAAGCAAGCACCCCACGAAACCTTTCGGGGCCAGCTCATCGGGGCCTGCGTCGCCGCAGGCATGGACGTGGCCCTTGCCCACGCATTGCACGAGGACACCGCGGGGCCCGCAGTCGTGGTCGGCTTCAACGCCGTCAAACTCGACCGCTACATCGAGATGCTCGAAGGCCTCGTCAATGGCGAGGACTTGGTCAGGGTCCAGCTCCTGATCGCCGAGAGGTACAAAGCGAGGAGGGTTGAATTATGAGCAAACGACACAAGGCTGCCTACGAGATCTGGACCGTGGGCGCGAGCAACCCCACGGGCGTGGCCAACGCCCTCGTCGTCGTCATGCGCGAGGCCCGGGACGAGGGCTGCGACCCGAGCACCGACGCTGCGGTGCAGGTGGTCCTTGATCACCTGTGCTTCCTGTGCGGCATGCCCCAGCCCTCCTTCCTCATGGAGAACTGGGACAGGATCTTCAACGAAGTTGAGGGGAAGGCAAATGATCAAGCTCTATGACAACGAAGGGCAAGCCCACGAACTTGCGGAGAGCGACATCCTCCTCAACGACGTGACGATGCCCGGGGACTACAACCCGCACAACGTGCGCCTCTGGGTCATTGGCCACGAGTACGGGCCCATCTGCGCCGTGTGGGCAGCCAATGAGCAGGATGCCTTGGACGAGATGCTGGACCAAGGCTATGAGCAGTTCCTAGTCGCGGACGAGGACTTCGACGAGGACCTGGACAGGCAAGGCTTCTACGCCTATCTCGGCAACGCAGGCGAGCCCTGCGACCTGAGCTATGCCTGGATCAAGCCCATCGTGCTGGACGAGAAGCGGGACTTCCGCCTGCTCCTCGACATGCACCTTGCCTCGTACCTGGGGCAGAAGACACTGGGGGGCTGAAACCATGAGAGTCATGTGCCCCCACAACGCTAACCACAAGGATTTTGAGACAACAGCCCATGTGCAGGAGCTTTGGCGGGTAGACGAGTACGGACGCTTTCTGGAAGTGATCCAGTGCTTGGATACCATCGCTGCGCCTGACCACAGCAACATATGGGTTTGTTGTGAGTGCGGTGCCGTAGCAACTCACGTCAGGGACTGAGGCCATGCCCGACTACCCGAGAATACTCCGAGAGCTCGCCCTCCCAAAACCACCGGGTGGGGAGATCCTCAGCATGCTGGGGAGTATGTCAACGTACTCCTGGTACGCCGAAACAGACATGGGCTGGTTTTGGCTTGATGAGCTGAAGCCTGACCCTGAGTGGCAATCCTGCCCGAACGGGCCACTATACGACCGAGGAGCATGAATCATGACAGTACTGCACGCACAAACCCTGATCGAGAAAGCACGGCGCGCTCGGGAGGATGTGAGCACACACAAGACCAGCAGCACCACCAGGGACCTGTTCTGCGCCCAGCTCGTGGGCTATCTCCGGGCCTACGACACCCACCTCGCGGACGAACTCGCCCTTGCGCTCGAGATGCCGGAGCTTACTTCACGCGAGCTGTGCAAACTTTTTGAGGAGAAACAAGCGTGACGCTATTCTGGTTGCAAGTGGTGATGTTCCTCCTCGGCACGGCGCTCCATGTGGTGGGCAGGATCTACGAGGTGAAGTGGCAGCAGCACGCCCACTACCTCGACCGGTGGAGCAGGGAATTCGATGAAGCCCTGGAGGAGGCCGTAACCCTGAGCATTAATGGGGAGCACGAGAAGGCTGATGAGGCCGCAGCAAGGCTGAGGCTCATCACCAACAAGTACGTGATGTTCTTCGACAGCATCAACTAGGCCACCAAATTGGTGCTCTCTTCACGTTGCAAGACGTGGAGAGAGCACTAAGTTTGTTGACCACCATGAGGAGAACCACCATGGAGAACTACCTGCGGACCCTGACCACGTTCATTGTCCGTGCACGCAATATCAAGAAGTCCCTGGGTACCCGCGCGGCTGCGGGCTTTCTGCGTAATAGGGGCGTGAGCCTCAATGTTGCACTGCGTATTCTGGCGAGGAGAGAAGCATGAGTAAGCTCGAGCAACTGCGGCAGGCCATCGAAGCTATCCCTGACGAGTACAACGTCATCCGAAACGTGATGCTAAACCTTCTTGAGGAGAGCGGGCACATACAGGACCTGCGGGCTTACTCCCTGGGGGCACTAGACATGGCACGACACCTGACCAGCGAGGAGAACCTGCTGGATTCCTTGAGACTTGTGCGGGGGTTACTGAAATGACCAATCGATACATGAACGCATACATGATCTGGACCGGGGGCGCGAGCAACCCCATGGGCGTGACCAACGCCCTGCTTGACGCCATGAAGGAGGTCCGGGGCGAGGGCGGGGACATAAGCCAGGACCCGGCCGTTAAGTTGATCCTGGACCACCTGTGCTTCCTGTGCAACATGCCACAGCCCTCCTTCCTCATGGAGAACTGGGACAGGATCTGCAGCGCAGTGGAGAAAGCGAAATGAAATACAAGCAAGTAACCGCTGACGAGTGGGCCGACTTCTGTTCCTCGTTCAGAACCTACGCGACCGAGAGCTTCGAGGGCGAGGACGCGCACAGCGTCATGTATGACAAGCTGGCCCAAGGCCCGATGGTGGGCGAGATCATCGGCGTGGTGCACTACCACCACGATGGCACCAAGACCTACGAGATCGCGGATATGCCCAACGATGGAGAGTTGACATGAAACCCCTACTACATCGCCGCACCTTCTGGAAGGGTGTGGCCTCGGGTGCGGCTGTGATGGCTGCACTCGTAGTGACGGTGGTTGGCGTGGTGGGCACCCTCGCCCCTACCGAGTTGAACCACGGGGTGCGCCCTACGTGGGAGCCGAAGCCCTCGACCTACACCTACGTGGCACGTGGAGACATTACCCTGCCGCCCTGTGACACCCGGGGCAAGGACTGCACCGTGTTCGAGGACCCAGTGAGCCCCTTCACGGCACCTGTGAGAACGGTGCCTGAGCCCAGTAGCTTGTGGTTGCTCGTCGTTGGGGTGGCGCTGGCCGTACGCAATACCCTGTACGCTGCCCTCACCGCGGCCCTGGTCTCTGTGGGCCGTTGGCTGGGTATGCGTGAGGAGGACTAGTGATGTCGGCCATCAGCACCTACTCATTCGGGGTCTGGATTGCTGTCGAAACCAAGCACGGCAGCCGCCTGGAGTTCGTGCTGAGTGCCGCTGACGACCGCAATGGCAACCCTCGCCATCACGCACACGTTTTCACAACCTATACGGATCGGCTGTGGGACATGCTCAAGAAGGAGTTCAAGCGTAGCAAGTCCATTGAGGTGCGCGAGAAGCAGGAGTATGGCGACGTGATGTTCTACATCCAGGCGAACACGCTGAAGGAGCTTCAGTCCGCCATCGTGCGCAGCGAGCGCGTCACTCAGCGCTGGATCAACAAGTACCGAGTCAACAGTATGAGTCGAGGAGATGTGTGATGGTATACGGAAAGACTATTGCAAGGTTGTGGGCTCGCTGCTCTGGTAATGGGGACGGGGTCATTGTCGGAGTCGCCCATGAGAAAGGGAGGGGTTTCATCCGCTGGCTCACCGACTGGATCGAATACGAGGAGTGAAGTCATGGGAACAATCTACCAATGCTTGAAACGTGACGACCGCTATACACCACCAATGATGACTGTGGTGCACGAAGCCAAAAGCAGTAGCGATGCGATCCGGTGGCTTGAGAACAACGGTGGCGGGATTTTTCGAGACTTGCTCCACAATTTTGATTGTGGCGTTGCCGCCAAGGGGGAGGAACAATAACATGCAACACCGCTACCTAGTCACGTGGGAAATGGACATCTACGCCGACTCACCGCGGGAAGCTGCGGAGAAGGCCTGGGGCCACATGCGGGCCCCGGACAGCATCGCCAACGTGTTCAACGTCCTTGACAAGAACGGCGTCGGGACAATTATCGACCTTTCTGAGGAGCAACAATCATGAACCAGAAGCCCACTAAGTATAAAGAGTCCAAGTTTATATTCGACAGCACCAAGATGCAGCTTATCTGGGGGAAACTACCCACAAAAGACGGGCAACTGTGGAGTGGTGAGTCTCACTTAGGTGAGAAGATGCAATTTGCAGGAAATAGCGGAGGGGACCCCACTCCTTATTGGGGTTGGTGATATGTTTATTGACGTAATACCCGCGGGGACCATCGACATGGTGCACACCCCCTGCCTTTTTTAAAGATGACCTTTCTGAGGAGCAACAATAATGTCTGCCTACATCTGCAACCCGGAACACATCGGCATCCTTGCCGCCTACGCCGCCGTCAACGACTGCGCCGTCTATGAGTGGCGCATGAACGACAGCATTCTCACGGCCCAGAACGTGGCCAAGGGCCTGGCCCTGGAGAACATCCGCAGCGTGGCGCACCGGTACCCAGACGACAAGGACGGCCACCGCCCCGGACCCAACCTCAAGGACGCGGACATCGTGGAGGCGTGCCAGATCTACGCCGGCCACTTCGCCAAGCGCATGGGCGGGGTCATCGTGATGGCTGAGGACGTGCTCGAGCCCGTCCAAGTGCTCAAGCTCGTGCGCAGCCTCGACTACCAGAGCTGCGAGACGGACGAATGGGAGATGACGCTGGCTGCCCAGCAACTGCGCTGGATCATGGGGACCGCGACCAGTGCGCTGCCCGGGTACGAGGACGCGGACTGGAGCTTCACCGGGTCGCTGCCCGAGGTTGAGGCGCTGTATGCCAAGGAGGGCTGAGACATGACAACCTGGCACTATGAGCTTGGCGCGACCCGCTGGAAGCGCCACGATGGCAAGTATGACGTGAGGTGTCACGAGGCCCCGAGGGGTTGGGAGGCATACGCCGAGCGCCTGGAATACCACCCGATCACCGGACAGCCGCTGAAGAACCCGGGCTGGTGGATCAAGGAAACCTACACAGGAGAATGAACATGAAAGGCCCGTTCGCAACCTACGAGGAGGCCCGGACGGCGGCAGTGCCCGGGGAGGTGATCATGGCACGAGACACACGTATCTACCGCGGAGAGGCGTGGTGCGTGATGGCCGACCTTGAGGCCACCCTTGCAATCCATAACTGGCTCGAGCCCTGGGTTCACTGGGAAGACGTGAAGGAGAAAGTATGAAAACCATCGCAAGTGTTCACCGCTTCGGGGACAAGGTCGCCGTCTATGTGGGCGACGGCAGCACGACTTACCTAACTGTGAAGCAAGCTCGGGCACTCGCTCACGCCTTGAGGACCTGCGCCAAGTCCGTGGTCGATGAGCGGTTCGTTGACTCCAGCTTCGGGACGGCTATCGTCAAGGATGTTACCTACGCTCAGGAGGGCGCCGAGGTGCGCAAGTTTCCCCGCAACAAGGAGAAAGCCAAATGATCAAGACACTCAGTGAGCTGCGCGCCCAGTTCTGGGAGCAGCACCCCACGTACAAGCGCAAGACCGTGAGCAAGATGTCGCGCAACGGCAAGCCCTTCTACAAGTACGCGGACCAGAACGACTACCCAGCCGACGTCCGCACCGCGTGGGTCTTCTTCATCGACAACATGCAGCGCAACGGCGAGATCAGCGAAGCGCTGGCTTGGAAAGCAACACTCAAGTAAGGACACAACATGGCCCTGTACTACATTTGCACTCACACAGGCTACACTGGCGAGGGCAGACCCGTTCAATCCGTTCGGCGTGCCAAGCAGTTCACGTCCTTCGAAGAGGCCGACGAGTTCGCAAAGAGCATCGGCCTCTTCATGTACGCCATTCTTCAAACGTGTGAAACCACGATCTACGGAGGTAAGTAACCATGGACGAGACCAATAACAAGCTGGTCACGCACAAGGGCAGGGTGTATCGGCTAGAGGAGACGGATCTCTCTAACTGCCACGGCTGTGTGGCGGATAGCGACAGGGTGCTCTGCTCAGAGCTGCCCCTGTGTTTCGGGGACGAAAAGCTCTTCATCTACAAGGAGGTAACTGACCATGAGAACGATTGATTTGACGCCCACCTGGGGCGAGGTCGGGAACATTATCTGGCGCTTTGCCACGAGCAACGAGCAAGCAGCCCTCAAGCACTCGCACAACGAGTTCGCCAGAGCCTTCGCCATGTCTGAGGCCTTCTCTAAGCTCTACAAGTCTTTCACCGAGGAGCAAAAGGACCAAGCGTCCAAGATCCTCTGTGAAGAGCTGACCAAACAGGGGTTTTGACCATGATCGAATACTTTCACGACTGGAAGGATGATGAGGGCTACAAGGCGTGGCTGGACTCCCTGCAGCCCGGAGACACCTGGATTTATGTCTACACCTTAGGGTATTCATCCCGCCGAGACGTCGCCACCGTCACGGTGGAGAAGTTGACGAAGACTCAAATTGTTCTGTTGAACGGGACTCGGTACCGCAGGAGCGACGGGGGCGAGGTCGGGGGCTCGTACTATGACAAGCTGCATGGTCCTTTACGTCCTGAGGAATTGCAGAAGGCAGTTGACGAGCGTGAGCATTGTTGGCTGGCGGCGCAATTTGATGGGGTGGAGTGGTGGTGCATTTCTAAGGAGAAGCTGGAAGCTGTGCTCAAGATCATCAAGGAGGACTGACCATGTCATTCATGCAACCTGAAATCGTCCACGGCCTGTGGCTGCGTGTGGACACCACGAGTGGCACCTGGTGGGTGCCGGAAGACCTCGTGGGCCCCGTGTTCCTGAAGCAGGGCGTGGCCTATGAGATCGAGTGGGATAACCTCGAACCTGACAGCAAGCTCCGACCCCTCCTCAACGACCTTGAGGACTACGTGGAGGCCGACCGCACCGAGATCTATGAGCTGACCCTGGTCGAGGGCTGGGGCGGGCGCATGAGCGCACCCGGCTATCTGGACTGTACCGAGTGGGTGGTGCTGCCTGATCGTGAGGACGTTGAAGCCGTCCTCGAAGACATGTATGGAGAAGATCATGCCTGACCTGATCGGAGAAAGCGTACTCCTCGAGAAAGAGGAGTACGGCCAACTCAAGTACAGGGCGGACCTCGGGGAGGCGCTGCTCAGTCACATGTTGCGCAACTATCTCGACGACACATGGGCAGACACTACCCGGTTCCTGATGGACGAATGCTCGCTCGCCTTCTGGGGCGAGACTGTGGACTGGCAACTTGACGAAGAGGAGAACGAAGATGATTGAATTTGACACTGAACTGGACTGCAGCCAACTCGATGTCTTTCAGCCCGTGGTCATCACGGCCTATGAGGACGGGGTGCTGATCGAGCAGTGGGACGGCACAGGCGACGACCTGTACTGCGTCGGCATCCCGACCAAGCACATCGACGCGCTCATTGGCGCGCTTCAGGTCGCGCTCCGTAACCCCGAGAAACCGTTCGTGCTGGACTGCGCACGCAAGAAGTGCTACTTCGAAGGAGAGAAAGATGAAGCTTGACTACACGCCGCACAACATGTCTAACGTCGAGGTCAAGATCGTGACCAAGCTCTTCGAGATGCTCGAAGGGGAGGGGGTGTGGGTGCCGAAGATGGTAGATGACGGGGGCGATGACTACATCCTTGTTACTACCTGGAGCGAGGCGCTCGAGGTTATTGACTCCGTGGAGTGGTCTGCCCTGTTCGTTACTGACGGCATCCAGACCAGTTGGGTTACCTTGATCCATCGAAACGGGAGGGACCTGGTGTCCGACTATTCGTGCAGTGACCCTGCCTTCGAGGCGCTGATGGAGCGCCACGCGGACTGGGTTGAAACCCTTCTGGAGGACTGAACCATGAAAACGTTTGAGTGCCGAGTCTACATCACGGTCCGGGCTGACGATGAGGAGAGTGCCATGGAGAAGGTAGAGGCCAACCTCGACCGGATGATGGAGGTATCCAACGACGACGGGGACATGATCTCATTCAGCGTCTCCGATGTTGACTTTATCGAGGACTGAACCATGGATCTGCAAGAACACCTGAACGAGAACCCACGCCTCAGCGAGTGGTACCTGAGCTTCAGCGCGGAGGCTGAGAACCTTGCCAAGCAGGGCTACCACCTTGTCACGGGCTGGCCCGCGGATGAGTACAACCTGAGCTGGGACGACTACAGGAACTGGTGTCATGACCAGCTCGACAAGATGGAGGAGGGGGTCGATGACGCCCCATATCTCCCTCCCTATATCGCGTGGCGTGACGAGCGCATGCCCGATGGCGACGAGGGCTTCACGTGGATGTGCTGCGAGCTGTGCGGAGGCAAGGCCGGCAACCGGTACGCAGTCAGCGCCGTGCGCCACGAGCCCTACGACTATATCCCGTACTCGGTGTGCGGCGATTGTCTGCTATACATCGCCAACGGCGATCTCCCGGAGGACATGTGATGGACATGAGCTACGAGAGCCTGTGGCAGGCATACACGGAAGCTGAGGACGAGCTTGCCACCATGCGTGTGGAGTTAGCTGCCGCCCAGGCCCGGGTCGATGAACTTGAGTTCTACATCGAGCGCGACAAGGACGGGGACGGCTTCATCAGCAAGGACGCGATGGACCTGTTGTTTCCTGAAGGAGAGCAATGATGGACAACCACATGAAATTCACCGCTGACAACGGGCACGCCTACCTCGCCCGCATCGTCTTCAAGGGCGACAGGTATGGCCTGGGCGGGTGCCTCACGTATGACAAGGACGACCCTCTGGTCGAGTTTTACCTGCAGACCAGCGAGGTTGGGGGCCGGAGCCTGAAGTGGGAAGGACTTGATGAACCCTGGTGGTTCATCCGCCGCTACTACGTCAGCACCTTCCTGGGGCTCTGTGAGTACAGTCACCGCGGGGGCCCGGTGGCGGGCGGCGTGTGCCTGGATGGGGGCTGCCCCGAGTACAGCCTCAGCGCTGCTGACTGCCTCAAGGTTGGTAAGTGGGTCTACGCACAACTCCTGGAGAAGATCAATGCTGCTTAAGCCGCCCTTCATCATCACGTCCACGCTGAGCCCAGGCATCAACATTGGGGACAGCACCTTACACTTGACCGACGTCCAGCTTGCTGAGCAGGGTCGAGATCAGGCCACCTTCCTGCTGGTCACCCCGGAGTTCGAGTATGTGGACGACCAACTGCGCTCCGGTGTCGGCGGCTTTCAGAGCACTGTCGGTATCTTCGAGTCCTTCCTGGGCTTCGTGCAAGCCGCCTGTGAGGCCGCGGAGTACGAGGAGCGCACCGGGGATCAGAGCGAAAACTCTGGCCTGTTCCCCAAGCATATCGTGGAGTGGGCGCTGGAGCACAAGGACGCCATCGACATGGCTATTTGCGACATCACAGACGAAGACGGGGCACCGAATGAGTCGCTGATCGAAGAGTAGTCAAAACCAACCTGAGTTCTAAATAGAGGCCCGCACAGGGCCTCGTTAATTTCTAGGAGTAGATCATGCGTATTGCCAAGAAAACCCTGTACAAGTACGAAGAGTTGAGTGACGAAGCTAAGCAGAAGGCCCGTGGGTGTTATCTTGAAGGCGGCCTCGACTACAGCTGGTGGGAGTACCTCTACGAAGACTTTGCCAGTGTTGCCGAGATTCTCGGAATCACGCTTAGCGAAAAGCCTGTTCCACTCATGAACGGAAAGTGCCGTTATGAGCCTGAGATCTACTTCAGCGGCTTCTACCATCAAGGTTCCGGCAGCTCGTTCTGCGGCACTTACGGTTACGCCAAGGGCGCGGTTGCCAGGATCAAAAAGTATGCCCCGCAGGACGAGGAGCTTCACCGTATTGCGCAAGGGCTTCAAGACGTGCAGCGTAGGCACTTCTATCGGTTAACTGCGGACATAACCTCTGCTCGTGATCACTACATCCGCGTCGAGGTTGAGGACAGCGAGAACCGCTACCGTGACATCGGGGAGGCCGAAGATGGTGTGCGGGAGCTGATGAACGACTTCAACGGCTGGATGTTCAAGTGCCTTCAGGATGAGTACGAGTATCTGACTTCCGATGAGGCTGTCGAAGAGTCGATTGTTGCCAACGAGTACGAATTTGACGAATACGGGAACTGGGTATGAAACTCCGAGAAGACAACCCTGCTCTCTCAGAGCACCGAACCGTCTTCCCGTACCGCGTCAAGACGGTGACCGAGGTCAAGCGCGTGCTCCAGAGCGTGGCGCATAATTCGAAGCTGGGCAACGGTGTACCTGTGGTCGCCAAGGGTAAGTGGAGGGGTATGGCGGCATTTACGTTGACGCTGGAGGAGAGAGCCACGTGCCCTAGTACTTGCACGATGTGGGCCGATTGCTATGGCAATAACCTCCGTTTTGCGACTCGGATCAGCAGCGACGACATGCCGGCACTGCAAGCTAGAGTTGAGCAGGAGCTTAGGGGTCTGCTGCGTACTTACGGGCGGGTGCTCATCCGCTTGCACGTTCTCGGGGACTTTGTCTCTGCTGAGTACGCAAAGTTTTGGGGAACCCTTGTGCACGCTAACCCAGGCCTTCACCTCTTTGGGTTTACGGCCTGGGGCAGGGACAGCGAGGTGGGCGAGGTGCTGTCCAGCCTCAACGAGACTTCTGCAGGCCGAGTCTGGATTCGATTCAGCAATTCAGGCGGGCCAATGAGTGCCAATGTAATAGGGAGAGGCTATGAGGACGATGGTATTCAGTGTCCTGAGCAAATAGGAAAGACCGACAGCTGCATGACGTGCGGCATTTGCTGGTCCACAGAGAAGCCGGTCTCTTTCCTGCCACATTGATGTAAGATAGTATGGGGTGTTGACAGGAGATTAGAGTGACTTCACATACTTCACTGAGCCTAGAGCGGCTCCAAGAGCTGCTGACCTACGACCCAAACACAGGGGACTTCAGGTGGAAGATCGACAGAGGTAATCAGGTTTCCGCTGGTCAGCTGGCGGGAACAAAAAGCAATGGGTACGTTGCTATCAGCATAGACGCCAAACTCTATAGGGCGCACAGGCTAGCGTTCATGTTCATGCTGGGGCGCATGCCGCTGCCTGGCCTAGACGTAGATCACATCGACCGGGACAGGAGTAATAACGCCTGGGCCAATCTCCGGGAGGTATCGAGGGCAAAGAACCTGAGGAACATGACGGCTCCCGAGCACAAGCCGCCTAACGTCAATAGGCGTGGCAACAGGTGGCAGGTCACGTTCAGCGTTGAGAACAAGACTAAGTATTTCGGGATGTACCCCACTATCGAGGAGGCTGTGGAGGTAGCCGAACGTGTACGTGAGAAGCTTGTAGCCAACCTTGCCTGAGGCACTGATCATGCGAAGACCCATCGTCGCCACCTTCCTCCGGGAGGGCAAGCCGCTCATGACCCGGCGCTACATCAAGATCGACAACGCCATCCCCCGGTCCACACAGATCCTCATGTGGTCTGGCCAACCACGGGACGTGGTCGAGTTCAGCCACGCAGACACTGGCCTGCAGATCGGGACGATCAAAGTCCATGTTGGTGGTCAGATGACCACCAATTGGATTTGGGACTGATAAAAGGAGAAGACCATGAAACTAGCCTATGGTGTGAGCAGCATGGACATTCCCGACGATTGCGCGGCTGCGCTCGGGTACAGAGCTATTCTACGGAACGGCTATATCGACCTTGTCTATAACAGGGTGGGCAGACACTGCCCGGAGGATGGAGCGTGGCAGGCGCTGCAGCACTGGTACGAGGCCAAGGGCGTACCCTGGCTTGATGCGCTGGCGCAGAGGATCTGGCACAGCGACCCCATGACGTATTGGCTGGATGATGGGCTCTTCCATGTCCGGGCCAGCGCCCAGGCATCCTACGGCTACCTGTATGTCACCGTGTGGATGGACGCGGAAGAAGCTACGGCAAGTTGACACAACAACCTGGAGTGCTAACATGGACATCACATTCAAATTCATTGGCCTCACCTTTGAGGCCGACGTTACTGTTGAGGATGAGTATGTAGTATTTCGCTCCCTGACATGTGGGGGCCAGGACGCCTCGTTCCTGGTCGACTCAACCCTGCTGGAGGGCCTGGAGGACGCGGCGTTCGACGCTCTGGCAGCCATGGAGCGCCAGGTGGCCGAGGACATTGCGGCTGATCAGATTGCCTACAGAAAAGCTTTTGAGGACTGATATGAAAGCGCACTATGTGGTCTCTAGCAACATCAACTGCCTTGGCTATCAGCGTGGTCGGCTGTTCATCAGGTTCAACAGTGGTCAGACGTACAGCTACGATAAGGTCCCTTTCCCTGTCTTTCGCACCCTGAAGGAGTCTGATAGCGTAGGGAGCGCATTCCACCGACTGGTACGCGGCCACTTCCCGTATCACAAACTTGAGCAGGACCCATTCATCAAGGCAGCGCACTAAGGAGAAGCAATGAGGCTCGCACTCGAAAAGAATGATCGCGGTGTCTATGAGATCACCCCTTTAAGCGGCCGGTTCGCCGGCCGCAAGGTTGCCACCGCGGAGGCGGTAGGCATTCGTACGGGTACTGAGAAGTCCTGCAGCCTTAAGTCGGTGTGGGGCCTCACGGTGCTTACCGATCGCGTCCACCAGGACGCAGAGACCATCCAGAGCCTTCTCGGGCTCCGTCGTTAAGCTGTCAAACACAGGAGAAACACTAAATGAAGCGTGAGCACAAGGTGATGTGGGCGTCGGCGCCCAAGGCAATTCGCAAGCAGATGTGCAAGCCTGACCTTCCGCGGGCCATCATGGATCACGAGGTCAAGCGCCCGGGGTCGGTGGTTATCAACGGTAAGCAGGTCCGTTACGAGGGACCGTGACCATGCCTGAGCCTGCCCACAAGCCCTACGAGGGCTACAAAGTCTATAAGGTCTTCCACAAGCAGATGGGCAGGTGGATGGCATGCCTCGTTAGCCCTACACACAGAACGACTATCAGCTACGCTAGGTATGTCATGGCAACTAAACTGGGGAGGCCGCTGGAAAGATGGGAGCAGGTGGACCATATAAACAACGACAGGGCAGATGACAGCATGGGCAACCTGCAAATACTTACCCAGGCAGATAACCTTAGTAAGTCTAGGAGGCATAAGTCTTATGTTAAGCGTACATGTCCAGTTTGCCTAGTTGAGTTTTTAGTTGAGGTCCGCCAGATTAAAGGCCCTACCACCTGCTGCTCAAGACGTTGTGGCGGTATCTGGAGCCACAGAGAGAAGCCAGGCACGGTCAGCAATTAGGGCCCACAACTCAATGCCCTGCAGCACCTTTAATCAACCTCAACTTCAAAGGAGTTGTCCGTTGGTGGTCTTGGAACACCTGGTGCTTGCAGGGCACCTTTACGTCTGGAGAAACAAAATGACTGACTTTGAGCAAGCCGTTAAAACAGCAGCTGAAAAAGCTGTGTTGCAGTTCGTTCAGGGCGGGCAATGGCTTCAGCCCAACTACGAGTCCCACTTCAAGATCCCTGTGGAGTGGGTTGCTGACTGCTGGCGCCTCGTTGACGCAGAGAAGCTGAAGCGGAAGATCGCGGAGCGCCTGGAAAGCGAGTTGGCTGAGCGCATGGTGAACCACATGGCTTCTGAGCTGGCCACTGACATCAAGCAGATCCTCAGCGTTAAGGAGCGCCGCGAGATGCTGCGCAACCTGGCACGTGAGCACATGGATGAAGTGATGCAGGCCGGTGCCCGGGGAGAGTCGAAATGATCGACACGAAAGAACTGCGCCGAAAGCTCCGTTCAGACGACCCCATAGACCACATTGATATTCACGCCAACGTGAAGCCCGTCCTTACCGAACTCCTCGACCGCCTCGAAGCGGTTGAGAAAGAGCGCGATGCACTGAGCGCCGAGCTTGATGAACTTAAAGGGCAGCGAGGCGAGGTCGTGTATCGGTGGCTGGCACTGGATTACTCAGGCTTTTGCTACGGGAGCAGCCCGCCTGACAACCTGCCGAATCATTGCAACTTGAAAGCGTTCTACGCGCCAGCGGAGGTAGCGCCGTGAGTCAGATCAATTTCGAAGATGAAACCCTCGACGCCAGCGACGGCGTCACAAGGCTGCTGCTTGCCGCCGAATACTGGAAGGAGAAGGCGACGACACTGCGCGCTGAACTCGACGCACTGCGGGGACAGAAAGACGAGGCACTGAACACCTTGTGCAAAGTGTTCCACGCAGGAGAGGAGTTCGAAGGCCAGGATGGCATGATTATGGCCGTCGATCTGGCGCTATGGAACGAGGGATGCGAAGCGATTGAAAGACTCGTTGGCGGCGAAGAGGATGGCGCCTCGCCATACGCCCGCCCCGCCCCTGCGCAGAGCGTGCCGACCGAAACCATAACCGACTACTTGGTGAGCATCAGTGCGCACGTTGCGAATCGGGACGACGCGCAAGCACAGAAAGAGTTGGGCGAACTACTGAAGATGCTCGCCGCAGCACCAGAGGTGGAGTGATGAGAGACGAATTTTGGGACGAACTCAAGCGGTGCAAGAAGGAAAATTCGACGCGGATAGAGCAGCTGCCCTAGCGAAAGCCGTTGCAGACGATGACGGCGGTTGGACTAAGCATACCGAACACCATTGGTCTCGCATGGTGAGCGGAGAACGTCTCGACTACTGGCCGAGCCGCAAGAAGTTTCAATGGGTGGTCTTGGAACACCTGGTGCTTGCAGGGCACCTTTACGCTTGGAGACAAGCATGCACCGACTTGAAAGTCTTCGACGTTACTTTGATGAGTGGCAAGCGCAAGGTTACGCAACTCGCCCTGACTGGTACGACGAGTACATTGATAAGCGAATCAATGACCTCACCAACGTGGAGTTGCTTAGTCTGCTTGATTCACTTGATCCACTTGATCTTCAGGACAACTGACATGAACCTGATCAACGAACTTCGAATGCTGGCTGAAGACCTGTACGCCAACGGGTACAACATATACCCCGCGGCAATGTCGAAAGCTGCCGACGAACTTGAGAGCTTGCAACGTTATCGCACTGCGTACAACGAGTGGACCGACAAGACGGAGTGGGTGCAGGAGAGCGCGCATGCCAAGTATCTTGGCATGCACCGCGCCGACGCTCTTAAAGACATGATCGCTGAACTCGAAGAGCGCTGTGCCACACTCACCGACGCTCTGCGGCTGGCCGTCCGTCAAAACAGCCACGACATGCTGATGACCGCTGAAGAACTGAGGTCGTGTGAAGCGATACTGGAGGAAACGAAATGATCGACATCGTTAATGGTCTGCGCCGTATTGCGGAAGAAGGCTATAGGTTCGCAGGCGATGCGGCAGACGAGATCGAGCGGCTGCGCGCTAGCCTCGAAGCGGCTGAGAAAGCGGTCACGGAGGCATACCAGCGCGGATACGCGACCGGGCAGGAAGAGATCGAGAAAGAGCGCGACGCTTTGCGCGCGCTTGTTGTGATGCGATTTGACCATGATTATCCACCGCAATTCACTCAAGGTCACGACTTGCACGAGCTTACTGAGCCCGTAACGGCCGAACACTGCCGATGGTTTGTGGCTGAGATCGAACGCCTAAGAACTGCTTGCGACGCCCTGCGCACCAAGATCGAGGCGATGGAGAAGCAGGAGCCTGTTGCGTGGCTGCACGAAACTCGGCGCGACTCTGACGTTGTGACCAGTGCCGTAAAGCATGTGTGGCAGCGCGCCCGTCCCATGTCGCTGGCCTCGTACTCCATTCCGCTCTACCTCGCCCCCGGCGCAAAAGGAGAAATCAAATGAGCAAAGCAACAGAATCCATCTTTGACGGAAAGGACGTGCTAATTCCGCTAGCGGAAGTGAGCTACATATTGAAGTTTTCGAACTGCGTTGAGGTTCATTTTAAAGGTTCGGCAGAATCGGTGACATTGGTGCAGCCTGACCAAAATGCGCTCATATCTGCATGGTGCAGGTACCGAAGTGAAGTAGAGGCCGATACGCTGATGGATTTGGACGGCGCACAGCCCGCGCCGATGGCGGTCGCGTATCTCGACATAGGGGCGGGCGGCTACATGGACATCGGCACCGACCTCACGGACGAAGAGCTTGATGCTATCCCCAAGGGCCGGCACATGCTGGGAATAGTCGGAACGTATGGGGTTGAGGGGTACGTTCCTGCACAGCCCGCGCCGATCATCCCCGAAGGGTGGAAGCCGATTCCTGAAAAGCACCCGACTTTTGATCTTGTCGATTTGAGGCTGGCAGACGGCTCTGTTCTTTGTGGGTGCGTTCCACAAAGTGACGGGGACTACTGGTGGGATGGGCCGAGCGGAGAGGTTTTTATCGATCCGAAATATGCACCAGCTACACACTGGCGGCTCGCAGCCGCCCCGGAGGCCGAGCCATGAAATACATTGCGTGTCTAGGCATTGGCTTTTTCATCGGCTGGCTATACGCACACAGCGTCATTGCTACTGAATGCCGAAAGCTCGGTCGATTCTATGTTGGCAAGAGCGTGTTCAATTGTACGGAGGCCAAGCCATGATCCAGCTTACAGACATCAACGGAAGGGTACACGCCATTCACCCTGATGCCATTGCTCGGCTTGTTGAACCGGGCTCAAGCGGCAAGTGGCACGGTATTAACTGCTACGTGAGGACGTTCGATGGTGACACGATCGAAGTCCGAGAAAACGTTTTTGAAGTCATGGGGCTAATCGCAGCCACCCAGGAGGTCAAGCGATGAAAATCGGCGATGAAATCATTTGGTGCTACAACTACGAAGAAGGGCCCATTTGCAAAGGAACTGTAACAAAGGTTTCTGGGGCAGATCTAGTCTATGTTGATCAGCACCACAAGGCTGAAGATTGCATATACCAATACCTTTGTTGGCCGGCTGAGGCGGAGGAAGAACTTAAAACTATCATTGCACAAAGAGCAGCGCTAAAGAAAGCGTTTGACGACTCAATGGCATTGGTTTATCAACTGCGTAACAAGCACTCAAGGGCTGCCAAACGATGAGAACAATCGAGCTGGACGAAGACCACCCGCTGTGGCTCGTCAACGAACAGATCAAGGGTCTACTCGAAGGTCTGGGCGCCTCAGAGGATCACGAGGACGTCCTGAGGTTCCTTCGGGCCACTGGCCTGCCCGAGGACACCGTGAACCGTATCCACCGGGCCATCGTGCACGGCGACAGAAAGGTGTTGCCAGGGCAGTCTGCCCTCCCGGAAAACCCTGACTGGTTCCTTGATTTCGTTCGTGACTGGGGCCACTTCAACTATATTGGCACGCTATGGACGACTCGCTTCTATGCTGCGATGAGAGAGGCGTTGAGGGAGGTCAATAAATGACAGCACCCCCGCTAAAGGGGCACACCAAAACCTGCGCGAGTAAGCGCCGATACCCGTGCGAGTTGACCGCGAGAGCCGCGGCGATGGACTCCATCGAGCGCAACGGCAATGCCAAAGTCCTGGGCGTCTACCGTTGCCCGTACTGCAGCGGGTGGCACCTGACTCGACAGGTAGGCGCTTACGCCGTAACCTCCGCAGACCCTATTGTCCCTGTATCAAAGGTAAGGAAGAAACTATGAGCGAAGACATCTTGAAAGCTGAGGTCCTATACTACCCCTACACCGAACCACAACTGTGGGTCGGGGGCGCAGCCACCTTTAAGTACGACCAGTGCAAGATGAACCTGCTGTGGCTCGTCCACCCTGAGGTTGACAACCTGCACGACAAGGTCTGGGCCGGGGACATGATCTCAGAGCACATTGATGACGGTATGTACAAGGACCTCCGCAATATCCTGCGTGGCCCGCCAATCGAGATGATGCGTGACTTTGAGATGTTCATGGGTATGCGTACCCATGGGGCGCTGATCGACAAGCTCTGCAAGGGCTTCCCCACGGCTTTTAGATACCGTATGTGGGATCGAGCCAAAGAGGCTAACGCCAGGCTGTGTAATGGCCTGGGCCCAAACGTCTACAAGGTGGATTTCAAGTCCAAAAAGAAATATGGATAACAATGGTGCCTTCCTCCCTTACCAGGAGTTGAAGAGACAAATCAACCTTCCTGTAGAACTCTATGAGTTCCAGCAAAAAGCAACTAATGAGTTAGGCCCACTACCGAGGTTGGGCCTGTACTTCGACGTGGGCACCGGTAAGACCTTTACTGCCATCACCATAGCCATGTACAAGATGCTCTTCGCTAGTATTGAGAAGACGGTGGTGATCATGCCCCCTGTGCTTCTCCAGAACTGGAAGCGAAACATAGAGAAGTTTCCGGGCGCGGACGTGATGGTCTATGCTGGAACGCCAGCCCAGCGCAAAAAGCTGAAGTTCGACAAGCAGTTCATCCTCGTTGGCCTCCAGATGTTCAAGCGTGACATCAAGCGATTTGAGGCTGAACTAGGCAACTGCCGACTGTTCATCATCGTTGATGAAGCCCAGGCTCTGAAGAATCCAGCATCAGACAACTTCAAGTTTGTCCGAGACTTCTCCCTCATCAACGACCTGTGCCTGTTGACAGGGACCCCACTATCTGTCCCCGAGGATGGGTATGCCTACATCAAGTTGCTGACGCCTGAGGTCTACAAGTCCCAGTACCAGTTCGAATCTATCCACGTCACTGAACGGGACTTCAGGACCAACAAGCCCAAGGAGTACGCCCACCTGGACATGCTCAACAAGAACCTGCTGCTTGTTGCACACCGGGTCCTGAAGGAGGACGTGCTCAAGGACCTGCCCGAGCTCACCTACACACCGATTTACTACGACCTTGAGCCCGAGCATCTCAGGCTCTACAACCGCATGGTCGATGAGCAGATGGTCAAGCTCACGAACGGGGGCAAGATCGACCTCACCAACGTGAGCGCGCTCTATCAGGCGCTTCAGCAGGTGCCGTGCTCTGCGGAATACTTCAGCGAGGGCCGGGTCAGGAGCACGGTCTATGACCTGATAGACGCTGTGATGGATGAACTTGCCGGTAAGAAGCTCGTGATCTTCTGCCATTACAGGCGGACGACCACACAGCTGCTTGAGTACCTGAAGGACCTTGGGGCTGTGGCGCTGTGGGGAGAGACGAAAGACCGTCAGGCGCCGATTGACACATTCGTCAGGGACCCTAAGTGTAAGGTCATCATTCTCCAGATCCAAGCAGCGTCGGCGGGCATCGACGGCCTGCAGGACGTGTGCCAGGACATGCTGTTTGTGGAGATGCCGTACCGGGCGGCGACGTTCCACCAGGCGATAGCCAGGCTACATCGAGACGGACAGAAGAGCGGCGTGAACTGCCGGGTCGCCATTGCACAAAAGACGCTTCAGATGCGGGTGTGGGAGTTCCTCCAGGAAAACGACAGTCTCGTGAATATTGTGCTGCGTGGATCAAAAGATATTCGGGATTCTTTGGAGGGTAGGTGACAGACTTCTCTCGGCTACTAAGTTGAATTTGCGCCCTCTCCGAGAACGGAGTAACCTCGCCACCCTCTCGGGGCGGATAAGGATAAGAATGACATGTACATGTTTGTACAGGCTCGAGGCGGGAACGTGCAGTGGGAGTGCGCCCTGGCCTCAGAACGGGAAAGGATCGTCAACGAGCTCAAGCCTGAGTTCGTCTCCGTCCTCGACGTCGATAACAGCTTCACCCAGACCCTTACCCCAGAGGAACTTGCGGCCGTAAAGTATTCGGCGCCCTATGGCTTTTACACGGACTTCGACTCTGATGACCTGTCCGAGGTTCTGATCCAGTCTCGCGTGTTCCTCCTCAAGCTTGAGAAGGAGCACGACTTCGACATCTCCCAGGCCCGCCTCTGGTTCACCGGGGGCCGTGGCTGCCACGTCGAGATCCCCCTGCAGTGCTTCCTGCCCAAGATCCCGGGCGGGGGCATTGCCCACCTCCCGGCGATCTTCAAGGAGATCGCCATGGCCACGTTCGTGGACACGCTCGACCTCCGGGTCTATTCGGCCAAGCGCGGCCGGATGTGGCGTACCCCGAACGTCAAGCGCAGCAACGGCAAGTTCAAGGTCCAGGTCACCGCCGACGAGTTCATGACGGCCACCGCCGAAGACTACGAGGCCATCTGCTCAGCGCCCCGCGCTGCGCTGCCGGTCACGCCGCCGACGACGAACGCGAAGCTGAGCCTGCTCTACGCCCTGGCCAAGGAGAAGGTCGAGGTCGGGGTCAAGCGTCGCAAGTCGAAGAGGGTCAACCACGAGCAGATGACGCGGTTCTCCGGCCAGTTCCCGGACAGCGTCAAGTTGCTGCTGACTGGCGAGGGCGTGCGCCCGGGCGTGGGCTGGAACCAGATCGCACTGCAGCTCGCCTCCTTCGCCATTGCGCTGGGCAAGACTGAGGACCAGCTCATTGATGAGTCCAGGTCACTTATAGATAGTCACCAGGGGGACTCAAGTCGATACGGGTCAGCACGCTTACGTGAAGCTGAATTACGTAATCAGTACAGATACCAGTACGAAAATCCAACGTACGAGTTCAGCCTGGGTGGGGTCAAGAGCCTGTTCGCCAAGGGTACCTACACCGCCGACCTGGACTGGGCCGGGGCTGTGGAGCCCGACGTAGCTGACACCCCCTCAGAAGGGGGCGTACCAGCCACAGAGGACGAAGCCCACGACCCGGAGGTCGATCCTAGCGTAGGCAAGGACGAGGACACGGGGGCACTGGTCGAGTTCGGGCCCAACGGCATCTTCGCCGTTACTGAGGACGGCACCAAGCGGATCTGCCCCATCGGGATCTCGAAGCCCTGCTCACTTGTCACAAAAGAGGGAAAGCATGTGGGCTTTGAATTCACTGCGTTCCTGCATGGTAAGGAGATCGGCCCTGCTTATGTGACGCTGAGCAACCTCAGAACCAAGGCATCGTTCAACGATTGGGTAAACGGGTTCGCCACGTGGCAGAACGCGACAGACCTGCTGGTCAGCCACCTACTTGAGGCGTTTCGTCGTCGCACCGACTCAAAGGCAAAGAAAATGATTGTTACTTCGAGGGAAGGGGTAGACCTCGTCATCTACCCAGGAGCAAAAACGGTAGATGATATTGATATCATCTTCGCATGTGCGGATCAGTGCCTGTCACCCAAGGAGCGGCGCTACCGTTTTCGTGGCATGCACGATGAGCTGGGTGCTTTCCGCACTGACATCCTGTCGGCCCCGCGACTTGAAGATACGCCTGAGACACGTGAGTTCTTCGACAAGTTGTGGCGCATCAATACTCCTGTGAACATTGGCAAGATTGCGGGCTGGTTCTCAGCCGCTTTTCTGACACAGTTGATTCGTTTCCACTGGAAGGCATTCCCCCTGCTCCAGGTGTGGGGACAGGCCGGCGCCGGCAAGACCCAGACGGTCGAACTGTTCTCCCACATGCACTACCACCTGAAAATGCCGAAGAAGATCTCGGCCGCGGGCAACACCTTCTTCCCGATGGTGGCGGCGGTGACGCAGTCAGCTTCCCTCCCAGTGATCTTCGAGGAGCTCAAGCCTCGTCAGATGGCCAAGTTCCAGCTGGACCAGGTGCAGAACCTGCTGCGGACCAACTACAACGGGGAGCGCCTGGAGCGCGGTTCGGTGAACCGGGACGTGGCCGGTGGCGGGACCGTTGTCAACGGCTACGACAACGTCGCCCCAATCATGTTTATCGGAGAGGCGCTCGAGAGCCAGAGCGCGATCCTGGAGCGCTGTGTCTCCACGCCGCTCAGCAAAGAGGATCGGGACGGGCGCAGTGACGAGTTCGAGTACTGCTACGCGCGGCGCCAAGGTGGGCCCATCTCATGGCTCGGGCGCTCCATGATCGACGCGGCCCTGGCGATCAAGCCCGACCTCGTGCGCGACTCGGTGGCCAAGTACCGGGACATCTTCAAGAGCAAGGTGAGTCGGAGGGTCTACGAGGACCAGAACCGACCCTGGCACAACTACAGCGTCATCCTGACCGGGCTTGACTTTATGAGCATTGCCCTCGCAGAGGTGTTCGGTGACAGGTACGCCGACAACATTGAGGCCATGAAAGAGGCGGTGATCGAGTCAGCGCTGACCAGCACCCAGAAGGTCATCTCGGAGGCAGCCAAGGTCCTTGACGTCATGGGCCACCTTACACGCAACACGGACGCCCAGTACCAGATCGTCAAGGGTGTCGACTATGTGACGGACGGCATGGTGCTGGACCTCAAGCTGCGGCCCGCGTACGCCAAGTATGTCCGGTATCAGTTGAGCCTCAAGCAGGAGGTGCTCTTCGACACTGATAAGGCCTTCATTGCAGCGATGGAGCGGTACAACGGCCTCATCACAAGAACCTGTGAGGACTCGCCGATCTACCGCAACCCCTTCGAGCCCCTGTTCAGGTTCGACTGTGACACCCTGGCCGAGGACGGGTGCGAGCCTTTCGAGATGTAAGGAACAAGAAAAAGTTGACAGACAATATGGCTAGTACTACAGTGCAGCCATAGGGCCGAGGCCCACACAAAGTAGAAGGGCTGCAGAGACGAATAAGTCACACGCAGCCCTTCACTTCCCTCGCAGAAGTTGCGAGCTTCCCCCGGGCAACCGGGATTTCAATCCGCTGAGGAAACCAAAATGGCACTCAAAGACGCAATCCAGACCCAGACCATGCCCGCTTTCGAAACCGATGAGGAGTACGAGACCATGGCCGCTGAAGCCCCCGCTGTTTCTGCCCCCGCCCCTGAGGTCTCCCAGGCCTCCGTCCCCGCCGTCGCCCAGACGACCGCTGTTGGCGCCGCCCGCGCCCCCGTGAAGTTTCCCCCGATCTACACCGAGAAGCAGGACGCTTTCGACATCGAGACCGTCGTCGGCCTGTCGATGGCCGTCGAGCGCATCAAGGCTGAGCAGGGTGCCTGCTACATCGGCAATGACAGCCTCGGTACCCGCTGCCGCGTCGAGATCATCTCGTGGAACTACCGCTGGATTCTGAGCCCTGGCCTGCAGTCGAAGGACCCCGGCTACGAGGAGTCCAAGCAGTTTCTGGCCAACACCTACGACAACCAGACCGTCTACGGTAAGGACGTCACGGTAGAGGAGTATCTGCGTGACCTGAAGGAAACCCACGGCTACGACAAGGCCAGCAAGTCGATGTACATCGACCTCTTCGGCATGCTTGTCTGGACGGAGAAGAAGGGCGAGATCCCGGAAGAAGAGCGCAAGATGGTAGTCGTGCAGCTGTCCCAGACCTCTGCCGGCCAGTTCGCTGCGTTCTGCCAGACTCAAGGTGTCCTGGTCGCCAAGGGCGTCGTGAAGTCCGTCTCTGACATCGTGGAGATCGAGGCTGTTGCTCGTACCAAGGGCAACAACAAATATACGAACTTTTCGTGGCACGTGGCCCGGTGATATCCATGCCTGCCTTAACTAAAGAAACCCTACAAAAACACATGAGGTATGATCAGGACTCTGGCCACCTCATCTGGGTAGTACCTACAGGGCACAGAGCTAAGGCAGGCAGGTCCGCTGGAGTGGCACAACCAGGTGGGTACGGGCTTGTCGCTATCTTTGGTAAGAGATATCTGGTCCACCACCTGGTTTGGCTCTACCACCACGGTGAGCTGCCCCCGAAACACCTGGACCTTGACCACAAGGACGGGGACAGGACTAATAGCCGGATCGAGAACCTTCGTCTGGTCAGCCGTACAGAGAACCTTGCTGGGGGCAGGGGACGGAGTAACCCAATTCTTCCGGGGGTCATGCCGACCCCGGCTGGAAGATACGCGTCAGCCGTCCACATCAAGGGCAAGAGAACGTATCTCGGTACGTTTGATACGCCGGAAGAGGCCTATGAGGTGCATAAGGCGGCTCATGTGAAACACTTCGGAGAAGCATCTAAGTTCCACCCGGACCACCCACGTAAGATCGTGTATTAGCCCTCCCCCACACGCCCAGAGCCTCGAGGCGGCGTGCAACAAGTAGCCTCGAGGGCCATAGATGTAGGCCCTTATTGGGCCGGACTACCTCAAGGGTAGGGCCCCCTCCAGCAGGGCCTACATCTATGGCTGGCATAGCTCAGTTGATAGAGCGCTCGCCTTGTAAGCGAGGGGCCACAGGTTTGAGTCCTGTTGCCAGCACCAAGTTGACATAACAAGAAGAACTACAAAATGGCACAATACCTGTTGGCGGACGTAGAGACGACTGGCGTGGGTACCACAGACAAGATCGTTGAGGTGGCCTGGCTCCTGATCAGTGACGACTTCGAGGTTCTGGACGAGGGCCACAGCCTGATCAATCCTCAGCGCCCCATCCCCGCAGGCGCCAGCGCCGTTCACGGGATCACGATGAAAGACGTTGAGAACGCCCCCACCGCCGATGAGTATTTCTACGATGTCCTGGGCAACAAGCTGGGCAGCGTCGATGCCATCTTCACAGCCCACAACTCGGCATTCGATTTTCGCTACCTTGGGCCCTACCTCCCGGACGCTACGCCGCAGATGTGCACGCTGCGACTTGCGCGTAAGCTCTACCCGAGTGTTGACAACCATAAGTTGGCTACGCTAGTATATGCCCTAGAGTTGGACGTCGACAAAGACCGCTTCCACTCTGCGGACGGGGACATGATCATTCTCATGTCTCTGCTCGGAAAGATGACGGAGGATTTCGGTTACACCCTCTGGGATCTGTTCGAGGCGGCAAACACGCCGATCCAGATGACCAAGATGACGTTCGGTAAGCACAAGGGGACGCCGCTCAAGGATCTTCCCACGAGCTACGTAACCTGGCTTCTCAAGTTGGACAACCTCGACCCTGACCTCAGGGCGAGCCTCGGTAACCTCGGTTTCAAGTAATCCTGATGCTGAAATAGCGGGCAGCACAGGAACTCCATAAATACCCCGCAGAAAGGAATCACCATGGTCCAGGCAGTCACTGTTTTCCGTACCTCCGACGACGAAGTGTTCGAGTCCGAGCAAGAAGCCGCCCGTCACGAAGCGTCGATCCAGCACAAGGCCAAGATCGAGGACTTCATCAACCGCCACTTCCCGATCCCGGCGCCGGAGCTGGTCGTCAACGAAGACGGCACCCCGAAGCTGAACGAGAAGGGTGAGCAAGAGAAGAAGGCCAAGCAGAACGCCGGCCGCGGCCCCGCCCGTAAGGCGATCGAACTTTGGCTGGCGGAGAACGCCTGACCCAGGTTCTAGTCCGGTGCAAAAGCCCCTGTCAATTGACAGGGGCTTTTCCTTAGCTACGGGCGGACTCCAATGCTAGATTTTAAGTATGTTATGCCTTCTGGTAAAAATGCAGGCAAGACGGTGAGGGACGTGTTCCACTCTTCGTATGTAGTCCAGGCCTCTGGTTGTTGGGAGTGGGCTAAGAAAAAGTTTAAGAATGGCTATGGTTGCTTTGGCTATCAAGGGCGATACCTCTTAGCTCATCGAGTGTCCTACGAAGAGTATTACGGAGAAGAGCCCCTAGATATGCTTGTCATGCACAGCTGCGATAACCCAAGCTGTGTTAATCCACAACACCTGTCCCTGGGAACACACTCAGACAACGCGAAAGACATGATTAACAGGGGTCGGGGTAACTCGCCCAGAGGACTTAGGAACCCTAGATGTAAGTTATCTGATGACGATATTAAATCAATAATCTCCAGGAGAAATAGCGGAGAGCTATGTAGACACTTAGCTCTGGAGTTTGGTGTGTCTGGCAAGACAATAAGCGTAGTCTCAAGAGGCGTTCAAAGACCCCAGGAGGTATAAAAATGACACCAGAAGAATACATAAAGAAAGCCCTGCGAACTAACAAAGAACTGGGGCACAAGGGCAACATTCTGCACGGGGCTATGCTCCTATGTACAGAGAGTGCTGAGGTCTTGAATGAACTCAAGCGGGAACTTGCATATGGCCAGGAGCTGAACGTTACCAAGGTTATTGAAGAGATGGGGGACGTTACGTGGGGCCTTGCCCTGTTGATGTCAGAACTTGGCGTGTCGTTTAGCGAAGTCTTCGAGGCCAACATCAAGAAGCTCGAGGCCCGTTACCCTGATCTTCGATTCAACGCCGACCACGCCAACAACCGAGACACGGAGGCCGAAGACTCTGCAGTGCGCGAGGCCCTCAAATGAGGGTGAGCTCCGCAGTGAACAAGGTATTGCAAACCCTGCGGATCGACTTGGAGGGCTGGACTTACCTCAGCCGACACAGCGGGACCATCCGGTTCACACCTCCCAGCCTCCTCACCAACGAGGAGTATGCAGGGATCAAGCTCAGGGAGCTTGCCCTTCCCCCCGGAGCCCCGAGCAACGAGGCATTGGCGCAGGGGTTCGACAACCTGGTCCTGAGCCTGAAGGGGGAGTATGACGGGGAGCCGCTGGCGCACCTGAGCGCCTCGACCCGTTTGTTTGTGGGCCGGGACCTGTCCCGGCTCATGTTCCTGGCCGGGACGTGGGCGGACAACGAACTGGAGTACGACGCGGAAAGCAACCGCATGGTCGTGATGGGAGAGTACACCTATGGGCTAGACGGCACAAAGATCTACGGCTACCAAGTCAACACCGACCTTGAGTTTGACATTGCCGAGGCGATGCGGCCGAAGGAGATGTCATGCCGTGAGCGGGGGTTCGTCGCCCTGTACAGGCGGGCGGTGACACTCGATAAGCCGGAGGCTGCCAGGGCACTAGAGATGTTACGCGCTTATAGGTCTGCGCCCTGGGCCACGATGGCTAAGTGGGTCCAGTATCCTCAGGACGAGACAAGCATCAACCTTCTTGGGGAGATAATCTACACGTCGCCCGACCCTATAGGCGAACTATTCAAACGCATGGTGCCGAGAAAACTAACGGCCGCTAAGTTTGAGCAAATGTTTGGTAAACTCGAAAATCGAGTTCTGGAGCCAGATCAAAATCAGCGCAGCAAGATCTGGCGGTCACTGTTCAACTAACATTTCTAAAGAGAATAAGTATGTCAAAAAAACTTATTGGTCTCGCCGGCAAGGCGGGGGCTGGAAAAGACACTGTTGCAGACTACCTTTGGGAGAAAGAGGGGGCGATCAAGATCGCTTTCGCCGACGCCCTGCGGGCAGCTGGTACGTCGATCTTCGGTCTTGACCCCAGAAACTTCCTTGATCGTGATCTGAAGGAGGCCGAGGTTGAGTACTGGGGCATGACTCCCCGACGCATGCTCCAGCTCCTGGGTACTGAGGCCACCAAGCCTGTGTTCGGGGACGACATCTGGCTCAAGCGTTGGTTCCTCAGCTACTCCGCTGTTCGAGACACGGACCACGTTGTTGTCCCTGACGTCAGGTTCGACGTTGAAGCGGAGGCTATCAGGCACCTTGGTGGAACCATCGTCCACATCGTTCGCCCTGGCGCTGGTCTGTCAGGCGCCACAGGCGAGCACGCCAGCGAGGCCGGCATCGAGCTTCAGGACGGGGACCTGTACCTCCTGAATGATGGGACGACCTATGACTTAGGTGATAAAGTTGACCAACTTTGGGAGGCTATTAAGTGAGCGAGAACCAGTTCAGCGACGAGATCGACCGCGCCAACTACATCGCTGACCTGGCTAACCAGGAGGCTGTGAAGCACTACAGCCTCCTGGCTGCACCTGAGCAGAAGCAGGATGAAAGCGGGGCGTGGGAAACAGAAGAGTGTGTTGACTGCGGAGAAGACATCGAGGAACAACGCCTTGCCATGGGTAAGGTTCGTTGCTTTTCCTGTCAGTCAATCAAAGAGAAGAAGGAGAAGAACTATGCACGATATTGATGCGATGGCTGAGCGCCTTTTCCCGGACACCGGCTTCATCTCCGAGGAGATGCGGCAGGCCCACATCCGCAAGTGGAAGAAGTGCGTGGCTTTCCTCGGCTCTCGTTGGTTAGCTGTCAGGCGCTAATCATGCGTTACGTCAAGAGCTTGGTGCTGTTAGTCGCTATGGGGTACGTTGTGACGTACTCCATTAAATTTATCTGGGACCACATACAATGAAAAGACTAATCGTGGACTTCTCCAACCTCCTGTGGACCAGCTTACTCGTTGGCAAAGACGGGGAGAACGGGAGAAAGATCCAACATAACGGCAAAGAGATCTACATCAACTCAGCGCAGTGGGGCGTGGACTGTGCCATCAACAACCTGGTGACCTGCCTCGAGGCACTCAGTCTCGTTCCGTCCGATATCATCTTCGTGGTGGAAACAGGCAACTCCAAGGCGCGTCGTCAGGCCATGTACAAGCCTTACAAGCAGGACCGCGAGGAGCGCCACCCACTCCTGGAGGAGAACTTCCAGAAAGCGAAGGACGAGATTCTGACCCTGTTCGGCAACCTCGGCGCCACCTGGGTGACGCAGCCCCACACCGAGGGCGACGATGTCATCGCCTACCTCGCTGAGCACCTGGGCGGTGAGAAGATCATCTACTCGACGGACGGCGACTTGGCTCAGCTCCTGGTCCTGCCTGACGTCATGCTCTGGAAGAGCGGCACCCTAGTGGCCAGCAACCCATACGGCGACTTCGACCCCACCTACATCCGCGTGATGAAGGCGCTGGTCGGGGACGGGAACGAGTACCCGGGCTGCCCCAAGTTCGGCCCCAAGAAGTGGGAGGCGCTGCTCGAGCGCTACGGCTCCGCGCTTCCCGTGCTAGACGGCTGGATGGAGACGCGCAACCTGGACGAGCTCCAGGACGATGTCGCGGACTTCCCGCCGTTCCAGCTCGTGCTCAACAACCTGGACCTCGTCTACACCAGCTACCAGCTTGCCAAGCTCCGGCCCGACTGGGTGAATCTGCTCCGGGTGCCCCTGCAGTGGCACCCCGGGATGGTCAAGCCAGCGACCGACTACCGGCTCAAGAAGTGGGGCCAGCAGGTTCGCCTCATCACCGCGGAGACCTACGACCAGGCCCTGGCCTTCTTCGAGAAGCAAGTCCGGGGCACCCCTTTCTTCTCCCTTGACATCGAGACCTCGACCCCGGACGAGAGCGACGAGTGGCTTGCTGCCCGTGATGCGGAGAAGAAAGTCGACGTGCTTGGCTCTGAACTCACAGGCATGGGCCTGACCTTCGGGCCGAACAGCCAGTACACCTATTACCTGTCGGTGGATCACCGCGACACGCCCAACTGCACCTCTGAGCAGGTGCGCCAACTCGTCGCCTCAATTCCGAGCAACAAGTTCGTGGTCGTGCATAACGCCGCGTTCGAGCTCCCCATCCTTGCGATGGAGTGGGCTGACCAGCAGCGCGACAACGGCTGGCACGGCTTCATCCCCAACGTGATCGACAACGCGATCTGCAGCTCCTATGTCGATGAGAACCAGAGCCAAGGTCTGAAGGCGAACTCCAAGCTGTACCTCGGGTATGAGCAGGAGAGCTACGAGCACGTGACCACGGCGCGCATGATGGCGCACGAATGGGACCATCGTGGCAAGATCATTCGGTCTTATAGGGCAGGCCTAAGCGGAGAGGAGGCGGCAGACCTTGAGCTTCACGACTGGATAGAAGTGCAGTACAAGATGAACGAGCTCTCCGCGGCTCACGTGCTCTCCTACGGTGCGGATGACACGATCTGCACCGCGGCGCTCTACCGGTTCTTCCGTACCATCATGGAGATGGAGCACACCTGGGACGTGTTCCTTGAGGTGGAGCAGTTGCCGGCGTACGTCGGCGCACTGGCTTATGTGCAGGGGACCAAGTTCTCGCTCGAGCGTATGCTGGAGCTGGAGCGCGAGGACCACGAAACCTACGCGAAGGCGTGGGCCGTGGTGCGCGAGGCCCTGATCGAGCACGGGTGGGAAGGCACGGTGTGCCCGGTGTTCTCGGAGCTGACTCCTGCAGGCATCAAGGAGATCACCAAGATCACGCTCGGCCTCGAGCTTAAGACCCAGATGCGGACGGTGAGCAAGATCGCCAAACTGGTGGCTGAGATGGACCACCCGGACGCAAAGATGCTCGCTGGCCTGATCGAGGCCTGCGACGTGTACTCGATCAACAAGCTCGTCGCCGCCCGGTTCGAAGGCGAGCCCATCTTCGACGTCGGCAGCCCGAAGCAGATGAAGGAGTTCCTGTACGGCATGCTCGACCTTCCCGTGCGGATCGTGAACAACTGCACGCCGAAGGAGCGCACCGAGAACCGCGACCTCTACGCCGCGGTGTCCCGCCACAAGAAGATCTGGGCAGGCTCGGAGACGGAGCCGCCGATCACCGACGAGGAGATGCAGCTCCTCAAGCTCAAGGCCAAGACCGACGACACCGCCGTCGACTTCGCCCTGGCCATGGACCGGCCCGGGTGCCCGATCCTGCACGCCTTCCAGAAGATGAAGAAGTGCTCGACGCGGCAGAGCCTGTTCTACAACACCTACAAGACGATCAGGCACTGGAAAGATAATAAGGTGCATGGACAAGCAGGCCAGTCCCGTACTGTTACTCGCCGTTTTGCCCCTAGTGATCCAAATCTTGCACAGCTTCCCAAGAAGAATGAAGGTGCAAAGTTTAGGGAATGCTTTCTACCGCACCATAAAGATGCAGTGATGTGCTCAATTGATTTTGCTGGTCAAGAGTTGCGTCAAGGAGCAGGACAGTCAATGGACGCCAACATGCTTGCCTGCTTCGTTGGTGACAACCTTAAGGACATGCACTCCCTTACCGCGGCCGGAGCTATGGAGAAGAAGTGGGGCATGACCGTGTTGTCCGAAATGATTCAACGGTTCGGTAAGGACGGGGATAGTGAGTACGACCTGTTCCTTCGCCTGCGTAAGTGCAAGGAAGACGAGGCGGTAGCCAAGATGGCAGACGATCTGCGCAAGGTCGCTAAGAACGTGAACTTCGGTGCGCAGTACGACGCAATGGCGCCGAAGCTGGCTGAAACCCTGATCATCCCGGTAGCGGATGCACAAGCATTCCTTGAGGCCAAGTTTGCAATGTTCCCCAGGTTCGAGGAGTGGAAGGAGGAGGTTAAGGCTGAAGCTGGAAGGCTTGGCTACGTGACAACCTGTATGGGGGCTCGTCGCCACCTCCGAGAGGCCATCCTCTCAGACAACAAGTGGGACATGGAGAAGGCGATGCGACAAGGCCCGAACTTCAAGATCCAGGGGAGCTCTGCGGAGCAAACAAAGCTGGCGATGGCGCGGGTGTGGCGCTCGGGTGTGCTGTGGAAGTACGACGTGGTGTTCTTCGCCCCGATCCACGACGAACTGGTGTTCTCTGTTCACCGAGACCATGCACTAGAGGTCATAAAGATCTTCCACGACGCCATGGTCGAGCCCTACGGCAACCTGCCGGTCCCGTTCCTGGGCTCCATCAGCCTGGGTCCCAACTTCGGTAAGCAGCATGAGGCTGGGGACTGGTACATCGAGGAGAACATTAAGGAGATCCTGGCCAAGATCTTCAGTGGTGAAGTTGCAGAAGTTGTCTAGTGTCTTAAGTGGAGAAGAACAACAATGAAGAAATACAGCAAAGAGTGGTGGCAGTCCTTGAAGCCCGAGGTCGTGGGCAAGGAAACAGAGCAACTTGTGGAAAGTCTCCTTGACCAGGAGAACACGCGTCGCGCTGACTTCGCCTGGCATCGTTTCCCCGACTCAAAGGCCGCTGGGCGTGTGATTGCGGCCCAGCCTTCTGACTACCTGGTGGCCAACGGCAAGAAGGGCCTCCTCCTGGAGGCCAAGGCCCTGAGCCACGCCTACCGTCTGCCCAAGGACAAGGTGCGCCAGCTCGCCACCATGCACAAGTTCGAGGCGGCGGGGGTACGCGGAGTCATCGTCGTGCACCACTACCTCGAGGGCGTGTGGCGCTGCTTCCTTGCCAAGGATCTTGAGCTCGGTCTGCCATCCTGGGATCTGCGTCCGTTCCCGACTTTCCCGAGCGCTGAGTTGGCGCTCTCGGCTTACCTGTGAGGCGGTGATGACCAAACTACACAAAGTTAAGGAGATACCCGAGTGGTTCCGGCTGTCCGGACCACTCTCAAGGTTCTCCGCAGCCGATACCGCCAGGCTGTTCGGATTCAGCAGTTACAACAGTCTGTGGTCATCAGTCCAAAGTGGTTGTTTCCCTAAGCCCGATAACAGGTGTATGGTTAAGGGTATGGGCGCACCGCAGCATCAGAAGCATCTTTGGAGCAAGGATTTGCTCTTAGAAGAAATCAAAAGAAGGAATAAAGCTCATGATCAGTGAAGACTTCAAACCAATGCTTGCGTCCCCTGTAGACTGGGACACATGTACTTGGCCTAAGACCATAAGCCGTAAGCTAGACGGTATCAGGTGCATCGTCATGGGCGGGGTAGCCTTCAGTAGAAAGCTGAAACCTATTCCCAATGAGTTTATTCAGGCCAAGGTTGGTCACCTGCAAGGGTATGACGGTGAACTTCTGGTGGGAGATCCGACTGACCCTATGATTTACAGAAACTCTTACTCAGGCATCATGTCCCGTATGGGGGAGCCTGACTTCAAGTTTTACGTGTTTGATAGAGTTGATGTCGATGCACCGTGGAAAGACAGGTTCGCAACCCTTGAAGAGAGCAACGCCGTAGTTCGGGTGCCCCACATCACAGTACACGACAAACAAACGGCGGTAGATCTCTCCGAGCAATTCATCGCTGAAGGTTATGAGGGAGCTATGCTCAGGGACCCTCTATCCCCCTATAAACACGGCAGATCTACCGCCAAGCAAGGGTGGCTGCTGAAGATCAAGGAGTGGGACAGCCGGGAGATGTTTGTTGAGAGACAGACCGAGCGGTTGCACAACACGAATGAAGCTACTCGGGATGCCCTGGGTTATATCGAGCGCAGCTCAGCCAAGTCTGGCAAGGTTGGTCTAGGGACTATGGGAACGTTGGCGGGGAGAGACCTAGAGACAGGTACCCCTATGGAGGTCGGGACAGGGTTCACAGATGCGGAGCGGGACTGGTTCTGGAGCAGGGATGTTGGTGGCCTCATCATCCGCTACCGGTGCATGAAGTACAGTGGTGGCTATGACAGGCCCCGGATGGCAGTGTATGAGGGACTTCGGTCAGAACTTGACCTGTAAGTTGACACATGGCCTATCCAGGCCTAAAGTGAAGCCTTGGGCCACAGTACAGCGCTGGGGCCCCCTTATATGGAGCTAGAGATGGGTAAGCCGAGGGTGACTTTTCTTTCTCCAGATGCTGCTGAGTTCTGGCCTACTGTCCGCGTTAGGGTAGACATTGATGGGAAGTCTTACGGGATCACAGCCAGTGAAGATGTGAGCATGCCCAATATCTGGGCTGCTGTTGAGCGGATAATCACAGATGTGAGCCTTAGGAAGCAGATGGATATGTTCCACAGATTTATATTAGATAATAAAGGTAGCGGGCCATGCTTATAATTTCAGATCTCCACATCGGAGCCTCCCGCAAAGCCGGGACGACGCCGGCATCACAGGCCGCGCTCACCGAGCACATCCACCAGCACTTCGAGGCGTTGATCAACGCCACGGACGAGGACCACATCGTTATTAACGGCGATCTCTTCGACGGGTTCGATGTCCCGGGCACGGACCTGATCCGCACCTTCAACGTGCTGGACCGCTGGTTCATGAAAGCGCGGCAGGCACAACACCTCACACTCATCGCAGGCAACCATGACTACAACCCACGTGGAGACAAAGTCTCGTCCTTTCACCTCCTTGCCCATTTTCTCAAGGTTCGCCGGGGTATGGCAGTCGACGTCATTGACCACACCCACGGATTCTCCAGAGTCTCGGACAGGGTCTGGGCCATTCCCCACGTTGCGAACCAGGACCTCTTCGACATCGAGCTTCACAGGGCCCTAGATGCTGCAGGAGAGGGCGACTTCCTACTTCTGCATGCCAACTACGACAACAATTTTGCCGTAGAGGCTGATCACTCCCTCAACGTAAGCAAGGAAGCCGCAGACCTGCTCATCTCCGCGGGCTGGACATTGATTTTTGGTCATGAACATCAGGTACGAGTAGCCCAAAGCATTATCATTCCTGGGGCCCAGATCCCCACCTCAGTTGCTGATTGTCTAGGCTGCAAGGGTAAGTACTACCTCACGCTCAGCGGAAAGGAGACCCAACTCAAGGAGTGGTTGAACCTTGAGGAGGACAAAGTCTTCACACGCGTTGACTGGCGAAACCTTGACGCTGACCCCGGCTACCAGTTCATCCGTGTAGAGGGTACGGCGACTGCGGAGGAAGCCGCAGAAGTGGTCGATGCTGTGGCCCGGTTCCGGGCCAAGTCTGGGGCCTACGTCGTGACCAACGCAGTCAAGGTCGAGGGCGTGGCCGCGTTTGATGAGTTGGCCGAGATGAGCCTTGAGCAGATCACGGCCTTCAACGTGCTCGATGCACTGCTCGAGGAGTTGTCCGAGGAAGAGGGCAAGGTTGTGAAGGAGCTACTGTCATGATCAAGAAATTCGCCACGCTTCTTGAAGAGAAGTTCATGGCCCGCCTCCAGGCTAAGACAGGATGGGGCCGGAACGACATCATGGTCGAATTCAGGGCTGCCCTCAATGAAGCACTCATGGAAATGCTGGAATGATCCGAGTCGCTGGCCGGCGATACTCCTGGCACATAAGAACAACACCACAGGGCATGCTGCATACGCTGTCCAGACGACACAGGGGCGTCACCACCGCTATTTCGTGGGTCGCCCTGGTCAATGACCCTGACCCCAGAAAACGAACCTTGTCGTTCCTGAAAGCGCAACTCAGGGAAGCGGCACGCCAGATAGACAGGAGGATCTATGTTGAAGAAAGTAGAGCTGCAGAATTTTCGTAAGCACACCGACCTGAAAGTGTGCTTTACAGAGGGCCTAAACGTTATTCGGGCCCCGAATGAAGGAGGTAAAACGACAACACTTGAGGCCATTGCTTATGCTTTATTTGGGAGCAAAGTGCTACGTGATGGCCTGGATAATACTGTGACCTGGGGCCAGCCCACTAACTCGCTCAAGGTCACGGTCGAGTATGGGGACTACGTCATTACACGCTCCAAGAAGGGGGCTGAGGTCCTGGCCATGGGCCAGGTCTTCGTCACGGGTCAGTCGGAAGTCACTGCGTTCTGCGAGAAGCTGATCGGTGCCGATGGCGCGACCGCGGCCAACCTCATGTTCTCGAACCAGATGGGGCTGCGAGGCGTCCTGACCAACGGCCCGAAGGCCACCGCGCAGCTGATCGAGGACCTGGGCGAGTTCGACCTCTTCGACCGGATCATCGACGCTGCCCAGCACAAGCTACCACTCGGCGCCGCGACGGTGCAGGCCGACCGGTTGCAGCGTCTGACGGCTGAGCTCGAGGCCCTCGCCATGCCTGCGCAGCCCGATGCCGCGGCGCATGAGGCCAACGTCCTGGCGCTGAGCAACTCCTTGGTCGCGGCCAAGGAGGCTGAGGCGACCCTGGTCGAGAAGTTGGCCGGCGCACGGGACGCGGTGGCCAAGATGAAGCACGCGCGGTCCCACCGCGCCACGCTGGAGGCCAACCTGGCCAAGGTCGAGGGCAGGCTCAACGACCTGAGCGTCGAGCGCACCAGCGTTGAGGGGCAGGCAACGCTCGAACCTTGCGCCACTGCGGACCTTGAGGAAGGCCTGCGTCAAGCTCAGGACCTCACGGCTCGGCGCCGCGCGTGGGCACAGTTCCAGAAGCTGCCCCAGCCCGAGCGGCGCAGCCGCGAGGCGATGAACGCGGAGATCGTCTGCATCCAGGCCGACATCAAGCGTGCCGACGAGGCAGTGCGGCAGGCCCAGACCAACATCAAGGTGGCCAAGGCCAAGCTCACCACAAGCAGCACGTGTGGCTTCTGCGGCCAGGACGTGAGCCAGTTCCCGGAGGTGGCCAAGCGCAACGCTGAGCTCGCAGCTGCGATCCTGGGTGAGGAGCGGCGTACTGTTGAGGCCCTGGAGAGCAAGGAGGTCGCGGAACGGGCACTGGAGAATGTGCAGGCCTTATTCCGGGTCGAGGACGAGATCCTGCGTGGCGTCCGGGGCATCGAGCAGTACCTGGAGCGGGACGAGAGCGTGCTGCCGGCGATGTTCTCGTGGCAGGGGCTGCCCCCGGCCGCAGCTGGCGACGAACCCGACTACGCGGGTATGCTCGCGGAGGCGAAGCGGTACAATGATGCCATCCTGAAGGCCAGCACTAAGCTGGAGATGCTCAACCGCCAGATCCACGACCTTGAGGACGACCGACTCAAGCTCGTCCACGAGCTTCGGGGCCTGCACCCCGTCTCCGATGAGGCGTTGGCCCAGGCCGAGACGGGGCTCAAGGAGGGTGAGGAAACGCTGGCTGAGGCCCGGGGCGCCATCACGGACCTGCAGCGTAGCGTCGACGGGGCGAAGGCTGACTTCCAGTTCGCCGTCGCCATGCACGCCGCGGCGCTCGAGAAGCGAGCCCAGCTCGAGAAGCAGGTGGAGAACACCAAGCAGGAGATCAGCACGCTGGAGTTCAACAACGGACTGGTCAAGAAGATCCGTGCGGCTAGGCCGGTGATTGGTAACAAGCTATGGTCTATGGTGCTGGCCAGTGTGAGCACGGTGTTTAGCCAAATGAGAGGAGAGAACTCAATTGTCGCTAAGGAAAAAGACGGCTTTACGGTTAACGGCAGAAGCGTTGACTCTCTTAGTGGTAGCACACTTGATCTTCTTGGCCTTGCTATACGTTGCGCCCTCACTAAGACCTTTGTTCCAGGGTGCCAGTTCATCGTCCTCGATGAACCGTCCGCCAGTTGTGACGCATCACGCGAAGCTGCGATGCTCGGTTACATTGCAGCTTCCGGCTTTAGTCAAGTGCTCTTGGTAACGCACTCTGATGTCAGTGAAAGCTTTGCCAATAACCTAATCACTTTGTGAGGGCAAGTATGAAGGGTATAATGATGGGTATTGTGTCGGTCGACGGACACGAGGGGCCCGCGATTGCCATCAAGGTCAACGACGGGGACACGGCCATTCTCGCTATTCCCGCCGCGGTCCAGATCTTCGAGATGCTCGGTGACCTGCTGTATCAGGTGGGGGCTATACGGGATGAAAGCAAGATTGAGGAAGGGGTGATGCTGCAATGAACATGGACAAGATGTTGAAGTTCCTCCCGGACGCCAAGGCGGCACAGGGCCGGAGCAAGGACCGTAGCACTAAGGTTGGTGCAGTCGTGTTGGATGACGACTACAACATTCGGGGCTCGGGCTACAATGGGTTTCCTCGGGGCGTCAATGACGACATGGATGAGCGTCATGAGCGGCCCCTCAAGTACAAATTCTCGTCTCATGCAGAAGAGAACGTCGTCGCCCAGGCAGCAAGGGTGGGGGTATCACTCAAGGGTTGCACACTACTCCTTACCTCGTTGCACCCGTGCACGAGCTGTGCCCGGATGATTATCCAGGCTGGCATTAAGCGGGTACTAGCCCCACTCAAAAAGGCTGAAGGCACCGGGGAGTACAGGGTTGACTGGAATGAGGAGGAGCGACTCGCACTTGAGATGTTTCAAGAGGCTGGCGTAGATGTTTATTTTTATCCTGAGGACTTGAAGTGAGCACCAAACTAATCTGGATCACGCCTGACGCCGAGAAGCTGCTTGGCTACATTGCTCGGGTCTCTAACCCACAGAACCAGGACAACGAGAATGTGGGGGGCCTGCTTCGGTATATGGTCAAACATCAGCACTGGTCCCCTTTCGAGATGGCCAGCGCTGTATTTGAAATCAACACGACTCGGGATATTGCTCGTCAGATTCTTAGACACCGATCGTTCTCGTTCCAGGAGTTCAGTCAACGGTACGCTGACGTATCCCTGCTACCAGCTGCTCAACTGCGTGAATGCCGCCTGCAGGACACGAAGAACCGCCAGAACAGCTTGATCACGGACGACCAGGCCAAGCACGACATGTGGGCGCAGATCCAGGCCCGGGTCAGTGACGTTGCCCTGGCAGCGTACCAACAGGCTCTCGAGATGGGTGTGGCCAAGGAGCAGGCCCGGGCTGTGCTGCCTGAAGGTTTGACTCCCAGCCGCATGTACATGAGTGGGACCCTGCGCTCGTGGATGCACTACTGTCAGCTCCGCACGCAGCCTGAGACCCAGAAGGAGCACCGACTGATTGCCCAGTCGATCAGCGACGAACTTGCCCTGCAGGTGCCCGCAGTCTGGTCTGCGATGGAGCAATCCTGATGGTTGCCCCTATCCCGCGCGTCCGAGAGCAGGGCGAGCCAGAGGTACGCCTGCGCCGGGGCTTCTTTGGCAAGCTCATTGTTCAGGTCAGGTACCCCGTCTTTGTGGAGAAGTACCCCTTCCCCCGACGAGATGGCCTGACTGAGTGGGAGGGCCGGGGCACGGGCAAGTGGCGAGACGCCGACCCCGACAACTTCCGAGAAGTTCTGGCCATCATTGACAGGCTGAAGATCAGCGCTGTGTAAGTCACCGCCCGCCCACGGAACCACCACGGTTCAGGCCATCGTCAGGTCAGCATGACGAACACCGAAGGGTGCTGCGGGAAAGCGTGGGCGGGCACCCGCATAAGGATAAGAACATGGGTTGTCATTATTGTGACTCCTGGGCCAGCAGGCCACTAGGCGAGAAGGTTGTATGTGAGGACTGTTACCAGACAGTGAAAGCAGTACCTGACGAGGACAGGGTCGGTGTCCTGACAGAGCGCCTACAGAAGGTTCACGGGCTGCTGATTAAGCATACGCAGCAAGGATATGTGCTCAACTGGACACAAGAGTTGGCGAGGCGGATTGAGTTCCTGTCCCGGCTATCCAGCGAGCCTGGGCTGCCTACACCTGTGGTAGTGCAGGAGGTTGTGGTACAGCGTTCAGCTAGTGAAGTGCCGGCGGCAAGGGTGCCAAAGCCGCTGAAGATTCGTAAGCTTAGGTAGGGCCTGGGGCAGGAACATAAAAAGCCCCGCGCCCTCTGAGAGGTGCGCGGGGAAGGCCCCTACGGCAAAACTAGAAAGCAACCCCCGCCGACCACCCGGTCGACTTGTAGATGGAGAGGACAGCCTCATCCTCGATAAACGCCATCCAACCAACACGGGGCGCCCCGAACACCCACGCTGACCCGGACCACACAGCAACCTTGTTGTCGTGCGTACTCCAGGCCCCCGCCCCTGCCGCGCCGACAATGTAGGTGTCTCCCGCGGCGGGGGACGCTGGGGGCGTGCTGAGGCCCCGGTCCTTGACGCTGAGGTGGGTCCCAAATCTGCCCAACCACAACAGGTTCGCATCCATGCCGGTGTGCCAGGAGTTCTCCCCCAGTGCCCAGCCATATTGAATACCACTTCTCGGTTCAGTTTGTGCTGCCATTACGCACCTCCGTAGGAATTGCCATAGGTTGTACCGTACCCTGCCCGCAGGAACGGAATGTCATGAATCTGATAGCTAGCCAGGGTATTTCTAACTGCCCAGACCCTTACTCTCAGGGCCCCGTAGTTGGCTCCCATTGTTGCGACGGTGAACACGTGAGTTGTCCCGGTCACATCAGTCTCTGTACTGAGAACTGATCCACCGCTAGTCAGAAGTTGGACTGTGTAAGTTGTGCCTGCCTCTGGGCCTATGCTGCCTGTCTCCGTACCGACTAGACCTACTGTTTGTTGAATCCTATCCCTGTGCGCCCAGGTTACTGTGAGGTCTATGTCACCGCGAACTGAAGAAGGGTACGCCAGACCATTGAGCCTGATTCGCTGTGGGGGGTAGGGCCGAGCTTGCCTAGCTGACACTGTGCGGCTCTGGGTAGTAGCCGAGCTAAGCGCGAGTGTGCCTCTACCCGTAGTTGGTGTCAGTCTAATCCTCGCGATTTCACCACTGGCGTACTCCACCCCGTCTGTCTCACAAGTATCTTCAATGAAGTAGATACGGGCCCCTGAGTTGTGTGGTGTCGGGACAGTATCAAGTACGCCTCTCAGAACAGTCATGGACGTGTCGCTTATTGCTGTTACAGCGACAAACTCATTGTCAATGAGCGCATACGTATTTAGCCCAACAAGTGGGATGTCTATGCCACTGTTGATCGGCCACACAGTATCGTTAAATACGGTGTTAGCACCAAGTATGGCAGTAGGGCAGAAATCCACCGTGTTTGCCTCTTGCCACGCACCGGTATTACCGGGGTCCGTGTAGAGCTTCGCGCTGATTGCGTCACCAGATGGGCGAACACCAGTAGCCACGATGTAAGAGGCCGTAGCTGGTAGGGCCTGGGCTGCTGCTTCACCAAGCCGCGGGAACACCTCCCAATACGGCGCGTCGAGCGTAACGTGATAGGGGCAGGGAGCAGGAACGCTGACTGGGTTCGTCCACTCACTCGGCGGGGGCGGGGCGTAAATGGCGGCAGAGGTTCCAAAAACGTCTTCAACAGCGGTGATTCGGATCTCGTTGTTATCCAGAGCTCCTAGCTCAATGTTAGTGACGCGCATCACCAGCGACGTCACACCGAACCTGGGCCAGTTCAGCTTAAACACGTCGCCAACGTTCAGGTTATAGGCCACTCGGTTGGTGTAGATAGTGCAACTCGCTAGCGGAGTAGAGAGCGCCTTCAGGCTTCTCGACGCAGCTTTTGAGGCGTTTGCCCCTGTTGTGAAGCCAGGGAACTGGATGGTCGTACCAACTGTTGCCCCCTGCTGGACAACAAGCGAGATGTCCTGCACGGTTACAGAGTTATCCCTGCCGGTGCTCCCGTCCCAGAACTGCACGGTCACGGAGTTCACAAGTTCTCCGACTGTATTGCGCTTGAAGTCGGTTATCTTAGAGACGTTGCTCTCATTAAGTTCGAGCAGAGAGCCCACACTGTAGCCGCCCCGTATGAGTTTGAGAACAAACTTACCGTCAGCCCGGCTCACGTATAGGCTAGCATCGATATGTTTCAGTACCTCAGATACAAACTCGTTGAGCGGTATTGATCTGTCCCATAGCAGGGACATACCCAGGCCCTCTGAATACAGGGTATCTGCTGCAGCCGTAAATGACGCCGCATCAAGGTCAGCCTCTGGGTACCCAATACCCCACGAGGGGTCCGTCAGACACTCACGGATGATGTGGGCGGGGTTCATGTCGTCGCCAATAGCAACCTTACTCGAGTACCACTGCGGCTGGCCGTCAAGTCGTGTGTTGCGCCGTGTAACCCAGAACGACCAGCTCTTCAGGTACGGATTCAAGCCAACAAATACCTGGCGCAGCACAGCACTGAGTACACCGCGGAAAGCAGGGATGTCAGTGCCCAACTTAGACTGTAGATAGGCGTTTCGACCCTGGGTCGTGCTGCCCATCATGATGTCAACGGTGCCCACCACGCCGCCCTCACGGCTCTCACCGCCGAACAGATCAGGGCTATTGATGGAGATGCTGCCCCCCGTTGAGTTGCCCGCCCAGGCTGTTCTGTTGTCTACCTCAACGGCCGTCACAGCGTCAACGGGGCCGTGGCAAAGCACCATGTGCATACCAACATAGTACTTGTAGCCTACCGTTACCTTTTTACTCTTCCCCACGGGCCACCTCCACAACATCCACAACCATAGCATCGTAGCCAGACGCTTCTAGCAGGACCTGAGAGTCAATACCGTTGGCGAGGAAGTCAGAATAATCGAGGTTATAACGCGTAAAGAGTTCTCGTATGCCCCGGCTACAGTACAGCAGCTTACGACAGTGCTCGATTTTGACAATGACATTGCTCACTTCTTGCCTCCCTTCTTCCTGATGGCCTCGAGCCTAATGTCCCCATACCAGACAACGTTAGGCCCCTCAAGCTTTCTTCTTCCGAACAGGACAGGGATCTCTCTTCCGACTTCTGCGGTAGGTGCCTTGATCTCGTCCAGCCCTGGCGGCTTTGCATTTTGCGGCTTTGGCATTAGCGCATAGCTGACAACGAAAGATGCAACCCATAGAGCAACATACCACCACATAAACTACCTCACACAATAGAGCTCATGGAGAACGGGTTTTTGATTGGAATCCACGGGAACCCGCCAAAATTATCCAGGTTGTTGAACTTGGTATTACAGGTTGTCCTCAGGTGGTCGCACCCAGGATACAACCGCAACTCAGCATTACCCGCAAGTGTATTAAACGGCCTTGAAACAGTGATCTGATCGGAGGTGTGCGCCACTATGAACCTACTGCTAGCGTCTGGTGCTACCACCACCCCGCCAGTAAAATATCCACCGGGGAATACGCCAGACCCCTGAACTCTGAGCACCACGCCACCAGAAATAGAGATTAGTGGGCCAGAAAAAACGTATGATTCCTGGTTAAGGCCACAACCACGAGCATATAGAGTGTGCCGGCAGCTAAGCTCAAACCTGGCGCGAAGGCCTGGACGCTTTATAGAGGTGAACACAGACTCACATTCAATCTGTATTGTGTTCCCGTCTGCTTTGGCCCCCGCAACCCTGCCTTTCCAGTACTGGATAAGTTGCTTGTCGGGGTCAGTCCAGTGCATGCGGTAGACGCTCACTGTAGTCACAGCGTCAGGGGCAAGCCCAAGAAACTGTGATGCGAACTCGTTTCCCCGGGGGAATGTCAGTGTCAACGTCTCCTTAAGCGCATCCCCTCCCTGCTTTATGCGGTCGCGCTTTATTGGATAGGGTACGAAAAGTCTCCCAAGATTCGAGAACTCCTGGGTACCAGAGGAGTAGTACCAGCTCTTAGCTCCCTGGGTGAACGCGTAAAGCTCCAGCGGGGCCCCGCCTGCGGCGGACGCTTCGTAAGCTGCGTAGGTCATACTGGCACCTCAATGACAGCGATGTTAGCTGAGACCTGGCCATTATACTCGTGGCTTAGCTCCACGGAGTCTGAATCGAGGCGGACATGGGACATAAAGCAGACAATGTCAATGTCATTGACGCTGGAGCTCACACCAAGGTTAGCGTCTAAGGCCAGCGTCTCCGTACCATCATTGTTAGCTACGGCGCTAAGCACGCGCCTAAACAAGGTAGTGCCGCTCTTAAGCCTTATCATAATATCTTTAACTCCGTAAAGAACTGGGTAGTTGATAGCTCTTATAACCAGTCCAGACGTTTCCGGGGTAAGCGGGACCAGAACATCTAAGTCCTTGTTCCAGGAAACCAGCCAGAAAGTATTCTGTTTGCCTTGCAAGCTATGCAGCCACCGCCTAGCCTTCCACCTGTCAGTCCTACTCTTAGTGCTGATCGTAAGCACCTGGTGATGTCTAACCCAATTATCTTGGGTATCAACCTCTACAACGCCAGACTCGTTGTCAAACACGTCTACTGGCCTAAGTATTCTCTCAGTGATGTCACCTACCAACACTGTCCTGTCTGTTACAACCTCCTTTCCACGGTAGGTTGGGTACCCAGCGGCTGCGCTTAGCTGTGTGTTCTTGGTTACAGAGAACGTAGCTTTAGATACGACCGCCTCGCCGCCAGCTCGCGTGTAATCAACACCACTGTAAGTTCTTGCAAACCTAAGAGGTGCAACATAAGCGTTTGTAAAGCTTCGTGGAAGCGGGAGCTTTAGTGAGATACTCCCGGCCTGCACTGAGGTTGTCTCGACAGCAAGTTCGTTCTCACTGTCTTGCCACACTATGATGATATCATTTGACCTGTAGTCCGCTGCTATAGTGTCTACAGAGATCGAGGTTGCTCCCGTGGGGATAGGGCCAACATGGGAGAGCTCCGACCAAACGGGGATGCCATAAACACGATGGGCCCACTGGGTAGACAGGGCCTTTGCCATGCTGAACTCGTGTGGCGTAAGCATGTAGGTGTAATTAAACGACTGCCTGGGCTCTGCCCTGAGTGCTATCCTCTGCTCGCTACTGAAGCTCTGAATAACGTCTGTTTTCCATTCAAGTACCTCTTTGTGCGTGGTCTGCGGCATAAAGGGCCAAACCAACACTCTGCGGCCGTCAATGGCTAGGCTCGCTGTGCCTAGATTGAATGTAAAGCTATACGAGCCAGATATAGTCGGAGACCCTGAAATTCCCACACTTACACTGTATGTCCTGGCCTGCAAGGGGGCAAAGAACACAGGAGGTATAATAGATGGGGTGACATCAACACTGTCAAGGTCCTCAGCCGCGGTGGACAAGAGCGTAGAGGGTGTGAAGAACGCAGACCAAACCTCTACCTCCCTTGTTTGCGTAGACAGCATATTCCCTAGGTCTATATAGCTCGGGCGGATGTGAACACGGTCGTAGTAATCACTTAGATAGCTCTTTAGTGCACTCCCCAGGATAGTCCGTGGGGCCGCAGATACTGGGGCATTGTTTTCGTATGGTGATACGCTGGTGGGCCCTACCAGCCAGGCATCAAGCGTATCAAACTCGCCCACATACTGGTGAAAGTGGTCTCCTAGGTACTCATTGACCACTCCCCCTAGTATGCGTGTAGTCTCGATGCTCTGTATTTCTGGCATAATTAAACCCCGTCGTACCTGATTGCCCACCCCAGGGTGCCAGACTGAGGCGTAGACGAATTATTTAAGTTGGCACAGTCTCTGTTACTAGTGTTTTTACTAACAAACGGGTAGATTTTCCATTTGTCAGGGCCGAGTGTGATCACCTGCCCAGGTTCGTAGTTGTCTATTCGCGTATACCTAGCATGGGCTACGTCCACAACCAGGGAGCACTTAGAGCTGGCTACGGTGGCGTAAACCTGGATTGGCACTAGTGTCGCCTCTGCATTCCAGGCTGATGGAAGTCTACTTATCAGAGGGGCAGCATAAAGAACAGCGTTGATGGGGGTGCCCTCACTTGCAGTAGTCTCATACCCCATCCACGCTATGGGGTACGCCATCAAATTGGCGTGCAGTGTTGCTGACCTATAGTCGGCATGCCTGTCGTCGTTGTAGGAGCTCCACACAGACTCCCAAAAAGGCGCTCCCGGGGCCGCTGGGTAGTGATAGGAGTAGGAGTAATCCACCCCGCCTAACGTTGGTGTAAGCGTGTAGGGGATTGAGTACTGACTGTGTTCCATCCAGTTATTGGACCCAGTTACCCACAAGCCCGTTCCACCAATGTTGGGAACTGTGCTTTTCCCAAAGGACACAAACGTAAATAGGTTTACGTTATACCTGGCTATCAGGTACACCTCATCTGGGTTTGTGAATATGTGGATAAAGTACTCCAGAGGCCATGACATAGCAGCCACAGAGCTCCTTGGTCTGCCAAACCGGGGCCTTACCAAGGATGCGCCAGTGAGGGTGCTGCCAGTCTTCCCTGTCCCGCCTTGGACAGCTATGCCTTCTGGAGAATAGATAGAGACAAAAGACTCGCTGGTCGTTATCTTCACAAACAGGTCACCCTTAGACAAAATGCCATCAGAGCTTAGCCACCCGTGGCTAGTGAGGGCCGCAGTCAATGTTGACGCCAGGTTCGCGTAGCTAGTTGCTGTTCCGGTGTAATATGGCATTTAGTCTAGTCTCATTGCGTAATAGTCAGTAAACCCCGTACGCCAAACGTCACGAATAACTACATGGGTTTTACCACCAACAACCAGGGTGTTCTCCACAAGGTTGTTAAATCCGCTGATATAGTAGATACCGTCCAGTTCCCCATACACTCCACTTGTGTCTGTTAGTACCACGGGTAGGAGAGGGTAGTTGCCCCCTGTGTCACGAAGCTGGGTTGTCGCCCCCCCGAGACGGCTGTTTATCCACGGCCAACAGTCAGGTTGTATCCACGCTCCTCCAGTTGTGAATAGCCGCATGTTGGCCCGAGTCCCCCTGTATGGCATTGAATGGGCCGTGTCAGAATAGCGTGTGGCCGGGGTGCCACTAAGCATCCCACCAACAACAAGTGGGTACGGGTATTGCCCAGGAGTCGCGTAGGGTAACATCTTACCTAGATAGACTGTCTCATATACGCCAGGGGCTATCTTTAGGACCAGGCACAGCCTCTGCCCATTCATGGTCAACCAGTAGTCAATATACTGGTTATGGGCCGGCACACCTGACAGCATCACAGAGGGTTGTGTATCGAAGCTGTTCCCTGGTAAGTATCCGCTAAAGCCTGCAGCAACGAGATTATAGTAGTCCGCAGATACGTCCTGGTATGTCCTGAGACCTAGGAATATCTCCTCAGTTCCCGTAAGCCCGGGGGCCTTAACTATTAACTCTCTGTTGCTGGACACATCGTCGTACCTAAGCACCGTCCAGCCGTTGAGGACGACAAAGTCCCGTACCACCTCGAGTAACTTGTAGTGGGCGAGCACAGTACTGTCGTCAACAAACCCAATTTGATGTGGCATTCTCTACCTCACGCAGTCAGCGCTGTCTTGTTGCGCTGGATGACGTTCATGATGAGCTTCTCGCCGTCGTCCGTACCCAGGAAATCCCCTACCAGCTTCGGATCTAGGACGTTGACGATGCGGGCGTTCAGCGTCGGGGGCGCAGCCGGCGCCGCGGCCTCAGACCGGCCAGACCCGCGGAGAAGCTCCGCGGTCTTTTCGCGGCTGGTGACATTGGCGGGGCCCTGGACAATCTCCGGGCCATACTCGCCGACGATACCCCACTTTCCGCTGGGGATTATACCGCCCTTGTCATAAGCGCCGGAATAATTGATGCTCGAGATCTGACCAATGAGAGACGACATCGAGGCCATGATCGGGCCGATCTGGGCCCATCCCAACGGACCCTGCACCGCCATCGCCGCAGAGATCGCAGTGTACATATCCATCGTCGCCTTGGCCACGGCAAAGGCCTTGCTCGCAGCGAACATCACCCTATACGCCTCAGACTGTTCACCGACCACGGCGCCGATGAGGCCCGCCACCGCGCTCGTCATCTGCTCGCCCGCGGACATGAAGCTGTAAACCCCCTGCAGCCGCAGTTGGGCGAGTTCCATCTGGTACCTGGAGGTCAGGTCCATCTCGAGCTGGTGCTGAAGGTCCAGATTCTCCTTCGTGAGCGCCAGCATCCGCTCCCTCTCCGCGAGGTACCGGGCCTCAAGTGCGGCCATCTGCGCTTCGTTGTTGTCCGGGAACATCCCCGCCAACTCAGTAGCGTCGGATCTTCTGGCAACTTCCCGGCCCTCACTTTCGGCATCCTTGAGCCGGATGAACGACTCCATGTCGCCGTCGACCATGGCGCGTTGCAGCAGTTCGCCGTTCTTCGCGTTCCACTCCTTGACGAACTGCTCCTGGGCGCTCAGGCGGTTGCTGAACGACTCCGACTCCACACGCTCGATCTCGCGCAGGAATTCCTTCTGACTGATCTGAGCCTTGAGCTGGGCTAGGGCCTTGTCCGTGTACGCCTTGGTCGTGAGCTCCTGCTCCTTCTGGAGGGACTCGGCCATGCGGCCCATCAGGTCCTCCCGCATCGCCGAGTCCTTGACGCGGGGGAGGGCCTCAGAGATCGCCTTCCGGACTGCGTCCTCGCGGTCGATGCCCTTCTGGATCTCGAGCTCGGCCAGGGCGTCCAGCGTGTCCTGGTACTCCTTCTCCCCGACCATGCGAGCGTTCTTGCGCAGGTCGAGCCCCTTCTTATAGAACTCGATGGAGGCAAGGGCTTGCTCGTACTCTGCGTTGGCGAGCTTGGACGCGCTGTCGGCTTCCTTCATAGGTGTGCGGTCGACACGGCCGCGACCCCCGTTCCCGCCCAAGGGGAATGGGGTACCAATGTCCACAGGCTCTGTCCTATTTATTACCTTCGGCTCATTAACCTTGGTCTGTGCGGCGGCTACTTCGTTCAGAGCTTTAGCCCTGGCTTGGAGAGCCTTGTTATCTTCTTCAATATACTTGAACGTCGGGATGTGCTCACGCTGCCAAGCTGCGGTGCCCATGACGTCTCTTAGTCTCTTGTTACTTTTTTCCAGTGCCTGGGCTGTTTCTTCTTTGCCAAGGGATGAGATATTTGTTTCCGCGGATAGGCCAATGTATCCACGTGCGTCTTCTCTGTACTTGTCGTATGTCGGACCACTAATTAGCATTCCCTCGTTGCTCTTGACGGGGGTGCCAATATCCTTGTACGCAATGTATGCTGCGCTGGCAGCCGCCATCCCCCCCGCTGCTATCGTCGGGTTCATGGCCAGGAACCTAATAAAGGTAAGCACAGAGGAGTTGGCTGCCAGCTTGGCGCCTAGCTCCCCGATACCCCTCCCCAGCGTGCTGAGCACACCAGACGTAGTGCCCGCCGCCGCGCCCATCCCCGACACAGCCTTACCCATCGTGAAGATGTCATTGGCCACGTTGACAATCATGCCCCCTGCTTTAAGTGTCAGGTAGGCAGCTGCCATTTTCTTAAGCCAGTCCTCATTCTCGATGAGCCACTTAGCCAGGTCGGCAAGTCCGTTGACCATGGACTTAAGACCGTCGCGGAAGCCGTCGCTCCTGAATACGTCCTCCATGGTTTTGGCAAGGCTCAGGAGGGACTGCTCGCTACCAGAGAATGCCGCCATAAAGGCATTTTCTAGTGCTGACCCTGCGGACTGGAACGCGGTCTTGACGTCACCATCTAGACCAGACACCAGGCGGTCTAGCAGCCCTGCAGACTTCTCATTAGCCTTGTCCAGCCCTTCCTGAAGAGATGTCAGGTCTTCTATCAGCACGCTGAAAGGTCTGCGCCCTCGTTCGTTCAGCATATTGGCGTCGAACTGCTGCTTCTGGGCGGCACCTAGCTCCCTATACTTCTCGATAACCATCTGCAGGTACTGCAGCGGGTTATCACGCCCCTTGACAAACATGTCCATGCCGAGGAACTCTCTAATCTTGGCAGCAGCCCGGTTATTCGGGGCACCGAGTAGGTCCTCAAACATGTTACGGACAAGGGTGCCAGCGTTGCCGCCAACAAGGCCCCGCTTGCCCACCCGCTCCAGAACGACAGCAGCCTCTTCAATGGTCAGGCCGTAGCGTTGGGCGAGACCAGTCATGTTCTTGAACGACTCTGCAACGTCGTCCATGCCCGCCTTGGTCTGCACAGACACATAAGCCATGGCGTCGCCAACACGCTTCACGTTCTCTGTATTTTGCGCTGCGTTATCAGTCATGAGACTGAAGTTGTACATCGCGTCCGTGAGGCCCTTGGTGGCTGTCTCCATATTCGTCTCACCGAATATGGTGGCAGCCATCACCGTGTTCAGCATGTTGAGGCCGTCCTCAGCCTTAACACCGGTCTGCGCAAGGACACGAAGGCCCTCCGCAGCCTCGAGCGCATTGAACTTAGTGCCGTCAGTGACCTCGATCAGGCGCTTGCGAATATTCTGGATTGTCTGCTCGGGGGCTGGCCCGTCTTCTTGCAGAATCGCAGCAAAGCGGGCCTGGTAGCTAAGCTCTGCCCCTTCCTTGAATGACTTGGAGGCGGCAATAGTAGCCGCAGAGGCGGCAGCCATAACGGCCACATATTTACCATAGGTCAGCCACAGGGCACCAAGGGCGCCAGAGACGCCGCGCAAGGCGGAATGGACTGCGTGCTGGCTCTCTGTGAACGCCTGCGCGTGCCCGCCACCAGCCCTGTACTCCTTGCCCATCTTGCCGAGGGCAGTGGTGAGGTTGTCAGTTTCCTTGAGGCTCCTGGCGGCTGCGATAGCCTGTGCAGAGTAGTACTTGGACGGGTCCATCCCGGCGTCCATCAGGCTCCTGGCCTTCATCGCCTGCGACGCCTGGCCACGAGGCCCTGCCTCCAGCCACTTACGCTCGAGCATCTCCATGCGCTTCAAGTGGGCCTGGCGCATGCTGTACTCTTCCACGTCCCGCTTCTCATTGATGGCTCTGTAGCGCAGTGCCTGAGCTTGGCGGGTGTTGTTCAGCTCGATGTCACGCTTCTGCTCAATGGCCCTATACGAGTCCCGCATCCTCAGCATGCCCGTCAGCATGTCCTGCTGCTCTGCGGCTGAGGCTTTCTGGAGGGCTGTCGTACGCCTCAGATCCATCTGTTCAGCGATGGACTGCATGCGCCCCAGCTTCTGGTATGATTCCTTCATCTTGTACATGCCAGCAAGCATGTCATTCTGTTCTGCGGCTGCAGCTTTCTGGAGGGCTGTCGTTCTCCTCAGGTCCATCTGCTCTGCCAGCGACCACTGCCGACCCAGCTTCTGATACGACTCCTTCATCTTGTACATGCCAGCAAGCATGTCGTTCTGCTCTGCGGCTGCCGCTTTCTGGAGGGCTGTCGTTCTCCTCAGGTCCATTTGCTCAGCAATGGACTGCGTACGCCCAAGCTTCTGGTAGTCGTCACGCATCCTGTACATACCAGCCAGCATATCTTCCTGCTCTTTGGCAGCGGCCTTCTGTACAGTTAAGCCCTTAACGTAATCCTGGCTATACTTACCAGCCTCTCTAAAACTGTAGGAAAGTCCGTTGATCACAGCACGGTAACTAACCATTGCAGCTTTTGAGTTGTCAGTGGCACTACCCTGCTTAGCCAGCGTTGCACTGAGTGCACTGGAGCTGGACTTCAGCTGTCCAATGGTTGTCAGTGTACTGGCCAGGGTTTCCCTGTACCTCTGCATTGACCGCACAGACGTGCCTCGTGCTGCCTCCAGCTTTGCAATGGAGGCAGCCATCTCAGAGGCGCCAGCGCTGAGTTTCTTATATTCACCAATGAGCGCGCTGGCAGAGACCCCGTCCATGGCCTTGTCCAGGGACTTGAGCCGTGCCTCTAGCTCGGCTAGGGCAACCTTAGCCTGACTGGTGTCAAGAATAACCTGGTTGTTTTCACTCATTTTGTCTGGCCTACTTTTGGATTGCTCTGCCGGGTACGCTCTGCGTAGTGCTCTAGGTAGATATTATCCAGGGTTCGCACTACTCGGACAACATAAAGCCTACTGTCAACATCATCAATCCTGGCGATGTCTAAGTAGGCTTTAATTTCAGTAAGGGGTATGGGGCCGGGTCCAGCTTCTGTTATCAGCCTACTGCTGTTCAGCAGATTGTACGCACCCCATACGCCCACTAGGTCCCCAGAGAGTGTTGGCTTTTCTGCCAATCCTTGGGGCGTGATACCAGTGGCTTCCTGGATCTCCAGCAAGGTCTTCTCTTCCCGACCCCACTTGAGAACCCACTGGTACCACTCGATCAGTTTTTTTCGTCTTCCTCAGCCTTCTGGGCCTTGAAGGAGTCGAAATCGTCTGCGAGCTTCACGATCTCACGGCGGAAGTCCTTGATGCCCAGCAGCATCTCGGCGTTGGTGAGTGAGTAGGGGAGGTCTTCACCTTTGAACTTGACGTTCTCCCAACCCAGGAGGATGGTCTTGGCAATGACCTTGACCATGATCTGCTCAGCCAGTTTGTCCGCGGAGTCGTCCTTGCGTTCGAGCGCCTTCTGGTTGCGCTCGTACTCCTTCGTGAACATCTTCGCGTAGGCCTTGTTGCCTGCGCGGGCAATCAGGAAACGGGCGTCGCCCACCTCCATCCAGGTGCCGTTGTTCTCGAGGTCTTCGTTCACTGCGTAGGTAGCAAAAATGTCCATCTTGGACTCCTTATTATTTTTGACAGCTTGTTTTGGCAGACTTTGCCCGGTCTGCCAGCGGGTGGGAGGAGACTTACAACCGGTCGATGGCGATGGTCTTGCCCGTCGAGTCCATCAGGCCCTGCCAGTTCATCGACAGCATCACGTCCTGGTTCAGGCCCCCGGCAGTCACGCCGCCGCCCGAGAACTTGACCTTGTCCGCAGTGATCACGTAGCCGTTGCCCAGGCCGTCACGCACGAACCACGACAGCGAGCTGGAGGTGTTGTTCACCAGCTTGTCGTACATCGTACCGTTAGCCAGGTACATCTCAACCGCGCCGCCAACGCTCACGGTGCCCGAAGCAATGCCTACGAAGCCCATGGTGCCAATGGCGTCCTGGCCACGAAGTGCGTTGTCCACGTCGAGGTTGATAGACTTGATGAAGGTGTTGGTCAGCGGAACGCCAGCCTCGTAGATGTTGCCAACGCCCGACACCGCGTTCATGACATCGAAAGCCTGGGAAGCAGCGGGGGTGCCCGGGAGCTGGGTTGTTCCGGCGCGTGCCGAGACCGTGCCCATGAACTCGAAGCTGCCGCCGACGATGGAGCCACTCTGGAACTGCAGGCTCATCTTCGACGCTGTCATGCCCCTGTAGAGGAAGAACTGTGCCACATCTGCGAACTCCTTCTCGACACTGAAGGAGCGCTGAGTCGTGCCGTTCTTGACACGAGACGACTTGACCTGCACGTTGGCCACGTTGGAACGGGAGCCCGTGCCAGGGATCGGCGTCGCCGCCGCGACCGTGATGGTTGTGGCTGTACGGGAGGCGATCTTGAGGTACGCCCCGTTCGCGGCATCGCTCGGCGCAATGAGCTTTAACCACTGGCCAACCTCGAGGTTGGTCAGGGTGCTGGTGCCAGTCGGGGCAACGCCCCAGGTCAGAGTACCGGCTGTCGAGTCGATGGTCACCGCAGCGGCTGCGCCCAGACCCTCGGTACCGAAATGGGCCCAGGTGCCCTGCAGGGTGGCCTCGATGAGCGCGTCGTACTCCTTGTAGGAGAACTCCATGTTCACACCGCCAGAGGTCGAGGCGCCGGTCTGGACGACGTCAGTGATCTGGCGGTCGGCCCGGATCTCCTGCGAGGTCGTCGTCTGGATTTCGAACGCGAGCGACTCGCCCGTCGCTCGCAGGTTGATGCAGTTGCCCGTCGTGGGCGTCACGCCAAAAGTCGCTTCGGGGATGTAGCGAACCTGGGCGCGGTTGGAAGAAGCTAGTGCCATGGAAATCTCCGGGAGGCGCCCACCATCGGGCTCCCTCGGAGACTACACCATAAGTAGAACTTATTCAAGCATCAGGAGTTTGAATCAAACCAGAAAGGCACCAGGATCTCACGATTGACCCAGCCGTTTTTGGGCTCCACATTCCCGGGCCTCGGCGTTTCGAGTTGCACCTTCAGCAGGTTCCTGAACTTAGTACTCTGCTTGATTGTGTCAAACACCTGGAACGTTGAACGAGTACCGGTGCCTTCTTTGGCGAACACGGAAATGACGATGAACCCCAGTGTTCTGTCAATAGGGTTCGTGCCGATGGTAGCTTGGTGGGCGTCAGCAAACTCAATGCAGATCTTCAGGAACTGATCACCCACTGCATCAAGGTCCACAGTTTCGGTGTCTTCGTAAAACCTGGGGAAGGCCGAGAGCGTGCTTTCCAGGTGGGCGACAATAGTGTCCCGGGCCTCAACGTAAGTTGTCATCTTATTTTCCCTGCATACTGGGCCCTGAGGTGAGCTTTGGCCAGCTCAAGTATTCGACCCTTGTTTGCTCTTGCAGTTGGGTTATCTTTTCTAAACCTGATCAGGCCCCCCTCCACGTCCCAGTGGTACGACTCGCCATCGCTATTAGTGGCTCTCGTTGACAGATATATGGCCTGACCCAGGTGTAGGCCAGACAGCGCGGCACCTGAGCTACTTGCGGCCTTGTTGATAGCCCACTGGTCACCTTCCCCATATCTAGGGGTCACTCTATCTGTCTGCCTGGCGACAGTGTCTGCACTGTTACCTGGCCGGGGCTTATCAATGGAGAGCCTCCAGTTAGCAGCGAATGTGCCGGTCCACTGAGGAGACACACGGGCCGCGTACTCCAGCGTATCCCTCGCCATCTTTTTCACATCACGAAGGGTCCTGGCCTCAGCTTTAGCCAGGCCGGCCCGAATGGACGCAGCTATAGCTTTACGGGGAAAGGTGATCCTCATGCCCGCCTCATGTGCAAGGTCCTGTACCCAGCGCCATCAACTACGGACAGGACTCGCCACTGCCCGTCACTCATATCAATAACGTCGGCTGCCTTAGGTGTCACCGACGACGGCACGAGCACCTGTATATCCCCGCGCTCAAACTTCTCAGACCCCTGGGACAGGTAAGTAAACTTGTCCTGCCACCTAATCCTGATACACCTAATCGTTGAGGAAGATTCCGTGAAGGAGTCAGTGATCGGGATATAGGTGCGAGACTTGAACGTGACCGTGTCGATGACTGGATCGTCTAGCTCGTTACAAATAGCGTCATACAGACCAGAGGGGGCCTTGTAGGCGTTCTTTACGAGGTAGGTTCTTTCAGTGGTGTGGATAATGGAGTGCTCTGCAGCAGCTCCTTCTCCGAAGAAGATGTGATACTGGGGGTGGTAATCAGCCGAATCTCGTTCGTCGGTACTATACTTGTTGAAGTCGATTGAAGCCCATGCTTGAACTCCAGGCGCATCCGCAAGTACCTGCGCAATCGTTCTGATTTCCACAACATAGTCCGCGCCCTGCAGAACGTACCTGTTTCTAATGGTGTCCCCGGCCCAATGATCAGCGCTAGAGTCGCTAACAAGGTAGGCCTGAGAGTCGATCTTAATAACTCTACGCACAGGTATGACTACCTCAGGAGCCGTAGACATATTTCTTATCTTAATCCGCGTGCCCTCAGTCCTATACATGTCGAGAGGCTCGACTTGGCACTTAAAGCTGTAGCTAGAGTTGTAGGCGTCTACGGCTTTAGTTTTGTCAAAGAACTTGGACACGTTCTTCAGCTTCATGCTTACGCCCCCGTAATCGGGTTGTACGTCGGGGTCGCGGACACGGCATAGGACATGAACACCGTAGGCTTCGATGTCGACATCAACGTGCCATAGGCAGCCTCAAGTCGCGCCTTCCACGTGGCGTAGGACTTGTTCACGGCCTCGATGGTAGCCTTGTACGGGTCCGCGAATCGCTCCATGCGCGCCTTGCCGTCCTCGACGGACTTCGGACCGAACATGGGCAAGGTGCTCGTCAGCGCCCGCGCGACCGCATAGGTCGAGAATCCGCGGCATGCGGCCATGAACCGCTCCTGTGCCGACGTGAGGACAGGGGTGGACTCGAGTGTTGTGTGGAGGGCGACAAGGTCAGGGTGGACGTCATCCAGCTCAAATCGAAGGCTGTCTTCGTAGAGCTGGAGGCCCAATACACCGTCCTCAAGTTCCTCGTCGCTGACCCCGAGCGCGGCCCGGATGTCATCGTAGGTCGTATAGTTAAGCAGTGACATGGGTCAGCTTCCCGGCTTCGAGTTGGTTGTCGATCCACCAGTCCTTCTCGACTTCCATGGGCACCTCGGTGATGTTGTCCAAGGTGAAGGGGTGGATCATGAGCCCGACCACGGAGCGGACCTTGATTCTTGTGGGCTCCTGCTTTTTCACGGGGGTAGTCTTGAGTTCGGCCACGGTGTGCGCCTCTGAGGTGATGGGTTTGCCCGATTGTACCTCCCAGGGTGTGTCAGGGGAAGGCGGAAGTTGACAGGTGCTGCCCCGTCTGGCAGACTGCATTCATCGTATAACTAAAACAAATGCAAATTATGAAGAAGCTGACCCAGGCAGAATTCTTGGAGAAGGTTGTAGAGCGCCTCCGCGGGCCGCTCGACCTGTCCAAATTTGAGTACTCAGGGAGTGCTGGCAAGGGTGTTGCCATTTGCCCTGTCCACGGAGAATTTATGATCTCCGCCAACGCCCTGATGAACGGTATTGGGTGTAAACCTTGCTCTAGGGTTGAAAGTGGGCGAAAGCGAGCAATGACTCAGGAAGAGTTCATTCTTAGGGCTACAGAGGCTCACGGGGGGAAGTACGACTACTCCAGGGTCGTATACGTAAACTCACAAGAGAGCGTGACCGTTGTATGTCCGTCGCACGGAGAGTTTTCCCAATCAGCCAACGCACACCTCAGGGGACAAGGGTGTAGGAAATGCTCTAACGAGGCTATTGGCGATAGGTGCAAGCTAACTCAAGAAGAGTTTGTGTCCCGCCTAGGGGGCCTAAACTCGGGCTACGGCCTAGAGCTTGTAAGATATGAAGGGATGGGCAAGGCTATAACACTTGTGTGCAAGGAGCATGGGCCCTTCTCAGCTACTGCAGGCAACGTTTTGTACAACAAGTCTGGCTGCCCGAAGTGTGCCAACGAGTTAACAGGGGCGCGTAGCCGTAAACCTCTGGACTACTATGTTGAAAAATCCAGGGTCATACATGGAGATCAATTTGAGTACCTTGGCGTAGAGTATAAAAACTCAGCCGCGTACCTCCGGGTGCTCTGCAGCGAGCACGGGGAGTTCCTCCAGCTAGCTCAGGACCACATAAAGGGGGTAGGATGTTCTAAGTGCGCTGTAGAGATATACGATCAAGCCTCATTCATTAACGTAGCCATGAGAGTGCACGGAAGTCGTTACGATTACAGTCAAGCAGTGTACAGCGGGGCATTGTCCAAGGTTGTTATAGCGTGCAAAGATCATGGGCCATTTGTCCAGACGCCTTCATCACACATAAACGGCCAAGGTTGCCCTAAGTGCGCAAACGTAGGCCCCTCAGACGCTCAAGTAGAGATCGCAAACTTCATGCGACAGTTTACTGACGTCATGGAAGAAGCCCCCATCGGGGAATCCAGGAAAAGAGTGGATGTTTTCCTGCCAGAATACTCTCTAGCAATTGAGTACCATGGGCTTATCTGGCACAGCACAAGATTCAAGCCAGACCCCAGGGGTGACTACAAGAAGCATAAGCAGCTGGAAGCCCTCGGAGTCCGTACTGTCCACATCTACGAGGATGAGTGGAAACTGCGAAGAGGGGTTGTTGAGCGTACGCTCATGTCAGCCGTTGGGGCGCTCCCCAGGGTCTACGCTAGGAGTACAGAGCTTGTGGAGATTTCTACCTCTGAGGCTGACGAGTTTTATGAGCTAAATCACTTGCAGGGTCGCTGTCTGGCTGAGGTAGCCTATGCTCTGAAAGAGGCTGGGGAAGTAGTAGCCTGTATGTCTTTTGGAGTTGCCCGCAGTGATAGGCGCAATACGGACAAAACAGTATGGGAGCTTGAGCGATATGCGGCTACTAAGACTGTAGTTGGCGGGGCCAGCAAACTGTTAAAAGCCTTCCTGAGGTCTGGGAGAGCTAAAACAGTGGTCTCATATAGTGACACCCGGGCGTTCTCTGGGGCTATGTATCAGGCATTGGGGTTTGACCTCGTCAGTGAGTCTGCCCCCGACTATAAGTACGTGAATGGTAGTTACAAGGTAGGCCGCATACATAAGTCAAAATTCCAGAGAAAGAACCTTCCAGATATGCTGAGCGTATTCGACCCCAAGCTGTCAGAAGCTGAAAACTGTAGGAACAACGGCTGGTACCAGATCTTCGACTGCGGCAAGAAGAAGTGGGTGTTGAAGGCGTGAAAAAGCCCGGGACCTGGGTCCCGGGCTTTATTATGCTTTACGCATACGTGAGGACTTCGAACGCCTCGAGATAGAGGCGGCGGCAGATGCTGCCGGCGTCCCAGCGCATCGCGCTACCACGGCGGAGCACGAAGTCTTCGGTGGCCTGGTACGACGCGTTGGTCGAGGTCACACGCTGGATGGCGTACTCGCTGTCGATGCCCATGATGGTCTTCGCCGGCCACGACGGGTCGTCGGTGATGAACACCTGGACGTCGCCCCAGGTCGGGTTGAGCACCGAAGCGTTCGCGTTGATCTGCGAGCCCGAGGTGTCAAGGGTCGAGGCGACCGGGCGACCGGTACGACCTTCGATGGCCATCGCGCCGCGGATGTCGGTCACGACGTGGGTGATGCGGCGGCGGGCGGTGCCCGAGTACAGCCACAGCATCCAAGCCGTCTGCGTCAGGCCGGTAGTGGCGGCGGCGTCCAGCGAGACCGCGGTCTTGACCTTGCTCAGCGAGGCCAGAGAAGCCTGACCCATGTCAAGGTCGCCGTTGAGCATGGAGAGCAGGTCCTGTTGGGCACGCTCGTTGCGCTCGACGGCGATCTGACGCGCAATCGACAGCGCGACGAAGTCCAGGTTGAGATAGCGGGTCGCCTGCTCCGACCACTCGATGCCCAGCGCGTAGGTCGGGATGCGGACCTGCTTCTCGGACGTGGTCAGGGTCAGCATGCGAGCGGGGCGGGCCAGCTGCGAAGTGACCTGGGAGCGGCCTTGTTCCGGCTTCGAGTAGTTGGCCTCGGGCCACAGCAGCCACTCATCCGCGATGGTGTCATCCAGGGCGATCATCGAATCGAACGCGCTGGCGTGCATGTCCATGTCGCCAGTCAGCTTGTCCTCGATGAGGGCGCCGATGGCGGGCATCAGCAGCACGCGGGCCTGTTGGCTCGGGTTGCGGACCACCGCGCCGGTCGCTTCCATCTTCGGCTTGCCATCAAGCACGGACTGCAGAGACGGGGCGCGCAGACCGGCCTTCTTGGCGGTACGCAGCACCAGGCCCTCGGAGGCGCAGAACTGAGTGAACGCGTCGCCGTAAGCGTTGGCATCAGTGGGGTAAATGGTATTGACCCAGTCACGGACCGACATACCATTGTCGGCAGCCTCACGCACCAGGTCAAGGGACACCTCGACCTGTTGGATCTGGCCTTGTTCGTCGTAAAAAGCAGCCATTTCTGTCTCTCCAGTTAGGCGTTGACACGTTCGATGACGCCGACCGTGCCCACGGCACCGGTACCGGCAGTACCCAGGCTGACGACGCGCCACATGAACGGGGCGACAGCTTGAGATGTGGCCTTGCAGACCTTGACCGGGGCGCTCAGGGCAGTACCCTTGGCGACCGGCGTACCCGCCACGACGAAGTCGCCGATGGCGACAACGCCCGTGCCCGGGGTACCTTGCAGGCCGTCAAACGTGACTTCCTTGCGGTCCTTGACCTGGACGGAGCCGATGGAGTAGCCATCAGCGGTGTAGCTTTCGACGGCCGCGATAACGCCTTCGATGGCGTCACCCACAGCGACGAGGTTGTAACGCGAGTCACCCACCAGCTTGACGATCTTGCCCACGTCCGCATCGGACAGGCGATCACCCTCAGCTGTACCGGCACCGAGTCGAGCGGTTTCCGGCGCGGTGACGATCAGTTCCTTGAATTGAAACTTGGCCATCATCTTTCTCCTTGATTACTTGCTGTACCGGGCCGCATTGACGCGAGCCATGTGAGACGCGCCCACGGCGGGCTTCTTCACCTGTTCCTCGACATTCGTCGCGGAAACCCCACCCACCTTGAACTTCGAGGCAAACGAGGCGGACACCGAAACGTGCTCCGCGAGGATCTGTGCCGGCGACGACGCCGACATGTCGATCAGCGAGCCGCCCAGGGCCACTCGCATGTTGTTGACCGCCTTCGCGGCGATGTCCTTGAGGGGCTCGACCACAGCCTCGAGCGTCTCGAGCTTGTCCTTGAGCTTGCTCGCCTCGATCTTCGAGGCCACCAGCTCATCCTGAGCCGCCCTGAGCTGTTCGGCCACGAACTTAAGCGCGCCGGCAGAAGCGTCAACTTCTGCAGCCTGCCCAACTCCCGTGCCCTCGACGCTCGCCTCGTCCGAGGTCTCGACCTGAGCCGAAACTTCGACGTCCTCAACCTGAGCGGCAACGTCCGTCTCGGCCTGCGCGCCTGTCTCGGGAGCCTGGTCGGCCTCCAGAGTCGCACCCGCTGCCAGGGCGGCGATGTCTTGCTCGCTCAGCGCTTTGCGCACCTTCATGCCCATACCGTTTTCTCCGTTATCTTTCTCGACACGCAGACCCGTAGCCTGCTTGCCCGGAGTATAAGCGGTCTTTATGGACGGATCAACAAAATTTCTCTTGACATCCGACATCACCTGATCGAACGACTTGATGCCATCAACCAGGCCTGCGTCAGCCCCCGCCTGTCCATAAAACTCTCGACCCTGCGCCATCACGCTGTCGGCAAACTCGTAGCTCTTGCCGCGCATTTCAGCCACGTGCCCGACGAAGATCTTGTATGCAGCGTCGACGCCGGCCTGGATCTGGGCCTTACCCTCTTCCGTGAGCTTCTCAACACCGTTGGCCAAGGCCTTGTACTTGCCCGCGCGAACGACGGTGACCCCGATCCCGGCTTCCTTGAGCATTTCCGAGCGCTCCATGTGGGTGGCGATCACCCCGATGGAGCCCATGCCCGCAGCCTTGCTGGCGTAGACTTCGCCGGCCGACGAACCCAGCCAGTACGCGGCACTGTACATGGAGCCGTCCGTAAAGGCGGTGACCGGCTTCACGTTGTCATGGACGAGGCGGATCAGCTTTGCGGTGTCATCGACGCCCGAGACGGCGCCGCCGCCTGAGTCGATGTCGAGGATGATGTGCTGGACACTGGCGTCTGTCGCCGCAGAGATCATGGCTTCCCGGATCTCCGGGTAGCCCGTCATGCCCAGCCACTCGTTCCAGTCGCTGTCCCCGTCGTTGGTCAGCGGACCCTTAATGCTGATGGTGGCGACGCCGGCATCGTCAATGGCGAGGAGCCGCGAAGTCTCCCGGTCCTTGTCGCTGATCCTGTCCCCGGCTGCCATGCGCGTCGCTCGCGCCTCCTCTGCGTCCAGCGCGGCGTGGAGGCTCGCCTCCGTCCCCGCCCAGACTTTCTCTTCCGTAACTCGAGGCATCTCATGCTCTCCTGTCAGTTTCGCGCGAGTCTACCCCGCCATAAGAAAAATTGATAGGCAGATCAGGGCCTCGGTACTGGAACCTGTCCAGCCACCGTGAGAACGCCTGCTCCGGTGTTGCGCCCCCACGCAGTGTCGCTGTCGCAACTGCAGACCCCCCACCTGATGGGTCCCGCTCAAGCTGTGGTCGAACTTCCACTCGTCACACCCCGAAGATTGTCCGAAGCATCACACGAGGCCAAATGAAGTAGAGACGAACGAACGTATCAACATTGGTACGTGTGATGCTCTCAAGGGCTTCATTCCACCGGCAATAGTCGACTACAGGTTTCTTGTGGGCCTGGCGCCACTGTGCAAGGTCAGTAACGGGTTTCATCTCAACTTCCTCCTGGCGTCATCCCATCGTGCATAAAGGGTGTAGGCGAGGCCCAGGATTGCGGCCACATGGGGGAGGGCCTCCGCGATCTCGTTGAACCCGAAGGCCTTGGCCGCTGTTACAGCCGTCGCCACGTCCTCGGGCTGGAGTATTCCCGTCGCCTCAACCGCCACCGCCGCCGCCGTGACCACGACACCCTTGACAGTTCGGGACGAGACCAGGGGCTTCGTATCAGCCGCAAAGCCGGCCATCACAAGGGCGCGGCTATACGTCGCGTCGTCGTACCAATCGTCCGGGCGCCCGTGAAGACTGGGGTTCCCGCTCTCATGTCGAACAATGGCGCGGGCAAGCTTCTCACACGTGGTCCGATCCAGGAGATCCAGGGGCTCGTCCGGGTCAAACCCCGTCTGGCGCGACACGTGGTGCACGTAGCCACTTGTGTTCTGCGTGTAGCTCTTACCTTCCTGGTCACGACCAACAGGCGGGGCCCACCGGTTGATGACTTCCCGTACCGTCTTCAGGCCGTGGCGCTCCTGATAGTTGATGAGCAGCCGCATCAGGGCCCGGATACCATGCTCCGGGGTATCAAAAACCATGAACCTGGGGTCAGAGCTCTGGTCGGCGCTCATACCAATCCAGCGCTCGGCGGTCCTCTCAAGGTTTCCGGGGTTGTTGTTTCTGACCCCCCTCGGCAATTGTCTAGCAGGCATATGTAACCTCTCAGGGTGCGCCAAGTTTTGTCTTGATGTAGTGGTAAATGGCCGACCCAACGGCCAGCAGACCAGACCACACGAGCGCTGTGATGGTCTTTTCCCGGATCGCTTTCCAGAGCTCCCTGCGCTCACGCATGAAGTCGATGACCTCGTCGTGATACCTGCGGTGCTCCTCTGGGTCCCCGCCTGGAAAACCTGACTTCAGTAATGCCTCAAGCTTGTCAAACCTGGTGTTAAGCTGATCCGTGTCTGTCTTGGCGTGTTCGTCTAGCCTTAATCTAATCCGCTCATCGATGTGTTTCTCTAGCTCAGAGAGCGTATATGGGGTCGTCACACGCCTTTCTACTCCATCCCAAACCATCACTTAGCCCCCACCGCCAAAGTGACAACTTCTGCTTTCTTGTTCTGCCCCCGGCCCACGGCTGGCGTGTCACCATTAAGGTTCTGGTTCAGGGTTGAGCCACCGTTTGTGGGCTCCTGCGTATCCGCCGACTGTCCACCTTTGTTGAGGTGGAACATAGTGCCTGACAGCGGCTTGTACCCTGACGGCGGCAGCTTGCCGGTCAGCGTCAAGGAGGCCTCTTCGTCCGTGATGAGGCCCAGGCTCAGCTTCTCCAACGTCATCATCTGCTGGGTCTGGCGGAACGCCGCAAGGTCCGCCTCGGGGCGCAGGTCGATGTCCGCGTACCGGAACTCGACCACGACATCCAGCCCGAAGAGGCGAAGCGCCGTGGTGAACATACGGCTGTAGAACAGGTCGAGCTTGTCCTTCACCGCGCTGGTGGCCGACTTCATGAACAGCATGGTCTCGCTGGAGGCGATGTTGCTCGAGCCCCCCTGGAAGCCCAGGATCGTGCCCATCGTCTTGGCTCCCGTGGAGAGGCGGGAGTTGCCGATCTGCTGCAGCACTTCGTACTCGGATGCCAGGCCGGCGTTCGAGGGGTTCTCCACCTCGAAGTCCACGGTGTCGAAGTGGACCAGGGCCTCGTCAGGCGCCAGGTTGTTGACCAGGTTCTGCAGCTCATTGGTGACCTGGTTCATCGCCTCCTTGGCCTTCTCCGGGTCAAGCTGTGCCTCCTGGTCAAGGTTCTTGCGGAACATCTCCTCGTTGATCTTGGCCTTTTGGCGGGGATGGATGACCCGTTTGATGATACGGTGAATGTCCTGAGCGAACTCCTCCTTGAAGAGGACGGGCTTGATCGCACTCTCGAAGGGGCTCGAGGGATAGGCTTCGGTCAGATCCTGGTCCAGGCCGAGCATCACGAACGTCGGGATGTCGAGGTCGATCTCCTCGTTGCCCACCCGCTGAACGGGCTTGAGCCCCTTGCCATCGGGCTTGAACTGGATCGTGAACACGCTGACGGGTTGGATCGCGCTCGGCAGCCGGCTCTTGTCCAGCACGAGCTCACCGGCCATGGCGCCGTACATCATCAGCTCCTTGGCCAAGCTCTCGCTCAGGGACTTGAGGGACTGGACGTTGCTGTAGCCCTCGGTGTAATCGGGCATCACGTCCATGCGGGTGATGATCTGCTGCAGCAGTGTTGTCGCGGCCACGTCAATCGTGCCATCGACGGCCGACTTGGCGATTGCCGTGTACTTGCTCGGAATGCCCACACGCAGGTAGGCCCACAGCGCGGCGCTGAGGTCCGGGCTCGTGTGGGCATAGTCGTGGATGATCTTCCGGGTGTCGTTGCCGTTCCGGTAGTTGAGCAAGTCCGCGCTGGCGACGTTACGGTCGTCGCGGCGGATCGGCTGCTTGGGGTCGGGCTTCGTTGTCTTGAAGAACCCGGGGTAGGACTTGGAGCCCTTCTGTACTTTCGGCGGGGCCTGGGGCGGCAACTGCGTCGCTGCCGCTACCTCGGGCCGTTCCGACTCAGCCGCCGAGTCGCTCGAGCGGCCGAAAAGCGAGCGGAGTTTCTGGAACACGGGCGCACCTTGGGCTGGAATCTGTCTCCCCGTAGGATAAGCCATAAATTCAGCTTATACAAGGATCAGTGCTGCCCTCCCAGAATGAGAAAAGCCCGGCAGATGCCGGGCTTTCCATTTGCGACTTCGGGTCCCTCCCCGCGCGAGGGGGGTTAGAACAGCACACGCCGCGATACGCTCGGCGGCAGCACGCGGATCGAGCCAGCAGCTTGCCTCGACGCGAGCGCCGCAAACAGCTCCTCCGATTTTGTGATCGACAGGTACGTCGTCCCCGTTCCGGTCGCCAGCACTTGATGGAGGTTTAGCGTGATGCTGCGCCCCGTAGCGGCTGCCTGATCCACCCGGTTGAGGATGGATGTCATCGTCAGCGTCTCGTTGACAGGCTGTCGATTGAGCGTCAGCGCGCCGATGCCGCGATGCCGGATCGTCGGCCCGCCCGTGGTGTAGAACCCGGTGGTGACGCCGAGTGACCGCAGATATGGCTGCACCGATACACGATCGCTGGCGGGGTCGTAGTACATATTCCCGCCCGCATACACCCACTGATCAGCCGCGCGAGGCCACCGCTCGCGCACGTACTCCACGTTCCGACGCAGATCGTTGAGCGCGAGATCCAGCGTCGCAAATGACGGGATTGTGTTCGCGCTGTGTCCGAGGATGTCATGCCCTGCATCATAGAGCGCGGTGATTTGCGCTTCGGTCATGAACCCCTCTTGCCCGACCCAATCACGCGCCACCGCGAACCCGGCGCGCAGCCCGTATTTGTTCAGCATGGGCAGCACGGTCGTGTAATGATCGGTCGTGCCGTCATCGAACACCATGTCGACCACGGGCGGCGAATACGGACTCGAATAGATCCCATGCAGCACGACCGTCGCCGGCCCCGCGACCGGCCCCTGCACGCGGAATCGACACTGCGCGATCGCATCCCAGGATGGCGCTCCGGCATCGGTCGTCCAGTCGCTGTACGTCGTGGAATTGCCGAAAGAAAGCGCCTGCAGGCCGTAGCGATTCAGCGTCTCCGATTTCACGAATCGGTTCGTGAATGCCGCATCGCCGATCGTCCAGGTCGTCGCCACGTCCGCGTTTGGCGTGAGGTTCTCGAGCACGAGCGACAGGCATTGATTGCCCTTGTAGATCGCGGACGCGAGCGACGGCATCACCAGTGATTTGAGAACGCCGGCATCGACGGTGAGCTTGATCGACTTGCCCGATTTCCCGATTTCCGGCACCACCGCATCCACCAGTTCCAGCGTATGCCCACCCGCTGCGGCGCTGAACCCGTCCAGCGACTCGAAGCTATACAGAAGCTGTCCGAGAGACGCAGCCCCAGCAAGCGCATCTGCGCGCAGATCGATTGCCTGCGAGCCTGCCGACAATCTATTCCCCCCACCCGGGCCCGTCTGATAAGTCACCAGGCCATGGTGGCTGCCCCCACGATCCCTGAAGGCCACGTGCATACCCGAAGAGTCAGTGTCAAAGTCCGGGTAGCTGTTCGGTACGAATTGGGTCATGGCAGTAGCCTCAGAGAGTCAAGATCTCCATGGAGTATAAGCGCAGTTTATTGAGACATCAAGTGGCGCTATTCGTCGTACCAGTCAAGGACTTGCTGGCAGAAGCCCGAGCGCACCACGTCTGCGCGGCCAAGCTCCACCAACCCAACCCCCTGCTTACCGCTCGCGCGCCGGATGACGTCTTCCAGGCCATTGGCACCTGGAAGATCCGACTGCGACGTGTCGCCATCCACGCAGATCTTCGCCCCTTCCCCCACCCGCGTGAGCAGCATCTTCATCTGCTTGGGCGTGCTGTTCTGGGCCTCGGTGCAGTGGATGAAGGCGTCGTTCAGGCTCGCGCCCCGCAGAAACGCCATTGGCGCCACCCTGATCCTGTCTCCCCGGACGAGGGCCTGGACCTGGCTGCGGCCCAGGCGCTCCTCGAGGACGTCCATCATGGGCATGGCCCAGAACATCATCTTCTGCTCGAGCTCGCCGGGGAGGGCGCCGATCTTGTCGTCCTCGTCCTCCACGCCCACGAGGGGTCTCGTCAGGATAATCCGCTCTATCTCATGGGCGCGCAGCATGTCCGCGGCGTAGGCCAGGGGCACGTACGTCTTGCCAGTGCCGGCGCTGCCCTTGACCAGGGTCAGGGTATTGGCCCGCAGGCTGGAAAGAAGAAGCCGCTGGCTCTCGGTTCGAGGGCGCAGCGGCGGGGGAGGGGTGAAGCGTTGGTGGGGCAGCTCGGGCGTTACCAGCTCCAGGGCGGGCTGGGCGCTCCTCTTCAACTTCGGCTTGGCCATTTATACGATCTCGGTGACGAAGGGTCACCGAGAGCATATCACGACGTTACGGGCTTGGGCGGCGCCATCTTGAAGCTCGTGGCCAGCGGCAGGCGCACGGTCGAGCCCCGGGCCACGCCCAGTACCATTGATGCCACGTACATATAGAGCGTTGCGTGGTGGAAGTGGTCGTTGCCTTGCTCCGACTTCACCCACCGATACACGATCTCCTGTGTCTGCGTGTCCCAGTCTTTGATCCTGCGCATGTCCGTGAGCTGCGCCTTCCACACATCATTTAGCTCACAGGACCGCTTTGACAACATACCGGAGCGGATGAAGTCCATAAGGCTGTCGAAGGTCTTGTCCCGGTTAATGTTGATCTGGCGCAAGTCATGCTCCCCTTCATCCTTGTCTTCCTCACGGTCGATGACCTTGAAGAGGTTAAGGCCCTTCTGGCGCACGTAGACCGCGCCGTAGAGCCGCGAGTCCTTCTCCTGCAGCGCCAGGACCGTCTCCGTGTAAGGTTGGGAGTCCATCACCGTGATCCGCGGCTTCCACATGACCCTCAGCTCGTTGTAGCGTACCCGGATCTTTGACACCGGTACCTGCTCCAGGTGCATGATCCTGATCGTGCTGTCCGGGCGAACCTTGCCCACGACGATGTGACAGAGGAGGCCCATGTCCACGCCCATGACGTAGCCCCCGCCCAGCTCCTCGAGATCAGCGTCTATGCACAGGTCGAGCTCAGCCTGCGTCAAGGTGGCGTCCTGGTCCAGCGTGGGCAGCCCAAGCCCGAAGTTGATGAAGTCGACGTACCGCTTGTACTGGGTCGACGCCTCTATCAGGTAAGCTGGCGTGATAATGTTCGGTGCATCGAAGGGGGAGACCTGAATGCCCGAGGCCACAAAATTGTCGCCAGGGTTCTCTGTGACCCACTCGCGGCAGTCGACCTGGAGGCTAGGTTTGCCCCCGCAATGAGGGCACTCGACATAAGCGTCATGGTAGTTGACATTATGGAGGTTGGCCTTCGTGATATCCCTCAAATCCCCTGTAAATCCAGGCACCCGGACATGCTTGAAATAGTCTGGTAGAAAGTACTGGCTGCAACATGAACACTTGACAAAATTAAACTTCCTGCGGGAGCGCTGAAACTCGTAGTCGATCCCACGATCAGGCAGCGTAGGCGTACTAAGCTTCGTCTTTCGCTTATATTTGGAGTGCGTCAAGCGTGATTGGTACTGGCTTAGCACTTCAGGGTCACTAAAATCAACCTCATCATGAATCAGGTGGTCGCAGGGAACGGAAATTGGTGCGTTGCTGGACTGGGCGCCACGCAGGTACAGGAAGCTATCCCCAAGCTTCTTCACCTCAGTGTTGTCCAGCTCTCCACTTAGCATATCCTTGAGATATGGCGAGTTCTGGATCACGGGGTCTACCCGCGTCTTCATGAAGGTCGCAGCAAAGCCAGCGGTCGGCAAGGTGTAGGCCACCGTGTAGCCTCGGATCACGCCGCACAGCGCCAAGGCCATGCGTGCGCTGGTCTCCGAGATGCCCACCTGGGAGCACTTACGAATGACCACCTCACGGCTCCCGTCCTCCAGGATCACGAGCTGGTATTCATGCGAGTCGAAACTATAGGGCTCCCCGTTGATGAATGTGTTAGTGGAGATCCAGCGCGCCAGGTCATCCATTGTGAACTTTCTCAGGGTGGATGACTTCAGGCGTTCTAGGTGGTGCTTGAAGATGGGGTTATTGGTTATCGTCATCGGAGTACGAGTTCCCCTTGCTAAGGTTGTCTTCTGCCGGTAGCAGCGTGAGGTTACCAGGCACATGGAGGCCGCAGACGGTCTTACCCTTAAGGGGCACAACATGGTCTACATGAAACTTACAGCCAGTCTCGGCTTGGAGCCTATCCCGGGCCTCATATATCGCTTTAATCAGGCTATGGTCAGCCCATGGCGGGGTTGCTTGGAGCTTTCTAGCCCGGCGACGGTTTGTGCTTGCTAGTGCATTGACTCTTACCCGCTCAGGGTTTTGTTGAGCCCACAGCTTTGCTTTAGCGCGTACAGGCTCTGGGTTGGCGTAATACCTCTCCTGTGCTTTATGGGTGTTAGCTCTCGCGTACTTCAGTGCAGACTCCCGCCGCTTCTCAGGGTTATTCTCCCGGTAGCGTTTACCCCTGACCCTGTCAAGTTCTGCCCACCGCTCCGGGTCGCGCTCCTTCACTGCAGCAACTGACGCTTTGGCCCTTTCTGGGTCAGCTTCACGCCACAGCCTTGTCTTCTCGGCCATACACGACTTGCATGTCGGCCGTCGATCATTGCGGCAGCCCTTTTGTCGAGGAAAGTCGTCAAGTGCTTTTGTCACGTTGCACTTGTTGCAACAGCGGAGTGTTTCGCTCATTGCACTTCCTCCGATGCGTACCACTCGAAAAATTCTTCAAGGTATTGTTTCGGTACCTTGTCCAGGGCCTTGATGAGTCGTCCCTCGATCTCCTTGAGCCGCTCCGAGGTATGGAACTTGGTCTGCATGGTGACCAGCTGCTGCAGCGTGCTGGCGACCGCGTTGCTGACCTGGGCCAACTGGTTGGCCGGGGTCCTGTCGTCGCCCAGCACCCGGGTCTGGAGCGCCACCACGCGGTGGTATTGCAGGACCATCTCCTTCTCCAGGTCCATGTCCCGGAGCGCGGTGGAGGGGAGGAGGGCGTCGATGGACGCGCGAAGCTCCAGGAGCTCCTCCACGTCCCAATCTTTGATGTCCTCGAAGATTGTTGACTCGGCGGCGCTACTAAAGGCGTCCCCTGAAATGACTTGATCGTACTTTTCACGGTCCAGCATGGGCTTTCCTGAAGTGACTTTCGCGTGCAAGGATGATCTCTGCAGCCGCGGCTTGGTGGTGAATGGTCAAGGATAGGGCCGGCATGTCCATTTGCCTGAGCTCTCGCTCTACGTGCTCCATCAAAATGTGTGGTTCCCCACCTCGCATGGCAGCGAGCTCAGTAACCGTGTGCTCGCCATTCAAAATAGCAATGATGACCCTTCTGATAGAGGCTTCCCGCCAATTTTGGGGAAATTTGGGCCAACTTGGTGCTTTTTTGAGCAGTAAGTGACGGTCTTCAGCCCATTTTCGCCACTCTAAGCTATGTTTTGGTAGGTTTTTCTCTATTTCATAGGCCAAAGCAAGCCTAAAACTCTTGCTCCAGTGGCTTATTTCGTTGAGATAGAGGGGTCTAAGGGCGTATTCTATGTGGCGGTGAAGCGTTCGTAGGCTGATTTTCGCCCCATGCGCAGCGCTTCGCGCTGTCTTTCGGCCGGCGATGACGTCAGGTGTGAGCTTTCTGGCCTCTTTTGCTGTTAGTGAGTACCGACCTTCGGGCCTCTTCTCGCCTTTGAGCTTGCCGGGGGCCGTGCCGTAGCGCTTTCTGATGTTGTGGACCGCGCTCTTAGTGATCCCAAGGGTTTCGGCAGCCTCCCTGATCGTGATCTTCTTGGTCTGAAGCCTGACCAGGGTCTCGTACAGGAGTGGGAGGCGCTTGCCCCATGTGCCCTTGACCCTGTCCGCTGACTTGTCGGCAGGGTCGTGCCAGCCTTCAAGGATGGCTTGCAGGTCCTCGAGCGTCTTCTGCTTGATGCTCACGGGCTTGTAGGTCTTCTGGGCGAAGGGCAGCAGCTCCGTGAGCTCGACACCCAGGGCGTTGGCCACGTCGATGATCCTGCGAGGCGGGATGGCGTTGAGCTCCAGCCAGTTCCTGACGGTCTGGGTGGATACGCCGACGTCTCTGGCGAGCGCGGCCTGGTTCTTGACGAGCTGACGGAGCGTGTTTTCCATGGTTGCTTCTAGCCCAGGTGGGGTGAAGTTGTCAAGTTGGGGCTATGCCCTAAGTTGATTTCTTCTTATAGGGGGCCTGTCTAGCAACCGTAGGCTACGACTTTAGTGATGCTTTTGATGGTGACAGTTGTTTTGGGAGGGCTAAAGTTTGTTCACTTCTCCTTCAATGATAAGCCTTATGAGCCCTTCTTTGGAGGTATGAAGCTTGTATGCTGTGTTTCTAACTTTATCCCAAAACTCTGTGGGCCACCTGACACCCTTCCTTATTGTTGTTTCGGAGCGAGGATGGGGGCGGGATAGTACGGCCTTTGCCGCGGCAGCGATACGGCTCGGGTACCTGATGTAGTCCTCCACGACTAGGCGGAGGTGGGGTAGGGGGCCGCTTGTGCCCTCGGCCTGGGCCTCGAACTCCTGCCAAAGGTCCTCGGGGATGTAGATGTAGGTCGGGTGCATGGTCAAGTCCTCCTGTGTAGTGTGTAGTATATACGAAAGTTTTGAAAATGCTGGGGGATTTTTGATGGGCCTGTGAAGGCGCGGCATCGCAGCCCATAAATAAAACTTATCCCGTCATTAGGGTTACTGATAATGACGCGGCGATATTGAAACACCATCGGTTTCGATGCCGACAACATGCTATATAAGCGTTATCGTATATTCGCAACAATGGCCCTAGAAGCTCGTATAAGCGGCGCAGTGTATAGCCTATACGCTACCCTTGCCAAGGTGTAACGCGGCACCATGGGCCTATACGCAAGCCCCAGCCCCATGTGGATATGTGGATAACCTTGTGGATAAGTGCCCAAAATATGATGATGCGTTATGCGCAGTGCATGGGCACCGTATGCGATACGTGTATCGTCTAGGGTAGCGGCGCAGTGCCCCGTACAAGGTAGTTGCATGGTGTCGTGTATATCGTTTATTCTACGGTCTCGTTTTTGCTGCGCCTTGCCGATAGGGTTTATCGGTTCTGGCCCACTATGGGCACCTTGTCTAGGGGTAGTCGCCATGACCGCCGTCACCACCACCACCACCACCACCACCACCACCACCACCGTTTTCGCGCCTAAGGGTTTTCTGACCAAATTCAGGGACCGCACTGCGGATGGGATCGCGGATTTGATCGTCAAACAGGTCGCGCTCCCGATGGACGCGACCATCAAGGCGCGGAACATCGTCATCAGTAAGGATGATGCGGTAGCTCTCACGTCATCGACCTATAACGCTCATACCTTTGCGAAAGGCGTCGCCCATCGTCTGGCGCTTTTTGCTGGCGGTCAAACCTTGGAACAGGTCCAAAAAGACCTTCCTGCAATGGCGCAGTGCGCCGTTGTGGCTGGCGCATCGGGCCTGAAGATGGGCGCGGGCCTGACCGTTGCGGATTTGCGCAACGCCGTTTCCGTTGCGCTGGCGCACGTCATGGCGCTTCCCGTCAAAACAATTGCGAAGGAAAAACCCGCGCCGGTTGCGGTTTCCACATCTTCCGCGCTGGCGCACGCGTTGCGCCCGGATTTGTTGGTCGAAGCGCACGACACGCGCGACACGCGCACTTTTCTCCCGCACAGCCTGACCGGCGAAGAACGTGACACTGCGTATCAGGCGCTTGTGGATGTGCCGCGCGCCATTGCGGAAGCGGAAGCGAAAGCGAAGGCGGAAGCGGAAGCGAAAGCCGCTGCAATGAAACAGGTTATGGACCAGCTAACCGCACGCAACGAGGCGATGCGGATTCGTACTCACGCCTTTGCGCAACTGGCAAACGACTTGGGAATCAAGCTAACTAAATCCCAGCTTGCTGCGCTCGACGCGCTTGACGCACGGGATGCGGAAAAGATTCCCGCGTGAGACCTTCGCCCATGGCCTAGCGTGCTAGGCCATGAGAGGCGGTCTCCCCGCTGATCTTTAACAACGAGTTCGCTTGATCGGACCTGGCCTAGGTCAGACCATGGGACTGTTGCGCGCGTTGTGTGCAATGGTTCGGCTACTATCTTCGCTTGATTGCGCGGATAGTGGCAGTGCATCGCACCATGCTCTAACAAGGATCGGAAACCACAAGCGAAACAATATTTTCGTGCGCTTCGCTTTGCTGGGCACCAGCCCAGCGGCCCAGCCCAGCGGCCCAGCCCAGCGGCCCAGCCCAGCGGCCCAGCCCAGCGGCCCAGCCCAGCGGCCCAGCCCAGCGGCCCAGCCCAGCGGCCCAGCCCAGCGGCCCAGCGGAGCGGGGG
>CAZQJC010000330.1:0-3532 GCA_964593795.1 uncultured Myxococcales bacterium | reverse complement strand
GCTCGAGCTGGGTCGCGATGTTCTCCGCGACGAGCTGCGCGTTGGTCTCGGCCTTGCGGACTTCCTGGATGTTGAGGAAGACCTCGTTGTCGGTCAGCGACTGGACGTCGCGCTTGAGCTGCTCGACACCCGCACCGCGCTTGCCGATGACGATGCCCGGGCGCGCCGTGTAGATGTTGATCTTGGCCTTGTTGGCCGCGCGCTCGACCTCGACGGACGAGACGCCCGCGTGGCTCAGCTTCTCCTTGATGAACTTCTTGAGGCGGATGTCCTCATGAAGCCACTTGGCGTAGTCCTTCTCGTTGTACCACTTCGAGTTCCAGCTCTTGATGATGCCGAGGCGGAAGCCGACCGGATGCGTTTTCTGGCCCATTGCGGTGCTCCGTCGCTCAGTTGCTGTCGCCGACCACGATCGTCACGTGGCTCGAGCGCTTGATGATGCGGTTGGCACGACCCATCGCGCGGGGCATCCAGCGCTTGAGCGTAGGTGCCGCGTCGACCAGGACGCGCTTGACGAGCAGGTCGTCGACGTCGGCCTGCTTGTTGTGCTCGGCGTTCGCCACGGCCGAGCTCAGGAGCTTGGCCAGGGTCTTCGCCGCCTTGCGTGGCTGGAGGCGCAGGATGGCCATCGCATCCTCGACGCTCTTGCCGCGAATCTGGTCGGCCACGACCCGGACCTTCCGGGGCGATTGCCGCACATACCGAATGATTGCGCTCGATTCCATCTTCAGCTCCAGGTTGGGTCGGCACGTGCCGGCCCGCGCTGCTGCAAAATTCCTTCAGACGCCCGGAAAAGGGTCCGCCTATAGCATGCGGCGTGCCCTTAGATCCACGACTTTCTTTACTTCTTCTTGTCTCCGCCGCCGGGACCGGCCGGCTTGGCGGCGGGGGCCGCAGCCTTCCGGTCGCCGGAGTGGCCGGAGAACGTCCGGGTCGGCGCGAACTCGCCGAGCTTGTGGCCGACCATCTGCTCGGTCACGAAGACCGGCAGGAACTTCCGGCCATTGTGAACGGCGAAGGTGAGCGTGATCATCTCCGGAATCACCGTCGAACGGCGAGACCAGGTCTTGATCACCTTCTTCGAGCTCGTCTTGCGCGCTTCGAGCACCTTGCCGAGCAGGTGCTTGTCGATGAACGGACCCTTCTTCAGCGAGCGAGCCATTGGCTAACCACCCTGCTTCCCGCGGCGACGCACGATCATGCTGTCGGTCCGCTTGTTGACGCGCGTCTTGTATCCCTTGGTCGGCTGCCCCCACGGCGAGCAAGGGTGCCGGCCGCCCGAAGAGCGACCCTCACCACCACCCATCGGGTGATCGACCGGGTTCATGGCGACGCCGCGGCTGTGCGGCTTCTTTCCCATCCACCGGTACCGACCGGCCTTGCCGATCATGATGTTGTTGTGCTCGGCGTTGCCGAGGACTCCGACGGTGGCGCGGCAGGAGAGGTGGACCTTGCGGACCTCGCCCGACGGCAGTCGGACCTGGCCCCAGTCGCCTTCCTTCGCCATGAGCTGCGCGGCGGTACCGGCGGTACGCGCCATCTGGGCGCCGCCACCGATCTTGAGCTCGACCGCGTGGATCATCGTGCCGAGGGGGATGTACCGCAGCGGCAGCGCGTTACCGGGCTTGATGTCGGCCGTGCGGGAGGAGACGACGACGTCGCCCTCCTTGAGGCCCTGGGGCGCCAGGATGTAGCGCTTCTCGCCGTCCTTGTACTGGAGCAGGGCGAGGTGCGAGGTGCGGTTCGGATCGTACTCGATCGCCGCGACCGTGGCCGGCACGCCGATCTTGTCCCGACGGAAGTCGATGACGCGATAGCGCTTCTTGTGGCCGCCGCCGCGGAACCGCGCGGTGACGCGGCCGTGATTGTTGCGCCCGCCGGTCGAGGTCTTGTGCTCGAGCAGCTTCTTTTCGGGCGCCTTGCCCTTGGTGAGCTCCGAGAAGTCGCGGGCATCCATGCCGCGACGGCCCGGGGACGTGGGGGAATAGCTCTTCGGCATCGCTCGTCTCCTAGCCTTCCGCGGCGCTCTGCGCCTCGAAGAGCTCGATGCGCTGACCCTCGGCCAGCGTCACGATCGCCTTCTTCCAGTTGGGGCGACGGCCGGCGAAGCGACCGATTCGCTTGTCCTTGCCGCGCACGATCATCGTGCGAACGTCGTGGACCTTCACCTTGAAGAGATCCTCGACCGCCCGGCGGATCTCGATCTTGTTCGCCTCGCGGGCGACCTCGAAGAAGACCTTCTGGCGAAACTCGGCGTCTCCCTCGAGCTCCTCGGCGGTGCGACCACCGGTCTCGCGGAGACGGCTCGACTTCTCCGTCAGGATGGGGCGGCGGATCACGCTCTCGACGGCGCGCATTACTTCGTCTCCTTGGCGGCTCGCGGAGCGCGCTTCAGACGGGCCGTGATGGCCTCGACCGCCGCCTGGGTCAGGACGAGGGTCGGGTGGTCGAGGACGTCGTACACATTGAGGCCCTCGTGCGCGAGGAACTTGGTCTTCGCGGTCGAGCGCACGAGGTTCTTCGTCGCGCGCGAGAGGTTCTCGTTCGACGCGCCGTCGACCACGAGCGCCTTCTCCGCGCCGATCGTCTTGAGCGCCGTCGCGACGGCCTTCGTCTTCGCGGCGACCGCGAAGTCCTTCACCACGAGGAGCTTCTGCTCCTTGAGGCGGAGCGAGAGGGCCGCGCGGAGCGCCGCCTGCACGACCTTCTTGGGCGTGTGCTCGATGTACTTGCGGGGCTTCGGCCCGAAGACCGTGCCGCCGCCGACCCACTGCGGGGCCCGCGTGGAGCCCTGGCGCGCGCGGCCGGTGCCCTTCTGCTTGAAGGGCTTCTTGCCGCCGCCGCGAACCTCACCCATGCGCTTGGTCGAGTGGGTACCGGCGCGCTTCGCGGCGCGCTGGGCCTTCACGACCTCCCACAGGAGGTGCTCCTTGACCTCGGCCCCGAAGACGGTCTCGTCGAGGTCGAGGGTGCCGACGGACTTGCCGGCGAGATCCAAAACGTTGACCTTCGTCATCGCATTCCTCAGGTCTTGATCTCGACGTCCACGCCTGCGGACAGATCGAGCTTCATGAGCGCGTCGAGCGTCTGCTGCGTCGGCTCGAGGATGTCGAGGAGCCGCTTGTGCGTCCGGATCTCGAACTGCTCACGCGACTTCTTGTCCACGTGCGGCGAACGCAGCACGCAGTACTTGTTGATCTTCGTCGGCAGCGGGATCGGGCCCGCCACCTTGGCGCCGGTCCGCTTCGCGGTGTCGACGATCTCCGCGGCCGACTGGTCGAGGAGCTTGTGGTCGTACGCCTTGAGGCGGATCCGGATCTTCGGAGTGGTCATCGCAGTGGCCATCTCTACTTCTTCTCCGGGTCGGTGATCTTGGTGACGACGCCGGCGCCAACGGTGCGGCCGCCCTCGCGGATGGCGAAGCGGAGGCCTTCCTCGCACGCGATCGGCGAGACGAGGGTGACCTCGAACTTCGTGTTGTCACCCGGCATCACCATCTCCACGCCCTCGGCGAGCGTCACCGTGCCGGTGA
>CAZQJC010000329.1:0-9126 GCA_964593795.1 uncultured Myxococcales bacterium | reverse complement strand
GCCACGGCCCGCCCTTCTCCGGACCCTCGGTGATCGTCCGCCGGGCATCCGCCCACTCGGAGATCGTCATCCGCGGCGGCGGCGCCCATGCCCGCGCGTAGGCCTCCATCGCGAGCCGGTAGCCCGCCGAGGCCTGCGCCGACTGGTTGCCGGTCATCGCGCGTCCAATTGCCTATCGCCCCGCTTCGAGCTCGGCGACCGCGCGGCCCGCATCGCCCGCGATCGCGCGCATCAGTTCGTCGATCTCGGCGACCAGGATCGCGTGGCATCGGCGCGGGTCCGACTCAGCCGCGACCCGCGGCGCCACCCGGTCAGGTAGCGTCCGCGCGAGCCTCACCGCCGCCTCCGTGTGCGCCGAGATCGCGCGCATCACGCCGGCCCTGTCGACCTGCTCGCCCGTCAGCAGCGCGAGCTTCGCCCGCTTGATCTCCGCCGAGAGCTGCCGATCCTCGGCGGTCGCCCGCTGCACCGGGGTCTGGAACCCGGACGGAAGTTCGATGGCGCCCGGCGGCATGACGACGCCGCCAGCGGCCGCCAGCGCCCGCGCGGTCGGCATCCGCGCGACCTGTTTCGCCGGATCGGCCGATCCGGCCCGCAGAGCGTCCGCCGCCGCCGCGTCGACCTTGTCGCCAACCATCGGCAGCCGGCCGAGCTTCTTCAGCTTCGACAGGTACTGCTGCGAGACCCCGATCCGCCTGGCGTAGGCCGACAGGGACAGGAGTTCGCGCTGCGGTGCTCCCCTCGCCATCCCGGCGCCGCCCTACAACCACAACCAGCGGCGGTTGTGGATTCCTTTTACAAAAACGCGGGTGCTCTCGCCCGACGTTCTCGGCGAGCCGGCGGAGGACCCAAGCGGTTGTTCCGCCATCAGAATCCGCGAGCCGCCGCCCTGATCTCGCGCGCGATCACCGGCCCCATCTGCTCGTCGAGGCGCGCGTTCATCGCGGCCTGGACGATCTCGTTCGCCAGCGTCTCGGGCGGGCCGAACGTGTAGAGCTGGTTGATCGGGTGGCGCGACTTCGAGAAGACGAAGCGCCCGAACGTCTCGCCGGTAGGCGTGCCACGCCGAAGCGCGCCGTACGCGCCGCGCGCGAACACGCGCTTGCCGAATCGGCCGGGCACCATGAACGAGTGCGGGATCGTCACCCGGCGCCCGCGGATCAGGACGCTCACGCCCTTCGCCGTGCGCACCGGCTTGAACAGCGACAGCGGGAAGCCGGCGCCCTTCGCGTTGATTCGCGCCTCGAGCACGGCGCGCGTGGCCGGGTCCTCGCGCCAGGTCACGTCGATGTCGGACGACCGCATCCCGTAGACCCGGGCCGCCTCCCGAACCCCCTCCACCTTCGCTTGTTGCCGCAGCGTGTTGAGCGCCCGCGGCACGGCGCGCTCGAGGATCCCGTCGACGTAGGCGTCGAGATCGCGCGAGACCTCCGAGGCGTTCGTGGTGATCGACATCCGCATGGCGCTCGGCCCCGGGCTCAGAAATGCAAAGCGCCCCGGGCTTGTGACCTCGGGGCGCAATCTGTGGACGTGATTGTGGCGACGGAGCGCAATCTACGGTCCGGCCGGCGGCCATGTCAAGGGGGCCTTGCAATTCCGGGTGGTCTGTGGCGCGCACGCTACACGATCCCCCGGGCGATGAGCCCGGAGCGGACCTGCTCGCGGGCCCTGGCGTACGCGTCCTCGACCGACTGCCCGAGGCGCGGGAAGCGGAAGACGGCGGCCAAGTGGATGTGGTGCACGGCGTTGCGCTCGAGCGGCGTGCACCCGTCGAGGATCGCCTCGACCGCCTTCGCGCAGCGCTTGTCGGCTGACGCGACGAGCTCGGGGAAGGTCCGGGCGTGGCTGCGCCCGAGGCCGCTGGCGGCCCGCGTCGGGTATCCGTGCGCGATCGTGTACTCGGCGCGCTGCCACTCGGCCCAGTTCCAGAAGTGCCAGTCGAGGCGATCGTCGGTCATCGTCTGGATCGTCATCGTCTCCGTCCTCCTCCTGGTCGCCTCAGGCCCGCCGCTCGTACCACTGACCGACGCGCCACGGCTCGATGAGCAGCCGGTCGAGTACCGCCGGGTCTGAGAGCCGCAGCGAGTAGCGGTGCTCGAGGAAGCCGAGGCGCGCCGCGACCGCGCTGGTGTCGACGACATGGGCGCGCAGCCGCTCGAGAAGACCGGCGGCGCCGGCGGCGCTCGCGATCGGCACCGTCACAGGCCGAACATCGCGTGGTGCCCACCGGTGGCGACCGCTGCTCCCCGGGCGACGGCCTCGGAGATCACGGTCGACGAGTATGCGGCGACGTACGGGAAGGCGTTGAGCAGCGAGAGCACGTCGACGTCGACTTCGGTCACGTTCGCGTAGGGCTGCAGGTCGGTGCGCGCGAGCGGGTGGTGCTTGAACAAGAACCGGACGCCCGGATTCGCGCGGAAGATCGCGTCGAGCCAGGTCATGTAGCGGAGCTCGCCGTTCGGGAGCACGAGCGACATGTCGTCGGGGACCTGCCCGAAGACGACGATCCGGTCCGAGGCAGGGCCGAGCTCGGCGTGCAGCGCCCTCGCGGTTTGTGGCTCCGGCTGCGAGAACTTCGACCGAAGCCGCTCGCGGCCGCGGGGGTGTGCGAAGGTCGGTGCCCACATCCGAGCCTCATTCTCGGGCATGTAGAGCGCCCCGAATTCGTCCAGGTAGGCGCGGTCGAACCACGCCTCCGTCCAGAAACGTCGGACCGGCTGGACATCGTCGCGCTGTTCGCCCAGGACGCGATCGACGACGGTCGAGTACCACTGCAGCGGCTGCGCGACGATGGCGTGCGTCACGCGGCACGATGCGATCAGCCCGCGGTAGAGTGCCTCGGTGGCCTCGGGGCGCGACTCGTCGGGCCAGTCCTGCAGGTAGCTGAGCGGCCGGCCGCGAGCCGCGAATCGCACGTCTTCCTCCGAGCGCTGGCCGATCGCGAGCACGCGGAAATGGTCGAGCAGGCCTGGGCAGTCGTGCAGGTCGGCGATCATGGCCGGGGACAGGCGAACGACGAGCAGCGTCGGCTTCATTGGGGCATCCGGTTTCCGTTCCTGGTTCCGAGGATCATCGCGCGGCACCGCCGGCAGCTCGGCCAAGTCCCGGGCTCGAGGAGGTCCGCGGCGCGGGAGACCTCGCCGTCGCAGAGACGGCGGAGCTCGCGCACCTTGTCTCTGACCTGCTGGTCGTACCAGTGGGCCCGGCCGAAGCTCCAGATGGGCAGGAACCACCCGTGCCGGACGTTCTCGAGCGGCGGCCCGGAGACGCACCCGCGCCGCGCGACGCCGGCCCCGAGATCGATCACGGCCTGCGGCGGATCCGGTCGATCGGTGCGCCGCATCAAGCCCTCGCCGCGGCCGAGAACCGGACGCCGCGCTCCGCACCCCAGGATTCGACGAACAGGATGATCTCGGCCAGCTCCGAGCGCGTCGCCCCGGACGTCGAGCCGCCGACGATGACGACGACCTCGCCCTGGCGCGCGATGCGTTCGCCGCGGTGCAGTCCGACGAGCAGGTCGCGCCACGCCCGGGCATCCGCGCGACCACCGCCGGGGAATTCGAGCTGCCGCGCGATGTCGGCGCACAGCGCGAAGAGGAGCGAGCGCTGCCCATCCGAGTGCCGCTCGAAGCGCCCGGCGATCCGGACCTCGAAGGGGTCGCCACGCGCCAGCCGTCGCGCGGACCGGATCGCCTCAGCCGCCCGATCGGCGTCGGCGTCGGACCGCACCTGCATCGAGTGCTCGAAGGTGCTCGAGAAGCCGCTCATTCCCGCATCTCCTCCGTGATCGTCTGCTGCCGCTCGCGGACGTCCTCGATCACCGCGCGAAAGGTGGCCGACGCGGTGTAGACCCCGACGAGGGCCTCGGGAGCCTTCCGGATCATGTCCTCGCACGAGTGCGTGTCGGGCGAGGCAATCGTGTAGCGCCGGTCGCAGAAGATCAGCAGCGCGACGCGCCCGCGGTAGAGCGCAGCGTCGATCACCTCGCGCGCGATGTCCTCGGCGTCCGACGCCCGGCGGAACTCCCGGTAGACGCCGGGCACCCAGTGGCTTCTGCGGCGCATCGACTCGCTCATCCCGGATGCGGCGCGCCTTGCCGGTGCGTCATCGCGAGCACCGCGGCGTCCATCTCGGCGCGGACCTCGCGCGCACCCGCCAGCCGGCCGGCGCCGCCCGAGGCGAGCCATTCGGCATGCCACTTCGCCTTGATGGCCGCCGTTCGGGCCGCCGCCGAGTAGTCCGGCCGCTCACCGCGATCGGCGATCGACTCGTCGACGAGCTGTCCGCCGACGATCGGGTCGACGCATGAGAAGTGCGCCGCGCAGTACCACGGCCCGCCGCCGAGCGTGCTGTGCGCCATGGTGCCCGGGTGCCGGCAGCGCTCGCCGCCCGACCGCCATGCGCACCAGCCGTACTCGGCGTCGACGGGCGGCGGCGCGGAGCGGCCGGAGACCGGATCGGGCTCGGCGCGCGGCACCTGCCAGCCGCACTTGCAGCGCTTGGCGTTCGGCCGGAGGTCGTCGCCGCACTCCGGGCAGGTCGAGGGGGCGCGAACGGCGCTCATGCGGAGGCTCCTTCTCCGGTCGGCTGGTCGTCGACGTCGTCCACCAGCTCACCGACGTAGTTCGAGAACTTCTTGCGCCCGAACAACGTGTCTGGACGCAGGTATTTCCGCATGTCCGCATCGTTCCGCCACTCCCGCGCCTTCATGACGATGACCTGGCGAATCTGAATCGGCGTGAACCCCTCGCGAAGCCGGGCGACGACTTCGCCGACGTTCGCCTCCGTGGGGGGGAATTGCTTCCCGGTCTTCTCGTTGAGGAATGCGATGATCGCGACGCCTTCGGCGCGAAGCGCTCTGGTCTTCTCGACTTTCGCGTCCGGCTTTTCGCCCACGAGGTCCGGCTTGCCGGACAAGGGACCGCTAGGTCCCTGATCTAGCGTAGGTTGGCGTATGCCAACCGACGCTATCTGGTTCTGGTTATGGTTCTGGTTAGCTTTCGATCCGCAAACCGGGTCGGTTTCCTCGTCGGTTCCGATCCGCAAACCGGGTCGGTTTCCTTTCGGTTTTTTCGGACGCCCTCCTGACGCCCCATTCTCGCGTGCCTGCTCGACACGAACGTGGTACGCAGCGATTTCATCGTCGGCGCGCTTCTGGTGCCACCCGTCGTCGCGAAGCTCGAAGAATCTGCGCAGCACGAACGACACAGCGTCCCGCTCCGCTTTCGATCGCACGATCGCGAGGTCCTGCACTTCCCGCTCGTCAACTGGCAATGGCTTTTCTTCCGAGTAGTAGATATCGAGCAGCGCGCTGTACGCTCCGCGCTGCACGAGGGTGAGGCTCAGCGTTGCCTTGATGAAGTCGCCGACGTTGCGCTGGTAGTAGTTCATTCGTCTCGGTACCAAACCTGCTCAGCAATTCCAGCGGCTCGCACGCCATCAAAGGCGACCACGAGATCGGCGAGGATCGAAGCTGGTGAGGCAGCGGACAGTCGGTTGATCCTCTCTGCGAACTGTGAAGCGAGAAATTCAATGTCGAAAACGGTCCTGACGCCGATCCTTGCGAGGAGAGCCCTCGCTAGAAAACCTCCAACACGATCAAATTGGCCCTCATTCTCGTGGCATGAGACGCAAAGCGTCACGAGCCCGCTATCGTGATAATCCCAAGGACTCCGGTCTTCGACTTCCCTAGGGCAATACGCAACGTGGTGAACATGCAGCATCGACCGACAGTCGCCGCACACCTGGCACTGGAAGCGATCTCGCTCGAGGATTTCTAGCCGCTTCTTCTGCCAGCGCGGATCCTGCAATTTCCGCCCGTATTCGCTTCGTGGAACCCACTCGGCTGCCATTCGTCGCCCTCCGTCGCCGGTGATTGGTCCCGGGCGTGCGCGAACCGGCGACATGGCTAGCGCGCCTGTTGCAACAGGCTGCCCGGGGTTGATAGTCACGCCGCGCTCCGATGCTCGACGCCGAGCACGTTCGCTCGCACCAGCGCGGTGACGACCGGCGGCGCGACGCTGTTGCCGCACATGCGGACCTGCGCGGTCTTCGGCAACGGCCTGCCGTCGTGCTCGAACTCGATGATGTAGTCCGCCGGGAAGCCCTGCGCGGTGAACAGCTCGCGCGGCTGCAGCATGCGCATCCCGATGTCGACGATCGCGTACTCGTCGCCAGCGACGGTGACGAGGCCGAGCCGGTCCTTCGTTGTAACGGTGGGCGTCGGCTCGCGCAGACCGGCTCCGTGCCGGTCGTTGCCGTAGAACTTGCACAGGAACGCGCGCACCTCGGCCAGGTGGGTCCCCTGCGCGCGGATCGTCGGCGTCGGCTCGTCCATCGCCTGCCCGACGCGCGACGAGCCGTGCAGCTTGAGCAGGTGCGACGTGACGAGGTGGTGATGGTCCTGCGTGGTCAGCGTGCTGATCGGGCTCGAGACCGGCCAGCCGGGCGTCTCGTTGCCGCCGTAGTGCTTCGCGAGGAACGCGGCGACGAGCGCGTGCTTCTGGCCGTCGACCACGGTGCCGAGCGGCTTATGGAGTCCGGGGACGCGCGGCGCCTGCCCCTCACGCTCGCCGTAGCCGGTCTGGATCAGCGTCGGCGCGACCAGCGCGAGCTCGCCGCCCTTCGCGGTCGTGATCGTCCGCAGCGGCTCGTCGATCGCGTGCGCGCGGTCTCCCGCCGTCGTGTGCGTGATCGGAACGATGAACGGGTCGGCCGCATCCAGCACGAACCGCCGGATGCCAGCCGCGATGCGCCGCTGTGTCGCCTCGGCCAGCGGGCGCTCGCGCTCGAAGATGCTCGGGCATGGTATCGACCAGTCGATGCATTCCGCGGCGGTCCGCCACGGCGACATCCGCCCGGCGAGCACTGCCGGATGGTCGGGCGGAGCGTGCGTCGGGTCCGGCCATGCGATCGGCAGTCCGTCGCATCGGGCGACCAGGAACAGGCGCTTGCGGATCGTCGGCGCTCCGTAGTCGCAGGCGCGCAGCTCGCGCCAGTCGACGGTGTAGCCGACGTTCTCGAGCGACCTCACGAACCGGCGGAACGTCAACCCACGCCGGAGCGGGCAGGGCCTCCCGGAATCGTCGAGCGGCCCCCAGTCGGCGAACTCCTCGACGTTCTCGAGCGCGATGACCCTCGGACGCACGGCCTTCGCCCAGCGGACGGCGACCCACGCGAGACCGCGGCGCCGGCGGGCCGGGTCGCGGTGGCGGTGCGGCTTCCCGCCGCGTGCCTTGCTGTGGTAGGTGCAGTCCGGGGAGAGCCACATCAATTCGACGGGGTTGCGCCCGCACGCCTCGACCGGGTCGACGTCCCACACGTTCGACTGGTAGTGCCGCGTCCTCGGGTGATTGATCGCGTGCATCGCGATCGCCTCGGCGTCGTGGTTGATCGCGATGTCGACCGGGCGGCCGAGCGCGGCCTCGATGCCGGTGGAGGCACCGCCGCCGCCAGCAAAGCTGTCGACGATGAGGCCGTTCATCCCGCAGCCTTCGCGAGCGCGTCGCCGATCGTGCCGACCTGCGGCGCTTGCCGCCGCCGGCGCTCCCACATGGCGCGCGACTGCTCGGCGACGCGCTGCCGGTGCTCCGGAGTGCGCTGCGCCGCCACCTGGGCCGCGAGCATCTCCTGCCGCTTCACCGGATCGGCGCGGATCGCGCGCATCTTCTCGGCCTGCGCCGCCCTGCGCTCTGGCGTCCACGCCGCCTTCAACGCCGCGATCTGCGCCGCGCGGCGCGCCGGGTCCTTCCACGCCCGCGAGCGGCCCTTCGCTGCCTTCGCGCGCTTGATCGGGTCCCGGTTCATCGCCGCGCAGAGGTCGCGCTTGCGCTCGCCGCGCAGCCGGTAGAGCTCTGCCTCCAGCTTCTCGATCCGCGCATCGTTCGGGTGCGGCTTGGAGCGATCGCGCCGCGAAGCGCGCAGGAAAGTCACGACGCGAGCCATGAGACCTTCGGGGATCGGTTGGAGGAGTTCGCCGGCGCGTAGCCGACGTTGCGGATGAGGCCCGCTTGGCGTGCGTCGCGCATCACCGCGCCCCACGCGCGCTTGGTCGGCGGATTCGGCAGGCCGGCGGCCTCGGCGAAGGCGCGCACGTCCTCGCACAGGAACGGGCCGCGATTGCCCAGGGCGATGAATTCGCGCACGTAGCCCAGTGCGCGGCGCTGCCAGACGCTTCCGGCGTTGGCCGCGCTGCGCTCGATGCCAAGGTCACGCCGGGTCGCGGCGAAGTCGATGGCGAGCTGTTGAGTCATGTTCCGAACAGCGGCATCGTGTCTTTCATCGCCGCCGCCAAGTTGCGCGCCGCCTGCTCGTAGTAGGACCGCTTGAGTTCGACGCCGACGAACCGGCGCCCCATCTCGATGGCGACGTATCCCTCGCTCCCGATTCCTGCGAACGGGGACAGCACAACATCGCCTGGATTTGTCCACAATTCGATGCCGCGCCGGATCACCTCAAGCTGCAGCGGGCAGATGTGGCGCTCGTCGTCGTGCTCGCGCGCCGACCGGAACTGCAGGGTATCGTTGGGGTCGATGTCCATCCAGACCGGCGACGCAACCCGCTGCCACTTGTCCACCGGGTACTCGTCGCTAGAGTGCTTGACCCGTTCCGGGGCCTCGCCCGGCGCGCGCATCGTTACGAGATAGTCGGGGATTCCTTGCCTGCACATGCTCGCGTTCTCGCGCACGCTCTTGTGAAGTAGCCCGAGCGCCTTCGTGCGCTGCATTGCCGTAACTGGATCTTTCCAGATCACCACCTCGGAGTGGTGAATGAAGCCGCGCCGCTCGAATGCGCGGATCAGGTCTCCCCGGAAATCCTTAATCCCGATCACACCGTCGCGCACCTTGCTCGTCGGCAGCAACATGCAGTGGAACGAAACGAGCCGCCCCGGCTTGATAACGCGCATCAACTGCTCGATGACGAAATCGAAGTGTGCGAAGAATTCCTCGTCGTTGCGGCAGTTGCCCAAATCCCTCGGGCTGTTGCTGTACGTGTAAAGCGACGAGAACGGTGGCGAGAAGATCGAATAATCGACGCTCGCCGCAGGAAGGTCGCGCATCACCTCGATGCAGTCGCCGTTGTAGATAACGTAGTGCTCTCCGCTGGACTGCTCGATCACGCTCATGC
>CAZQJC010000328.1:0-77619 GCA_964593795.1 uncultured Myxococcales bacterium | reverse complement strand
CGAGGGGCTCGCCGCCCCCGAAGGCGACCTCGAGCGTGCCTGCGCTCGCCAGGTCGCGGAGCAGGACGAAGGCCTCCTCGGCCGTCCACGCGCTCACGGCGTCGGGGGGCCGGTAGCAGAACGCGCAGGCCAGGTTGCAGTGGTTCGTGATGGCCATCTGGACCACGCGCGGAACGCGCTGGCGCAGGTGCGCGGTCTCCGGCCCGTCGCACAGGGCCGAGAGGCCCGTATCCCGATCGAAGAGCAGGAGCGCACCGTCGAGGGGGAAGCGCCGCAGGTGCGCGAGCTCGCGCGGGAGGATGATGTCGCGCTCGGGCCCTGGGTGCTCGGTGCCCGTGCGGGTCATCTGGTCACGACGAACAGCACGTGGAGGTCCACCATCGGGCCCAGCAACCGTGCGCGCACGGCGTCAGGATAGCGCGGCTCTCTGGGTTTCTTGCCGTTTCCGCGCGGGGGCGTACCGTCGAGGCGTGACCGTCGACGCGGCGATCGACGCCTTTCTCCAGCACCTGCGGGTGGAGCGGGGCCTTTCGGCCAACACGGCCAAGGCTTACGCGGGGGACCTGTTCCGTCTGGCGGAGTTCCTGCGAGGGCGGAGCAGGGCGGCGGTGCGCGAGGTGACCGATCGCGACCTCGTGGACTTCGCGCTGTCGCTGTCGAAGGAGCTCGGGGCGCGGTCGCAGGCGCGGCGGCTCGTGTCGGTGCGGGGCCTCTTCCGGTGGCTGCGGGCGGAGCGGGTGCTCGAGGCGGATCCGGCCGCGGAGCTCGAGCTGCCGAAGGTGGGGCGCGCGCTGCCCCGGACGCTGGGGCGGGACGACATCGACCGGCTGCTGGCGCTGCCGGACCGAGAGACCCCGCGCGGGCTGCGTGACGCGGCCATGCTCGAGACGCTCTACGCGACGGGGCTGCGCGTCTCGGAGCTGGTGAACCTGCGCGTATCGGACCTCGAGCTCGACAAGGGCTACCTGCGAACGCTCGGCAAGGGCAAGAAGGAGCGGCTCGTGCCGATGGGCGAGGTCGCACGCGTTCGCCTTGGCGAATATGTCGCGGAGGCGCGCGCCAAGCTGGCGCCGGCGGCCGCCGCCGGGTCGGTGCTGTTCCTCACGCCCCGGGGCAAGGCGATGACGCGGCAGGGCTTCTTCAAGCTCCTGCGCGGCTACGCGCTCCGCGCGGGGATCGACTGGGCGATCTCGCCGCACAAGCTGCGTCACTCGTTCGCGACGCACCTGCTCGAAGGCGGGGCGGACCTGCGCAGCGTGCAGGCCATGCTCGGACACAAGGACATCGGCACGACCGAGGTGTACACGCACGTGTCTCGGGCGCACCTGCGGAGGGTGCACGGCAAGCTGCATCCGCGGAGCGCGGGCCGGGGCAAGGTGGGGTAGGGGCGGGGTCGGACGAGCACGGGCACGACCTGGAAAACGCTTCGCTTGAGGTGGGGGGAGGGATGGATAGGCTCGGGAGGGAATGCGGCGCATAGTCCTGTGTCTAGCCCTCGGAGCCTGCCACCCGATGACGACGCCGACCTCGCCTGCCGCCGATCCCGCACCGCCCGTGGCCAAGAAGGTGCCGCACAGCTACACGCTGCACGGCGACACCATCACCGACGACTACCGCTGGATGCGGGAGCTCGAGCAGGACCCCGATGTCATGCGGTACCTCGAGGCGGAGAACGCCTACGCGGACGCGTACATGAAGCGCGCGATCCCGGTCGACAGGCTCTACGAGGAGCTGCTCTCGCACGTGCAGGAGACGGACCTCTCGGTGCCGTATCGCCGGGGCGGCTACTTCTATTACTCGCGCACCGAGAAGGGCAAGCAGTACCCGATCCTCTGTCGCAAGAAGGGCTCGCTCGAAGCGCCCGAGGAGATCCTGCTCGAGCTCAACGAGCTCGCCAGGGGGCACAGCTTCCTCCAGCTCGGCGCCGCCGCCGTCAGCGACGACGGACAGAGGCTCGCCTACTCGCTCGATACGCGCGGCTTCCGCGAGTACACGCTCTTCGTCAAGGACCTCGCGACGGGGCAGCTCGGGCCCGAGCAGATCGAGCACACCACCTCCGTGGCCTGGTCCGCCGACGGCAAGACGCTGTTCTACGTCACCGAGGACCACGCGAAGCGCCCGCACAAGCTGTGGCGTCACGCCGTGGGGACGGCAGGGCCCGACGCGCCCGTCTACGAGGAGAAGGACGAGCTCTTCCGCATGGGCGTCTCGCGCTCGCGCTCGAAGGAGTACCTCTTCGCGAGCACCTCGAGCGCGACGACGTCCGAGGTGCGCTTCCTGCGCGCGGACCAGCCGCAAGGGGCGTGGCAGGTCATCGCGGCGCGCCGCCATGACCACGAGTACGACGTCGACCACCACGGCGAGCGCTTCTGGATCCGCACGAACTCGACCGGGCGGAACTTCCGCGTGGTCACCGCCGACCTGCACGATCCGTCCGAGTCGCGGTGGACTGAGGTGCTGCCGCACCGCGCCGACGTGATGGTCGAGGCGGTGGACCTGTTCGCGCGGCACCTCGTGCGCACGGAGCGCGCAGGCGGGCAGCCGCGCCTGGTCGTGCAGGACCTCGCGAGCAAGGAGGAGCACGTCATCGACATGCCGGAGCCGGTCTACGACGTCGAGCTCGGCACGAACGCCGAGTTCGACTCGGACCTCGTGCGCTTCTCGTACACCTCGCTCGTCACGCCGGCCTCGCAATTCGACTACGCGGTCAAGACCCGCCAGCGCACGCTGCTCAAGGAGCAGCCGGTCCCGGGCTACGACCGCACGAAGTACGACAGCGCCCGCACCCACGCGGTCGCGCCGGACGGCACGCGGGTGCCGGTCAGCCTGGTGTTCAAGAAGGGCACGCCGAGGGACGGCTCGGCGCCGCTCCTGCTGTACGGGTATGGCGCGTACGGCATCTCGATGGACGACGGGTTCTCGTCGAGCCGCCTCGCGCTCCTCGACCGCGGCGTGATCTTCGCGATCGCGCACATCCGTGGCGGCGGAGAGCTCGGCAAGCCCTGGCACGACGCGGGCCGCATGATGAGCAAGCGGAACACGTTCACCGACTTCGTCGCGGCGGGAGAGCACCTCGTCAAGGAGCGCTGGACCTCGCCCGATCGGATGGCGGCGATGGGTGGCTCGGCCGGCGGCCTGCTCATGGGCGCGATCGCGAACCTGCGGCCCGACCTGTGGAAGGCGATCGTCCTGCAGGTGCCGTTCGTGGACGTCGTGAGCACGATGCTCGACGAGTCGCTGCCGCTGACGGTCGGCGAGTTCGAGGAGTGGGGCAACCCCAAGCTCGAGGCGCAGTACCGCTACCTGCGCTCGTACTGCCCGTACAGCAACATCGAGCGGCGCGCCTATCCGTCGATGCTGGTCAAGACGGGCCTGCACGACTCGCAGGTCATGTACTGGGAGCCCGCGAAGTACGTGGCCAAGATGCGGGCCTCGCGCACGGACTCGAACCCGCTCATCTTCAAGACCGTGATGTCGGGCGGGCACCACGGCGCCTCGGGTCGCTACGACAGCCTGCGCGAGGTGGCCTACGTGTACGCGTACGTGCTCGAGCAGCTCGGCAAGCACGAGTAGCCCGGACCCGCGGCGAGCGCGCCGCGCGCCGTTCGTATGTAGGCTCACGTCCCCCATCGCCAACGCAGGGGGGCGCGTGCGAAGATCCGGCAGCCACAATGCCCTCGTCGAGGTTGGACGAGCGCCCCGCGGAGGCGCGCCCCTGGGATGCGTCGACGCTGACGACGCAGCTCGATCAGCTCGAAGCGCATCGCACGGCCACAGGCCGCGCGTACCTGGTGGTGCTCGGCCGCGAGATGCCGCACGTGGTCGAGCTGCCCGCGGACGGGGAGGTGCGCATCGGGCGTGGGTCGGACTCGCACCTGCGCATCACGGAGAGCTGGGTGTCGCGGAATCATGCGGCTCTGCGCATGCGTCACGGGCAGGCGAGCCTGCGCGACCTCGAGAGCCACAACGGCACCTTCGTCAACGGCGAGCGCGTGACGGGCGAGCGCGTGCTCGCGCCGGGCGACCTCATCGCCGTGTGCTCGGTGACGATCGCGTTCCACAAGTCCGAGACGACCGCGGAGGGCGAGCGTCACGGGACGGTGATCGAGCTGCCCGAGCTGCGGCGCCGGGCCGAGCTCGAGCTCGAGCGGACGCTGCGGTATGGTCGGCCCCTGTCGGTGCTGTCGGTGACGCTGGGCGCGGGGGCAGAGCGGGCGGAGGTGGCGAGCGTGCTCGGGAGCCAGCTCCGGCTCATCGACGTGCCGGCCTGGGGCGGGCCCGGGGACCTGGTGGTGCTCCTGCCCGAGGCAGACGCGGCCGCGGCGCGTGGGGCGGCGGCGCGGGTGCAGCGGGTGCTGGGGCACGCGGCGCCGAGCGCACGCGTGGGCGTTGCGACGAGCCCGGCGGACGGCGCTGCGCTCGACACGCTGCTCGAACGGGCGCACGCGGCGAGTGCAGCGGCGGAGACCTCGCCGGCGGCAGCCGCGACCTCGGGCACGGTGCGCATCGGCGAGCGCCAGGTTGTGGTGGCGGATCCGGCGATGGCGCGCCTGTACTCGCTGGTCGAGCGGCTCGCGGCGAGCGAGCTGCCGGTGCTGGTGTTCGGCGAGACGGGGACGGGCAAGGAGCTCGTCGCGACCGCGGTCCACGCCTGGTCGGCGCGTCGGGCGGGGCCGCTCGTGGCGCTCAACTGTGCGGCGATCCACGAGAGCCTCGTCGAGAGCGAGCTCTTCGGCTACGAGCGCGGCGCGTTCTCGGGCGCGATCAGCTCGAAGGTGGGCCTGTTCGAGTCGGCGACGGGCGGCACGCTCTTCCTCGACGAGATCGGCGAGCTGCCGCTCGGCGTGCAGGCCAAGCTCTTGCGTGTGCTCGAGACGCGCAGGCTGGTGCGGCTCGGTGACGTCCGGGAGCGTGAGGTGAACGCGCGCATCGTGGCGGCCACGAACCGCAACCTCGAGGACGAGGTGCGCGCCGGTCGCTTCCGCCGCGACCTGTTCTACCGGCTCTCGGGCGCGACGCTGTGGCTGCCTCCGCTGCGGCAGCGGCCGCGTGAGCTCGGCGGGCTCGCCGAGGTGCTGCTCGCCGAGGCCTGCGCGGCGGCGCGGCGACCCGCGATGTCCCTCGCCCCGGACGCGATGGCACGGCTGCGCGGGCACGACTGGCCCGGGAACGTCCGCGAGCTCAAGAACCTCCTCGATTACCTTGCGGCGACGCTCCCCGAGGCGCGCATCGAGGCCGGCCACATCGAGGCGCGGCTCGGCGGCGTCGCGGCGGAGGACGAGGGCGGCTCGACGGATCCGAGCGCGCACGTCTACGAGCCGCAGACGCCCACGGACGTCACGAACCCGGCGCTGCGCCTCTTCCAGCCCATCGAAGAGGAGCTGCGCGCGCTCGAGCGCCGCCGCATGGCCGAGGCGCTCGAGGCGGCGCGTGGCAACCAGTCGATGGCGGCCGAGCTCATCGGGATGCCGCGGCGGACGTTCGTCGCCAAGCTCAAGCAGTACGATCTGCCGCGGGGGCGATCGCGGTGACCAAGGGGATGTGGACGCCGCCGCCGGAGTTCGACGAGTACCGCCTCGTGCGGCCGCTGTCGGGCGGCGCGATGTCGCTCGTTTACCTGGCGCAGGACACGCTGCTCGAGCGGCCCGTGGCGGTGAAGTTCCTCGACGAGGATGATCGCGAGCCCGACGCGATCGCGCGCGAGCGCTTCCTGGTCGAGGCGCGGGCGATCGCCCGGCTCCAGCACCCGAATGTCGTGGCGGTCTACCGGGTGGGCCACGTCGACGGGCGCTCGTTCCTGGTCTCGGAGTACGTGCGGGGCCGGACGCTGGACCGGATCGAGCGCCCCGTGGCCTCGGAGCGGCTGTTCGAGATCGCGCTCGGCCTCGCGCGCGGTCTCGCGGCGGCGCACCGGCACGGCGTCCTGCATCGCGACATCAAGCCGGGCAACGCGATCCTGGCCGAGGACGGGCAGGTCAAGCTGCTCGACTTCGGCATCGCGAAGCTGCTCGACGCGCCCTCGGGAGACGACCTCGGCGAGTCCTCTCCGGCGCCCGTGCCGACGGTGCGCTTCTCGCCCGGCGAGGTGGAGCAGCTCAGCGACTCGGGCAAGGTCCTCGACCTCGTCCACGCACGCGCGCAGGCGCGACCGGGCGGGGCGGCCGCGGCGCAGGCGCTCTCGCAGGCGCACCCCGACTTCGGCATCCGCACCGAGCCCGAGGGCCTCGAGGCGCAGACGATCCCGCTGCGCGCGTCGCCCCGCACGCTCTCGCTCACGCGCAAGGGCATGATCCTCGGCACGCCGCTCTACATGGCGCCCGAGGTGTGGCGTGGCGAACAGGCCACGTATCGCGCCGACGTGTACGCGCTCGGGGCGCTCGTGTACGCACTAGCGACGGGGCAGCCTCCGCACGTCGCGAGCAACATCAAGGAGCTCCGCCGCACCGTGCTCGACAACGACGCGCGGCCGCTGGCGTCGGTCTCGTCGGGGGTCGACCCGCGCCTCGCGGCGATCGTCGATCGTTGCCTGCAGCGCGATCCCGCGAAGCGCTTCGCGTCGGCGGAGGACCTGCGCTCCGCGCTCGAGGATCTGATCCCGGAGACGGGCCCCATCATCGCCATCCCCGAGGGCAACCCGTACCGCGGCCTGTCGGCGTTCCATGCCGAGCACCGCGGCCTCTTCTTCGGCCGCGGGAGCGAGGTCCGGAGCGTGATCGAGCGCCTGCGCGCGGAGCCGCTCGTCGTCGTGGCCGGCGACTCCGGCGTCGGCAAGTCGTCGCTGTGCCGGGCGGGCGTGCTCCCGCGGGTGTGGGAGGGTGAGCTCGGGCCGACCCGGCGCTGGGCGACGGCGGACCTCGTGCCTGGGCGCTGGCCGATGGCGGCGCTCGTCGCGGCGATCGCTCCCCACGTGGGCCTCGACGAGGACGTGCTCGGCGCGGAGCTCGTGGCCGATCCGGGCCACATCGCCCGGATCCTGCGCCGTCGTCAGTCGGACGGCCTCGGCCTCCTGGTCTTCGTGGATCAGCTCGAGGAGCTCGTCACGCTCGCGAACGCCGAAGAGGCCACGCGCTTCGCGCAGGTCCTCCTGCGGCTCGCCTCGGGGACGCCCGGGCTACGCGTGCTCGCGACCGCGCGCGGGGACTTCCTGACGCGCCTCTCGGCGGTGGCCGGGCTCGGTGACGAGCTCATCCGCGCCTGCACGGTGCTCCGCCCGCTGACGGAGGCCGGAATCCGCGAGGCCATCGTGGGGCCCGCCCGCGCCAAGGGCGTCACCTTCGAGTCCGACGCGCTCGTCGAGCGGCTCGTCGGCGCGACGGCGCGCACCGACGGCGGCCTGCCGCTGCTCCAGTTTGCGCTGGCCGAGCTATGGGAGGCGCGCGATCAGGGGGGGCGCACGATCCCGCTCGCGGCGCTCGAGGCGATCGGAGGCGTGGAGGGCGCGCTCGCTCGCCACGCCGACGGCGTCCTCGGTACGTTGCCCCCGCCGGAGCGACTGGCGGCGCGGCGCGTGCTGCTCGGGCTCGTGACGACCGAGGGCACCCGCGCGCGGCGGGGCGCCGGCGAGCTCGTGTCGACCACCGAGGATCGCAGCGCGCTCGAGGCGCTCGTCCGCGGGCGGCTGCTCGTCGCCCACGAGGCGGTGGACGGCACGGAGTACGAGGTCGCGCACGAGGCGCTCCTCGACGGCTGGGCCACGCTGCGCGGCTGGCTGGCGCAGGAGCCCGAGGTGCGCGCGGCGCGCGAGCGGCTCGCGCGCGCGGCGACCGACTGGGAGCGGCTCGGACGCGTGCCCGAGGCGCTCTGGGGCGCGGCGCAGCTCGCCGAGGTGCAGCGTCTCGACGCCGCGGAGCTGCAGGCGCGCGAGCGCGCGTTCCTCGGGGCCTCGCGTCGAGCCGTGGGCCGGGCGCGGCTCCTGCGGACCGCGGTCATCGGCGCGCTGCCGCTCGTGCTCCTCGCGATCTACTTCGGCGCGATGCTGCGCGCTCGTCACGCCGTCGGGCTCGAGGTCGCCACGCAGCTCGGCGTCGCGCAGGCGGCGCTCGAGGAGGCCCGCGCGCGGGCGCACGAGGCGGCGGAGCTGCGCCGCCGGGCGTTCGGCCGCTTCGACTCCCGCGACGCGGCGGCCGAACCGACCTGGGCCCATGCCCTGGCGGCGGAGGCGGAGGCGGAGCGCACCTACGGGCGCGCCGAGCAGGCCTTCGAGGCGGCGCTGATGCTCGACGCGAGCCAGCCGGACGTGCGCGGCAGGCTCGCGGAGGTGCTCTACGAGCGGGTCCTCCTCGCGGAGCTCGGGCATCGGCCCGGGCAGCGCGAGGAGCTCATGCAGCGCATGGCACTGCACGACGAGGGCGGCGCGCGGTCGAGGCGCCTCGCGGCCCCGGCGCAGCTCAAGGTGTCGAGCGATCCGCCGGGGGCCACGGTCACGATGCAGCGCTACTCCGAGGACGAGCGCGGCAAGCGCACGCTCGGTGAGCCGACGCCCCTCGGTGTCACGCCCATCGCCACCCACGCGGTGGCGCCTGGGAGCTACCTCCTGACGCTCACCTCACCGGGCAGGCACGCGGTGCGGGTGCCCGTGCGGCTGGTGCGGGGCGAGACGCTGGCGACTCCCGTGACGATGCCGGTGCGCGTACCCGAGGGCCTCGTCTACGTCCCGGCGGGACGGTTCCTGTTCGGCAGCGCCGTCGACGAGAGCGTGCGCGCGCGCTTCCTGCAGACCGCGCCGCTGCACGAGGTGCGAACGGAGGCGTTCCTGATCGGCCGGCACGAGGTCACCTATCGCGAGTGGATCGCGTTCCTCGAGGATCTGTCGCCCGCGGAGCGGCAGCGGCGGACGCCGCGCGTCGCCAAGATGTTCACCAGCGGAGCGCTCGATCTCGTGCAGGACCGGCAGGGCTGGCTCCTCAACATGCAGCCCAACCGGCGCCCCCTCCGCGCGCGCGCGGGTGAGCGACTCGTGTACCCGGGCCGCACGGATCGCGCGTCGGTCGACTGGCTCCGCCTGCCCGTCTCGGGCGTCTCGGCCGAGGACGCCGAGGCCTACGCCGCGTGGCTCGATCGGACCGGGCGGCTTCGCGGGGCGCGGCTGTGCACCGAGCTCGAGTGGGAGCGCGCGGCGCGCGGCGCGGACGAGCGCGAGCTGCCGACGGGCGATCGCCTCGATCCCTCGGACGCCGACTACGACGAGACGTACGGGCGGCAGCCGCTCGCGATGGGCCCAGACGAGGTCGGCTCGCACCCCGCGTCGGCGAGCCCGTTCGGCGTCGAGGATCTGGCCGGCAACGTGTGGGAGTGGGTCCACGCGTCGCTCGGCGCCGAGCGCTTCGCGGCGCGAGGTGGCAGCTTCTACCACACGGAGACGGACTGCCGTTCGACCAACCGGCAGGTCTCGGAGCCCTCGATGCGGGACCTCTCCGTCGGCGTTCGCATCTGCGCGGGCGCCACCGCGCGCTGAAGCGCGCCACACCGCCGCACGCGTGAGCGCTTCCTGCTCACTGGGCGTATACTGCCCAGTGCCAGGTCGGAGATTTTGCGCACGCGCTGCTCACGGCACGGGCGGAACCACCGAGATCCAGCAGGTTGGCTCGTGGCGCGTGGCCTGCATCGCAGGCGATTCGGAGGTCGAACGATGCATCAAGGCCGACTGCCGCTTCTCCTGATCGCCGCCGTGGGTGGCTGCGGGGCCGCGGCCGAGCCCACCGGCTCGAGCACCCACGCGCTCGAGGCGCCGAACGGCGTGCACCTGAACGGCGTGCACCTGAACGGTGTGCACCTCAACGGCGTGCACCTCAACGGCAGCCTGCTCGTGGGTGTCGGGGACGACGGCGCGGTGGTGTCGGGAGAGGGCTTCGTCGGCACCGAGCTCGTCGGTCAGCTCGACAGCGGCGACGCGCTGCCCCTGCGCATCGAGTCCGTGTCCTTCGCCGACAACGACGAGCGCGATCCGGTGTCCTACGTCATCTCGTACAAGGCGGCCGAGGAGGCCTGGCAGCCCCTCTGCGCGGACGCCGAGGGCGTCCCTCTCGCCGCCATCGCCGTGCCGGGAGTGTGGAGCCACGAGGAGGGCGTGCCCGGCGGGGGTGCGCACACGGACAGCGACACGCTGTTCACCTTCGCCTGTGTGAACGGCGCGATCGCAAAGTGCATCGACTTCGGCTACAAGCCGTGGGGCACGGTCGACCTCTGCGACGAGCGCAGCTGCTGGCCGATCTCGCTCGCGCCATACCACCAGGCGTGCACGCGTCTCCTGCGCGCGGACTACTGCGGCGACGGGCGCTCGCACACATCGGATGGCCGTCGCGTGAACCTCTATGACGACGTCGGGGTCCAGAGCGACACGCGCCGCTGGTCGTTCGAGGCCGAGTGGAGCGCCGATGGCGCGGTGTGCATGAGCGATCGCCGCGACCTCGAGGACGCCGTGCCGTCGTGCATGTCGGGGCTCACGCGGGCGAGCTGTGGCGCCCGCAAGCACAAGTTCGCGGACGGCACGCTGCTCCTGAGCGAGTTCAGGCGCTGAGCCTATTGGCGAGTGGCCGCGGCTCGCTGCGCTCGCCTTGAAAACCCGCACTGGATTTCAGCTCGACGCGGGCACGCAGAGCGTGACGCCGTCGATCTCGGCCACGAGCCTGCAGCCCTGCCGTAGCTTGGCCAGCGCGGGGAAGGCGCTCATCGGATACGGGAACATGTCGGTGTCGCGGCTCGACGCTCCGGACGGCCTGCCGATTGCAGCCCGCATTCGGAGGTCAACTGGGCCGAAGCGAGCCATAATGCCGCCGTGTCGTCCCAGCCCGAGCTGTCCGTCATCGTCCCGTGCCTCGACGAGGAGGCGAACCTCCCGGAGCTCGTGCGCCGCGTGGGCGCGACCTTCGCGCGGGGCGGGTTCGAGGGCGAGCTCATCGTGGTCAATGACGGCTCGACGGACGGGACGCCTGCGCTCCTCGACCGGCTCTGGCGCGACCATCCCTTCCTGATCGTGCGCCGCCACGAGACCAACCGCGGCATCGCGCAGGCGTGGAAGACGGGCCTCGCCGCGTCGCGCGGGCGCCTCGTCTCGATCCTGGACGCGGACCTGCAGTACCAACCGGAGGATCTGCTGCGCCTGCGCCGCGAGCTCTACGAGTCGCACGCGGACATCGTGCAGGGCTGGCGCTCGACCGTCGGGCGCGAGCGCGGGCCGCGCTACTACTGGAGCCGGGGGCTCAACACGCTGCTCAACCGGTCCTTCGGCATGGACCTGCGCGACAACAAGAGCGGCTTCCTGGTGTGCCCGCGCGAGGTGCTCGCGGACCTGCTCTCGTACCGCGGGCGCTACCACTACTGGCAGACGTTCATCATGGTGGCGGCCCACGCGCGCGGGTACACGTACAAGCAGGTCGAGACGCTGTTCGAGCCACGCCGGGCGGGCAAGTCGTTCCTGGACGACATCCCGGTCAAGTCGATCGTGCGGTCGTTCCAGGACCTCGGGCGGGGCCTGTTCGAGTACCGCCTGCGCACGCAGCGGCGCGATCCGCTGCGTGGCTTCCTCGAGCGTCCGGCCACGGCCGCCGCCGACGCGCCCGCTGCGCCGCCGCTCGTCGATCGCTCCCCCGAGTACCACGGCGTCCGGCGGGCGCACCTCGAGGGCTACCTCGCGACGTTCTCGGCGACGCACTGGCTGATGACGGGTGACGTGCGCGCGCACCTGCACGACCTGCGGCGCAGCCAGTGGCTCTCGCGCGAGGCCATCCGCGAGATCCAGGACTGGAAGCTGCGGCGCCTCGTGCGCCACGCCTACGGGCACGTGCCGTTCTACCGCGAGCGCATGCGCGCGCTGCAGCTCGCGCCCGAGGACATCCGCGGCGTCGAGGACCTCGCGCGTCTGCCCTTCCTGACGAAGCAGGACGTGCGCGAGCACCTCTACTTCGACATCATGTCGGACAACCACGACAAGGCCGAGGTCCTGCGCATCACGACGAGCGGGTCCACGGGCGAGCCGTTCGTGTGCTACGCGGACCGCGCGCAGCTCGAGTTCCGCTGGGCGGCGACGCAGCGCGCGATGGAGTGGACCGGCTGGCGCTTCGGCGATCGGCAGGTGCGCCTCTGGCACCAGACGCTCGGCATGTCTCGGACGCAGGTCGCGCGCGAGAAGGCGGACGCGTGGCTCTCGCGGCGTCGCTTCATCCCGGCGTACGAGATGAGCGACGAGACGCTCGAGGCCTTCGTGAGGTCCATCGTCGCGTGGAACCCGGCGCTGCTCGACGGGTACGCGGAGTCGTTCAATTTCCTGGCGCGCTGGCTCGAGAAGAAGGGGCCGCTGGGTCTCCGCCCGAAGGGCATCATCTCGTCGGCGCAGACGCTGCCCGACACCAGCCGGCGCATCATCGAGGAGGCGTTCGGCTGCCGTGTGTTCGACAAGTATGGCAGCCGCGAGTTCTCGGGCATCGCCTACGAGTGCGAGGCGCACGAGGGGCACCACGTGGTCGGCGAGGGCTACCTCGTCGAGGTGCTGCGCGACGGGCGGCCCGCGGCGCCGGGCGAGGTCGGCGAGGTGGTCATCACCGACCTCAACAACTACTGCATGCCGTTCATCCGCTATCGCATCGGCGACCTGGCCGAGGCGATGCCGGACGCGCCGTGCGCGTGCGGGCGCGGGTTGCCACGCATCGGGCGCATCGAGGGGCGGGTGCAGTCGATCATCGTCGGCGCGGGCGGACGCTACGTGCCCGGGACCTTCTTCGCGCACCTGCTCAAGGACTATGACCACGCGATCCGGCAGTTCCAGATCGTGCAAGAGCAGCGCGGCGCGGTCGTGCTCCGCGTGGTCAAGGGCGGGCGCTACTCGCAGGCGGTGCTCGACGAGATCCTCGGGATCCTGGCGAGGTACCTCGGGGCCGAGACGGCGGTCGAGGTGCGCTTCGAGGAGAACATCGACCTCATCCGCACGGGCAAGCGGCTCGCGACGGTCTCGCGGCTCGGGCTCGACTTCCAGTCGCTGTCGTCGGACGGCACGGCCGAGGTCTCGTCCCGCGAGGCGGCGCTCCTGCGCAGCGGAAAGCCTTGAGCGAGCGGGCCTCTCGCGTCGCGGTGGTGTCGCGGCCGGGCCTCGCGTACCCGCCGAACGCCGCAGCGCCGTTCGATCCGCCGGGCGCCGTGTACGGCGCGGTGGAGGATCTCTTCCGCACGCTCGGGCTCGACCGCGCGCGCGCAGGCACGCCGGAGTGGAACCCGCTCGGCGACGTCATCGCGCCCGGCGATCGCGTGGTGGTCAAGCCCAACTTCGTCACGAACCGCTACTTCCACGAGGAGCTGCGCGGCGACCGGCTCGACTGCTCGTCGACGCACGGGTCCGTGCTGCGGCCGGTCCTCGACTACGCGGTGCGCGCGCTGCGCGGCCGCGGCCGCGTCGACGTCGTGGACACACCCGTCGAGGGGTGCGACCTCGAGGCCGTGGTGGACGGGCTCGGCGTGCGCGCCACGATCGAGCGGTTGCGCGCGCGCGCGGCGCCGATCGACTTCCTCGATCTGCGCCACTTCCGCGTGGTGCCCACGATGGCGCTCGACGACGTGCGGCGCTTCGGGCGCTCGTGGAACCTCGGGCTCCTCGTCCGGCGCAGCCTGCCCGGCGACCCTCGCGGTTACCAGGTGGTGACGCTCGACGGGGAGAGCGCCTTCGAGGAGGTGCCCGAGCGCCTGCCGCACCTGTGCTTCCACCGCTCGCACCCGGAGACGCCGCGGCCGCACCACCGGCGGGGCCGACATGAATACTCGATCCCGCGCACGGTGCTCGAGGCGGACGTCATCCTGAACCTGCCGAAGCTCAAGACGCACAAGAAGACCGGGATCACGCTCGCGCAGAAGGCGGTCATCGGCCTGACGAACGAGAAATACTGGCTGCCGCACTACACGCAGGGCACGCCCGCCGAGGGCGGCGACGAGCTGCCCGAGCGGCCGCCGCTCGCCGAGCGCATCGAGGCGCGGCTGTCGCGCTTGCCGTTGCCGGGTGATCACTCGCTCATCGCGCGGGCGCCGCGGCTCGGCGCGGGCGCGCTCGTCACCGACGGGAGCTGGCACGGCAACGACACCGTGTGGCGCACGATCGCGGACCTCGACCGCGTCGTGCTGCGGGCGGACCGCGACGGCGTGGTGCGCGATCGCGCGATGCGGCGGATGCTCATCATCGCCGACGGGATCGTGGCGGGGGAGGGCGAGGGGCCGCTCGGGGCGACGCCGCGCAGCGCGGGGCTGCTGATCGGCGGGGCGGACATGGCGCTCGTGGACCTCGTCGGCGCGCGCGCGATGGGCTTCGACCCGGACGCGATGCCGATGATCCGGCGGGCCCTCGTGGGGCCGTTCGCGCTGGGCGCGGGGGCCGGGGCGCTCGAGGAGGTGTGGGACGGTCCGCGGCTCGATCGGCCCTTCGTGACGCCGAAGACGTGGCCGGCGCTCCTGCGACGGTAGGATATATTCGCATGAACGCATTCGTCACGGGGGGCTCGGGGTTCGTGGGGCGCGCGCTCATCGCGAGGCTCTCGGGGGCGGGGCACGCGGTGCGGGCGCTCGCGCGGTCGGAGCGCGCGATGGAGGCGGTGCGCAAGGCCGGCGCGGAGCCGGTGCGTGGCGACCTCGAGGACGCCGCGTCGCTGCGTGCAGGCATGGAGGGCTGCGAGGTCGCGTTCCACTCGGGGGCCAAGGTGGAGGTCTGGGGCGCGCGCGAGGACTTCCGACGCATCAACGTCGAGGGCACCGGCCGCGTGCTCGAGGCGGCGGCGAGCGCTCGCGTTCGGCGCGTGGTGCACGTCAGCACGGAGGCGGTGCTGGTGTCGGGACGTCCGCTCGCGCAGCTGGACGAGACGCGCCCGCTGCCGGCGGATCCGATGGGCCTGTATCCCTGGAGCAAGGGGCGCGCGGAGGAGCTCGTTCGCGCGGCGGCGATCGGCGGCCTCGAGACCGTGATCGTGCGGCCCCGCGCGGTGTGGGGCGCGGGCGACACGAGCGTGCTGCCGAAGGTGGTCGAGGCCATCAAGGCGGGGCGCTTCGCGTGGATCGGCGGCGGCAAGCACCTGACGTCGACGTGCCACGTCGAGAACCTCGTGGCCGCGATGCTGCTCGCCGCGGAGCGCGGTCCCTCCGGAGAGACCTACTTCGTCACAGACGGCGCGCCGATCACGATGCGCGAGTTCCTGGGCGGGATGCTGGACGCGGTGGGCGTGGCCGCGCCCGACAAGAGCGTTCCCCTCGCCGTGGCCCGCGCGCTGGCGTGGCTCGTCGAGGGCTGGTGGTCGCTCGCGGCGCGCACCGACGAGCCGCCGATCGTGCGCACGGCGGTGCAGCTCATCGGCCGCGAGGTCACCGTGCGCGACGACAAGGCGCGCCGGATGCTCGGCTACCGCGAGGTCGTGACGCGGGAGGAGGGCCTGGCGGAGCTGCGGCGCGTGGGGCTCGGCTAGTTGCGTGTGGTCGCCTGGGAAGGCGACCACCAGGAAGGGCACGCTGCCCTTCCCCCGCCGCGGCCAGTGCTGCGTTGCGCGCCTTCGGCGCGACCGCGTCGGGCCCCCCAACATGCTTGCGTCTTCGCTCGCTGCGCGAGGGACGCCCTTGCGGCTCGCGTCGCTCGCCTCTCGCGCGCGCTTCGCGTCCCTTTCTTCGCTCGCCATGCTCTGCGCTGAACAGCTTAGGGGCGAGGCAAGGCTACCGGAGCTCGAAGGGGAAGGTGACGACGTTCGAGGTGCCGCCGCGCGGGAAGCGCGTGGACATCGCGACGCGGCGCACGCAGGCGTAGAGGCCGTGCGCCTGCAGGACCGCGGGGGCCTCGACGCGCACCCGATCGACGGTGCCACTCGCCTCGATGTGCAGGCCCACCACGACCTTGCCGCGATCGAGCGGCAGCTCTCCGCGCGCCTCGGCGATGCAGTCGAGGACGCGCGGCTGGGCGCTGCGCCAGGCGTTGTCGAGGTCGGCTTCGCTGACCTCGCGCTCGTCGCCGCCGCTGCCGAAGTCGAGCTTCTGCGGGCGGCCGAGCGCGTCGCCCTTGGTGACCATCTTCTCGTCGCCCGGCTTGAGCGTGGCCTCGGGGGCCGCGCGGCCCCCGCTGTCCGCGGCCGTGCTCGTGCTGCCGGCTGGCCGGCGGCGCTTGCGCTTCTTGCCGGGGCCGTCGCCCTCGTCGTCGCCGGCCTCGACGGCGGGCGCGACGATGCACTTGCCGGCCGCGCACACGGTGCCCGTGCCGCAGCGATCGAGGCAGCTGTCGTTCCGGCGCAGGAACAGGTAGCTCGCGCCCACGGAGAGGGCCGCGCCGAGGAGGAGGCCGAGCAGCGCGCGCAGCATCAGGGCGCGAGCCGCGTCATGCGCCAGCCGTCGCCGTCCCGTTCCCAGCGCTCGCGCTCGTGCAGCCGGCTCGGGCGCCCCTGCCAGAACTCGATCGCGCGCGCCACCAGGCGGTAGCCGCCCCAGAACGGCGGTCGCGGCACGTCCTTGCCCTCGAAGCGGTGCGTGACCGAATCCACGACGGCGTGCACCTCGTCGAGTGATGCGATGGGCCGGCTCTGCGGCGACGCCCACGCGCCGAGCTGCGAGCCGCGCGGGCGCGTGGCGAAGTAGGCGTCGGAGTCGGCCTCGCCGAGGATCTCCACCTCGCCCTCGACGCGCACCTGCCGCTCCTGGTCGGGGAAGTGGAAGCACACCGCGGCGCGGGGGTTGCCCGCGAGATCGGCGCCCTTGCGGCTCTGGTAGTTCGTGAAGAACCACAGGCCGCGCGCGTCCTCGCCGCGGCAGAGCACGATTCGCACGGAAGGCACGCCGTCCGGCGTCGCCGTCGCGAGCGCCATCGCCTCCGGGTCCTTCATGCCCGCGGCGCGGGCCTCCTCGCGCCAGCGCACGAGCCGTGCGATCGGGTCGGGCATGCGGGGAGACTAGCGCCTGCTGCGCGGCGTCGCCAGCGTCGGAGCGGACAGCGTCGCCCGGCGCGCGTCAGCGGCCGGGACCGGCGGGCCGCGGGCGATCCTGGTTCACGTAGGGGCGCGGCTCCACCTGATCTGGATACGTCGCGTTCGCAGGCGCGCCGGACTTCGCGAGGTCGCCGGCCAGGATGCCGTCGAGGGTCTCTGCGTCGAGCCCGGTGAGCTTGAACAGGGCCTCCTTGTAGTCGCTCTCGGCCTGGTAGATGGCCTGCCAGCGATCCGACTCGCTCGCGCCCTCCGCGACCAGCTTGCGCAGGTGATCCTTGAACCGGCTGTTGTGGCTTCAACTCTCCTACGGGCCGCAGTCGGCGGGCTTCGGGAACGCGGGGCAGTCCCCCTCGGCCCAGCAGGCCACCTCCGTTGGGCTCCACGTGCGGGTGCACGCCGCGACGTCGGCGGCATACCGAACGGCGAGGCGCTTCGGCGGGGGACGACCGCAGCGAGCGCCGTAGAGGCGCGCGACCGCGAGCGCGCACCCGGCGGCCAGGTCGCCCTCGTGCGCGCGCGCGACGGCGTCGGCGGGGCCCCCGAGGAGCTGCACGGTCTCGCTGATGGGCTCGTCGATGGCGCGCCCGGCCTGATCGAGGAAGTCGGCGACGCGCGCGCGCGGCCCGGGTGTGCGCGCGATCCAGACGATCATCCCGATCATCGCCAGCGCGGTCACGAGGCGCAGCACGCGCACCGTGCCCGCGAGGGTGCGGTCGATGACGGAGGGACCCTTGCGGGGCCGCGGCGGCGAGTCGTCGTCGTCGATCACGGTCCTGCCTCGTAGGCGGTGTTGCGGAACAGGCGGAAGCCGGCGTCCTCGGCCACGAGCTGCATCTGCGGGTCGGCGCCGACGCGGTTCTGCGCGTCGTGCCACGTGAGCACGTAGGGCCAGTGGCGGCCGTGCGCGGCGTAGGCGTACGACTCGGGCGCGTACCACGGCGGGGCCGGCAGCGGTCTCAGGTAGCGGAACGGGAAGCCGATCGGCCACTCGTAGGGCGACGCGCCGCCGCGCCAGAGCAGCACGTACGAGTGGAACGCGCGGTAGAGCGGCTGCGTGAACGCGGGGTCCTCGCGGGGCGACATCACGAGCGTCAGGCACGGCATCCCGAGTGGTATCTGCTGGGCGATGCGCGGCAGGCCCGCCGCGCGCGCGTTGAAGGCGAGCGTGCGCGCGGTCATCACGCCGGGCAGCAGCACGGCGATGGCCAGGACCGGCGCGAGGACGAGCGTGGCCCGCGGTCCGAGCGTGCGCCGCGGCGCGAGCGCGAGGAACAGGAGCGCGAGCGGCAGGAGCCGCGCGCCGATGAGCCACCAGTAGGCGGGCTTGAACATCTCGACCGGCAGCGCGAAGTAGAGCCCGAAGCAGACGAGCGCGGTGCAGAGCAGGCCCCGCGGGGCGGGCCGAGGGTCCTCGGCGGCTTCGCCCGCGCGTCGCGCGAGGTCGAGCGCCACGAGCCCGAGCGCGCACAGGAGGAGCGCGCCGGCCATCGCCTCGTCGAGGTGACCGGGCCACCAGTCCATGGTCCAGGTGGGGATCTCGCGAAGGAGGATCCGCGCGGGCTTCCATCGCGCCTCGAGGCCACCGCCGACCACGGCCGCGACGCCGGCCGGGCGGTGGAACCACGTCTGCCACACGGCGAGCGCGGCGGACGGCGCGAGCGCGGCGTAGGCGAGCGCGCCCGCGCGCAGCCCGCGGAGGCCGCGGCCGAGCACGAGCGGCAGGCCGCCGAGGCCGAGGGCGATCCAGGGTAGCGGGTGCGCGAGGTAGAGCACGACGCCCGACGCGCCGAGCCAGCCGAGTCGGGCGCGGCTCGGCCGGTCGAGCGCGCGGCACAGCAGCGCGAGGGCGGGCAGGAGGAGCGCGTTGCCGAGGAGGTTCGAGAAGAACCCCATGAGGAGATTGACGTTCCACGCGAGCGGGAACGCGAAGAGGGCCAGGCGCGGGTCGCGGCCGGTCGCGCGCAGGAGCGCGAAGGCGCCCGCGGGGACGGCCAATAGATACGCGGAGACGAATATCTTGTTCGCGGCCTCTAGGCCGAAGGGGAACGCCAGCAGGTGCAGGAGGTGGTAGTGGAGGCTATAGGGCGACAGCGGCGTGTTCTGGGCGTAGAAGCGGTCGAGGCCGTAGCGCGCGTCGCCGAGGTGCTGCCAGATGGAGGCCGCGCCGAGGTGCGTGGGCGCGTCGAGGAGCGGCAGGAGGCGCCCCGCCCACACGGGCACGAGGGCGGCGGCCGCGAGGCCGAGCGCGATGGCCCAGGCGCGTCGGGTCACCGGCGGCGGCGGGCGCGCAGCGCGAGCAGGATCGCGCCGACGACGAGGGCACCACCGCGCGCGGCCACCGGAGCGCCGGCGCAGCCGCTCGACTTCGCGGCACCGGCGGCTCCCGCGGTTCCGCCACTGCCTGCGCCCCCCGGCGATCCAGCGCCTCCGTCGGCGGGTGCCCCCGCGCCGCCGTCGCCCCGCATGCTGAGGTCGATGCCGAGCTGGTCGGCGTACCCGAGCCAGATCATCGGGCAGGTGCGGCCCACCGGTGTCTCGGCCGGGCACTCGTACGGCGCGAGCGTGTCGGCGTACTGGAACACCTTGTCGAAGCTCTGGCCGCCGTCGGTCGAGCGCGCGACGGCCTTGTTGTCCGGCTCCCAGTTCCACGCGCACACGTACGTCGCCTCGGGCCGCACAGAGGCGCACTGCGCGCGAGAGATCGACGGCGACTTCACCGGTGCGGCCGCGCCCTGGCCGACGTAGAGGCCTGCCGAGCTCGCGACGAGGAGCTGGTCCCTGGCCTTGTCGACCGCGACCGCCTCGATCGTCATGGGCAGGCGGAGCACCTCGGTGATCGTCGCGCCGCCGTCCGTCGAGCGCAGGAGGAGCTGGTCCGGCCCGCCGTCGAGCGCGAAGTACACCGATCCGCCGTCGCGCGGATCGATCGCGAGGGGCTGCAGCCCGGCCGCGGCCGTGCCGTCGAAGACGTAGGTGACCGCCACGTCGGTCCACGTCGCGCCCCCGTCCCTGGACGTGTACACGCGGGGATCGAAGGGCGCGGCGCGAAGGCGCGCGGCGGCCACCAGCGTCGCGCCGTCGTCGGAGATCGCGGCGCCGGTGACGACGCGCCCCTCGAGCGGCAGTGCCGGCACGAACGTGCGGCCGCGATCGTCGGTGCGGTACATGCCGGCGGCGTTCTGCGCGTCCGCGCCCGAGCCCACCGCCGACGCCGCGGCCCACAGGCGCGCAGGCTTGTCGGGGGCGGGCAGGATGCGCCCGACGTTGAGCCCGGCGATCGCGCCCGTCACCGGCTCCCAGGTGCAGCCGTCGTCGCGCGAGACCGTGAGGCCGACGCGGTCCGTCGAGTAGAACGTCCCGTCCCCCGTGAGCGTGAGCAGGCGCTGCTGGTACGAGTTGATGGCCTCCTCGCAGATCCACTTGAAGGGGCCGCCGACGCGCCCGAAGAACACGCCCCAGTAGCGCGTCGGGACGTAGACGACATCGCCGCGCCAGACCAGCTCGCGCGCGATCGGGAGGCCGCCGTGCGCGTCTGCCGGGGTCGGGGCAAGCGCGGCGAGGACACAGCCGATGGCGAGGACGCGGCGCATCAAGGGATGGTAGGCGGGCCGGGGCGGCTCGCCAAGCGAGCTTGCGCACGAACCGTCGCGGACCTCTGGCGAGAGCCGGGGCCGGGTAAGATGCCCGCATGCTAGCGCCCGTCCTCGCGGCCGCGGTGGCCGCCACCCAGGTGGGCGCGCCGCGTGTGGATCCCGAGGTCGCGTCGCTGTCGGAGCTGGCGAGGGCGCTGGCCCAGCCCGGCGCGGAGCTCGCCTGGCAGGTGCGAGCCGCGCTGAGGCTCGGGGCGCTGGCGGAGGACGAGGCGCCCGCGCCCGTGCTCGAGGCGGCCAGGCGCGCCCGCCCGCTCGCGCTGGTGGCGCCGATCTTCGCGGCGCTCGCGGCCGATCAGGAGGGGCGCCTGGGCCGCGCCGACGACGCGCGCCGGATCGCGCGTGACGCGGGCTTCCTCGCGGGCGTCGCGGTCGCGCCGGTCGCGGCGGAGGCGCCGCTTCCACCGCCGGGATCCGCGTGGCGGGTCCTGCCGCCGAGCGCCACCGACGGCCTCGTGGTGCCCGCGAGCCGCGCCTCCGCGCCGCCCGACGGCGACGTCGCGATCCAGGTGTGCGTCGAGCTCGGGGCGCGCCGCAAGGTGGCGCTGCGCGTGGGCACGGCGTCCCGGTACGGCCTGCTCGTGGACGGCGCCGAGGTGCTCGCGGGGGGTGTCGAGCGCGCGGTCGCACCGGATCAGGACGCGGTCGGGCTCGACCTGCCGCGTGGCACACATCGGCTGGTGCTGCGGGCCCGCGGCGGCGCAGCGGCGTACCTGCGCCTATCGACGCCGGACGGCGCACCGCTCGTCTTGCCGGCCGACGCGACCTGCGCGCGCGCCCGGGCTGCGCGTGCGGCGCCACGCAAGGTGTCGGTCTCGCGGCTCGAGGAGAGCGTGCAGGATCCGGTGGTGCGCGCGCTCCTCGAGGTGCGGCGCGGCGGCGAGGAGGCGCTCGGGGCTGCGCTCTCACGGCTCGAGGGCGTCCGGGGGCCCCGCGCGAGCCTGGCCCGCGCGGAGCTGCTCGCCGAGCCGGCCGCCAAGCGCGCCGAGCTGGAGGCGGTGGTGGACCTCGCGGCCACGGCCGACACGCGCCGCCACGCCGCCACGGCCGCCCTGCGCCTCGCGCCGCTCGAGGTCCGGGCGCGCCGGGCCGAGCGAGGCCTCGCGCTCCTCGCCCTGGCGCAGGCGCGCTGGCCCGAGGAGTCGGCGATCGCGATCTCGCACGCGGAGCTCCTGGCCGAGCTCGGCGCGCCGGTGCGGGCGGCCGCCGCGCTCGCGGTCGCAACCCATGCGGACAGGCAGATGCGTCTGGCGGCGGCGCGGATCCGCTTGCTCGAGCGGCTCGGGCGCAACGACGCCGCGCTCGAGCTCGCGAGCGCGGCGCTGAAGATCGCGCCGGGTGACTCGGAGGTCGTGCGGACGCTCGCGCGCCTCCTGCGCACCCGCGGCGAGGCCGCGCGCGCCGTGGACCTCCTCGACCGGCTGGCGGCCCTGCGCCCCGATCTCGTGTCGGCGCGGCTCGAGGCGGCCGAGCAGGTCGCGGCGTCGGGCCGGCGGGACGAGGCGATCGTCCGCTACGAGGCGGTCGCGCGCGAGCTGCCCGAGGACGCGCGCGCGCCTGAGCGGCTCGGCCGGCTGTTCGCGGATCTCGGGCGGGGCGCCGACGCGGTGCGCTGGATCCGCGAGGCCCTGGCGCGAAAGCCGCAGAGCCCGGAGCTGCGCACGCTGCTCGGCGAGCTGCAGGCCGACGACGCCGACGATCTACCGAGGCGCTACGGGCGCGACGGCAAGGCGCTGGTCGCGGCCGCGCGGCGCGGCGCGGCCCTGGCGCGCCTCGGCCACGAGCCCGCCGTGGTGCTCTACGACCTGCGCGCCGTGCGCGTGCACCGAAACGGCCTCTCCGACGTGTTCGGCCAGCGCCTCGTGCGCATCAACGACCTCCGCCGCGCGGCGAGCGAGCTGCGCTACGGCATCCGCTACGCGCCGTCGGAGCAGGTCGTCGACGTGCGCGTCGCGCGCATCCACCGCACGGACGGCAGCGTCTCCGAGGCCACCGACCGCGACGAGCGCAGCCTCTCCGAGCCGTGGGCCGGCCGCTACTACGACGCGCGCGCCGAGATCGTGGTGTTCTCGGGCGTCGAGCCCGGCGACGTCATCGAGGTACAGTACGTCCTGTCGGACGTCGCGAGCGAGAACCAGCTCGGCGGCGCGTTCGGCGACGTCGCGTTCCTGGCCGAGGAGATCCCGCGCCTCGAGAGCGAGTACCTCGTCGAGTCGCCCGCCGGCAAGCCCGTGTTCGCCAACCAGCCGTCGCGCGAGGTGACGGGGCGCGGCCGCGTGACGGTCGAGCGGCGCGACGAGGCCGTCGGCGATCGCCGCGTGCTCCGCATGGTGGCGCGCGACGTGCCCGCGGTGCCGCTCGAGCCGGGCATGCCGGGCTTCGTCGAGGTGGCACCCTACGTCCACGTCTCCACGGTGCCGTCGTGGGCGGCGGTGGGCCAGGTGTACAAGGGGCTCCTCGAGCCGCAGCTCGTCGCCGACGGGGATCTCCGGCGCGCCGTGCGTGAGGCCATCCGCGGCGCGGACGGCGAGCTCGATCGCATCCGCGCGCTGCAGGCGTGGGTCGGCAGGCGCACGCGCTACGTGGGCCTCGAGTTCGGCATCCACGGCTACAAGCCCTACAAGGCGACGCAGGTCTTCCAGCGCAAGTTCGGTGACTGCAAGGACAAGGCGTCGCTGCTCGTGGTCATGCTCCGCGAGGCGGGGATCCCCGCGCACCTCGTCCTCCTGCGGACGCGGCGCCTGGGCATGCTCGAGCCGGCGCCGGCGTCGCTGGCCGCGTTCGACCACGCGATCGTGTACGTCCCGCGCCACGACCTCTGGATCGACGGGACCGCCGAGTTCGCCGGGCTCGGCGAGCTGCCGGCGATGGATCAGGGGGCGATGGCGCTCGTGATGGATCCGGCCGGCGCGCGCCTGGTGACGACGCCCGTGCAGGCCGCCGCGCGGAACCGCTTCGACCGGCACGCCACGCTGGAGGTCCTGCCGGGCGGGGCCGGCCGCGTGCGCGAGCGCATCGTCGTCCGCGGCGAGTCCGCGTCGGAGTGGCGCGAGCGCTACGAGAACGAGCAGAGCCGCCGCGAGCGTTACCAGGAGTGGTGGGCGGGGATGCACCCCGGGGCGCGCGTCCTCGAGGTTGCGATCTCCGGGGCGCGCGAGGAGGCGCCTGTGGCCACCGCGGTGGTCGAGGTCGCGCGGGCCGCGCGGGCCGAGGGCAGGGCGCTCGTCGTGCAACCGGGGCTCCGCGACAGCGAGCTCGCGCGCGCCTACGCACGCCTGTCGACCCGCGCGCACGACCTCGTCCTCGGGTATCCGTGGCGCTGGGAGGACGAGCTCGTGGTGGTGCCGCCGCCGGGGTTCGCGGTGGCCGCCCTCCCGGAGGGGGGCACCGTCGCCGATCCGCGCTTCGGCGAGGCGCGCCTCGCCGTTCGGCGCGATGGCGAGCGCGCGATCCTCGAGACCTCGCTCGAGGTCCGGCGCGAGCGCGTCCCGGTCGCCGACTACCCGGCCTTCCGAAGGTTCCTGCTCGAGGTGGACGCGCTGCTCTCGCGCGGAGTGCGGCTCGAGCCGCGGAGCGCCCGATAGATGCGCCTTGGCGCATGTATGATCGCGGTGCTCTGCGGGTGCGCGACGGCGCGCCCGAGGCCGCCCGCGCCGGCCGTGGATGCGGGAGCGGAGAGCGCGCTCGAGGGGCTCCTCGACGCCTACGCCCATGCGCGCGTGCAGGAGCTGGGGGCGCGCTGGCAGGCGCTGCGCGCCCGGGGTGGTCGGCCGGGCGCGGACGCCGCGATCGAGGCCGGTCTCCCGCTCTTGCGCGCGTGGCAGGTGCCGGCAAGCGTGGGCGAGGGCGGCGTCGACGCGATCACGGCGGACGCGCTCGAGGAGGCCCGTCGCGCGGATGCGGGCGAGCCGCCAGCGCCCCCGGAGGCGTGTGTGGCGCCCACCTCCGTCCGCTTCGCGCCGACCCCGCTGCCGCACCTCGAGCTCGCGACGGCCACGCCGGGGGCGCCGGTGTTCTCGCGCCTCCAGGGCTGCACGCTCGTCGTGGCGACGCCGCGCCCCGGCGTCGTCGAGGTCGAGCTCGCGCCGCCCGCGGGTGCGCTGGGCATCGAGACGCGCGTCGCCTGGCGTCTCGGCGCAGCCGGCCGCGTGATCGCCACGTCGGGGCAGGACGCGGACCGCGCGCGCGTCCAGTACGTCGCGGCGGACGCGCAGGCTGCGCCGTGGCGGCTGCGCCTGGCGGCCGACGGGGGGCGCCTCCTCGTCTCGCTCCGCCGCCTCGCGGGGCGCGCGCCCGGTCCGCTGCGGATCCTGGATGCGCGGACCGCGCTGCTCGTGGCGCTCCGTCGCGCGGACGCCGGCGCCGCGCGGCGCGCCTTGCCCGCGGCGCGCAGGCACCTCGGACCGGCGCTCGGCGACCTGCTCGAGGCCGAGGTGGCCCTCGTGGACGCGAGCCTGCCGCTCGCGGAGCAGCACCGTCGCGCGCGCAAGCTCCTCGAGCGCGCCCTCGGCCGCGATCCCACGCTGGACCGGGCACGCTACCTGCTCGCGAGGCTCGACCTCGACGACAACCAGGCGCGCGCCGTCGAGGCCGCGTCGCCTCGCGTCGGCGCTCCGGCGCCGTTCCTGGCGCTGCACGCGCGTGCCGCGATCGCGCTCGGGCGGCTGGCCAGGGCCGAGGCGCTGGCCCGGCAGGCGCGCCAGCAGGGCACCCGCGGCTGCGACCCGGAGGAGGTGCTGCTCAAGGTGGCGGAGCGCCGGCGCGAGCCGCGCGCCGAGGAAGCCGCCGCGCGGGCGCTCCTCGCGTGCGAGCCCGGGAGCGATGCCGTGGCCGAGCTCCACCGGCAGCGCGGCGAGGCCGGCAAGGCGCTCGAGGCCTACCTCGCGCTGCCCCCGGAGCCGGTCGATCGCGTCGGGCGCCGCCACACGCTCATCGACCTGCGGGTCGCGCTCGGCGAGCTCCCGCGCGCGCGGCGGGAGCTCGAGGCACTCCTCGAGGAGACGCCCGAGGACGCCTCCCTCTGGCTCCGGCTCGCCGACCTCGCCGCCGCCCTCGGCGAGCGCACCGCCGCGGCGCGCGCGCTCGATCGCGCCTTCTCTGCGCGATCGGATCCAGAGGATCTGCTGCGCGCCCACGCGGCGCTCGGAACGCCGTCACCGATCGCGCCGTATCGCGTCGGGCGCGCCGAGGTCAGGACGCTGCTCGCCGCGCACGGGCGGGCGGACCAGGTCCAGAGCCCGTCGCGCATGATCCTCGATCGCACGGTGGAGGTGATCCACCCGTCGGGTGCGCGCCTGGTGCTGACGCACAACCTCATCCAGGTCCTGACCAAGGAGGGGGTGCAGCGCTTCGGCGAGGTCGAGGTCCCCGAGGGCGCGGCCGTCCTGGCCGTTCGCACGCACAAGCGCGACGGCACCGTGCGCGAGGCCGAAGAGATCGCCGAGAAGGAGGGAGTCTCGGCGCCCGATCTCGACCTCGGCGACGTCGTGGAGCTCGAGCTCCTCGAGGCGCGCGCGTCCGCGGCGTTCCCCGGTGCCTTCCGCGGCGAGCGCTTCTACTTCGCCAGCGCCGACGCGCCGCTCGTGCGCTCCGAGTACCTGCTCGCCGGCGCGAGCGCGGGCCTCGACTTCGACGCGCGTGCGGGCGCGCCGCAGCCCACCGCCGAGGCCGCCGCGCTCGTCATGCGCCGGACGGGCGCTCCGCAGATCGAGCAGGAGCCCGGCGCGCCCCTCGCCATCGAGTACCTGCCGTCGGTGCGCGTCTCGCGTGGCCTCTCGCTGGATCGGTGGCGGGCGTTGCTCGCCGAGCGCGTGGGCGTCGCCACGCGCCCCAGCGAGGAGCTGCGGTCGGTCGCGCGCAAGCTCGCTCCCCGCGCGGACGCGCAGGGCCTCGCGGCGCTCCATCGATATGTCGTCGAGCAGGTCGACCAGACGTCCACGATCGAGGAGCCGGCGAGCGCCGCGCTCGCCCGCTCCGCGGGCAACCGCGCGACGCTCCTCCTGGCGCTCCTGCAGGCCGCGGGGTTCCAGGCCGAGCTCGTCCTCGCGCGGCCGCCGCAGCTCGGCAAGAGCGCCGAGCTCGAGGAGTTCACCGAGCCCATCGTGTGCGTGCGCCTCGGCGAGCACGTGATCCCCACCGACACGCGCACGCGTGGCGCCGTGCCGGGGCAGCTCCCGGCGGCGCTCGTCGGCGCGCTCGCGCTGCGCCTGTCGCAGGACGCACCGACGCTCGCACCGCTGCCGCCGCCGCTCGAGCGGGACCTGCGGCGCCAGCGCGTGTCGATCCGCGTCGCTGCCGACCGCGGCATCGCCCTCGACGTGGAGCAGACCGAGTCGGGCTTTCTGGCCGCCGAGCGGCGCGCGCAGCTCCAGCAGGTCGCGCGCGAGGGGCGCGCGCAGGATCTCGAGCAGCGCCTGGTCGGCTTCCACTACCCCGGTGGCCGCGTCACCGCGCTCGCCTGGCAGGGCGAGGAGGGTACGGGCGACGTGGGCGCACGCTTCCAGATCCAGGTCCCGCCCTCGGCGTCACCGAGTCTGCGCGCGACACCGTTCCCGGTGCTGATGCAGCGGCGCTTCGTCGCGCTGCCCGCGCGCCACACCGACCTCCTGGTCGCGCCGCCGCCGCCGTCCATCCTCGAGCTCGACCTCGCGGTGCCGCCCGGCCGCCGCGTACGCCGCGCGCCGGGCGCGCTCATGCTCGACACGCCCTTCGGCCGCTACCAGCGCACGGTCGAGGTCACGCCCGGTGCAGTGCGTGTCCGCGCGGCCCTCGACCTGAGCCGCGCCCGCGTCGCCCCCGCGCGCTACGCCGACTTCGTGCGCTTCTGCGCCGCCGTGGACGCCGCCGAGGCGGAGACCGTGGAGCTCGACGGCCGGTAGGCGAGACCTCGCGGGATTCGCGGTATCCTCTCCGGGTGAACCGGCGTTCTCTCCTCCGTCGCGGCCTGCTGGGTGGCGCGCTGCTGGCCGTCGGCGGCGGCGTGACGCTGCAGCTCATGCCGTCGAGACCCGTCGCCCCGCGCGGCAAGCTGCGCGCGCTCGATGCGAAGTCGTTCTCCGTCATGGCCGCGGTCGCGAGCCGCGTCGTCCCGGCGGGCGATCCCGTGGGCATCGCGCACGGCGCCGACGAGGCCCTCTCGTACCTCGCGCCGGAGACGCAGGCGGAGATCCGCCAGCTCCTCGGCCTGTTCGAGAACGCGGTCGCGGGCGCGCTGCTCGATGGGCGCCTCGCCCCGTTCTCGGCCGCCTCGCCCGAGGCGCAGGACCGCACGCTCGCCCGCTGGCGCGACTCGTCGATCACCCTGCGCCGCTCCGGCTACAGCGCGCTCCGAAAGCTCGCCATCGGCGCGCACTGGGTCCAGCCTTCGACCTGGCCCGCCGCCAACTATCCCGGGCCGCCCGTGCTGCCGAAGGAGCTCTGACCGTGCCTGGCTACTCCGACGCAGGGAGCTGGAACGCCGACAAGACGCTCGACGCCGACGTGTGCATCGTCGGCTCCGGCGCGGGGGGCGCGGTCGCGGCGTACGTGCTCCAGAAGGCGGGCCTCAAGGTCCTCGTGGTGGAGGAGGGCGGCCACTTCACGCGCAAGGACTTCGACGCGCGCGAGGATCACGCCTACCCGAACCTCTACCAGGAGGCCGGGGGCCGCTCCACCAAGGACGGCAGCATCGCGATCCTCCAGGGCAAGGCCGTCGGCGGCACCACGGTCGTCAACTGGACCACCTCGTTCCGCACGCCCGACGACGTGGTCGAGCACTGGCAGAAGCGCCACCAGGCCGCGGCGCTGACGCCCGCGCGCCTCGCGCCGCACTTCGCCGAGGTCGAGCGTCGCCTCGGCATCGAGGAGATCCTGCTCGCCGTCGCGAACCGCAACAACCGCCTGCTCTACGATGGCCTCCGCGCCATCGGCATCCCCGCGGAGGTGACGCGCCGCAACGTGCGCGGCTGCCGCCAGAGCGGCTACTGCGGCATGGGCTGCCCGTACGACGCCAAGCAGAGCATGCTCGTCACGTACCTGCCGGACGCCGTCGCGGCCGGCACCGAGGTCATCTCGCGCCTGCGCGTCGAGCGCCTCGTGGTGGCCGGCGGCCGCGTGACCTCGGCCGAGGGCGTGCGCCTCGGCGACAACGGCCGCGAGCGCATCGGCCGCGCGACCATCAAGGCCAAGTGGTTCGTGAGCGCGGGCGGGGCCATCAACTCTCCGGCCCTGCTCCTGCGCTCGGGGCTCGGCGGCAGCGGGCCCGGCGCGGCGCTCCTCGGCCGGCGCACGTTCCTGCACCCGGTCGTCGCGGTGGCCGGCGTGTACAAGGAGCCCGTGGCCGGCTTCTACGGCGCGCCGCAGAGCGTGGCGAGCCGTCACTTCAACAGCCGGGGCGACAAGATCGGCGTGTTCCTCGAGGCCGCGCCGGTGCACCCGATGCTGCGCGCGCTCGCGACCGCGGGCTTCGGCGCCGCGCACGCCGAGGTCATGAAGGACACCGCGAACACGACGGCGCACATCGGCCTTTGCATCGACGGCTTCCACGCGAGCGAGACGGGCGGCACCGTGACGCTGCGCGAGAGCGGCGCGCCGGTGCTCGACTACCCGCTCCCCGAGCGCGTGTGGGAGGGCCTGCGCTTCATCACGAAGACCCTGTGCCAGGCCAACCTCGCGATGGGCGCGACGAGCGTCGCCACGGCGCACGACCCGCCCGTCGTGCTGCGGTCGAACGCCGATCTCCCTGCCCTCGACCGCGCGACGTATGCGCCTTTGCGGATGGGTGTCTTCTCCGCGCACGTCATGGGCGGCTGCGCGATGAGCGACGACCCTGCCAGGGGCGTGGTGCGCAGCAGCGATCTCCGTCACCACGCCATCGAGAACCTGCACGTCATCGACGGCAGCGTGCTGCCGACGAGCCTCGGCGTGAACCCGCAGCTCACGATCTACGGCCTCTCGCACCTCTACGCGAGCGAGCTCGCCCGCGCCTGGAAGTGACGTCGGGCTGCGGGCTGCCGCCTCCGGGTTCCGGCCGGAGGGCTGGATGACGCTGCGGCTGCACGTCCTTTCGGACGAGAGGTTCACGTGCACGCAGTGCGGCCGGTGCTGTCACGACCTCGACGTGCGCGTCACGCCCGCGGAGAAGGCGCGGCTCGAGGCCGCCCGCGCGCTCTTCCCCGAGGTGCCGGAGATGTTCGCGGGCGAGGCGAGGGATCGCCTGGCGCGCCGGCCCGGAGGCGCGTGCGTGTTCCTCGAGGGGACGCGGTGCCTCGTGCATGCGCGGCTCGGGCTCGAGCAGAAGCCGCTGCCGTGCCGGTTCTTCCCGTATACCGTCGTGCGCGCCGACGACGAGGTGCGCGTCGGCCTGCGCTTCAACTGCAAGGGCGTCCTGCGCGGGGACGGGCAGCCGCTCGGCGAGCAGCTCGCCGAGATCGGGGGACTGGCGCGCGCGTACTACGAGGAGCGCGAGCCGGGCCCGGCGCCAGCGGTTCTGGCCTTCGACACGCGCGGCATCGGCCTCGGCGCGAGGGAGCTAGAGGCGCTGCACGGCGAGCTCGACGCGGTCCTCGCCCAGCCGAGGCCGTTCGACCAGCGCCTCGCGATCGTCGACGCGCTCGTGCGGCGCCTGCGGGAGGTGCGCCTGCGAAGGGTCGAGGGCGCCCGCTTCGCGGAGCTGCTCGCGGTCCTGCGCAAGCACGAGGAGTCCGCCCCCGCCCCGCCGCGCGCTGGCTGGATGGACCGGTTGCTGCTCGCCCTGTATGCCTCCGCGAGCTGGCAGCTCGTGGACGCCGCGCGCGGCAAGCCGCACCGCGCCGCGCCGCTGCGCCTCTTCCGCCTGCGCGGGACGCTCGTCCTCGGCGAGGCCCGCATCGATCTCGCGCGCCTCGCGCGCACGCCCATCGGCGAGACGGAGCGCAGCGAGGCGCTGCTCGGCCGCTTCGCGCGCGCGAAGGTCCACGGCCGCTCCTACGCGGACCGCCCGACCGGCGGGCTCCCCTTCGCGCGGGGCTGGACGCTGCTCTGCCTGCAGCTCGGGACGACGCGGCTCCTGGCCCGTGCGCACGCCGTCGCCCGCGACGCCGCGATCGCGGGGGCCGACGACGTCGCGCGGGCGCTCCACGACGTCGAGGACGTCGCCTCGCACCGGGGTCTCCTCGATCTGTGGCGCGTGCGCTTGCCGCTCGGCCTGCTCGATCGCGCGGGCGTCGCCGCCGCGATCGCGCTCTGACGCCTTGGAGTGGGCGAACACACCACATCACCCCACGCGCACAGCCGCGCTGCCGGTCGCCGCCGATCGGCTACGCTGTTCCAGGTGTTCCTCCGTCCGTCCGTCGCCGGAGCCCTCCTCGGGCTCGCGCTCGCGCTTGGCGCCTGCGACCCGCCGGAGGGAGGCGTGCCGCTCGAGCAGCGCGTCATCGTCGGGCGCGGACGGGACGCGCTCACGCTGGATCCAGCGCGCGTCACCGACTCCGAGTCGACCGAGGTGTGCGAGCAGATCTACGAGCACCTCGTTCGCTTCCGCCTGTCCGACACCGGCGCCACGGGGGACATCGAACCGGAGCTCGCCGAGCGCTGGGAGCAGAGCGGTGATGGCAAGACCTGGACCTTCCACCTGCGCAAGGGAGTGCGCTTCCACGACGGCAGCCCGATGGACGCCGAGGCCGTGGTGTTCTCGTTCGAGCGCCAGCGCGACCGTGGGCATCCGGGGCACCGCACCGACTACAAGTACTGGGAGACCTCGTTCAAGAACATCCAGCGCGTCGAGAAGGTCGACGCGCACACGGTGCGCATCACGATCGAGACCGCCCACGCCCCTTTCCTCTCGAACCTGGCGATGACGCCCGTCGCGATCGTGAGCCCCGCGCGGACGCTGACCACCGACGGCCTCGATCGCAACCCCGCCGGCACGGGCCCCTTCCGCTTCGTGCGCTGGACCAAGGACGGCATCGTGCTGCGGCGCAACGCAGACTACTGGGGCCCGAAGCCGCGCATCGAGACGCTGGTCTACCGAAGCATCGCCGACCCGCGTCAGCGGCTGGTCGCCCTCGAGAGCGAGGCCATCGACGTCGCGTACGGCATCTCGCCCGGGGACATGCCCTACGTGCGCCTGCACCCCGAGCTCGTGCCGCACCTCGTCGAGTCGTTCAACGTCGCCTACCTGGCGATGCAGAGCAAACACCCCCCGTTCGACGATCCGCGCGTGCGCCGCGCGGTCAACCACGCCGTGAACAAGCTGCCCATCGTGCGCCTGCTCTACCAGCAGCTCGCGGTGCCCGCGATCGGCCCGCTGCCGGAGCGGATGCTGGGCTTCGAGCCCAACGTGAAGCGGTACCCGTACGATCCGCAGCGCGCGCGAGCGCTGCTCGCCGAGGCAGGCTACGACGCGTCGCTGCGCCCCAAGCTCTACGTGATGCGCGAGGAGCGGCCGTACCTGCCGCACCCCGAGCGGGTCGCCGAGATCATCCAGAAGAACCTCGCCGACGTCGGCATGAAGGTGGAGATCGTCGTGAACTCCTTTGCGCGCCACCTCGATCTCACCGACAAGGGCGAGCACGACCTGGCGCTGCGCGGCTGGACGAGCGACAACGCCGACCCGGACAACATCCTCATCCTGCTCGACCGCGACAACGCGCGGCCCGGCGGGCAGAACGCCGCCTACTACACCGATCCGTTCGTGCACGGCCAGCTCGAGTGGGCGCGCCTGTCGTTCGACAAGGAGCGCCGCGCCGAGCTCTACCGCAGCGCGCTGCGCAAGATCGCCGAGGACGCGCCGTGGGTGCCGCTCGCGCACGCGCGCGTCCCCATCGCCACCCGACGCGACGTCCGCGGCCTGCGCCACGCGCCGAGCGGCGTCCTCTACTACCGAGACGTGTTTCGCAACCGCTGATGAGACCCTCGGAGCCCTCCAACCTCGAGACGAGCGGCGCGCGCCGCTCCTTCCAGGAGTCCTTGGGCCATCGCGGCGGTACGCGCGGGCCGGACGAAGGCGGGGTGCGGCGCTTCGTGGGCCTGCTGGCGCGCCTCACGGTCCGCCAGAAGATCCTCCTGTTCCTCGCGGTCGCGGGCCTCCTGCCCGTGGTCGCCGCTGGCTTCGCGGCGTCGACGCTGGTCTTCCGCAGCTTCGACACGGCGGCGCGCGACCAGACCGACCGCGCGCTGCGCACCGCGCTCAACCTCGTGCTCCGGCAGGTGCAGGCCGCGGGCAAGGAGGCGGTGCGTCTCGCCGAGACGAGCGACCTCGAGGTGCTGCTCCGCGCGAACGACGCGCGCGGGCTCGACATGCTGCTCGCCGCCAAGGAGGAGCACCTGCCCCTCGGCCTGGTCGAGATCACGGACGGCACCGGGCGCCTCGTCGCGTCGCGCGCTGCCGGCGGCGGTGGCGTCATCGGCGCGCTCAGTGACCTGCGCGCCGATCCGTCGTCGCCGGCTGTCCAGCGCGCCCTGCAGTTCGAGCGGCGGGTCACGCTCGAGATCGCCGATCCACCCGGGGAGCTCGTCCTTCGCGCCTCGAGCCCCGTCGTCGACGGCGGGTTCAACCTGCTCGGGGCCATCGTCGTCTCGGCGCCGCTCGACGCCGACTTCGCCGACTACCTCAAGGGCGCGCTCAGCGCCGACGTCGTCCTCTACCGCGGCTCGGCCCCGCAGGCCTCGACGTTCGTCGAGGAGGGTGGGCGCAGGCTCGTCGGCCTCGAGGCCCCCAAGGAGGTCGTGGACCGCGTGCTCGGGCTCGGCGGCGCGGAGCAGCGCGCGGCCGAGATCGCGGGGAAGAGCTACCTCGTCGGCTATGCGCCGCTGCGGGGCGTGGACGGCGGCAACGTCGGCATGGTCGGCGTCGCGGTCGATCGCTCCACGCTCGTCGGCGCACGAAAGCGGTCGCAGCTCGTGCTGCTCGGCACCGCCGCGGCGGCCGTGCTGGTCGCGCTCTTCCTCGCCGCCATGCTCGCCCGGCGCATGGTCGAGCCGCTCAAGCGCCTGCACGCGGGCGCGCTCGCCGTCGCGGCCGGCGATCTCCAGCAGACCATCACGATCGAGACCGCGGACGAGCTCGGCGACCTGGCCGAGGCGTTCACGCAGATGACCCGGGCGCTCGGCGACAACCAGCGGCGCCTGGCCGCGCGCATCCGCGAGATCGAGACGCTGCACGACATCGGGCGCGCCGTCTCGAGCGTGCTCGCGCTCGACGACGTGCTCGACAAGGTGGTCGGCGAGGCCGGTCAGGTGCTGCGCGCCCACACCACGGCGCTCGTCCTGTCGGAGGAGGGAAGGCTCGGGGTGCGCGCCGCGCGCGGCCTCGAGGGTGAGCCCGCGGGCGTGGTCGACCTCGCCCGCACGGCGGCCACGGCGCGGTCGCCGCTGCGCGTCGAGGCGGTCGAGCACGACGGCGATCTCGGCGACGCCGCCCGGCTCGCGGGCATCGAGGGGGCGCTGCTGGCCGTGCCGCTCGAGACCAAGGATCGCGTGCTCGGCGTGCTGGTCGTCACGCGCCCCGAGCCCTTCACCGAGGCCGACCTCAGGCTCGTCGCCACGTTCGCCGACCAGGGCGCGACCGCGATCGAGAACGCGCGCCTGTACGATCAGGTGAAGTCCTTCTCCGCAGACCTCGAACGCAAGGTCGCCGACCGTACGCAGGAGCTCGGTCAGCGCAACCGAGAGCTCGCGCGCGCGTTCCAGGAGCTGCGCGAGGCGCAGGCGCAGCTCGTGCAGTCCGAGCGCATGGCGGGCCTCGGTGTCCTCGTCGCGGGCGTCGCGCACGAGATCAACTCGCCGGCGGCGGCGATCAAAGGCGCGGTCGACACGCTCGATCAGAACGTCACGGGGCTGCTCGATCGCGGCCGCGACATCGGCAGCCAGCTCGACGCGACGACGCGGAACCGCTTCTGGGCGCTCGTGGGCGAGCTACGCCCGCGGCTCGAGCAGGCGCGCGTGCTGCACCCGGTCGACGTCCGGCGCGGCGCCCGCGAGCTCGCTCGGCGGCTGGCCGAGCTGGGCGCCGTCGATCCCGAGCGGCCCGCGCGCACGCTGGTAGAGCTCGGCATCGCGGATGCGGCGCCGGCGCTCGTGGAGCTGGCGGCGCCGTTCGGCAAGCAGGGGCTGCCGTTCCTCGTCTCGTACCTCGAGGAGCTCGGCTACCTCCGCCGCAGCATGCACGCGGTGCGCGTCGCGATCGCGTCCATCACCCGCATCGTGGGTGCGCTCAAGTCCTACTCGCATCTCGACCAGGCGCAGATCGCGGTCGCGGACATCCATCATGGGATCGAGAACACGCTCGTCATCCTCCAGAACGAGATCAAGCATGGTATACAGGTCGAGCGAGAGTACGGAGAGATCCCACCCATCGCGGTCTACGTGGACGAGCTGAATCAGGTCTGGACCAACCTCATCCACAACAGTGTCCAGGCGTTGCGTGCCGGGCGGGCCCGGACCGCGGGGCCTGACGGGGTCCACGAGGGTGATGGAGAGGGGCGAGGCAAGATCGTGCTGCGGACGGTAGTGGCAGACGGGTTCGTACGAGTGGACGTGCAGGACAACGGTCCGGGCATCCCGGGCGAGGTGTTGCCGCGGATCTTCGAGCCGTTCTTCACGACCAAGGTCAAGGGCGAGGGCACGGGCCTCGGGCTCGGCATCGTTCGCCGCATCGTGGAGAAGCACAAGGGACGCATCGAGGTGGAGAGCGTGCCGGGACGGACGTGCTTCTCGGTGTACCTGCCGATCGTGGACACGCTGCCGAGGCCCGATCAGCTCGCGCGGATGGAGTCGGGGTCGATGGCTGCCGTCGCGCGACCGCGAGGTGAAGCGTGAGCGGCGAAGTGGTGCGCGAGCACATCGTCTGCGTCGACGACGAGGAGGGCATCCTCACCGCGCTGCAGAAGCAGCTCCAGCAGCGGTTCGGTGACGAGTGCGAGATCGAGGTGGCCCGGAGCGCGACCGAGGCGCTCGAGCTCATCGACGAGCTCGAGCGGGACGGCGAGCGCATCGCGGTCGTCATCGCCGATCAGATCATGCCGAGCATGAAGGGCGTGGAGCTGCTCGAGCGCGTCCACGAGCGTGACAAGCGCATCGTGAAGATCCTCCTGACCGGGCAGGCAGGCCTCGACGCCGTCGTGTACGCGATCAACCGCGCGGGTCTCGATCACTACCTGGGCAAGCCCTGGGACGAGCCGGGCCTGCGGCTCACGGTCGAGAAGCTCCTGCAGAAGCACCGCGTGGAGCGGCTCAACGCCGAGCTCGTCGAGGAGCTGCGCAGGGCGAACATGGGGCTCGAGGCGCAGGTGACCGAGCGCACCGCCGAGCTCGAGGCGGCCAAGTCCAAGCTCGAGGACGCCAACGAGCGGCTCGCCGAGGTCAACGCGCGCCTCCAGCAGCAGGCCATCACCGACGGCCTGACGGGCGCGTACAACCACCGCTACTTCCAGCAGCAGCTCAAGTCGGAGCTCGAGCGCGTGGCGCGCAGCCAGCAGCCGCTGGCGCTGCTCATGATCGACGCGGACCACTTCAAGCGCTTCAACGATCGCCACGGCCACCTGGCCGGCGACGACGTGCTGCGGCACCTCGCGCGCGTGCTGGCCGAGGGCCGCCGCGTCAACGACGTGGTGGCGCGCTACGGTGGCGAGGAGTTCGCGGTCCTGCTCGCGGGCACGGACAAGGTGCGGGCGGCCGAGGTCGCCGAGCAGCTCCGCGCGCGCGTGTGCGCGGCGCCGATGGAGCCGTCGGGCGAGGTCGTGACGGTGTCGATCGGCATCGCCAGCGCGCCGTCGGACGCGGAGGCGGCGCTCGATCTCGTCGCGGCCGCGGATGCGGCGCTGTACGAGGCCAAGCGGGCAGGGCGCAACTGCGTGCGGATCGCGCCGGCCCGAGTGCCGGCGTAGTCCGATCCGGAGCCGGATCGAGCACGAGCACGAGCACGAATCGGGCGGGCGGGATCTGGGGGCGGAGTGGGGCGTCCCAGGCATCGGAGGTCACGATGCGGAACGAAGGACGTGCGCTCATGTGGGATGCCGGCGCTGCGCTGGCGACCGTGGGGCTGGTGGCGCTGGGGGTGCTCGGCTTCGCGCCGTTCGCGGAGGCGGCCGACGGCGATGCGGTGGCGAAGTCGCGGCGCGGCCCGGTGCGGGTCGAGGCGGCGCTCGGGCACGGCAAGCTGCTCGCAGGGCAGCCCGCCACCACGCACGTCATGATCAAGGTGCAGGCCGACGCCGACCGGCACCGCCGCGAACCAGTCAACCTCTCGCTCGTCATCGATCGCTCCGGATCGATGTCGGGCAGCAAGATGACGGACGCGGTCGCGGCGGCCAACGCGCTGCTCGGTCAGCTCCGCGACGGGGACGTCGTCAGCGTCGTCAGCTTCGACGACGGCCACGAGGTGCTGCAGGCGCCGATCGAGGTGCGCGGCGACAACCTCGGCGCGGCCCGCGCGGCGATCTCGCGGCTCTCGGCGCGTGGCGGGACAGACATGGTGTCAGGGCTCCAGGGCGGCTACGCGCAGGCGGCCGCGCACGCCGAGGAGCGGCGCTCGAGCCGCGTGATCCTCATCTCCGACGGCCAGCCGAACACGGAGTCGGGGCTCGACAAGCTCGTTCGTGGCGCGCGCGATCGCCAGATCACGACGACCACCGTCGGCATCGGGCAGGACTACAACGAGCGGCTGATGACGCAGCTCGCGCAGGTCGGCGCCGGACGCTATCACTACGTCGCCTCGAGCGGCACGCTCGGGACCGTGCTCGCGGGCGAGCTCGATCGACTCGCAGGCGTCGTCGCGCGCGCGACCGCGGTGCGCCTCGTGCCGATGCAGGGCGTCGCGGTGCGCCGCGTGTTCGGCTACGCGTTCGCGCAGAAGGCGGGCGTGACCACGGTGGACCTCGGCGATCTCGCGGCCGGGCAGACGGTGACGGTGCTCGCAGAGCTCGCGGTCGAGGCCGGAGCGACGGGCGGTTCGGGCCCCGTGCCGCTCGTGGACGTCGAGACGCGCCTGACCTCCGTCGTGGGCAAGGCGCTCTCGACGCGGTCGCGGCTCGCGGCGGGGATCACGCAGGACAGAAAGGCGGTGGTCGCGTCGATCAACCGCGCCGTCGCGGAGCGCGCGGTGACCGTGGTCGCGCAGGCGGACCTGGATCGCGCGATGGACAAGTGGCAGCAGGGCGATCGCACCGGCGCGGAGAAGATCATCCGAGAGCGCCAGGCGGCGCTCTCGAAGGACGCCAAGGCGATGCCGAGTGCGGCGCCGGCCGCGGCGGCGCAGGCGCGAGTCCTCGGCGGCGCCCTCGACGACGTCAAGAAGGCGGAGGAGGCGGGGCGCTCGGAGGCCAAGCAGGACGCGATCAAGCGCCGCCGCGCCGACGCCTACGAGGCCCAGCTGTAGTCCGAACCCGCATCGATTCGCGGATTCGTCGGTGCTCCGATGCACACCTCGAGCAACTCGTGGTTGAGCTGTGTGTCCCCCCACTCCGGCCTCCGGCCTTCGTTGGGCCTCGTGTCGGTCGCGCCGAAGGCGCGCAACGTCAACATGCGGCACAGCCTGCGGCGACACCACGCTCGCTTCGCTCGCTTTGGCGGACGCTCTCAGGCCAAGTGAACTAGGGACAGCCCGACAGCCCCCTAGCCCGAACCGATATCGAAACGCCGCAAGGGTCGATGATATCAGCGCGGGCGCGAGGGCGCCTTCTGGCGCCGACTGCTGCTCTCCATGAGATCGCCGACGAGGCGCCTGGTCTCCGGCGCGACCTCGCCGCGGGCGTCGGCGTCTAGCAGCGACTCGAGGGCGGCGTCGTCGGCGCTGCGGCGGGCGCGGGCGCGGGCGGCGGCCATGAGCGGCACGACCTTGAAGGCCTCCGCGCCGTCGAACGGCGGGATGGGCAGGAGGTTGAGGAGCAGCATCCACGCGTTCGCGGCGACGAGCCCGTGGCGCAGGTCGAGCGAGAACTGATCGAGCACGGGGCCAGCCGCGGCGAAGGCGACGAGGGCCGCGACGAGCAGGAGGAGCTGCGCGAGCGGCCCGCCCCAGGCGACGAGCGCGCGCGAGAACGGGCTCGTCGCGCCGGTGTAGCGGCACGCGCCCCCGAGCGGGTGCACGTCGATCGCGGTCGGACGCGCGCCCACCGCGCGCGCCATCCACGCGTGGCCGAGCTCGTGGACGACGACGACGAGCACGAAGGCGAGCCACGCGCCGGGCGCCCAGCGCAGCCCCCCGAAGAACAGGAGGCCGAGGGGCAGGAGCAGGTGCAGCCGCAGCGGCATCCCGAAGGGACGACCTGCCACGATCCACCAGCCACGACGGGCCATGATCCAAAGATACACGCGCCCTCCGACAGGCGCGAATCCGGGGGCCACGTTGCGACGTGCGCCCGTGCGGGGAGTCACCCGGGATGTGGGGGGAAGTGCGCGAGCCCTGCGGGGTGCGAACTCGGGGTCGTGGGCGGCGTAGACCACGCCCATGCCGCCCGAGCCCAGCGTGGACTGGATGACGTACCGGCCGAGCTGCGCCCCCGGTGCGCGCAGGTCGGCGGGTTCGTGGGCGCGGAGATCCTGCGCGTGGTGTCCTCGATCGTCGCGTCGATCCCGCCACCGAGCGGCTGCGTGTCCTTGGGGGAGCCCGACACGCGGCTACTCTCCCCGGAGGACGTCGGCGGGCTCGGTGCGCGCGGCGCGGCGTGCGGGGCCCAGGCTCGCGACGAGCGCGCACAGCGCGAGGCAGGCCACCGCGGCCAGGATCGCCGGCACGTCGCCGAGCGCGAAGCCGGAGAGCGGCCGCACGCGGCCGAGGACGATCATGAGGACGAGCCAGATGCCGGCGCCGAGGGCGAGACCCGGCGTCGCGACCCGCAGGCCCTCGCGGAGCACCATGCGCAGCAGATCCCGACGCTCCGCGCCGAGCGCCAGGCGGATGCCGAGCTCGCGCCGGCGCTGCGCGATCGAGAACGCGAGGACGCCGTAGATGCCGAGCGCGGCGAGGCCCGCGGCGATCACGGCGAAGCCGAGGACGAGGTGCGAGCGCAAGCGCGGCTCCGCGAGCGACTCCGCGAGGGCCTCGTCGAGCGTGATGACGTTGGCGAGCGGCACCGCGGGATCGAGCTCGGCGAGCGCGCGCCGCAGCCGCCGCTCCGCGTCGCGCGGCCTGTCGGCGCGGACGAGGATCGACAGCAGCCGGCCGATCGGGGCCACGCCGTCCGAGGGGAGCTGCAGGAAGGGCACGTAGAGCGTTCCGTCGGCGGAGACGCGGTCGGTGTGGTGCGTGCGCACCTCGCTGGCCACACCGACGACGGTCATCCACGGGCGGTTGCCGTCGGAGGGGCCCCACTTGACGCGCTTGCCGATGGGCGAGACGCCCGGCCAGAAGCGCTCGGCGAAGCGGCCGTCGACCACGCATACGCCCGGCGCGCCGGCGTGATCGCGCGCGTCGAAGCTGCGGCCCTGCTGGATGGGCAGCCGCAGCGCCTCGAAGTACCCGGGCGCGGCGACGAAGTGGTTCACCGCGGCGAGCTCGCCGGGAGGCGCCCCCTCGGGGGCGACGACGACGACCCAGCCTGCGCGCGGCGGCACCTGCGACACCGCGCTCGCGGCGGTCACGCCCGGCAGGGTCGCGGCGCGCTCGAGGAGGCGCCGCCAGAAGTCGGCCACGCTCGGGGCGTCGGGGTAGCGCCCCTCGGGCAGGCTCGGCGCCGCGGCGAGCACGCCCTGCGCGTCGAAGCCGGGCTCCATCGTCGACAGGCGGATGAAGGTGCGGAGCAGGATCCCCGCGCCGACGAGGAGCACGACCGCGAGCGTCACCTGCGCCGTCACGAGGCCGCGCAGCGTGCTCGTGCGCGCCGTGGCGCCCTTCTCGGGGCCCGCCGACTGCAGCGCGACGTGCAGGTCGCCCTTCGACAGCGCGATCGCCGGGACGAGGCCGGTCGCGGCGCCGCTGACGAGCGCGAGGGCCACCGCGAAGCCGACCACGCCGGGGTCGAGCCCCACGGCGCGGGCCCGCAGGACGTTCCCGAGCGCGAGCGACACGAGCCCGTCGATGCCCCAGGCCGCGAGGGTCAGGCCGAGGGCCGCGGCCAGCATCGCGTGCGTGATGCCCTCGACCACGAAGAGGCGCACGAGCGCAAGCCTGGTCGCCCCGAGCGCGGCGCGCACCGCCAGCTCGCGGTGGCGCGACGCCGCCCGCGCGAGCAGGAGGCCGGCGGCGTTCGAGCACGCGACGAGGAGCACGCACACGACGGCTCCGAGCAGGACCCAGAGCGCGCTGCGGACGCCGCCCACGACCGCCTCGCGCAGCGGCAGCACGAGCGCGCCGAGATCGCCGTTGGTCTTCGGGAAGCGCGCGGCCAGCGAGCTGGCGACCCGCGCGACGTCCGCCTGCGCGGCCTCGTGCGTGACGCCCGGCGCGAGCCGCCCGACGACGGCCATGCGGTGGTCGAACCGGCCGTCCTCGATCTGCCAGTCCTCGAGGTGGAGCGGCACGAAGGCCTCGGGCTCGCCGAAGCTCGCGCCCTGGAACGAGAGGCGCCCGGGGATCTGGAAGCCCGGCGCCAGCACGCCGATCACGCGGCACGACACGCCATCCACGTCGATGCTCCGACCCACGAGGTGCCGCGAGGCGCCGTAGCGCCGCTGCCAGAGCGCGTGCGAGAGCACGACCACGCGACCCGCGTTGGGTCGCGCGTCCTCGGCGACCGGCAGCCGGCCGATCACGGCGCGCGCGCCGAGGAGCGGCAGGAACGTCGGCGTGACGACGCCGGCAGTGACGCGCTCCGGGTGCAACGTGCCTCCGAGGACCACGGGCTCGCGGATGACGCCCGCGACGTCCTCGAGCGTGCGCGTCTCGCGCGCGAGGTCGGCGAAGTCGGGGGGCGAGAGCGGGATGCGTTCGAGGACGGCCTCGCGGCCGCTCTCCACCACGAAGACCAGACGCTCGACGGCCGGGTAGGGCAGGGGCCGCAGGAGCAGCGCCGAGATCACGCTGTAGACGGTGGTCGAGGCGCCGAGGCCGATCGCGAGCGTCAGGACGATGAGCGCGGAGACGCCCGGCCGGTTACGCATGCCGCGGAGGGCGGCGCGGAGATCGCCGCGGATCACGGGTCCAGCCACTTGCGCACGCGCACCGGCTCGAAGGCGCGCAGGGCGGCGAGCGCCTCGCGGGGCGTGGTCACGGAGAGCAGCATCTTGCGCTGCGCGCCGTGGAGGAAGCGCTCGTCGGCCATGCGGTCCGCGAGCGCGACGAGCGGCGACCAGTAGCCGTCCACGTCGAGCAGCAGGCACGGCTTTTCGTGGAAGCCGAGGAGCAGCCACGTGAACGTCTCGCAGATCTCCTCGAGCGTGCCGAAGCCGCCCGGGAGCGCGACGAAGCCGTCGGAGAGGGTCACCATCTGGCTCTTGCGCTCGTGCATCGTCGCGACGTGGCGCAGCTCGGTCAGCCCCGCGTGCGCGATCTCGCGCGGCAGGCCCTCGGGCAGGACGCCGATGACCTCGCCACCGGCCGCGAGCGCGGCGTCGGCGACGCGCCCCATCAGGCCCACCGCCGCGCCCCCGTAGACGAGCCCGATGCCCTCCTTGGCGAGCAGCGTGCCGAGCTCGGTGGCGGCCTCCGCGTAGCTCGGCCGAGAGCCGATGTTGGAGCCGCAGTAGACCGTGACGCGTCGCATCTCGACCCATGATGGCATGGGAGCGTGGGGTGATCGGCCATGCCGCTGCGATCGGCGCGATCACCCCGACGCGTACCAGCTTCCGCGGGGTTGCAGGTGCCGCAGGGGCGGAACGGGGGTTGCGATGGCCCTGCCCATGCTCTCAAGACGCGGATTCCTCGGCGGCATGGGCCTGGCAGCCATCGCGGCACCGTTTCTCGGCCTGCCGCGCGCGGCGCGGGCCGCCTCGGGGCGCACGGCGAAGCGACTCGTGGTGTTCTTCTCGCCGAACGGCACCATCCACCGGCACTGGCGGCCGACGGGCACGGGCGCCACGTTCGAGTTCCCCGCGGGGTCGATCCTCGAGCCGCTCGCGGCGCACAAGTCGTCGCTCATCGTGTGCGACGGCATCGACTTCGCGGGCGTGTCGAACCACGAGGCCGGCATGCAGGCGATGCTGACCGGTGGCGGCGACGCGGGCTCGGCCACGGGCGGGCTGTCGCTCGATCAGTACGTCGCGAGCAAGATCGGCGGCGACTCGCGCTTCGAGTCGCTCGAGCTCGGCGTGCACACGAGCGCGTGGGGGCAGAACGTGCAGACGCGCATGAGCTACCGCGGGCCCGGCGTGTTCGTGCCGCCCAGCGACGACCCGCGCGCGGCCTTCTCGCGCGTGTTCGGCGACGCGAGCCCGACGCCCGGGGCGGTGGACCACGCGCTGGCCCGGCGGCGCAGCGTCATCGACCTCGTGCGCGGCGAGCTTGGCGAGCTGCAGGGGCGGCTCGGCACGGACGAGAAGCGCAAGCTCGAACAGCACCTCGAGGCGCTCCGGCGCGTGGAGCTCGGGCTCGGCGGCGGCGCCAGCGCGGGGGGGGGCTGCGGCATGCCGCCTGCGCCGGTGGGCGGGGATCCGCAGGCGAACGACGACTTCGCGGTGACCGGCAAGCAGCAGATGGACCTCCTCGTCGCGGCGCTCGCGTGCGGGGCCACGAAGGTGGCCTCGATCCAGTGGTCGCACACGGTCTCGCCGATCGTGCCGACGTGGCTGGGCCTGCGCGACGGGCACCACTCGCTGTCGCACATGGACGACGGCAACGCCGCGGGTGTCGCCGACTTCGTCACCGCCGAGCGCTGGTTCTCGGAGCAATTCGGCTATCTGCTCACGCAGCTCGCGGCCGCACCCGACGCGGGTGGCGGCACGCTGCTCGACTCGACGCTGGTCGTCTGGTGCAAGGAGCTCGGCGACGGGCGGCTGCACGACTGCGTCTCGGTGCCCTGGGTGCTCGCGGGCGGCGGCGTCTTCCAGACCGGGCGTTACCTGCAGGCCGGCGGCGCGCCGCACCAGAAGCTGCTCGTCTCGATCTGCCAGGCGATGGGCCTCGACAACCAGACCTTCGGTGACGCCTCGAAAGGCACCGGCCCGCTCGGAGGTCTCTCGTGAGGCTCGTGAGGGGTCAGGCTCAAGTTTTCAAGTTTCGTGTGTTGGTCGAGGAATCTGGAGCTGATTCGGCTGGGTCCCTCGCCACCAAGCGGAGTTCCTCGGCGAGGACGGCTGCGCCAAAACTTGAAAACTTGAGCCTGACCCCTCTGCGTCTCGTGCTGTCGATCGTGATGGTCGGGGGGTGTGGGCCGCTCGGTTCGAGCCTGGTCGGAGGCGAGGCTGGCGGCGCAGGGGCGGGCGCGGGCGGTGCGGGGGGGAGCGCGGGCGCGGGCACGGCTGGCGCGGGCGCGGCGGCCGGCCCGGGCTGCAGCGACGACCTCGAGTACTTCCGCACCAGGGTGTGGGAGCCGATCCTCGCGCCCGACTGCGTCGTCTGTCACTCCGCGGGCGGCCTCGCGCAGCGGAGCCGCCTGGTGCTCGATCGTGCCGCGAGCGCGCTCGTCGCGAACCTCGACGTCGTGCGCCGCGTGGCCCGCGAGGAGGCCGACGGGACGTCGATCCTGCTGCTCCGGCCGAGCGGCCGCCACCCCTCGGGGCACCCGGGCGGTACGCTCGTGCAGCTCGGCGACGACCGCTACCGCGCGCTCGAGGGCATGGTCGCGCGCGCCAAGGGCCAGTGCACCACCGCGCCGCCGCCGTCGGCGTCGTGCGCGACCCCCGAGCTCGCGAAGCGGCGGCTGCGGCGCCTGACGCGAGGAGAGTACGACCGAACGATCGCGGATCTGTTCGGTGTCACGACGCACCCCGGCGATCGGCTCGCCGCGGACACCGTCGTCGGGGGCTTCTCGAACCGCGCCGACTCGCTCGTCGTCGCGCCGCTGCTCGCGGATCAGCTCCGCACCTCGGCCGAGGAGATCGCCGCCGCCGCCGCCATGCGCCCGGAGCTGCAATGCGCCGACGCCGCGTGCCTCCGGCGGGTCACCGAGACCCTCGGCCGGCGCGTGTTCCGCCGCCCGCTCGCGCCCGCCGAGGTCGATCGCTACGCGCGCTTCGGTGCGCAGGTGCTGACCGACGAGGGCGCCGGCGCCGCGAGCGCTGCCGTGATCGCCGCGATCCTGCAGTCGCCGCACTTCCTCTACCGCAGCGAGCTCGGCAAGCCCGCCGCCGACGGCAGCTACGTGCTCGACGGGTTCGAGCTGGCGACGGCGCTCTCGTACCTGCTCTGGGGCACCACGCCCGACGACGCGCTCCTCGACGACGCCGCGGCGGGGCGCCTCGACACGCCGGCCGGCATCGCGACGATCGCCGCCCGAATGGCCGCCGACGCGCGCTCGGGTGCGGCGTGGGAGGCGTTCTCGACGGAGTGGCTCTCCCTCGACCAGATCGCCACGGTCCCGCGCGACCAGGCAGCGTTCCCCGAGCTCTCGGCCGCGGTGCGGCGGTCGATGGCCGAGGAGGCGCGCCGCTTCGTCGCCGCCGTTCGCGCGGCCGACGGTACGCTCGGGGACCTCTTGACCTCGCGCACGACCTTCGTCGACGGCACGCTCGCCGCCTTCTACGGCTGGCCGGCGGCGGGCGCGGGGTGGGCCGAGGTCACGCGCCCGGCGGGGCAGGGCGCGGGCCTGCTCGCGCTCGGTGGCGTGCTCCTGCGCCATGCCCTGCCGCAGTCGAGCTCGCCCATCCACCGCGGCAAGCTCGTGCGCGAGCGCCTCCTCTGCCAGGACCTGCCGCCGCCCCCGCCCGCGCTCGGCGTGATGCCGCCGCCGGTCGTGCCGGGCCAGTCGACGCGCGATCGCTACGCGGCGCACTCCACGGTCGAGCCGTGCCGGAGCTGTCACCGCCTCATGGACCCGATCGGGTTCGCGCTCGAGGCGTTCGACGGTGTCGGCCGCTTCCGCACGAGCGACGCGGGACGCCCCGTCGACACGCGCGGCGAGATCCTCGAGACGGCCTCCAGCGACGGCGCCGTGGAGGGTGCGGAGTCGCTCGCGCAGAAGCTCGCGGGCAGCGCGGACGTCGCGCAGTGCTTCGCGCGCCTCTGGGTGCGCTGGGGCTTCGGCGCGGACGAGCGCGGAGAGCTGCCGTGCCTTACCGAGCAGGTCGCTCACGCGTTCTCGGGCGGCGAGCGGCGCCTCGGCGAGGTGGTCCTCGCGATCGTCACCAGCGACGCGTTCCGCAGGCGTCGCGCCGACGACGCGGTCACGCCGCCCCCGACCGGAGGCATGGCCGGAAGCAGCGGCACGGCAGGCAGCGGTGGCACGGCGGGCGGCGGCGCGGCCGGGAGCGGCGGCGCGGCTGGCGGCGGCGCGCCTCCGATGCCGGGCGGCGTCGCGTTCGACGTCGCGACCGACTCGGACTGGGGCGCCGGCTACTGCAAGAGCGTGACGGTGCGCAACACGGGCGCGGCCCCCGTCGAGTGGACGGTGACCCTCCCCGTCGAGGGCACGCGCACCGACCTGTGGAACGCCGTCGCGACGGCGGCGGGCGCCGACACGCGCTTCGCGGGCGTGGAGCACAACCGCCGCCTCGACCCGACCGCGAGCACGCGCTTCGGCTTCTGCGCCACGCGGTGAGCGTATGATGCCCGGGTGACGAGGGCGCTCGCCTGTGCGCTGGCCTTGACCGTCGCCGGCTGCGTGATAGACACGCGCGGGCTCGCGGGTGGCGGCCCCGACGGAGGCGCCGGGTCCACCGACGGTCCGCGCGCGGATGGGCCCCTCGCCGAGGGCGGCGCCGGAGCTCGCGAGGGTGGGCCGGGTGGCGCCGGGGCGGGTGGCGGTGGCGCGGGCGCGCCGGGAGGCGCCGATGGCGCGGCGGGTCGTGCAGGCAGCCCACGCGACGGTGCGGCGCCCGACGGCGCGGCCGGGGCTCCGTGCAACTGCGCCGGCGGTTGCGCGGCCGGGAGCTGCACGCCGATCGCCTCGACGAGCACGCATGGTCCCTCGCCGAACACGCTGGCGATGCAGGGCGACACGCTCTACTTCGTCGATCAGTCCTCGCGCACCATCCGCCGCATGCGCCCCGGCGGCGCGACGAGCGCGCTGCTCTCGGACGTCGACGCGGGCGCGATCGCCGCGAGCGAGACCTACTTCTTCTGGTCGAGCGGGATGGGCCTGTTCCGCTGCAACCTGCCCGACTGCGGGGCGCGCGTGCGCCTCGCGGACGATCAGCAGGCGGGTACCGTGCTGCAGCTCGCCGCGGACGCGGGCTTGCTCGCCTGGGTGACCGGACCCGACCTGCTCGCGGGTCAGATCAAGAGCTGCGATCCCACGGCCTGCACCGTGCTCGGCGTCGCCGACGGGCAGCACCGCCCGATGGGCATCGCCATCGACGCCGGCTTCGTCTACTGGACGACGCACGGCACTGGCGGCGGCAACGACGGCACCATCCGCCGCGCGCCTCGCGGGATGGCGTGGCCGATGAACGACTTCGTGGCCGGGGTCTTCGCGCCGCGCGCGATCGTGGTGACGCCCGCGCACGTGTACTGGTCGGCCGGCGAGGGCCAGGACGACGGCCAGATCAAGCGGTGCGCGCTCGGCGCGATGGGCTGCGGCGCGACCGAGGGCGTCACCACGCCGTCGATGTCGCTCGACGACCCGCTCCGGCGCCCCGTGTCCCTGGCGGTGGACGCCACGCACGCCTTCTTCACCAGCGAGACTGGCACAATCATGACCTGTCCGCTGACCGGCTGCGCCTCGAACCCGGGGGGCCTGCCGATCATCCTCGCGCGCGACCTGTCCATGCCGGCGGCCCTGACGGATGCCGGCTCCTGCCTTTACCTCATCGACTACGGCGGCGCGGACGGCCGGCTCCTCGGCCTCGGCAAGCCCGCCCGCTGTGGGCCTTGAAACCTGTATATGATGTGCGCCGGGGGTTTCCGTGAGCACAGCGCCGGACGTCGCCAAGGGCGACGGCAGCACCACCACACAGGACCTCGACGGCTGGCTCGTCGAGGTGTTGCGAGGCGAGGCCGCCGAGGCGCGTGACGACGAGCGCGCCGCGATGCGGCACTTCGAGATCGGCCTGCTGCTCGAGGGGTCCGCGCGCGAGGCCGACCGCCGCACCGCCGCCGAGGCCTTCCAGGAGGCCTTCCGTCGCGCCCGCCGCGCGCCGCACGTCCTGCGCGCGTTCCGCCGCGTCGCCCCTGCGCTCGGGCTGTGGGACGACCTGCTGATCGCCCTCGAGACCGAGGCGCGGCTCGAGGGCATGCCGCAGCACCGCGCGTCGCTCGAGGCCGAGCGCGGCCGCATGATCGAGGAGCGCTTCGGCCACGCGATCGCGGCGCGTGCCGCGTACCTGGCGGCGCTCCGCGCGAGCCCGCAGTGCGTCGAGGCGCTGATCGGCCTCGAGCGGTTGTTCCGGCGCGAGGGCCAGGAGGGCCACGCGAACGAGATGCTGAGCCAGCGCATCTCGGCCGTGGAGTCGCCGGCCCTGCGGGCGACGGCGCTGGCGGCGCTCGCGCGCGCGGAAGAGCGCGGGGGGAGGCTCGACTCGGCCCTCGAGCACGCGGTGGCCGCGGCCGCGCTCGATCCGAGCTCGCTGGCGGCCGCGTTCGCGCTCGAGCGCCTCCTCCGCCGGGCCGGTCGTGCGGGCGAGCAGCTCGTCGCGCTGCGCGCCGGCGCGGCGGCTGGACGCCTCGATCCCGCTCGCGCGGCGTTCGCGCGCGCGGCGCTCTCGCGCTGGCACGTGCGCGACGACGATGCGGCCGCCGGCGCGCTCGCGCTCGCGGCGCGGGCGCAGACCCCGGCCGACCGCGCCTGCGCGCTCGGCGAGCTCGCGTCCCACCACGCGCGGCGCGGCGCGTCCGAGGAGGAGTCCGGCGTCCTCGCGACGCTGATCGACGTCGAGCCGTCGCCCGTGCGGCGGGCGCGCGCGGGCCTCCGCCTCGCGCGGCTCCGCGACGCCGCGAGCGACGACGAGGGGGCCCTCGGCGCCCTCGAGCGGGCGCTCGGCGACGACCCCACGCACGTGGGCGTCTTGCAGGCACTCGGCCGCCGCTACGGCGAGCGCGGCCAGCGCGATCGCCTCCTCGCGATGCACCTCGCCGAGGGGCAGTACGGGGCGCAGGCCTCCGAGCGCGCCGCGTCGCTGCGCCGCGCCGCGGAGATGCGCGCCTCCGACGGCGCCCTCGACGAGGCCATCGCGCTCTGCGAGCGCGCCCTCGAGGCCGTGCCGGGCGATCTGTCCGTCTCGAGCACCCTCGAGCGGCTGCTCGAGCGCGCGGGCCTGCTCGAGTCGCTCGCGGCCCTGCTCGAGGCCCAGCTCGCCGCCGCCACGACCCCAGAGCGGCGCGGCTCGCTGTCAGCTCGTCTCGGCCGCCTGTACGCGGACGCGCTCGATCGGCCGGACGCGGCGATCGAGGCCTACCAGCGCGTGGTGGCGCTCGGCGAACGCCCCGCGGAGGCGACCTGGCGCCTCGTGGAGCTCTACGAGCGCACGGATCGCAAGGACGAGCTCGCGCAGGCCCTCGACCGGCTGGCCGCGGCCGAGAGCGATCCGGCCGCGCGTGCCTCGACGCTCGAGCGGCTCGCCGAGATCCTCGGTGCCCTCGGGCGCACCGACGAGGCGCTCGAGGTGCTCATGCGCGCCGTCGCGATCGCGCCGCCGTCGCATGCCGTGTTCCCGGCCGCGGGGCGCGCGGCCGACAGGGCCGGTCGTCCCGAGCTCCTCGCCAAGGTATGGCGCACGCAGGCCGCGGGCGCCGACGACGACCGAGAGCGCGCGGCGCTCCTGTGCCGCGCGGCGGAGCTGCTCGATCGCACCGGCCAGCGCGACGAGGCGCTCGTGTGCTGGCAGGAGGCGCGGCGGCTGTGCCCGCAGCTCCGGGACGCGCTCGAGCCCCTGTCCGAGGTGTACGCGCGTCTGCGTGACGTGCCGGCCCTGCGCGAGGTGATGGAGGAGCTGCCGTCGCGCTCGGCGACCGAGGAGGTGCGTCGTGGGGTGCTGGCCGACGCGGCGGGGGATCCCGCGGTGGCGGTCGCGTCGTACGCCGCGGCGCGCGCCCTCGGCGTCACGCTCCCGGACGAGCTCCTGCTCGGCGCGCTCTGCTTGCTCGGGCGCTGGGAAGAGGCGCTCGAGCTCCTTGCGCAGCCGCTGCCCTCCGAGTCCGACGGCGTGCGCGCCTACCGCCTCTATCGCGCCGCCGAGATCGCGTGGGGCCAGCGCGGCGAGGCCGAGCGCGCCCTGGCGCTGCTCGACGAGGCGCTCGTCTCCGCGCCGGACGACGTCTCCGCGCTGGCGCTGTGGATCGAGATCGCCGAGTCCTCGCCGGCGGCCCTCGACGCCTTGCCCCACGAGCGCCGCATCGACCGGACGCGCTCGCTCGCCAGGGCCGTCCCCCCCGGCCTCGACCGCGTGCCGCTCCTGCGCCGCGTCGCCCACCTGTGCGACGAGGTCGCGCGCGACGCCGAGGCCGCCCAGGCGCTCGAGGAGGCGTGGTCGTTCGCCGAGGGCGACCCGGTCGTGGCGGCGGACCTCGACACGCTCTACGTGCGCCTCGGCCACACCGCCGGTCGCGCCGCGCTCGCGGGCTCGCTCGCCGATGACGCTCGCGCCCACCCGTCGGCGCGCCTCGGCGCCGCGCTGGTGCTCGGTGAGACGCTCGTGTGCGAGCAGCGCCACGCCGACGCGGCCGAGGTGCTCGAGCGCGGGATCGGGATCTCGGGCGCGACGGGCTCGCTCCTCGCGCGGCTCCGCCTCGTGATGCTGTCGGCGCGGCTCGGGCGGCGCACGGCGCTCTCGACGCACCTCGGCGCGCTCCTCGACGAGATCGACGATCCCGCCGCCCGGGCGACCGTGCTGCGCCACCTCGGTCGGGCCGCCCTCGACCTCGATCGCGACGCGGCGCTCGCGCGCGAACGCTACGAGGCGGCGCTCAGGATCGAGCCGGGGGACCTGCGCACGCTGGCCGCGCTCGAGGCTCTGCACGCGCACCTCGGCGAGGATCGCGCGGCGCTGCTCGAGCCGCTCGCCCGGGCCGCCGACACGCTGCGTGGCCGCCCGGGCACGGCCCCCGCGATCCTCGCGGCGCTCGCGTGCAAGCGCGCCGTGCGGCTCATCGACCTCCGGCGCGAGGACGAGGCCGCCACCGCGCTCGACGAGGCGCTCGGGATCGTCCCCGAGCACCCGGCGGCGCTGCGCATCGCGCTCGCGCTCGCCGGCGCGCAGGGCGCGACCGCGAGCGTCCTGCGCTTCTCGCGCGCCGTCGCGCTCGCCGAGACCAGCACCACCGAGGAGCGCGCCCAGGCCTTCGGCGCGTGGGCCGGCGCCGCGCGTACGCTCGGCGACGCCGAGGCCCTGCGCGAGGCGGCCGAGGCCCTCGAGGCGCGGGGCGCGACCGAGCCGCTCCTCGCGCAGCGTCGGCTCGACGTCGAGCGCGCGCTGGGGGATCCGCGGCGGCTCGTCGCGGCGATCGAGACCGAGGCGGCGCGCCCCGACCTCGACGAGGACCGCCGCGCGGAGCTCGACATCGAGCTCGCAGGGCGCCTCGAGCAGCTCGAGGATCTCACGGGCGCCGTGGACGCGCTCGCCCGCGCCGCGCAGCGCACGCCGCGTCGCCGTCATCAGGCCGCCGAGCGCCTCTTCGCCCTCGGCGAGTCGACGGGCCGCTGGGACACGGTCGCCGAGGCGCTCGAGACCGCGCTCGAGCGCGAGGGCGACGTCGAGCCGCGCTGGCAGCTCGCAATGCGCCAGAAGCTCGCGGCGCTCCTCGCCGGTCCCCTCGAGCGTCCCGACGCGGCGCTCCGGCAGTTCCAGCGCATCGCCGAGCTCGATCCGGGGCGCGCGCCGACCGATCAGCTCGCGACGCTGTACGAGCAGGCCGGGCAGCACGATCGCGCGATCGAGGCCCACCGGCGCCTGCTCGAGGACGACCCGAAGCGCATCGAGTCCTACCGCGCCATCCGCCGCATCGCGGTCGAGCGCAACCTCGAGGATCTCGCCTTCTGCGCGGAGGCGGCGCTCGGCGTCCTCGGCATCGCGAGCGAGGACGAGGCGTACTTCTACCGGCAGCGCCGCGCGGCCCTCCGCGTGCGACCCCTCGGCGCGCTCCAGCCCGAGGAGATCCGCGCCCTCGGGGCCACGCCGCCCACGCGCGGCGAGCGCGTGATGGCGGTGATCGCGCCGGCCCTGGGCGCCGTCTTCCCGGTCGATCTCGACGGCTACGGGGCGCTGCCCGAGGACGAGCCGGTGCCGCGCACGGTCGCCGAGCTCGTGGAGGGCGCCGCGCGCCTCGTGGGCCTCGCTCGCTACCGGGTGCGCCTCCTGCCGAGCACCGCGGCGCCGACGGTCGAGCAGGGCGACGAGCCGCTGCTCCTCCTGCCGGTGCGCTTCGACGAGCGCCGCCGGAGGGCGCAGGCCTACGCGATCGGCGAGCTGTGCGCGCTCGCCGCGCTCGGCGGCGCCCACGTGCACCCGAAGCGCCTCGATCCCGTGGGCGATCGGCTGCTCGAGCTGATCGTGCGCGCGGCCCTCGAGATCGGCGGGGCCCCCGCGGAGCCCGGCGACGCCATCTACCGTGACCTGCGCTCCCGGCTCGATCGCGGGATCGACGAGGGCGCCCGCGCCGCGCTCGTCAAGCTGGCGACCGATCCGCCCGAGCCGTTCGAGCCCGCGGTGCACCGCGCCCGGCTCCTCGAGCTCGGCGCCCGCGTCGGCATGCTCGCCGCCCAGGACCCCGCGGAGGCGGCGGTGGCGCCGGTCGAGCTGCGCGGGGCGCTCGACGTCGATCCCGCGCGCCTGTGCGCGTTCATGGTCTCGACCACACATCTGGGTATCCGAATGCGTCTCGGGCTTTCGCTGGGGGCGAGATCGTGAAGGTCACCTGTCCGCGCTGCGCGCGCGTCTACGTGCTCTCCCGTGACATGCCGCAGGTGCGCGCCAAGTGCGCCCGCTGCGGAGCCCGCTTCGAGGCCTTCTCGGACGGCACGGCGCGCGAGCTCGCGCCGCAGCCCATCGCGATCTCCGCCGCGGCGCCGCCCTCGGGCGTGCTCGAGCTCGGCCCCGATCCCGCCATCGGCCCCCAGGCCACGCGCTTTGCGCGCATCGACCCTGCGCCGATGGTGGTCCCGATCGCGCCCGCGAGCGACGAGGGCTCCTTCATCGCGCCGCAGCAGGGCACCGTGACGCTCGACACCTCGCACGAGGCGCGGCCGGCCTCGCAGGTGCGCCGCCCGTCACGTCCTCCCGCGGCGCCGCCCTCGGCGGTCCCACCGGAGCTCCTGCGCTCGCTCGAGCCCGCGCTCGCCCCGCTCGCCGAGCTCGTGCCGACCGGCAGCCCCGCGCTCGAGGTGGGCCTCACGATGGCCTGGGCGCTCCTGCCGCGTCCCTCCCGCTGGAGCTAGACAGGAACGCCCGGCTTGCGATCCACGGCGCGCTGCCGCGTCGGGCCCTGCGCTCCGTGCTCACGTACCAACATGTACGCTCCGCGCGGTGCTCGGGCCCTCCTTGCATCGCTTGTGTCTCACAAGCCATGCCTCCCTGTTTAGCTACACCGGCCGCAGCACGCTGTCGGGGTCCTCGCCGGCGCGCAGCGACTGCATCGCACCTTCCCGGCCGGCCTCGAGCACCTCGAACAGGTTGCGCACGTACTGCCCCACGCGATCCTCACCGCACTCGAGCCGCTCGATCTCGGCGACGATGGTGCGCAGGAGCTCGAGCGCACGCCCCTTGGCCTCGCTCGCCGCGGGCTCGGGCGGGTTCTCGTCCGCCAGCTCGAACGGCCGCAACAGGGAGAGCAGCGCCTCGACGTGCTCGAGGAGCTCGGCGTGGCCTGCGAGGCCGTGGTAGCGCGCGAGGCGGTGGCTGATCCGGAACGCGAGCCGGCCCGCGTGCGGCAGGTCGAGCGGGAGCTGGAAGAAAGCAGGCACGGCGGAATCCTAACCCCCGGCGAGCGCCGCGCGACCGGAGCCGCGGGTTCCCGGTGCTTGCCGCCTCGACTCGGCACCCGAGCGCGCCGTCACGGCCGCCGCGTCCGCAAGTATGCGTTTGGGCGCACGTGTGGGTGCGGCATCACCGTTGCACACGGGACCACGACGAGGAATGCGATGAAGGCCTGGCTCGAGGGTTCGCTGGTGATCGCGATGGCGCTCGGTTGCGCGAGGCCGCTCGACATGCCCAAGGCTCCGCCGCCGCCGGACGAGTGCGAGGGCGCGGGCTGCGCGACCGAGCCGCAGCCGGACCCTGGGCCGCGCGGTGGCCCGGCGCCCGATCCCGCCGATGGCGAGCGCCCCTACGCGAACGACGGCGGCCCCACCTCGCGCCCCGACGGCGGCGCGGGCCGAGCCGGCAACCCGGACGACAACCTCGGCGGCTTCGGCGGCGGCTTCTCGGGTACCGGCGGGGCGGGGGGCACGACGGGCGGCCCGGGCGGCCTCGCCGGAAGCGGCGGAAGCGGCGGAAGCGGCGGCGCCGGTGGTGCGGGCGGCTCGCCCCCGGGCGGCTTCGCCGGCGGCAACGGCCCGCAGGTCTACTTCGAGGCGAACGTCGCCCCCTCGCTGCAGCAGCTCTGCGCCTTCTGCCACTCGTCCCAGAACACGAACGAGGGCCCCGACTGGCTGGGCTCCACGCCCGACACCTACTACCGCACGCTGCGGCCGAATGCGCGGCTCGTCGGCGCGACGCCCGAGACGAGCCTCCTCTACATGAAGGGGGCGCACCGCGGTCCCGCGCTCCCCAGCCCCGAGGCGCAGCGCATCGCGAGCTGGATCCGCCTCGAGGCGATGGCGGGTGCCGCTGGCACCGGAGGCGCAGGCGCGGGCGGCGCGGGCGCGGGCGGTGCGGGGGCCGGCGGCGGCTCGGGCGGCTCGGGCGGGGCAGGGTCTTCTGGCTCCGGTGGCAGCCCCAGCGTCGGCGACGCCGATCAGGACGGCGTCGCGGACGGCGAGGATCTCTGCAGTCAGAGCCCGAAGAGCGCGCCCGTCTGGCCCGACGGCGCCTGGGCCGGCTGCGCGGCCGGCCAGCTCCGGGACCTGGACGACGAGGATGGAGACGGCATCCGCAACGTCTACGACCTCTGCAGCGGTACCCCGGCCGGGGCCGCCGTCTGGCCGACGGGCGAGTGGTCCGGCTGCGCCGAGGGCCAGACCCGCGACCGCGAGCGCATGTAGCGCCGCACCAGGTTTCAGGCTTCGGGCTCCAGGCTTCGGACGGATCGATGGGTCCGCCTGGGGCCGCAGCCCGTGGCGCGGGACCGCCACACCTATCAAATATTTCCACGCCGCGGCCCCGAGAACCCGGGGACCCCAGTCCGCATGCCCGAAGGAGTCTGCACCCCCAGGTCGTTACAGGCCTGTGTCAACGAATACGCGTACCTACGTCCCAGGACTTGCTGGCCCTCAACTTGCTCAAGGAGTCACCAACGGCAAGGCTCGGGAGGAAGAGAGAAAAATGGCCCCCATGATTCGTCGCACCGGTCTTCTTCTGGCGATCGGCATCACCGCCGCACCGGCGGGAGTGTTGGCTGCCACCAGCCACGGAGACGTCCAGAAGCTCTTGGTTCGCGACGGCAGCGATGCCGGCCGCGTCCGCAAGGGCCAGGACGGCAAGGAGCGCCCCAACCGTCAGGTGGGCGTCGGCGTCGAGCAGGTGCAGACGGCTCAGCTCGCGAACGGCGAGCTGATCATGTTCGGCATCGGCTCGTACCGCATCGATGGCAACCTGCCACCCCACCGTCTGCAGATGCTCTGCGGAAGCGTGAAGCTCGACGCGTTGACCGGTCCCAAGGTCGCCGCGCTCAAGTACGTCACGAACCTCGACGGTGACCGCTACAGGAACGGCATGCACCCGCGCGTGACGCCGATCTTCGGCGGCAAGGCGGTGGCGGTCACGTACAACTACGCGCCCGAGAACCACGCCCAGTCGTACACGCAGGTGTTCGGCGCCGGCTGCGAGCCGCTCTCCGAGCCGGTCCGCATCATGGCGAAGAACAACGACAACTGCTCCGAGAACAAGAAGGAAGGCATCGTCGTCACGCAGACCGACACCTACGCGCGCGTCTTCCAGATGGACGGCTGCAACGGCAACGGCAGCGACGACGCCTGGGTCTCGATGGTGAAGATCACCAACACCGGTGGTCGCTACACGGTCGAGAAGGAGTTCGACCTCGTCGTCGAGAACGACGAGGAGCGCAGCCGCGGCACGGTCATGCTGACGCCTGACCCCAACACGGCGATGGCCTGCTGGACCGCCGGCAACACGCAGCCGCCGAACAAGGGCGTTCGCTGCGGCGCCATCGACATCAGCGAGACGCCGCCCGCCGGCGGCAACCGCGCGCGCCTCCTGTGGCGCAAGTACATCGAGCAGCGGCAGGACAACACGTACCGCACCGAGGTGCGCACCGTCCCGCTCGTGGACAACGCGACGGGCAAGCCGACCGGCAAGTTCATCGCGCTCTACGAGGAGTCGAACCGCCGCCGCCGCAACGGCAAGGGCGCGCAGACCATGATCGGCGCGGTCCTCGAGGCGACGCCGACGGGCCTGACGCAGGTCACGACGAAGATGGAGGGCTCGATGGCCCTGCCGGGCGCGGACGCGACGCACGGCGAGCACTGCGGCACCCTCTGGGGTGACGACGGCGTCGGCGTGCACAAGCAGTTCGTGATGTCGGGCTCGTTCAACGGCGACTCCGGCGCTCTCTCGACCGCCTTCGTCATCGGCCACGACGCCACGACGAACAAGCTCGTCACCGAGCGCAAGATCGGCCTCCGCACGGCGATCGACCACTCCTGGCTGGCGAACATCTACGGCGAGAACCCGAACACGCAGGGCCGCAACTACATGCACTGCATCGGCAACGTGACGAACCCCGGCTACGGCATGACGGGCGGCTACATGGCGGACGTGAAGTCCTTCGTCGCCATCCCGGCCACGTCGCGCCGCCGCGACCCGCTGTCGGGTCAGCTCGAGGACAAGCTGGCGCTCGAGGTCATCCTCGTCCCCGCCGTCATCAACGCCTCCGCCCAGGCGGGTGGCATGAAGAAGGCGCCCGTCAGCGACAACGAGGAGATCCTCAACCTCGAGTGGAAGGACCTCGGGCCGCTCCCGGGCCTGCCCAAGGCGAGCGCGGTGGGCGACGCCCAGAAGACGGCGCCCAAGGCTCCGCCGGCGCAGCAGAACACGGACGGCGAGGCGCCGGCTCCGGCGCAGCGTGCGAACGCGGCGGGCTGCTCCACGACGGGCACCGACTCGGCCGCGCCGCTCGCCCTGTTCGGGCTCGGCACCGTGCTGGTCCTTCGCCGGCGCCGCCGGTCGTAACGGGTGAACTGTGAGAAACGGGACCGCACCATTCGATAGGAGGTCACCGATGCGACGGTCGCAACTCCGAGGGCTCGTGCTCGCAACGCTCGCCGCAGGATGCGGCGGCACGATCAGCCTCGACGGCGACAACATGGGTGGCGCGGGCGCCGGGACGGCAGGCGCCGGCATCGCCGGAGGCGCCGCAGGTGGCGCCGCGGGCGGCGAGGCTGGTGGCGCCGCGGGCGGCGCGGCCGGTGGCACCGCAGGCGGAACGGCCGGCGGCACCGCAGGCGGAACGGCAGGCGGCACCGCTGGCGGCACCGCAGGTGGGACCGCAGGCGGAACGGCCGGCGGCACCGCCGGCGGCACCGCGGGCGGGACCGCAGGCGGGACGGCTGGCGGCGCGGCAGGCGGGGGCGGCGCGGCTGGCCCCGGCAACGCCGAGCCCCTCTTCAACTCCTCGATGAAGCCGCTGCTCATGCGGTGCGCTTCGAGCTCGTGCCACACCGGCACCGCGACCTTCCCGCTCAAGTTCCTGGGCGCGGGTCCGGACACCGGCTGGTACGCGGCCATCACGCGGCAGACGGCGGTGGTCGGCGGCTTCAACGCCGCGAGCGCCACGGTCCTCACCAAGATGGTGGGCGGCCACCAGGGCGTGCCGGACTGGTCGGCCGCCGAGAAGGGAACCATCTCGGCCTGGCTGTCGGCCGAGAAGACGGCCCGCACCGCGGGCACCGCGGGCACCGGCGGCGGCGCCGGCGCAGGTGGCGGGACGGCCGGCACCGGCGGCGGTACGGCGGGCACGGGCGGCACCCCCGGCGGCGGCGCGGCGGACTCGCGCACGGCCTTCATGGAGTGGTCGTCCTGCATGACCAAGGCGAACTGGGACACGGCCCAGATGGGGACGTGGGCGAACAAGAACGCCGAGGGTGGCGTGGTCTGCTCCAGCTGCCACGCGGACGGCCTCCAGCGCTTCAACACGAACACCGACTCGAACGCGATGTTCACGGCGAACCGCCGCGAGCTCTTCATCATCGGGTTCTTCACGGTCCGCGTGAACCCGGACGGCACGAACACCGTCATCCCCGCGTTCGACAAGATCAAGCGCATGGGCGACGGCTCGACCTTCCACCCGACCTACGACGCCGGAACGGACAACGTGCACTTCCAGCGGCTGCAGCGGTTCTACGACCTCACGGTCGCGAACAAGCAGGCCGGTACCTGCGGGACCCCCGGCTTCCCGCCCTGACCTGAAGTAGAAAATCGGAACAACGAAGGCCGGAGCCCGAGAGGGACTCCGGCCTTCGGCTTTTTGGGGATGCTCTTCGCGACGTGAACAGGGAACAGAGCAATAGATCAACAGGGCAACGCGAACAGGGAATGTTCGGAAGGCCACCGAGCGCATTCCGTGCTCGATGTTGCTCTGTTGCCTGTTGTTCTATTCCTTGTTCTGCGAGCGCTCGATCCGCGCTCGAGCTACTTCTTCCCCGCCTTCGCGGGCTCCTCCAGCGGCTTCGCCGGTCGCTTCTTCCGGAAGTCCTTTGTGTACAAAGCGATCGATTCGGTCGCCTGGTCGGCCTTTCCGACGAAGACCTGACCGCTCTGCTGCGCGTCGGCGGCGAAGGTGGTCTGCGCGAGCTCGTCGGCGGAGAGCCGCACGAGGCGCCGGTCGTCGTAGATGAGCTCGGCGTCGGCGAGGTCGGCGCCGTAGACGCCCTGGATCTCCAGGAACCGGAGCAGCTTGAAGCGGACCTTGTCGCCGTCCTTGACCGCCGCGGGAGACTCGGGCACGAGCTTGTGCCGCTTGATCACCGTCGCCAGCCGATCGTCCTTGTAGACGTGGATGCCGCCGCGCAGCGGCTCGCCGAAGTAGGGCACGTCCTCGACCGGCTTGCCGTCGAGCAACACGTCCTCCGCCGTCACCTTGGGTGGCTTCTTCGTCGCGTACACCGCGATCGTACGCACCTGGTCGAAGGTCGTGTTCGTCTTCAGGCCCGCCGGCGAGAACATGAGCGGCTTGCCGCTCGTGCCGCCGCCGAACCCGAAGCACAGGCCCTTGCCGTGGACCTTGAGCTGCTGGGCCGTCACCACCATCGGCACGCCCTTGCCCCCATAGAGGTGGAGCTCCTTGATGCTGCCCACGTCGACGCCATACGCCGCGAGCAGGTCCACGATCCGGTAGCGCCGCTCCTTGACGGGCGCCTCGCGTGGACCCTTGTCGCCCGGGCCGAAGTCGAGGGACTCCTCGGATTTCACCCAGATCGGCTCGAGCGACAGCGGCAGCTCGCCGAAATGCAGGAACCCGAGCGCCTTGCCGTCCGCGTACACGGCCGCGTCGCGCCACTTGCTGTTGCCGGCCTTGAACTCCGCCGGCACCCACGGCGCCTCGGCGCGGTGCTGCCCGGAGCGGCCGAGCGGCGCATCCGCGGGGCCGGCATCCGCCGGCCGGACCTCCGCCGGCCGGGTCGAGGCGCCGGCGTCGGCCCCGGGCGCCGGCTTGGCCGGGCGGTTGCAACCACTCAGGCTGACCACGCCTCCCAGCACCCATCCAACATGTCGACGACGCATGGTGTCCATCAGAGCAAACCCCAGACCCGGGCGCGAGCATTCCCGGGCCCCGGGAGCTTTCGGGCCGGGGCCCCGTGCCCTGGGGACTCCGGTCCTGTCCCTGTCGCCCCCACCCCTCACTCCGAAGGGCCGTTCGCACGAAATCATTGGGGTTTTGTTCGGCATGAACTGTGCTGTAACAACCTGACATGGTGACCCTGCGTTCCTGGAAGTTCCTCTCGATCGCAACCTTCGCAGTGGGCCTCTCGGCCTGCAGCGTGTTCGACCCGGACATGGGCTCCGGTCCGAGCACGCCCGAAAACAACACGCAAACCATCGGTGACGAACAGGAAGGACTGACCTGCAAGGCGACGCTCGCCGTCAAGGGCGTCAAGCGCCCGAGCGGCCAGATGCCGGACATGGAGGAGGCCGAAGCCGGCTGCGTTCCCCTCGGGACGTGGCAGCTCGAGGTCGCCGTCCAGGATGCCGGAGGCTGCGCGGACCTGAACGTGCCCGCGGTCTACACCTACGAGGTGTCGCTGGACACGGACGGCCAGTACCAGGTGAAGTGGCTGGAAGATCCGGCCAACACCCAGGTCCAGCTCCGAGTCGGACAGGAGGGCCCCGGCATGTGCAAGGGTTCCTTCGAGCACCGCTCGGCGGACGGCAAGGTCAGCATCACGCTCAAGCCGTTCGAGCAGGACAACGGAATCACCGGTCAGGGCGACGTCCGGATCTCGCAGTAGCGCCCGGCTTGCTCGCACCGTCCCTCCTCTCCTCCTCACGGCTCGGTCACCAACCACCCCCTGAAAAGCTCGATCCCTCGCGGGCACGACCCGCAGGGCCCAGCTCCGTCCTCCGCGGCTGCGACGCAACGCGTGCGCCCGCTTCGGACGGCCCCTCAACTCCCTTGCTCGCCTCCACCCGTGGTGGCGCAAACTGAGGGGGGAAGCCATGGACACGCCCTCGGCCCTGACCCGCGTCGACGCGCGCGTGCGCGTGGCGTATCTGGTCGGCGTCGCGGTCGGCGTGTTCTTCCTGCGCGAGCCGTGGATGGTCGCGGCCGCGATCGGCCTGCAGGCGGCCCTCTGGCTGGCGGTCGGCCTGCCGCTCGCGCGCCTCGTGCGCCAGGTGCGCAAGCTCTGGGCGTTCGCCCTCCTCATCCTCGCGTCGTTCGCGCTGACCTCGCTCGACGGCGGTGACGACCGCTGGATTCGTGTCGGCGCCGGGCTTCCGGGGGCGCCGCAGGGGATCCCGATCAACGTCGCGGGTGCGCTCGCGGGCGTGCTCATGGTGCTGCGCGTGCTGTGCGTGGTGCTCGCGTCGCAGGTGGCGCGCGCGGGGGATCCTCGCGCGATCGCGCTCGGCCTGCGCAAGCTGCGCGTGCCGCCGTCGATCGCGCTGTCGCTCGACGTGGTGCTCGCGCTGCTCGGCAACGACGAGCGGCACGGCCGCGGTGGTGGTCGCGGGCGCGGTGGCGGCGGTGGCGGCGGTGGCGGCGGTGGCGGCGGTGGCGGCGGTGGTGGCGGTGGTGGCGGTGGTGGCGATGGCGGCGGTGGCCCGCAAGAGGGCCTGTGGGCGAGCATCCGGCGAATCTCGCGCGGCGACGTCGGCCCCATCCTCGGCCGCCTCGACCGTCAGATCGGCCGCGCCAGCGCGCACCTCGAGCAGAGCGTCGATCCGGCCACGTCGGACGGCCACCGCGCGCGCTTCCTCGCGCACGACATCAGCGTCATCGGCGGCTTCGCGCTCGTCATGCTCGGCATCAAGGCGCTCAAGATCCTGCCGAACATCCCGTTCGCGCCCGGCCACAAGCTCGTCATCCTGACGCCGCTCTACGTGCTCGCGCGGATGCGCGTGCGCTCGCGCCTCGGCGCGACCTACGTCGGCCTCGTCATGGGCACGGTCGCGTTCCTGATGGGCGACGGCCGCTACGGCGTCTTCGAGATCGTCAAGCACGCCACGCCGGGGCTCATCTGCGACCTCGTCGTGCCGCTCCTCGTGCGCGGCGGCCGCGAGCCCGGCGCCTTCACCTGGACCGTGCTCGGCGGCGTCATCGGCGCCGGCCGCTTCGTCACGATCTTCCTCGTCACCATCGTCGCCGGTGCGCCCGCGCTCGCGTGGGCCTTCCTCATCCCGGGCCTCGCGATCCACGTGTCGTTCGGGGCCCTCTCGGGCCTCGTCACCGCCGCGCTCGTGCGCGCGGCTCGAACCGCGCTGCCAGCCGAGCCCCCCGCGGCCGGCGAGCAGCCCCCAGCCGACGGGCCGGACAAGCCCGCACCCAAGGAGAACGTCCAATGAGCAAGCTCGTGACCGGAGACGGTCGCACGCACATCGACTCGCCGCTCATGCGCGAGTCCCTGCAGGATCGCGGCGTCATCAGGAAGACGCACAGCGAGCGCGAGATCGAGATCATGCCGGAGGTCGTGCTCGTGAGCCTCGGCGGCCAGTCGATCTTCGACCGCGGGGCCGGCGCGATCCTGCCGCTCGCCGAGGAGCTCCGCTCGCTCATCGGCAAGTACCCGCTCCTCATCGGCGTGGGCGGCGGGACGCGCGTGCGGCACACGATCTCCGTCGCGCTCGACCTCGGCCTTCCGACGGGAGGCGTCGCGCAGCTCGTCGGCGCGATGGAGGAGGCGAACGCGGTGCTCCTCAATGCGCTCCTCGCCAAGCACGGCTCGATCGTGATGCAGCGCGAGCACTTCTGGGAGCTGCCGCTCTACCTGAACTCCAAGATGCTGCCCATCGTCATCAGCGTGCCGCCGTACCACTTCTGGGAGCCGCCGCCCGAGGAGGGCCCGCTGCCCGCGCACGGCTCCGACTTCGGCCTCTTCATCCAGGCCGAGGTGCTCGGCATGCGGAAGATCATCTTCGTCAAGGACGAGGATGGCCTGTACGACAAGGACCCGAAGCAGCACGCGGACGCCAGGCTCATCGAGCGCACGACGCTCGGAGAGGTGCTGGCCCACATGCCCGACGAGCTCATCCTCGATCGCGAGCTCTTCCTCGCCTGGAAGACGGCGCGGCACATCGAGAAGGTGCAGATCATCAACGGCCTGCGGCCCGGCCTGCTCTCGCGGGCGCTCGCCGGCGAGGACGTGGGCACGGTGATCACGCGCGACGCGGCGGAGGTGGCCCGTGGCTGACGTCCCCGCGCGGCGCACGCTGCCGAGCTCGCTCGGAGAGGGCGCGCTCACCTCCTCGGCGACGACGGTGGACTACTCGCCGGTCGCGATGATGCCCGACGTCAAGGTGCTCAAGATCGGCGGCCAGTCCGTCATGGACCGCGGCCGGAGCGCCATCTTCCCCCTGCTCGACGAGATCGTCGCGGCCAAGGACAAGCACCAGCTCCTGCTCTGCTGCGGCGGCGGCACGCGCGCGCGGCACATCTACTCCATCGGCGCGGACCTCGAGATGCCGACGGGCGTGCTCGCCGCGCTCGGGCAGTACGTGCCCCGGCAGAACGCGCGCATGCTGCAGATGCTGCTCGCCAAGCACGGCGGGCTCTTCATCATGACCGACGACTTCGAGAAGCTGCCGCTCTACTTCAACGTCGGCTGCATCCCGATCATGACCGGCATGCCACCATTCGGTTACTGGGAGAAGCCCGACACGGTCGGCCGCATCCCGAAGCACCGCACCGACGCGGGGACGTTCCTGTCGGCCGAGGTGCTCGGCGTCAAGCGCGCGATCTTCGTCAAGGACGAGGATGGCCTGTACGAGGACGACCCCAAGAAGAACCCGTCCGCGAAGCTCATCCCGCGCATCTCGTGCTCGGAGCTCCTCGCGCGTGACCTGCCCGACCTCATCGTCGAGCGCGTGGTCCTCGAGTACATGCCGCGCGCCCGCTACTGCCACGAGCTGCAGTTCATCAACGCCACAAAGCCCGGCCAGCTCACGCGCGCGCTTGCCGGCGAGGACGTCGGCACCATCATCTACAAGGGGTAGTCTCCTACCCGCCGTTCACCGTCGCGATCACCCCCACCTGGACCTTGTCGACCAGCACCGCGCAGCTCGATTGGCTGCAGCGGATCTCCACGTCGCCGATCGACGTGGGGGGCGACATGCTCGCGCCGAGCGCGAGCGAGCCGGTGTCGTCGTCCGTGAGCACCGTGAGCTGGCACGACTGCACCGTCACCATCTTGCCGGCGGTGAGCATGGCGGGGCAGGCGGGATCGCACGCGTCCACCGTGAAGATGCACGAGCCGTAGCGGAGGCTCAGCGACGCGGTCTTGCCGTCCTGGGTCAAGCGCGCGGCGCTGTCCGAGTCGAACGTCAGCGTGGTGTTCTGGCCGGTTCCGAAGGCCGTCACGCCCTCGGGGAACGAGAACGGCTTGCCCACGAGCGCGCGCGCCACGTCCGCCGTGACGTTGAGGGTGGCGAGGTTCGCCACCGGGATGACGTCGTCGTTGCTGCTGCACGCGAGGGCCAACGCCGACAGAAGGAGGAGCCATCGAGTCTGCACCCCCGCACTCTAGTCAAAGGCGCTCCGAAAAACGTGGACGTGGACGTGGACGTGGACGTGGACGATCCGCCAAATCCCGTTGACGCGCCGCGTCGCGCGCGCATGATCCTGGGTATGCACATCCCGCCCTGGCCGGCGTCCGCGGAACGTGGTCGAGCCGAGGTCGCGCTGCGGTTCGAGGACATCCTGCAGGACGGGCGGATGGTGCTGGAGGTGGCGGGTCAGGCGCTCGGGCAGGCGGTGTGGCGCCAGCTCGTCAACGGCTCGCCGCTCATGCGCGTCCTGCGCACCTCGACCATCGTGCCGGTGCTCTCGCGCCTGCGCATCGAGGGCGAGGCGGGGCCCTTCGCGGTTGCGGGCCCGGTGTCCGCGGCGGGCAGCTATGGCCTGGCGCACGCAGACGACGGGCGCATCTTCCTGCTCATGTGGGGCGAGCTCACCGCGCCGCACGCGCACACGTACGGCCCCGCCGCCGCGCCCGATGCGCCGCGCGCGCGCGATGCGCGTCTTCGCCGAGCACGTGATGACCCGGCCGTTTGGCCCGGCCGACGAGCGCCGCGTTCGCGAGCTGCCCGAGCCGATGGAGCCGGTGCCGGAGGAGGTGTGGAACGGACCCGCCCCGGAGGCGCTGGCGGAGCTACCGCCGGGCGCGCGGCCGCTCGACGAGGCGCCGACGCTCGACGACGCCGAGCTGCCGTTCGGTCTCATCCACACCGACTCGAACCAGCACGTGAACTCGCTCGTGTACCTGCGCGCCTTCGAGGAGGCGCTGCTGCGCCGCCTGCGCCTGCACGGACGCTCGACCAGCGTCCTCTCGCGCGTGGTCGACGTGGTCTACCGAAAGCCGTTCTTCGCCGGCCAGGTCGCGCGCGTCCGGTTGCAGGCCTTCGAGCTCGACGGCCGCGTCGGCGCCGCCGGCGCGTTCGTGCTGGACGGCGCCGCGGACGCGAGGCCCCACGCCTTCGTCCACATGCTGGCGCAGTAGGCTCTTCAGCGCAGCCGCTCGAGCAGCCTCTCGGCGCTCGTGATCTGCTGCTGCGGTGGGCCTTCGTCCCGGTACGGGAGGTTGCCGCGCAACGCCTCGAGCGCCCGCTCGACGAGCGCCCTGGCGCGCGGGCGATCCTGCCTCGCGTCGGCCATCGCCCGTGCGAGCTCGAGCTCCACGTCGGCGCGCGCGAGCGGATCGCCTCCCTTGCGGAGCCCGAGCGCCCGCTCGAGCAGCGGGATGGCGACCGAAGGCCTTGCCTGATCAATCGCCAGCTTGCCCTGGGCGAAGAGCACCGTCGCGACGTCGGGGTGGTCCGCGCCCAGATCCTTCTCGAGCAAGGCGCGTGCTCTGCCGAGCGAGTCCGCGGCCTGTTTGAAGCGTGCGCGCTGCCGCTCGAGCTCGCCCAGGTTGAACCACGACTGGCCCAGGTCGCGCGGCTGCACGCCCGCCTTGGCGCTCTGGCGGATCGCGAGCGCGCGCCGGAACGTCACGGCGGCCTCCGATAGCTTCTTCAGGTCCCGCTGGTCCGTCCCGAGCTCGTCGAGCACGCCCGCCACCTCGGGATCGTCCGGCCCGAGCTGCTTCTCGAGGAGCGACAGCTCGCGCGCGTGGGCGCGTTCCGCGTCGGCGAGGTTGCGTACGTTGCGCAGCGCGGTTCCGAGCGCCGACAGCGCGAAGGTGAGGTCCGGGTGGTCCTTGCCGAGGGCGGCTTCGCGGATCGCGAGCGCGCGCTCTGCGTGCGGCAGCGCCTCCTTGTGGCGCCCGAGGTGCCCGAGCAGCTCGACGAGGCGCTCGTGCGCGACCGCGACCTCGGGGTGCTCCGGCCCGAGCACGCGCTCGAACAGCGCCAGGTCCTCCGTCGCGAGCTTCGCGCCCTCCTCGTAGCGGCCGAGGTTGAGCAGCACGAGCGAGAGGTTCGCCATCACGCGCGCCACCTGCGGGCTGTCGGGTCCGAGCGCGCGCCGGAAGCCCGCGAGCGCGCGGCCGAGGTGCTGGGCGGCCTCCTCGAGCTTTCCGGTGCGCGTGGCCGTCGTGCCGAGGTGGTTCTCGCGCGCGGCCTCGAGCTCCGCGTGGCCGCCGAGGCGCTCGATCGCCGCCCCAGCCGCGCGGTCCACCTCCGCCAGGTCCGTGCGGCCGGGCTGCGCCCCCACCACGAAGAGCAGCCCCACCCAGGCGCGCGCGACGAGCTGATCGTGCCGCTCGGCCTCGGCCGCCTCCACCGCGGCGCGCATCACCACCTCGGCCTCCTTGGGCCTCCCGAGCGCGTTCTCGAGCGTCCCCAGCACGAACGCGGCCTCCGCGATCGCGGGACGGAAGCCGACCGATCGCGCCTCCGCCAGGACCGCCTCCGCCTCCTTGCGCCCGTCGACCCAGCGCCCGAGGACGAGGGCCGCCTTCGCGCGGGCGATGCGCTCCCGGATCGCGTCCACGGCCGCGCGCTCCTTCGCGTCGCGTGGTTGCCGCAGCCCCGAGCGCAGCGCGGGCACGTCGGAGCAGGCGGCGATCGCGGATAGCTTCCCCGCGCCGTCGGGCGCCCGGTCCAGCATCGGCGCGTCCGCGTGCGAGAGCAGGTCCGTCACCGCGGCCAGCTCGCGGCGCCGCTCCTCCAGGCAGCGCATGCGGAGATCGAGCACGTCCTCCGGCTGCTTGCGCGCCACGCGCGTCGCCTCGCACGCCTCGCGGTGCATCCCCGACCAGGCGCTCGCGTAGCCGTCGAGCGCGCGCACCACGCTCGCCGCGACGCCCGCCGCGTAGGGCCGACCCGTCGCCAGGAGGGCGCGCTCGACCGCCGCGCGCCGCCCGGCGTCCCACGCGCCCGCGAGGCGCTGCTCCGCGCCGCTGCAGAGCTGCGCCCGATCCATCCCGGCGCGCCAGGCGACGAGCGCGAGCGAGCCGAGCGCCGCGGCCGCCACGAACCGCCGCCAGATCCGGCGCTGCGGGGGCTCGAGCGCCGCGAGCAGAGCCTCCACGGAGGTCACGCGGCCCGCCCGGACGTCCTCGAGCGCGCGTCGCTCTCTGGGCTCCGGCGTGCCGAGCGACGCCTCGAGCGTGCGCGCGAGGGCCTGCAGGTCGGCGCGGACGAGCGCGGCGTCCGCCGGCCGGCCGAAGTCGCGCACGCGCACCTCGACGCCCCCTGCGTCGACGACGATCCGCTCCGCGTCGAACGCCCCGTGCGCGATCCCCGCCGCGTGGGCGGCCGCGAGCGCGCGCCCGGCGGCGAGCAGCACGCGCAGCGCCGCCTCCGCGCCTGGACCACGCTCGAGCCACGCGGAAAACGGCGTGCCCGCGAAGCGCTCGGAGGCGATGAAGGCCCCTCGCCCGGCGCGCCCCACGTCGTAGACGACGAGCACGTTGGGGTGCGGGAGCCTCGCCTGCAGCCGCGCCGCCGCGATCGTCTGCGCGGAGGCCTCCTCGTCGGGCAGGACGAGGAGCTCCACGCGCCGGCCGAGCTCCGGATCCAGCGCCAGGTACGACGCGACGCCTGCCTCACCCTCCGAGAGCAGCGACTCGATGACGTAGCGCTCGACGCGCGCGCCGGCCGCGAGCGTCACGCGGGCAGCTCCACCGTGAACGTCGCGCCCTGACCCTCGGCGCTCTCGGCGCGCACGCGGCCGCCCATCGCCTCGACGAGGTGCTTGACGATCGCGAGGCCGAGGCCGGTGCCGCCCGCCTCGCGCGACCGGTGCGCGTCCACGCGGTAGAAGCGCTCGAACAGGCGCGGCAGGTGCTCCGCTGCGATCCCCGGCCCGTCGTCGGCGACCGACAGCGTGACGAGCTCGCCGCTCTGCGCGCCGCGGATCGTGACGCGCCCGCCGGGGCGCCCGTAGCGCACGGCGTTCCCGACGAGGTTCGTGACGACCTGCTCGAGCCCGTCCGCGTCTCCGCGGGCCACGAGATCCTCGGCGATCTCCACCTCGATCTCCGCGGTCGCGTCGGCGGCCTGGGCCTGCCGCACGTTGGCCACCGCCTCGCGCACGGTCGCCGCGAGGGCGACGGGCTCGCGCGGTTGCACGCTCGCCGGACGGGCCTCGAGCTCCGCGAGGCGCAGGAGGTCGGCGACGAGGCGCGCGATGCAGAGCGAGTGCCGGTGGATGATCTCGACGAAGCCGCGCGCGCGGGCGGGATCGCCCTCGAACCCGAGCAGCGTCTCCGCGTAGCCCTGGATGGCCGTGACGGGCGTGCGCAGCTCGTGCGACACGTTCGCCACGAAGTCGCGGCGCATGGTCTCGAGCCGCCGGAGGCGCGTGACGTCGTGCAGGACGGCCACCGCGCCGCGCCCGTCCGTGAGCGCGAGCGGCCGCGCGCCCACCACGAGCGCCGCGGCGTCGCGGGGCAGCTCCACCGACGACGCCTCCTCGCCCGCGAGCGCGCCCTCGATGACCCGCGCCAGCTCGGGCTCGAGACCGAGCGAGTCGAGGCCGCGACCCTCGAGCGGGCCGGCCTGACCGAGGAGCGCGTGCGCCGACGGGTTGGCCGCGAGCACGCGCCGATCCGCGCCGACGACCAGCACGCCCTCGACCATGCCGCGGAGGATCGCCGAGAGGCGATCACGCTCGAGCTCGAGGTCGCGCACGCGGGCGCGCACCTGCTCGGCCAGCGAGCCGAGGGCCCGGCCGAGCACCTGCACCTCGGCCGGCCCGCTCGCATCCGGCGCCGGCTGATCGTAGTCGCCCCTGGCGATGCGCCCCGCGTACGCGCTCATCGAGCCGAGCGGCCGGCTCGTGCGCCGCGCGACCAGGAGCGCGAGCGCGATCGCGGCCCCGAAGCCGACCAGGGCCGCCCCGAAGAGCTCGCGGCGCAGCGCGCGGCGGGGCGCCGCGACCTCCTCGATCGGCACGCCGAGGCGGACGACGTAGCCGTCCGCGGCGGGCGCCTCGACCGATACGAGCGCCTCGACCGGCAGCGGCTGCGCGCCGGGGGCGGGCGCGTAGGCCACCCGCTTGCCGTCGGGCCCCACGAAGAACACGTGCGCGTCCACGATCTGCGCGAGGCGCCCGGCGAGCTGCTCCTGGTGCTTGCGCGCGCGCCCGATCCATTCGGCCGCGCCGCGCGCCTGCTGGGCCAGGCGGGCCCGGGCTTTCTCCTCGAGCTCGGCGCCGATCGACCGGTCGAGCGTGAACAGCGTGACGACCACGACCGCCGCCACGAGGCCGAGGTGCGTGGCGACGAGCAGCCCGCGGAAGGACCAGCGCACGGCGCAAGCGTACCTCGACCAAGATCCATCCGCATGAGCGAATGTGTCGGGCGTCGGGTCCGGATCCGTTTTCTTGCTCCGGCGCCTGCGTCGCGCCACAACCGTCCGGTGGAGGGTCCGGTCGACTTCGTGCTCCCGGCGCGGGCGGTGCCGCTCGAGCTGGTGGCGGGGCGCGGCCACTACGCGCGCGTGGTGGAGGCGATTCTGCAGGCGCGCGCGTCGGTGTGGATCGCGACCGCGAACCTCAAGGAGCTGCAGGTCGAGGCGCCGGCGACGCCCACGCGCCGCCGCGGCTACCGCTCGATCCTCGACGAGCTCGAGGGCCTGCGCGCGCGCGGCGTCGAGCTGCGGCTGCTCCACGCGTCGCCGCCCTCCGGTCCGTTCCGCGAGGCCCTCACCACGCGCCCGCGCCTGGCGGGGGGCGGCCTCGCCATGCGCCTTTGCCCCCGCGTCCACTGCAAGCTCGTGATCGTCGACGGCGCCCTCGCGTACCTCGGCAGCGCCAACTTCACCGGGGCGGGCCTCGGCGTGCGAGGCCAGGGCAAGCGCAACTTCGAGCTCGGCGTCACCACCACCGACGACGCCATGCTGGACGCGCTGCAGGCGTACTTCTCGCGCCTGTGGCGCGGGGTGGAGTGCCGCGGGTGCAAGGTCCGCGCGCACTGTCCGAAGCCCATCGACGAGCTCGAGGCCTCCCCCTCTGCCCCTGCCACTGCCGCCCCGAGGAAACCGCGCAACGCGCGCGAGCCACGCAAGTCACGCACCGCGCGGAAGCCGCGAGAGGCAGGCCCCGGTGCACCGCCCGCGCGCAAGCCTGGCCCCCGTCGGTAGCACCCCCGCGAGATCGATCGGAGTGCGATCGAACCCCCGGGAGGGGCGATCAGTCAGAGGCAGGGCGCGAGCACGAGCACGAGCACGAGCACGAGCACGAGCACGAGCACGAGCACCAGTGGGCCAGGGGGCAGGGGGCAGGTTTGGGGGTAGGCTGGGGCGATGGAGCAGGGGCTCGAGGCGATCCTTCCCTATGCCGTCGTGCCCGGGGCACCCGGCGTCTTCGTCTGCGGATGCCTCGAGCGCTGGGTGTCGATTCACCTTCAGGCAGTGCGGGGGTTCAACCTCGCGTGGGCCCTCGAGGCCACCGGCGCGCTCGGCGCCGGGGCGCGCGCGTGCGTGGTCGGTGGCGGCTTCGCCGGGCTCGCGGTCGCGGCGGGCCTGGGGCGCCGCGGCGTCCGCGTCTCGCTGCTCGAGGCCGCCTCCTCGCTCCTGCACACGCAGCGGTCGAACCACGTTCGCCACATCCACCCGCACATCCACGAGTGGCCGCGGCCCGGCGCGCGCCAGCCCCGCGCGGGCCTGCCGCTCCTCGACTGGACCGCGGGGCTCTCGGCCGCGATGGCCGCCGAGGTGCTCGCCGGCTTCGACGCCGAGGTGCGCCGCTTCGCGATCGAGGTGCGCTGCGACGCGCGCCCCGTGACCCTCGTCGACGGGCCCGCCGTGTCCGCCGCGGGAGCGGCGGCCGAGCGCTTCGACGCCGTCGTGCTCGCGCTCGGCGTGGGCATCGAGCGCTCGTTCGGCGCGCTGCCGCTCTCGTCCTACTGGGCCGACGAGGACATCGCCACGATTCGGCAAGGAGGCGCGCCCAGGCATCACCTCGTCACCGGCGTCGGCGAGGGTGGCGTCATCGACGTGCTCTACCTCCGGCTCGCGCGCTTCGCGCACGCCGAGCTCGCGGACCGCCTCGCCGAGCTCCCCGGCATCGGCGCGCTCGAGGCGGCGCTCCTGGAGATCGAAGGGGCGATCGAGGGTCTCTCGGATGTCGCGGCGAACGCGCTCCTCTGGGACCGCTACGCGTCGCTGCCGCTCCCCGCGGGCCTCGACGCGCTCCTCGCCTCGCGCCTGCGCACGGACACCCGCGTGACGCTCAACGGCCCCGAGCCTCGGCCGCTCGCCGCGCGCGCGGACATCCTCAACCGCCTGCTGATCTCGCGCCTCGTACACATGCGTGACATCGAATATGTCCCGGGGAGGATCGCAGACGTCGCCGCGAGGGGCGGCGGCTATCGCGTCTCGCTCGAGGGCGGCGCGGCGCTTGACGTCGATCGCGTGAACATCCGCCACGGCACCGTGCCCTCGCTGCGGGCCGCCTTCCCCGACCTCTGGGCGCGCTACGAGCCCGCCCGCCGCCTGCTCCCGCACCTCACCCCGGAGCCCCTGTGGCCCGCGGGCTGGTTCGACTGAGCGTCAGCCCGTCGTCGCGGCGAGGAGGAGCTGCGCGGCGTAGTAGGGCGGAAGGCCGATCACGCGGTTCTCGAGGCCCGGCGAGACGAAGCGGTTGCGCGCGACGAAGAGGTCGGAGATCCAGAAGAGGAGCGCGCCCGCGAGGACGCGCCAGTCCGCGCGCGCGGCGAACGTGCCCGCGGCGAGGGCCACCATCGCGCTGATCGCGATCACGTAGGCGACGACCGGCGCCTGCATCTTGCGCGGCACGTGCGGGCGCAGCCAGCGCAGCACGACGACGCCGACGAGGACGATCGGCACCCAGGCCAGGGCGACCGTGCGCGGGGAGACGCCGCGCTGCGCGAACGCGGCCGCGTACGCCACGTGGGCGAGCAGGAACGCGCCGAGCCCCGCGAGGAACCAGGCCCGCGCCTTCGGGATGAGGAGCACGTCGCCCAGCCACGAGAGCACGAGCCCCGCGAGGATCAGCCGCCCATAGTCGGAGGTGGCGGCGCCAGAGAGCCACGCCGCCAGCAGGAAGCCCGCCGAGGCCACCGGCTTGGTCGCCCACATCGCCGCGCGCGCGCCGGCCCGCTCGGCGAGCAGCGCGCCTGCGAGGCCGACCGCCGTGATCGCGATGGCGAGCGTCACGCGCGGCGCTCGACGCGCTCGTCCGGGCACGTGTAGATCGGCACCGCGAACGTCGCGCGCAGGTCGACCCCGGGCGTGTCGCTCCGGACCTCGAGCTCCCAGCGCACCGCCGCGCCGAAGGCCGTCGCGGGCTGGTCCGCGGGCACCTCGATGCGCACCGGGATCATCGTCCCGTCGGCGTCGAGCGCGCCGAGGAGGTCCTGGGTCACGCGGCCGCCGCCCTCCCAGCGGAGCCTGCGGCGCCTGCCCGCGCCCTCGAGGCAGCGCAGCGTGAGCGAGAAGCCGTCCTTCGCCTCGACGCGGCGCCCGCACGTGATGAGGCCCTCGAGCAGATCCCCCGGCCTCGTCGGCATGCGCGCGACCGCGAGGCGCAGCCGGCCCCACTTGAGGTGTCGCGCGGTGCGGTAGAGCGTGCGCGCGAGCAGCGCGAGGGAGACGACCACCATCGCGACCGTCAGCACCTTGCCCGCGGGCTTGGCGTGGCGCTCGAGGCAGAGGTTCACGAAGATCGCCGCCATCGCGGTGAAGTAGGCGGTCCCGAGCCACGGCCCGAATAGCCGTTCGGGGTTCGACCGGGTCGCGAAGCCGTCCCACAGGTCGTCGACCATCCAGGGCCGATCGGGGTACTCGTCCGACAGGCGCGCCCGCCGGTGCGCGCGCCGGCGCGCCAGCACGCCGGCCACGAAGACGCGCATGCCCCCCCAGCCCATCAGCGCGCAGATGAAGGGCATGATGTACGCGTACGGCGGCAGGTCGCGGAACAGGACAGCGCGCGTCGGATCCTCGGGATCGACCCAGCCGAGAAACGGCGTGCCCGCCGCCATCGCCTCCTCGAGCGGGCCGAAACGGTACTTCTGGATGACGGCGCGCCGGTCCGAGTAGCTCGGCAGGTGGTCGACCACCGCGCCCCGGTAGGTGCGCCCGCCGACCTCGTAGTGGTACGTGGCCTCGACGGCCCAGCTCCTGTGGTGGCGCGAATTCGCCGACCGATCGACCAGGCGCGCCGAGTCGATCGTGCACGGCACCGGCGACCACGTCGCCGACTCGTGGTGCACGACCCACGCCGCCACGACCGGCGCGACGATCCCGCCGGCCGTGCCGAGCAACCACAGGCCGACGAGGACGAGGATCCAGCCGGCGCGGCCGGGGTTGGTCACGGTCGCTGGCCCGGATCGAGCACGAGCACGAGCACGAGCACGATTGGCTGGGGCATCCGGAGGTTGCTACACGTCGATCTCGACGTCGGCCTCGCGCGCGCGCTCCATGATGAAGCGGAAGCGGGCGCCGGCGTCCTTGCCCATGAGCTCGCCGAGCTGGCGCTCGGTCTCGGCCTCGTCGTCGATCGCGATCCGCAAGAGCGTCCGCCGGCGCGGATCGAGCGTGGTCTCCTTGAGCACCGCCGGCATCATCTCGCCGAGGCCCTTGAAGCGCGAGATGTCGGGCTTCTGGTTCTTGGCCACCTTGGTGGCGAGGATCTTGTCGCGCTCCGCGTCGTCGAGCGCCCAGTAGGTCTGCTTTCCCACGTCGATGCGATAGAGCGGCGGCTGCGCGAGGTACACGTGCCCCGCGCGGATGAGCGCCGGCATGTGCCGGTAGAAGAACGTCAGGAGCAGCGTCGAGATGTGGTGCCCGTCGGCGTCCGCGTCCATGAGCAGGATGATCTTGTGGTAGCGCAGCTTGCCCACGTCGAGCTCGGGCCTGATGCCGCAGCCGAGGGCGCTGACGATGTCCTGCAGCTCCTTGTTCTGCAGCACCTTGGCCATCGCGGCCTGCTCGGCGTTGAGCACCTTGCCGCGGAGCGGCAGGATCGCCTGCGTCTTGCGGTCGCGCCCCTGCTTCGCCGAGCCGCCTGCCGAGTCGCCCTCGACGATGAAGAGCTCGCTGTCGCCCGGGTCGGTGGAGGCGCAGTCCGCGAGCTTGCCGGGCAGGTTCAGCCGGTGCGACACGGCGGTCTTGCGCGTGACCTGCTGCGCCGCCGCCCGGCTCGCCTCGCGCGCGCGCGCCGCGAGCGCCATGCGCGCCACGATCTGCTCGGACAGCGAGCGGTTCTCGTAGAGCCACTTCTCGAGCGCCGGCCGTACGAACGCGTCGATCTGCTGCGCGACCTCGGGGTTGTTGAGCCGGTCCTTGGTCTGCCCCTGGAACTGCGGCTCGGCGACGTACGTCGAGAGGATCGCGACCAGGCCCTCACGGATGTCCTCCGCCGCGAGCGTGACGCCCTTCGGTGCCGTGCCCGTCGTCTCGAGGTAGTTGCGCACCGCCTTGACGATGCCGCTCTTCAGGCCGTTTTCGTGCGTGCCGCCGGCGCCCGTCGGGATGCCGTTGACGAACGAGCGCACGTGCTCGTCGGTCGCCTCGGTCCACGCCATCGACAGCTCGGCCTTGGCGCCTCCCTCGAGCTGGTCACTCGAGACGTAGAAGCTGCCCGCGTGGGAGGCGGGCTTGCCGCGCTCGCCGATGATCCGGCCGAGGTAGTCGGCGATGCCCTGCGAGTGCGCGAACTCGACCTTCTCGCCCGTCGCCTCGTCGACGAACAGCACCTTGAGGCCCTTGTGCAGGTAGGTCTTGGCCTCGAGCCGCTCGCGGATGTGCGGGACGTCGAACGCCAGCTTGTGCCCGAAGATGTCCGGATCCGGCCGGAAGTACGTCGTCGTGCCCGTGCCGCGGCAGCCGCCGAGGACGCGCAGCTTGCTCGTCACGAGCCCGCGCCCGTAGGTCTGCTCGTGCTCCTTGCCGCCGCGCTTGACGCGGACCCGCACCTCCTCCGACAGCGCGTTGACGACCGACGCGCCGACGCCGTGCAGGCCGCCCGAGTGCGCGTAGCCCTTCTTCTCGAACTTGCCGCCGGCGTGCAGCGTGGTCATCACGATCTCGAGCGCCGACTTCTTGAACTTGGGGATCTCGTCGAGCGGGATGCCGCGCCCGTCGTCCACCACCGTCGCGCTCTTGCCGTCCTTGTGGATCGTGACCTCGATGCGCTTGGCGTAGCCGTTCATCACCTCGTCGACCGAGTTGTCGACGATCTCCCACAGGAGGTGGTGGTAGCCCGACGCCCCCGTGCCGCCGATGTACATGCCCGGCCGGCGCCGCACGGGCTCGAGCCCCTCGAGGACGAGAATGTCGCTGCCAGAGTACGAAGTGCTCATCTTTTCCTGCTTTTCTCTGCGCTTCTTTTCGAGCTCATCGTCATCGTCCTTGGACATGAGGCTTCAGGCTTCAGGCTTCAGGCTTCAAGCCGGAAGTCAGGCGCGCCTCTCGAGCGCCGAGACAAGGCCCTGCAGGCCTCGCACGAGCTCATCGTAGCGGGGGCTCAACGCCTCGAATCCATCCGGCGCCACGAATCCCAGACGCCTGGACAAGTCGACGAGGTAGCGAACCTCGGCAGCTGAGGCCATCGCCATCGTCACGAAGTGCTTGTAGTCCTTCGTCGATGCTCGGTGACAGCCTTCGACGAGATTGGTCGGGACCGAAACGGCTGCGCGCCGGAGCTGCGCCTGCAGCCCGAAGCGCTCCGACATCGGGAAGCTCGACGTATGTCGATACACTTCGACCACGAGCTCATCGGCGAGCCCGAAGACCTTGAGTCGACGTGGGTCGCGACTCACTCCGGCCCCTGAAGCCTGAAGCCTGAAGCCTGAAGCCTCACTTCTCTTCTTCCCTCACGAGCACGATCGGCGGGGGCACCACGCGCGCGAGGCGCTCGCCGCGCTTGGTCACCTGCGAGCCCTTGCCGCCGCGCTCCTGGAGCTCGATCTGCTTGCCGACGTCGAACGTCCGCGCGGTCACGGTCTCCACGCGGAGCGGCGCGCCGACGCCGAAGCCGAGCACGCGGTCGCCGGCATCGACCTTGATCACCTGCACACCCTTGCCGGGGCCGCCGAGGAGGTTCACCTGGCCGACCTCGCATCGCAGCGCCTTGCCCTGCTCGGTCACCACCACGAGCGACGCGCCCTCCTCGTTGGCCAGCGAAACGCCCACGATCTCGTCGCCGTCGCCGGTCTTGGCGTAGCGCCGGCCCGAGCGCGTGGACGCCTCGAGGTGCGGCTCGAGCGGGAAGCGGAGGCCGAGCCCTTGCTTGGTCACCGCGAGCAGCACCGCCGCGGCCGGCTTCTTGAGCGACCGCGCGTCGAGCGTGATCGCCGCGATGACGCGCTCGCCGTCGTCGAACTTGAAGAGCTTCTGCACCGGCTCGCCGTAGCCGGTCGTCGCGGGCAGGTCGTTCGCGCGGATGACGTACGCCCCGCCCTGGTTCGAGAACAGGACGACGTTCTCCTTGGTCGACGTGCGCAGCACCGTGAGCACCGAGTCGCCCTCGCGCAGGCGCGTCGTCCCGATGTCCTTGATCTCGCGGGCGCGCTTGATCCAGCCGTCGCGCGAGACCACCACGTCGTTGTCCTCGGCGACGATGTACGCCTCGGGATCGAACTCCGGCTCGTCGTCCGTGCCGCCGAGCTTGCTGCGCCGCTTGTCCGCGCGCTCGGCCGCGAGGTCCACGAGCTCCTTCTTCACCACGCCCCAGAGGCGCGCCTCGCTCGCCAGGATCGCCTCGAGCTTCTTGGCCTCCGCGCGCTTCTCGGCCAGCTCCTTGCGGATGGCCTCGATCTCGAGCCGCGCGAGCTTGTAGAGCTTGGTCTCGAGGACGGCCTCCGCCTGCTCCTCGTCGAGGGCGAAGCGCTTGCACAGCTTCTCCCGCGCGTCGTCCTTGCCCTCGGACTTGCGGATGATGCGGATCGCCTCGTCGAGCGCGTCGAAGATCTTCTCGAAGCCCTCGAGGAGGTGGATGCGCTTTCGCAGCTCGCGGAGCTGGTGCTCGATGCGCCGGCGCACGACCTGCAGGCGGAAATCCAGGAAGTACCGGAGCATCGACTTGAGGTCGAGCCGCTCCGGCCCGCACACCTGCGGGTTGTCGGTCGGGACGAGGCACGTCAGGTTGACCGCGAAGTTCGTCTGGAGCTGCGTGTGCTTGAACAGGTACGCCATCACCGCGGCGGGGTCCGAGCCGGGCTTGAGCTCGAGCACGATGCGCACGTCGTTCGTGGACTCGTCGCGTACGTCGAGCAGAAGCGGCAGCTTCCGCGATGCCACGACCTCGCCGATCGACGCCACGAGCGGGTCGCGGTCGAGCGCGTACGGGATCGACGTCACCACGATCTGCTGCTTGCCGCGCGCGAGGTCCTCGACCGTGAACTCGCCGCGCACCTTCACCGTGCCCTGGCCGGTCTCGTAGATCGCGCGCAGCTCGGCCTTGGTGCTGAGGATGCGCCCGCCGGTCGGGAAGTCCGGCCCGCGGACGTACTTGAGGAGGTCCTTGGTCTCGAGCGCCGGATCCTCGATGAGCGCGATCGCCGCGGCGCACACCTCGCCGAGGTTGTGCGGCGGGATGTTCGTCGCCATGCCGACCGCGATGCCGGTCGCGCCGTTGACGAGCAGGTTCGGGAAGCGAGCCGGAAGGACGATCGGCTCCTGGTGCTGCCCGTCGAACGTCGGGCGGAAGTCGACCGTTTCGTTCCGCAGATCGTCGAGCAGCAGCATCGCCGCCGGCGTGAGGCGCGCCTCCGTGTAGCGGTAGGCTGCCGCCGCGTCGCCCGAGAGGTCGCCGAAGTTGCCGTGGCCGTCGACGAGCGGCGTGCGCAGCGAGAACCACTGCGCCATGCGCACCATCGCGTCGTAGATCGCGGTGTCGCCGTGCGGGTGGTACTTGCCGATGACCTCGCCGACCACCGACGCCGACTTCTTGAACTTGGCGTCCGGGTAGAGGTGCAGGCCGTGGAACATCGTGTACAGGATGCGGCGCTGCA
>CAZQJC010000327.1:0-109919 GCA_964593795.1 uncultured Myxococcales bacterium | reverse complement strand
CTCATCCTCATCAACGCCATCAAGGAAGGCGCCTCGGACATCCACATCGAGGCCTACGAGAAGTCGTACCGCGTGCGCTACCGGACCGACGGTGTCTTGCAGGAGAAGATGACGCCGCCGCTCAAGCTCCGTCCGGCGATCACCTCGCGCCTGAAGATCATGTCGAACCTCGACATCGCCGAGCGCCGCCTGCCGCAGGACGGTCGCATCAAGCTCAAGCTCGGCAAGGGCAAGGAGATGGACTACCGCGTGTCGGTCCTGCCTTGCCTGTTCGGCGAGAAGATCGTCATGCGCCTCCTCGACAAGTCGAACCTCCAGCTCGACATGACGAAGCTGGGGTTCGAGGACGGGCAGCTGCGGGACTTCCTCGACTGCCTGCACCGCCCGAACGGCATGACGCTGGTCACCGGCCCCACCGGCTCGGGCAAGACGACGACCCTCTACTCGGCCCTCTCCGATCTCAACAAGCCCACGGAGAACATCTCCACCGCCGAGGATCCGGTCGAATACAACCTCTTCGGCATCAACCAGTGCCAGATGCACGACGACATCGGGCTCAACTTCGCCGCGGCGCTGCGGTCGTTCCTGCGGCAGGACCCCGACATCATCATGGTGGGTGAGATCCGCGACTTCGAGACGGCCGAGATCGCGGTCAAGGCCGCGCTCACCGGCCACATGGTGCTGTCCACGCTGCACACGAACGACGCGCCCTCCACGGTCACGCGTCTGCTCAACATGGGCGTCGAGCCCTTCCTCGTGACCGCCTCGCTCAACTGCGTGCTCGCGCAACGCCTCGCGCGCAAGGTCTGCAAGACCTGCACGGCGCCCGACACCGAGACGGGGATCGACAAGCTCCTCGCAATCGGCTGCACGCCCGAGGAGGCGAAGGGCGCGAAGATGATGCGCGGGACGGGCAAGGCCGCCGGCGGCACCGCGTGCGAGACGTGCAAGGGGAGCGGCTACAAAGGCCGCGTCGCCCTGTACGAGGTGATGGTGTTCAAGGAGGGGCTCAAGGAGCTCGTGCTGCAGGGCGCGTCCGCCGCCGAGCTCAAGGCCGAGGCCATCCGGCTCGGCATGCGCACGCTGCGCATGAGCGGCATCACGAAGATCTGCGAGGGCACCACGACGATCGAAGAGATCCTGCGCGTCAGCGTGGCGGACTAGCCAGGCGAGAGAGAACGGAGACCGAATTGGGTTACGCCGGAGGAGCAGAACCGCCCCAGCAGCAGCAGAAGGTCAACCTTCACCAGCTGCTCAAGGCGATGATCGACAAGGGCGCGAGCGACCTCCACATCACGACGGGGTCGCCGCCACAGCTTCGCATCGACGGCCTGCTGGTCCCGCTCCGCACGCCGCCGTTCACGCCGATCGAGACCAAGCAGCTCTGCTACTCGGTGCTCACCGACGCCCAGAAGCTGCGCTTCGAGGAGGATCAGGAGCTCGACTTCTCGTTCGGCGTGAAGAACCTCGCGCGCTTCCGCGGAAACATCTTCATGCAGCGCGGAGCCGTGGCGGGCGCGTTCCGCATGATCCCGTTCAAGGTCATGACGTTCCAGGAGCTCGGCCTGCCGCCGGTCATCGCGGAGCTCGCGAACCGGCCGCGCGGCCTCGTCCTCGTGACGGGCCCGACGGGCTCCGGCAAGTCGACCACGCTCGCGTCGATCATCGACAAGATCAACACCGAGCAGCGCCTGCACATCGTGACGATCGAGGATCCGATCGAGTTCCTCCACCCGCACAAGGGCTGCATCGTCAACCAGCGTGAGGTCGGCAGCGACACGCAGAGCTTCAAGCGCGCGCTCAAGTCGATCCTCCGGCAGGACCCGGACTGCGTGCTCATCGGCGAGCTCCGCGACCTCGAGACCATCGAGGCGGCGCTATCGGTCGCCGAGACGGGCCACCTCGCGTTCGGGACGCTGCACACGAACGGCGCGCTGCAGACCATCAACCGCATCGTCGACGTCTTCCCGCCGTACCAGCAGCCGCAGATCCGCGCGCAGCTCTCGTTCGTGCTCGAGGGCGTGCTGTCGCAGGCGCTCATCCCGCGCGCGACCGGCGCAGGGCGCGTGATGGCGCTCGAGATCATGGTGCCGAACCCCGCCATCCGGAACCTCGTCCGCGAGGACAAGATCCACCAGATCTACTCCCAGATGCAGATCGGCCAATCGAAGTTCGGCATGCAGACGATGAACCAGGCGCTCTGCAGCCTCTACCTCAAGCGTCTCATCACGCTCGAGGAGGCCATCGGGCGCAGCACCGACGTGGACGAGCTCCGGACGATGATCGCCAACGCCGAGAAGAGCGGACCGGGCGCCGGGCGTCCGCCGCAGGGGCGCTAGTGCTTCCCCCGGGAAGGGAGTAGGTCATGGCCGCAGCCACAGCAGTCGTCTGGGTCTGGGAAGGCAAGACCAAGACCGGCGAGACCAAGAAGGGGACGATCGAGGCCGACAGCGAGGACGCCGCGCGCGAGCGGCTCAAGCTGCAGCAGATCACGATCTCGAAGATCCGCAAGCAGGGCGTGGGCTTCAAGTTCTCCATGCCGGGGCAGACGATCCCGGAGCGCGACATCGTCATCTTCACCCGGCAGTTCGCGACGATGATCGACGCCGGCCTGCCGCTCGTGCAGTGCCTCGACATCCTCGCCAACCAGTCCGGCAACAAGGCCCTCAAGAAGGTGCTCCTCGACGTCAAGGTGGGCGTCGAGAGCGGTCAGACCTTCTCGGACGCCCTGCGCAAGCACCCCAAGGTCTTCGACGACCTCTTCTGCAACCTCATCGCGGCCGGTGAGGTCGGCGGTATCCTCGACACGATCTTGCAGCGCCTCTCGGCCTACATCGAGAAGGCGATGAAGCTCAAGGCGCAGGTCAAGGGCGCCATGACGTACCCGGTCGCCATCCTCGTGATCTCGGTCGGCGTCACGGCCCTCATGCTCACGAAGGTCGTGCCGATGTTCGTCAAGATGTTCGACGAGATGGGCGGCGGCAAGGACAAGCTGCCCGCCCCGACCAAGGTCGTCATCGGTATCTCGGACTGGCTGGTCGCGAACATCGGCCTGCTCATCGGCTCGATCATCGCGTTCCTGATAGGCATGAAGTTCTTCCTCGCCAACCCGAAGGGGCGAAAGATCTTCGACACGCTGCTGCTCCGGATGCCGGTCATCGGCAACGTCCTGCGCAAGACCGTGGTCGCGCGATTCACGCGCACGATGGGCACGCTGCTGTCCTCGGGCGTCCCGATCCTCGATTCGATGGAGATCGTCGCCAAGACGGCCGGCAACGTGGTCGTCAAGGAGGCGATCATGCACGCCCGCGAGAAGGTGGCCGAGGGCAAGGACGTCGCCGGCCCGCTCGCGGAGACCAAGGTCTTCCCGTCGATGGTCGTGCAGATGATCGCCGTCGGCGAGCAGACCGGCGCGATGGACTCGATGCTGCAGAAGATCGCCGACTTCTACGAGGACGAGGTCGACGCCGCCGTCGCGTCCATGACGGCCCTCATCGAGCCGTTCATGCTCGTGTTCCTCGGCGGCATCGTCGGCGGCCTCCTCATCGCCATGTACATGCCCATCTTCGAGATCGCCGGCAACGTCAAGACGAAGTAGCGGGTCGTCGCGGAGCGAGGCGCCATGACCGAGCAGCGCCGCCGCATCTCGCGCCTGATGGCGTTCCGGGTGGCGTGGATCACCGTCGTGCTGGCGGCGGTGGTCGGCGTGCACGCGCTTCGGGCCGATGCGACCGACTTCGATCAGCCGTTCCTCCGTTTCCTCTTCAGCGTGGTCCTCGGGACCTACGCGCTGTCGATCGCGTACGCGATCTGGCTGCCGGCCGCGAAGAACCTCACCCGCTTCGCGAACGTGCAGATGCTGATCGACCTCGTGACGGCGTCGGCCCTCCTGCACGTCACCGGCGGCGCCGCGAGCGGGTTCGTCATCGTGTACCTGCTGACGATCGTGGGTTCGGCAATGATCTGCGAGCGCGTGGGCGAGGTGCTCGCGACCGCCATCGCCGGCGCGGTGCTGTACGTGGGCGTCTCGTACCTCGGGCGGACGGGCTCGCTGCCCGCCGTCGTGGGCGGCCCCTCGCCGGTCATGGACGGGGCGGACTTCTTCCGGGCCCTCGTCATCAACCTGGCGGCGCTCGTGGGCGTGACCGTCCTGGCTGCGAACCTGGTCCTCTCCGCGCGGCGTGTCGGCCAGAAGGTCGCCGAGGTCCGCGCCTACGCGGAGGACACGGCGGCCCTCACGCAGGACATCCTGCGCAGCCTGACGACGGGGCTCGTCACGATCGATCGCGAGCAGCGCGTGCTCGCCTGCAACGAGGGCGCGAGTCGCCTCTTCGGCGTGCCCGCGGCGGGCACGATCGGGCACCCCATCGAGGGGCTCGCGCCGGAGCTCGCCTCCGCGCTCCGTGCCTCGGAGGATCAGGGGGGGCAGTTCCAGGGGGAGCTCGGGGTCCTGCGCGGAGACGGCCAGCAGCTGGCGATCGGCGTCGTGGTGGCGCCGCTGTACGACGGCAAGGGCGCACAGCGCGGCAGCATCCTGCACCTCGAGGACAAGACGGCGCTCCGCCGCGTGGAGGCGGAGGTGACGAAGAACGAGGAGCTGGCGACGCTCGGCCGGTTCGCCGCGGGGGTCGCGCACGAGTTCCGCAACCCGCTGGCGGCCGTCTCGGGCAGCATCGAGCTCCTCCGCGGGAGCACGGCGGCCACCGAGGAGGACCGGCGCCTCATGGACATCGTGGTTCGGGAGGTCGAACGGCTCGATCGCCTGGTGGCCACGCTGCTCGACTACACGCGCCCGCGCGAGGCCGGGAGCATGTCGGTGGACCTGCCGGCGCTGGTCTCCGAGGTCGTGCAGATGCAGGAGGGCGAGCTGCGGGCCAGCGGGCGCAGCGGCGTTCAGCTCCAGCTCTCGCTCGAGCCGTGCTTCGTCAAGGGCGATCCCGACCAGCTCCGGCAGGTGCTGTGGAACCTCCTGCGCAACGCCAGCGAGGCGGTTCCGGACGACGGGCGCATCCGGGTGTCGGTGTCGGCGTCGGGGCAGGAAGTGTTCCTCGAGGTCGCCGACGACGGCAAGGGCATCTCGGTCGCCAACGCGCCTCGCATCTTCGAGCCGTTCTTCTCGACCAAGCCGCGGGGCACGGGCCTCGGGCTCGCGACGGTGCAGCAGGTCGTGCGCGCGCACGGCGGCACCATCGAGCTCGTCTCCGGCCAGGGGGCGGGCGCGCACTTCCGCGTGACCCTGTCGCGCGCGGTGGGGGCCGCCTAGAGCCCGTCGCACGGCATCCCCGAGCGGTCGCGAATCGTCCACGTCCACGTCCACGTCCACGTCCACGATCCGGAGCGCAGGGGCGAGCTTGGCAACTCGAGTCCGCTCAGAGGAGTGGCCGCTCCTGCGTCCGCAGATCGTCGCCCAGCCGTCCGCGAGGCGAGCGCAGCGAGCCGCAAGGGCGTAGCGAGCAACGCGAGCGAAGACGCAGGGAGGGGGGCCCAGATGAGCTGTGCCCATCTGGGGGAGGGGCGGCGCGCCCCTCCTGGACGCCTTCCGAGGCGTCAAAGAAAATAGAAGGCGACGACGCTGCCGAAGCTGCCGAAGAAGACGAAGTCGAAGATCCCGAGGACCAGGCGCGTCACGATCGAGGACGACCACAGCTTGGGGAAGTCCGCGCGGAACGCCACGCGGGGGCGGATCCAGACGTGGAAGACCAGGATCCAGCCGACGAGCAGCAGCAATGGCCCGGCGAGGCGCAGGGTGCCCGAGCGCTCCGGCGGCAGGACGTCCGCGTCGTCGGGTTGGTTGGGGCGCCTTCGCGTCTTGTCGTCCTCGGGCTTGAGCCAGTCGGTCCACCAGTGGCCGAGGTCCCTGCCGAGCCGCCCGATCTCGCGCAGCGCGAGGACGGCCGGGTGTCCGGCGCTCTCCTCCCTCATCTGGGCGGCCAGCGCGGGCTCGAAGGCGCACTCCACCGACCGGGAGAGACCGGCGTGATCGCTGACGATGCCGCACAGGACGCCGAGCAAGGCGAACACGAGCGAGAGCATCTTGAGCTTCGGCGTCCGATCCCAGGCGGGATCGATGGGCCGTCCGTCCGCGGTGTGCGTCGGCAGCGGCTGGCCGGAGGACATGCCTCATGATAGCTCCGCGACGCAGGGGCTGCCTCTTTGTGGTGGCGGGCCGCTCCTGCATCGAGGATCGTGGGTGGCTCGCATGATCGTCGTGACCGACCTGCGCAAGCGCTTCGAGGGCCAGGACGCGGTCGCCGGCGTGTCCTTCCGCGTGGACCCGGGCGAGATCTACGGGCTCATCGGGCCGAACGGGGCGGGCAAGACGACCACCATGCGCATGCTGGTGGGGCTCATGGCGCCGACGGGAGGCCGCGCCACGATCGGCGGCGTGGACCTCCTGTCCGAGCCGGCGCGCGCCAAGGGGCGCCTCGGGTTCGTCACCGGCACGGCGGGGCTCTACGGTCGCCTGACGGCGCGCGAGCTCCTGGCCTTATATGGCGAGCTGCACGGGCTCTCGCACGAGCGCATCCGCGCGCGCACCGACGAGCTGTCGGAGACGCTGGGCCTTCGTCCGTGGCTGGACCGGCGCTGCGAGAAGCTCTCGACCGGTGAGCGGCAGCGCACGTCGATCGCGCGCGCGATGCTGCACGATCCGCCGGTCCTCGTGCTCGACGAGCCGACGAGCGGCCTCGACGTGCTGGCGAGCCGGTTCCTCCGCGACGCGATCGTCGCGGAGCGCGGGCGCGGCAAGGCGATCCTCTACACGACGCACTACCTGGCCGAGGCCGAGCTGCTCTGCGATCGCGTGGGCCTCATCCATCGCGGGCGGCTGCTGGCCGAGGACACGCCGGCGCTCCTGCGCGAGCGGGCCGGGGCGCGGAGCCTCGAGGATGCGTTCCTGCGGCTCGTCGGGCAGGAGGACGCGCGAGCGCCCTCGGAGGCCGGGGCGTGATCTCGAGGCACAGCCTCACGCTCTACAAGAAGGAGCTCCGGGAGACGCTGCGCGATCGCAAGACGCTCATCGTCATGATCCTGCTCCCGCTCGCGCTGTATCCCGTGCTGTCGGTGGGCGGGGCGGCGCTCGTGACGAAGCTCGAGGCCGAGCGTGCGGCGCGGGTGTCGAAGGTGGGCATGGTGGGGCGGGCCCCCGGGCTCGAGCGCCTGTTCGCCGACCCGGACGACAAGATCCAGCTCGTCTTCGACGACGGAAGGCCGCGCGAGTCCCTCGAGAAGGGCAGGCTGCACGCCGTCCTCGAGGTGCCGCCCGCGTTCGACGCGTCCGTCGCGGCGGGGCAGCGGCCCACCCTCAGGATCCTATTCGACGCCTCCGAGGACGAGTCGCGCCAGGCCAAGGACCGCATCCGCGACGCGACCGAGTCGCTCGCGACCGTGAGCGTCGACAGCCAGAACGTCGCCTCGGAGGAGCGCCTCGGGGCCTTCATCCTGTCGCAGGTGCTGCCGTTCGCCGTCGTGTTCATGGTCGTGCTCGGCGCGTTCTACCCTTCGATCGACGTCACGGCCGGCGAGCGCGAGCGCTCCACGCTCGAGACGCTGCTGTCGTCGCCCGTCGATCGCATCGACGTGGTGACCGGGAAGTTCCTGGCCGTCACCACCATCGCCATCGCGACGGGCCTGCTCAACCTCGGGTCGATCGCGGTCACCTTCGGCTACCTCATGAGCTTCGCCGACGGGAAGCTCGCGATCGACATCCCGTGGCTGCACGCAGCCGAGACGGCGCTCGCGATCGTGCCGGCCGCTTGCTTCTTCGCCGCCCTGTTCCTGACCGTCGCGAGCCTGGCGCGGAGCTACAAGGAGGCGCAGACGCTGCTGACGCCCGTCTACCTCGTCTCGACGCTGCCCGCGATGGTGGCCGCGCTGCCGGGATCGAAGCTCACCTGGGCGATGTCGCTCGTGCCGGGTGCGAACCTGGCCCTGCTCGCCAAGGACGTGGTGCAAGGACGGGCCGAGGCGGGGCCGGCGCTCCTGGCGCTCGCGTCGACGTTCGCCTACGCGGCGGCGCTCCTCGCGCTGGCGGCGCGGCTCTACACCTCGGAGCGGGTGCTCTTCGCCGGGGCCGATCGCGAGATCTCGCTCGGCGAGCGGCTGCGTCTGCTGCTCGGGATGCGGAGCGGGACGCAGCGCGTGGAGGTGCGGGAGGCGCCGTCGGCGGCCGAGGCGATGGCCCTGCTCGGCATCAACGTCATCCTCCAGCTCTTCGTCGCGCTGCCGCTGCAGCAGCACTCCATCGCGCGGGGGCTCCTCGTCTCGCAGTGGGGGCTGTTCCTGGGCTCGACCGTCCTGCTCTTGCGGGCGTCGCGCGTCGATCTCCGAAAGGCGCTCCTCCTGCGGCTGCCGTCCGGGCGGGACATCGGCCTCGGTCTCGGCGTCGGCGTCGCGGCGAGCGTGCTCGTGCAGGCCGTCTTCCACATCGTGATGCAGGTCTGGCCGGCCCTGGCCCAGCAGAACGCGGCGCTCGAGAAGCAGCTCGTCGGGCTAGGGAGCCTGCCGGTCGAGCTCGTGATCTTCGCCGCGACGCCGGCCATCTGCGAGGAGGCGCTGTTCCGCGGGGCGCTCCTGTCGGGGCTGCGGCGCGCGCTGCCCGTGCCCACGGCGATCATCGTGCAGGCCTTCGCGTTCGGCCTGTTCCACCTGGATCCCGTGCGGCTCGTGCCGACGACGCTGCTCGGCCTGCTGCTGGGCCTGCTGGCCACGCGGACGGGCTCGCTGCTCCCCGGCGTGCTCATGCACTTCGCGAACAACGCGCTCGTGCTGTCGGCCTCGCACCTCGGCGCGCGGGCGTCGCTGCCCTTTACGGGCGGGACCGTGTACGTCACGCTGTTCGCCGCGATGGTGACGCTCGTCGTGCTCGTGCAGACGCTGCGCTCGCGCGCTGTGCCTCGCTGAAGAGAACGCCAGGGCCGCCAGGGCCGCCAGCCCGGGAGTTGGCTGCCGCTGCGCAATCGAGATGCTCACCCTCGAGCGCCCGGCGGTGCCTCGCCGCGGCAGCCCAGCGGCGTCCGACTGGCGTGCCTGGCGGCCCTGGCGTTCTCCCATCGGGGACACGCCGACGTTCACCGGTGAGCAGTCATACGAAGAATCTTCCAATCGTAAGAGCCCTCACGGGAGTCTTGCGGAGCCGAAGTCGCTTTGTTAGGCTGCTGACATATTCGCTTTCCAGGATGGAACCGTGAGCGACGACAAGCGCGCAGGCTGGTACCTCAAGAAGATCCCCCTCCTCGCGGACCTCCCCGCGGACATGATGGCCAGGCTCGCGGGGCTGGTCGAGATGCGGCCGGTCCGCCGCCGCGAGGTGCTGTACCTGCCCGGCGATCCCGGGCAGACGGTGTTCTTCGTCAACGGCGGGCGCGTCAAGGTCTCCAAGGTCACGCGGGACGGCAAGGAGCTGACGCTCGCGTACCGGGCCCCCGGCGACATCTTCGGCGAGGCGTGCCTCATCGACGGCGCGCCGCGCGAGGAGATGGTCGAGGCGATGGAGAACTCGCAGATCACCGAGCTCCGGCGGGAGGAGCTCGAGAAGATCGCGGAGCAGCACCCGCGCATCGGCTACCGGCTGGCGAAGATCGTCATGCAGCGGCGCCGCGAGGTGGAGAACAAGATCGAGCAGCTCCTGTTCAAGGACGTCAACGCGAAGCTGGCCGAGCTGCTCCTGCGCCTGTCGACCGAGTTCGGCGTCGATGACGAGCGCGGCACGCTCGTCGGCATCAAGATCACGCACCAGGAGATGGCGAACCTCATCGGCTCGACGCGCGAGACCGTCAGCCTGACGCTCTCCACGTTCAAGCGGAAGGGCCTCATCGACACCGACGGTCGCAAGGTCATCGTGTGTGACCAGCAGGGCCTCAAGGCCCTCGCGTAGCGATGGGTGATCCGCGGTCGAACGAGCCCGCGACGGGCGTGCGGCTCCCTGCGCCCGAGCTGCGCGAGCTCCTCGAGCAGACGGGGCTGCCGGACGCGGCGGCGATGGCGAGCGTGCTCGGTGCGCCGCCGCCGGAGCGGCGCATCTTCGTCAACCGCAACCTGCGCATGGATCACGTGCAGGTCGTCGGCTTCGACATGGACTACACGCTCGCGCTCTACAACCAGCCGGAGCTGGAGCGCCTGTCGATCGAGCTCACCGTCGAGAAGCTGGTCGAGAAGCGCGGCTATCCGGGCGAGATCCGCGCGCTGCCCTATGACCGGCGCTACGCGCTGCGCGGGCTCGTCGTGGACCGCAAGCTCGGAAACCTCCTCAAGGTCGATCGTTACGGCCACGTCGGGCGCGCCTACCACGGCACGAAGAAGATCGAGAAGGACGAGCGCTACGAGCTCTACCGCACGGCGACCAAGACGCGCCTGCGCCCGCCGCGCTTCGCGTGGATCGACACGCTGTTCGCGCTGCCCGAGGCGTCGATGTACGTGGCGCTCATCGACTTCCTCGAGGCCCGCGGCCAGGAGGTCGACTACGACGCGCTCTGGCAAGACGTGCGCGACTGCATCGACGAGGCGCACCGGGACGACACGCTCAAGACGATCATCAAGGCCGACATGGCGCGCTTCATCGGGGAGGACCCGGAGCTCGCGGCCACGCTGCACAAGCTGAGATCGTCGGGCAAGCGCCTTTTCCTCGCGACGAACAGCCTCTACGACTACACCGACGCAGTGATGAAGTTCCTGCTCGACGGCAAGCTCCCGGCGTACCCGTCGTGGCGGAACTACTTCGACTACATCCTCGTGGGCGCCGCGAAGCCGGCCTTCTTCACCGAGGCGCGGCCCTTCCAGGAGCTGGACCCGGGCGGGCAGGTGGTGGGCACCGAGGCCGATCAGCTGCACCGCGGGCGCATCTACCAGGGCGGCAACCTCACGGTGCTGCAGGCGACGTTCGGCGACGTGCCGGCCGATCAGGTGCTCTACGTCGGCGATCACATCTACGGCGACATGGTGCGCTCGAAGAAGTCGTCGAACTGGCGCACCGTGATGATCGTGCAGGAGCTCGAGGAGGAGATCTCGATCCGGGAGCGCCAGGTCGAGCGCATCGCGGAGCTCGAGGGCGTCACGCGGCGACTGGCCGAGCTCGACGCCGACATCCACTTCGCGCAGACGGTGCAGAAGACGCTCGAGCGGCTGCGCGATCACGGCCTGGCCGATCGCGAGCGCGTGGACCTCGCGCGCAAGGCCGCGCGGGCGGATCTCGAGCGGCTGCGCGAGCAGCTCAAGGACGCGCTCGGTCAGCACCAGAAGCTGCGCCGCGAGATCGACTGCACGTTCCACCCCTACTGGGGGCAGCTCTTCCGCGAGGGCAACGAGAACAGCCGCTTCGGCGAGCAGGTCGAGGACTACGCCGACATGTACACCTCGCGCGTGTCGAACCTCCTGCGCTACTCGCCCCTGCAGTACTTCCGCGCGCCGCGCGACTACATGCCCCACGAGCTGTAGCGCCCACACCGCGCGGTTGTCGCCTGGCCTCGGGCGGTGGGATGATGCGGTCGTGCAGCCGCCGCGCGATCCGCTCCTCGACGCGCTCGCCTCGACGTCCCCTGGCGACGACGCGACGCTCCCACCGGATGCGGCGCTGTCGCCGGCGGAGGACGGGCCCTCGGCGTCGCCGAGCCGCCTTTACCTGCTCGTGGTGGACGGGGACGCCTCGCGGTTGCACTACCTGGCGCCGGGGGAGGTGGTCATCGGCCGCGGCGAGGACGCGGGCATCCGCCTCTCCAGCGGGACAGCGTCACGCCGGCACGCGCGCATCCACATACATGGCGAGCAGGCGACGCTCGAGGACCTCGGCAGCCACAACGGCACACGGGTCAACGGCGAGCGCCTGACCGGCAGGTGCCCGCTCGCGGCGGGCGACGTCGTCGCGATCGCCGGCGCCACGCTGATCTTCCAGCACCGCCTGCGGGCGCACCGACCGACGGAGACGCTCTCGGCGCGGGCGCTTCGCGATCGGCTCGAGCAGGAGATCGAGCGCGGGGTGCGGCACGGCCGGGACGTCGGCGTGGCGTCGATCCTCGTGGGGGGCACCTCCGCGGAGCCCTCCGCGGCGGTGTTCGAGGCGATCCGGTTCTTCGACGTGCTCGGGCGTCGCGCCTCCGGGGAGCTGGCCGTCATCCTGCCCGAGCTCGCCGGGGAGGAGCTCGCGGCGGTGGCGGCGCGCATCCTGCGCGCGCTCCCGGGGAGCCGGATCGGGCTCGCGTGCTGCCCGGGCGATGCCCTCGACGCGGACACGCTCCTGCAGGCGGCCAACGCCAGCGCGACGGCCGCGAGGCCGGGCTCGATGAGCACGGCGGCCAGCCAGCCGGCGGTCGAGCGCTGCGGCGCGCACACGCTCGTGCTGGCGGATCCGCTGATGCTGCGCATCGCGGCGCTCCTGCGGAGGCTGGCGGCGACCTCGCTGCCGGTGCTGCTCGAGGGAGAGCTCGGCGTCGGCAAGCGCACGCTGGCGGCGGCGATCCACCACTGGTCGGATCGCGCGGCCGGGCCGCTCGTCGAGGTGGACTGCCCGGCCATGATCCCGGCCCGCGTGGAGGTCGAGCTGTTCGGCGGGGAGGCGCGGCCGGGCCTGCTGCGGGCGGCGCTCGGCGGCACGCTCGTGCTCCGTGACGTCCTCGGGCTGCCGCGCCCGGTGCAAGAGCGGCTCGTGCAACTCGTCGACGCGTCGGGGACGCTGCACCCGACGGAGTACGAGGGGCCGAGTGACGTGCGCGTCATCGCCACCACGCCGCGGCCCCTCGAGAGCGAGGTCGCGCGCGGGCGCTTCCTGGGCGCGCTCGCCGAGCGGCTCGCCCTGCGCGCCGCGGTGGTGCCGCCCCTGCGCGACCGGCCGCGAGACATCACCGTACTCGCGCGCTACTTCGCGCACCTGGCGGCGCCGGGCAAGCCGATCGGAGCCGCCGCCCTGCGCGTGCTCGCCGATCACGACTGGCCGGAGAACGTGCTCGAGCTGCGCCGCCGGGTCGAGCGCGCGGCCAGGGCGGCGGGGGCGGCGATCGAGCCAGCCGCCTTGCTGCCCGAGCGCGCGATGGCGCCGCAGCCCCCCGTCGAGGTCGATCTCTCGGAGACGCTCCCCGTCGGGAGCCTCGACCCACCGACGCGCGGGCGGTAGGGCGGCGGGCCAGCGCCGGGCTACGCCCCGCGCTTGCGGCCGCTCTCGATGCCGTAGAGCTTGAGCTTGACCTGGAACGTGCGGAGGGGCATGCGAAGGAGCGCCGCCGCGCGCACCTGGACGCCGCCGCTCGCGAGGAGCGCCTCGCGGATGCGTCGCTCCTCGAGCTCGCGCAGCTCGTCGTCGAGCGGCCGGAACGACGAAGGGCCGGCGGCCATCGGATCCGGGATGCCCGCCTCGCCCGGGGCCGACGGTGGCTCCGTGGCGCGGCCGTGGATCTCGTCCGGGAGCATCCAGGCCTCGAGCATGGGGCCGGTCGCGAGGGCCTGGGCGCGCTCGAGGACGTTGACGAGCTCGCGGACGTTGCCGGGCCACCGGTAGCTGGCCAGCAGGCGCATCGACTCGACCGTGATGCGCAGGGGCTCCTTGTGCGCCTTTGCGGCCGCGGCCTCGAGCAGCGCGCGCGCGAGGAGCGGGATCTCCCGCGGGCGCTCACGCAGGGGCGGTACCCGGAGGATCGCGCCGCCGAGACGGTAGAAGAGGTCGCGCCTGAACCGGCCTGCCTCCACCTCGGCGGCGAGGTCGCGGTTGGTCGCGGCCACGAGCCGCAGATCCACGGCGTGCGCCGTGTCGGACCCGAGCGGCATCACGACGCGCTCGTCGAGCACGCGCAGCAGCTTGGCCTGCACCCCGAGCGGGAGCTCGCCGATCTCGTCGAGGAACAGCGTCCCGCCGTGCGCGCTCCGGATGTGCCCGGAGCGCGCCGTGTCCGCCCCGGTGAAGGCGCCCCGGGCGTGGCCGAAGAGCTCGCTCTCGACGAGGTTCTCGGGGAGCGCGGCGCAGTTGAGCGCGACGAACGGGCTCTGCGCGCGGGGCGAGAGCTCGTGCACGAGCGACGCGAAGACCTCCTTGCCGACGCCCGTCTCCCCGAGGATGAGGATGGGGAGCTGGGTCTGGGCCAGGCGCTCGGCGAGCGAGACGACGCGGACGACCGCGGGATCGGCGAAGACGACCTCGCGGCCCCGCAGCCTGCAGGTCCTGACGGCCTCGGTGGCGGTCGCGATCCGCCCGGGGACCGCGCGCTCGAGCGCCCCTCGCGCCGCCACGAACAGCGTCTCCGCGTCGCAGCCGTCGTCCGGCCAGCACGCGAGGCCGATCCGCGCGGAGGGCACCTGCTGGCGCACGGCCTCGAGCACGCGCTCGCCCACGAGCGGTGCCGTCGTGATCTCGAGCTCCGGCAGGAGGACGCCGAGGGTCTGCGGCGCGACCGGACCCACGCTGTCCATCGTGCGAAGGACGCGCGCGATCGCGCTGGCGAGGGCCGGCGCGTCGCCCTCGAACGACACGAGGAGGACCGCCAGCGGGTGCAGGTAGCGCAGCGAGCGCTCGACCTCGGCCGCGACGCGCTGGGCGAACTGCTCGGCGTCGAGTGGCCGCCCCGTGAGGCCGAGGCGCGCGCCGAACCACTGGAAGACGAGCTGCGTGTTCCCCACGCGGATGACGTCGCCCGACGACAGCCGGGTCGCCTGCGTGATGCGCGCGGTGTTGACCGAGGTGCCGAAGGAGCTGCCCTGATCCTCGATCGTCGCGGCCCCGGCCCGGACCTCGATCACGGCGTGCCGGCGCGAGACGGTCTTGTCCGCGATCGGCACCGCCACGTCGTCGGCGCGGCCGATGACGTACTGGCCCTCGCCGACGAGGGGGACCATCGCGCTCGTGTCCTTCGTGAACACGATGAGGTGCGGCCAGCCGTGGCGCTCCTCGGCGGTGGCGTCGGGCTCGATGGTGCCGGCCAGGGTGCGGTCTGACGCGGGGCCCAGCTCGCGGGTCATGTCGGACCTCCGTGGTCCTCGAAACCCGGGGTGAGGGTCGCGAACAGACGCTCGGGTGATTGCACGTCCTGCAGGTGCGTCCAGCGCTGCACCTCGGCGGACAGCGAGGCGGCCTCGGGCGACGCGCCGAGGCGCTTGCCGAGCTGGAACCTCGTCGCCTGGGCGTAGAGGCCCGCGTCGCACTCCTCGAGCCGGGCGAGCGCGGTGCGCAGGGCCCTCGTCGCCTCGGTGGCTCGCGCCTCGAGCGCGTGGTGGCCGGCGTCGACCAAGGCCGCGAGCCCCGCCCCGAGCGGGCTCAGGCGCGCGAGCTGGCGACCGAGCCGCGGGGCCTCCGAGAGCCCCTCGCGCCGTCCCGACGCCGCGGCGGCGAGCAGGCAGCGCGCGCGAAGGTGGAGCCACTCGGTCTTGACGAGGGGGACGACCATGAGGCCGGAGCGCTGGAGGTGGGCGCGATCGCGCGCGAGCCTGGCGACGGCGGCCTCCGCGTCGCCGCGATAGAGCAGCACCTCGCAATGCCCGTGGAGCGCGAACCAGTGCTGCGTCAGGTAGCCCTGCTCGGCGGGAAGCCACGAGGCCATCGCCGCCTCGATCTGCTCCTCGGCGCGCTCGGGCAGGTCGCGCGCGAGCCACATCATCCCGAGGCGCGCCCGGTGGTTGACCGCCGAGTAGCGGTCGCCGCGGCGATCCGCCTCGCGCAGGTTCGTCGTCGTGCGCTCCGAGAGCGCGCGGAGCTCGCCGCGGTACAGGAGCGCGAAGCAGTGGAAGATGCGCGCGGTCTCGAGCTCGATGCTGCTGCGCGCGGCGGAGAGGAGCTCGAGCGAGTCGCGCAGGCGCTCCTCCGCGAGGCGGAAGCCCCCGCCGCTGTAGTACGCGGCGAGCGCATCGGACAGGCACGCGGTGGAAAAGGCGATGGAGTCCTCTCCGTCCTTCGCCAGCTCCCTGGCGCGGCGCGCGAGGGCGATGGCCTGGGCCTGCCTGCCGAGGCTCGCGAGGAGCCCCGCGTCGAACGCCAGGGCGCGCGCGATCCGGACGGGCTCGCCGAGGCGAAGCGCCGCGAGCAGGTGGCGCAGGTGGCACTCGATGCCGCGGGCGGGATCGATCATCGCGAGGCCCGACGCCACCGACCCGAGCGCGTCGCAGCGCTGGACCGCGCGCGGGGACAGCTCGCTCTCGTCGCGGCGACGGAAGCCGAGGCCGCGCAGGCGCAGCCAGATCCGGCGCCACGCCGACGAGAGCACGGCGCGGCGGATCGAGCGGGCCAGCCCGAGCCCGAACTCGCCGAGCAACGCGCGCGCCTCGCGCAGGCCGTCCTCGAGGTAGCCGCCGCGGAGCAGCTCCTCCGCCGCGCGCCTGCGGAGCTCGAGGCCGCGCGCCGGGCTGCTGTGCCCCGCGGCCTGCTCGAGCTGCCGCGCCGCCTCCAGCGGGCGGCCGGCACAGGCCAGCGCCTCGCCGCGTCGCACGAGGAGGTCGCTCCGCTCCTCGTGCGAGAGCTCCCCGTGCTGGAGGACGATCTCGAACAGGTGCGCCGCGCGCTCGAACTCGAGCTTGGACAGGGCGTCGATCGCGGCGCGCTGCGCGTGCGGCACCGCGCGCTCGGGGGCCCCCGCCTCGAGCCAGTGTCGGGCCAGGGATTCGCGGCTGCCGTCCTCGGTCTCCTCGAGCGCGAGGGCGAGGCGCCGGTGCAGCTCGATCCGCCGCTGCGCCTCGACGGAGCGCAGCACCGCCTCGCGCACGCGCGCGCTCAGCACCTCCGCCTTGTCGTTCTGGCGGCCGCCGTCGGCGAGCACGAGCTGGTGGATCCGCAGCGCGCGGACGGCGCGGTCGAGGGCCTGCGCGTCGAGCCCGGAGGCGCGGGTCAGGGCCCCGAGCGCGAGCGGGGCGCCGGCCACGGAGAGGAGCTCGACGATGTCGCGCGCGACCTTGCCGAGGGCCTCGATGCGCGCGAGCACGGCGCTCTCGAGGCGCAGCGGCTCGTCGCCGATGGCCGCCGTGCCGACGGCCAGCACGTAGCGCGCGAGCTCGCTGATGAAGAAGGGGTTGCCGCCCGACTCCTGGCTGATGCGCCGCGCCAGCGCGGGAGGTACGTCGGGGCCGAGCAGACGCCGCGTCAGCGTCGCCGTGGCCTCGCGGTCGAGGGGCAGCACGCGCAGGCGCGTCGGCTCGACGCCGGCGTACTCGACGAGCGCATCGAGCTTGTCAGCGCCCTCGCTACGCGCGCACAGGATGACCAGCATGCGGGGCGGATCCGGCGCGCGCAGCAGCTCCTGCACGAGCATCGTGGTGTCCGGGTCCACCCACTGGAGGCTGTCGAGGAAGAACACGACCGGCCGGCTGGCGGACAGGCGTCGCAGCACGGTGCGGAGCACGTCGAGCGCACGCCTGCGGAGGTCCTTCGTGTCGCCGCCGGGGCGCCGCTCGATCGGCGCCCGCGCGATGGCCGGCACGCGTCGGAAGGCCGGGAACAGGCGCGGCAGGAGCGCCGCGTCCTCTGGCACGAGGGCGGCGGCCTCGTCGGGGGGCAGGCGGCTCCAGACGCGGCAGAGCTGGTCGATGACGCCGTCGAGCGCGTCGTAGGCCATCTCCTCGCGCTCGAAGCAGCGCCCCTCCATCCAGACCAGGTTCGGCACCGAGTCGGCGAGGCGGTGGCGGAGCTCGTGCGCGAGGGCCGTCTTCCCGAGGCCCGCCGCGCCGGACAGGAGCACGATCTCTGCGCCGCTCCGTGCGACCCCCTGCCAGCAGCTCTGCAGCACGTCGAGCTCGTGATCGCGCCCGGCGAACACGCCGAGGTTGGCGGCGGACATGCTCGAGCCGATGGAGTTCGTGCCCGACTCGATGGAGACGCCGAGGCGCCTGAGCACCGCGGGCCCCGCGGGACGCGCCGAGATGCGGCGTTGCAGGAGCTCCATGCAGAGCGCGCACAGGTCCTCCGGGAGGCCCTCGCGGATGCTGCTCGGCGGGGCCGGGTCCAGCGTCTGCTTGTCGCTGAGGACCTTCACGCCCGGCCCCTCGAAGGGAACCCTGGCCGCGAGCGCCTCGTAGAGCATCACGCCGAACGCGTACCAGTCCGTCGCGGGCGTGACCTGCACGTCACCGAGCGCTTGCTCGGGGGACATGTAAGCCACGGTGCCGACGACGCGGCCCGCGGTCGACTCGAGCGGATCCTCCTCGAGGCTCGTGGCCAGGCCGAAGTCGAGCAGCACGACGCGGCCCTCGGGGGTCACGCGCACGTTCGTCGGCTTGACGTCGCGGTGAGCCTTGCCCGCGCGGTGGAGCGCATCGAGCGCGAGCGCCAGCTGCGAGAAGGCGCTCCGCAGCCGCGGCTCGTCGAAGTCGCCCGGGAGCCGCGCCTCCACGTCCCCCGCGGCCTCGTCGTCGCCCGGCAGCGTCGCCTCCGACGGGCCCGCGGGCCGCCGTCGGCCCTTGCAGACCCAGTCGAGCAGGTCCGTCCCCTCGACGACCTCCATCGTGAAGAAGGCCGAGCCCTCCTCGACGGTGAGGTCGTAGAGCGCGACGAGGTTCGGGTGCGTGATCTCCGCGAGCGTGCGGAACTCGCGCTTGATGCGGTAGAGGAGCTCGGGGCTCGCGGCCTTGACCGTCTTGAGCGCGACCGGGTGGCCGCGGGCGGCGTCGTACGCCTCGTACACCACGCCCATCGCGCCCTGACCGAGGGGGCGCAGGATGTGGTAGCGACCCCCGAGCGCGGCGGCGAACAGCCCGGAGTTCAAGGCGGATCCCTCTTCACCGCCCCGTATCATGCCACGCGGGTCGGATGACCGCGCGCACCCCGTCCGCGGAGCACCGGACGATAGCGCTCCCCGAGGCGAGCGGGAGCGAGCCGCAAGGGCGTCCCTCGCGCAGCGAGCGAAGACGCAGGCTAGGGGGCCCGACGCGGCTCTGCCGCGGCGGGGGAAGGGCAGCGTGCCCGCTGCGCAGACCTCCAGGCAAGGGGCCTGCGACGGCACCGAAGTGTGCACGGCACGGAGCCGTAGGGGGTCGGCGGTGGCCGCCGTCCCAGGCGGCCACACGTCAACTCGGAACCCTGCACTTGGTCTCGGTGGTGCAATCCGCCACCTGCCCGCAGGGGCACGCGGTCTCGCGGACGCCGTCGCCGTCGCAGTCGGTCACGGTCGCGCAGTCCACCGAGCTGCCGTCGCCCACGAAGCAGGTGCCCGTCGAGGCGCAGAAGAAAGGCTTGTCGGAGTTGCAGCCGACCGAGTGCGCGCGGCGGCAGTACACGTCCGTGCCCGGGACGCCGCACTTGCCCATCTCGCGGGAGCCGGGGCACTCGAGCAGGAGCGAGCCGCAGATGCAGGCCTGATCCGCCATGCCGTTGCCGTCGCAGTCGACGGCGGTCGAGCAGTCGATCTGCGTCGTGTAGCAGGCGCGCACCGGGCCGTTGCCGAGGTTGACCGTGCAGCGCCACGGGTACCCCTCCTCGGGGCAGGCCTCGGTGTCCATGACCGCCGCGCCGGGGCAGTCCATGCTGACGCTGCCGCCCGTGCCCGCGTCGCCAGCGCCGCCCGTGTCCCCGGCGCCGCCGCTGCCGCTGTTGCCGCCGACACCGACCTTCTTGCCGTCGCCGCACGCAGCCGCGAGGAGCGCCATCACGAGAACCAGCCGCTTCATGGGCGGCGTTCTAGCACAGATGGGCCGGATCGAAGCGCGAGCGGATCAGAACGAGGCGTCGACGGCGACCCTTGCCAGGTGGCGGGGCCTGCTCGACGCGCCGTCGCCGAAGAGCAGGTTGTAGTCGGCGACCAGCTTGAGGGCGTGGCCATTCCAGTAGTAGGCGAGCCCGCCGCCGAGCTCCTTGCCGCCCTCCTGGCGCAGCTTGACGAGCGCGGGATCCGTGGCCCTCGCCGGATCGCTGGAGGCCTTGGTGAAGAGCTGGCTCCAGCGGGCGTTCACCTCGAGCGCGCGCGTGAGGACGTATCCGGCCTCGAAGACGTAGCCGCTGCCCGAGCGCGCATACTCCGTGAGCGGCATCATGTTCGCCCCGGTCCCCGTGCGCTGCTCGGTGCGGGCGGTGCGGTACACGTACTCGCCGAGGAAGTACAGCCCGCGCCACTTGAAGACGACATCCCCGGCCGCGTGCACGTAGTCGATGCCGCCGAGCGTCAGCACGGCCCCCGTGGTGCTCCGCGCCCGGCGGGTGTTCGCGTTGTAGGCGAAGCCGCCGCCGACGGCGAGCTTGGGATCGGCGTGACGCCGCAGGTCGCCCTGCACGTCGTCGTCGAACGCCCCGAACGGACGCAGCGTCAGCCGCGCCGTGTACAGGAGGTCCGCGTCGACGGCGCCGACGCGGTTCTTGCCGTCGCCGCCCCAGACGCCGACCTGATACGCGAGCAGGTGGTCGAGCCCGCCGAGATCGCTCGACGAGATCACGACGCCCGCGTCGCGATCGAGCGTCAGCTCGCCCACGACCTGCGAGCGGTCGACCAGCGAGAGCGCGAACTCGCGCACCGTGCGCGCGCGGTCGAACGGCACGAAGAACTGGCCGATGCGGACGTTGGCGTCGCGGAGCGCCGTGTACTCCACCCAGGCGTCGAAGATCGGCGACGACGAGGTGTACTCCTTCTCGAAGTCGCTCGCCGCCACGGCGAGCTGCACGAAGTACTTCAAGTCCTTGTCGAAGGTGTTGCCGGTGAGGAACACGCGCGCGGTGCGCACGCCGAGCTCGTCCGTCGTCGTGTTGCCCGCGGGGTGGGCGAGCGTGTTGCGGAGCTGCAGGCGACCGCGCAGGTTGAGCGAGAAGCGCTTGTCGTCGGAGGTGAAGGTCGCGCCCTTGCCGGGCCCCCCGGTGACCGTCAGCGGCGCCAGCTCCTCGTCCGCACGCGCGACCGTGGGCCCGGCGAGCGCACAGCCGCAGCACACCGCGAGCACGAGGGCCTGGCGGTTGCGGTTCGCGGCTTGCGTCGGGCTGCCGGGTCGGGTCTTCACAGGGCACCTCCACGGAGGGGGTCATGGCCGAGCGCGCGGCGCTCGACCGCGTGCTTGCCGATGACGGTGACGATGGCGAGCAGGAGCAGGAGCGAGGCCACGGCGAACGCCGCCGCGAACTCGTACTCGTTGTAGAGGATCTCGACGTGCAGCGGGATGGTGTTGGTGCGGCCGCGGATGTGGCCCGACACGACCGACACGGCGCCGAACTCACCCATCGCGCGCGCGTTGCAGAGGATGACGCCGTAGACGAGGCTCCAGCGCAGGCTCGGGAGCGTGACGCGCCGGAACGCCTGCCAGCCGGTCGCGCCGAGCGTCAGGGCCGCCTCCTCCTCGTCGTTGCCGCGCGACTCGACGAACGGGATGAGCTCGCGCGCCACGAACGGGAACGTGATGAAGACCGTCGCGAGGACGATGCCCGGCGTCGCGAAGATGACGTGGACGTCGTGCGCGGCGAGCCACGGGCCGAGGAGGCCCCGCGCGCCGAAGAGCAGCACGAAGATCATGCCGGCGATCACCGGGGACACCGCGAACGGCAGGTCGATGAGCGTGATGAGGAGGCTGCGCCCGCGGAAGCGGAACTTGCCGATCGACCAGGCGGCGGCGAGGCCGAAGGCGACGTTGAGCGGCACCGCCACGAGCGCGACGAACAAGGTCAGGCGCACGGCCGCGAGCGCGTTCGGGTCCGAGACCGCGCGCACGAACACGCCGAGACCCTTGGACAGCGCCTGCGCGAGGATGACGCCGAGTGGGAGCAGCAGCACCGCGCCGAGCGCGAGCACGACGATCGCGATGAGCCCGGCGCGCACCCACGCCGGATCGCGCTGCGCGAGCGAGCGCGCCTCGCCCGTCACGCGGCCCTCCGCGCGACCGTCCAGGCCTGGAGGCGGTTGATGAGCAGGAGCAGCACGAACGACAGCGACAGCATCACCGCGGCGAGGCCGGCGGCCCCCGTGTAGTCGAACTGCTCGAGCTTGGTCATGATGAGGAGCGTCGTCACCTCGGTCTTGCCGGGCATGTTCCCGCTGATGAAGACGACGCTGCCGTACTCGCCGAGCCCGCGCGCGAACGCGAGCGCGAAGCCGGTCAAGAGGGCCGGGAACATCTGCGGGAAGAGCACGCGCGTGAAGGTCTGGAGGCGCGTCGCGCCGAGGGCCGCGGCGGCCTCCTCGAGGTCGGGTCCGAGCGCCTCGAGCACCGGCTGCACCGAGCGCACCACGAACGGCAGCCCCACGAACACCAGCGCGAGCGTGATCCCGAGCGGCGTGAACGCGACCTTGAGGCCGAGCGCCGCCAGGGGCCTGCCGAGCCAGCCGTTCTCGGCGTAGAGCGTCGTGAGCGCGATGCCGGAGACGGCCGTCGGCAGCGCGAACGGCATGTCGAGGAGCGAGTCGAGGAGCGAGCGCCCCGGGAAGCGGTAGCGCACCAGCACCCACGCGATGAGCACGCCGAGCGCTGCGTTGACGCCGGCCGCGCCGAGGGCCACGCCGAAGGTGAGCTTGTAGGAGGACAGCGCGCGGTCGCTCGCGATGGTCCTCCAGAGGTCGGCGGCCGATCCGCTCGCGGCCTTGACCGCGATCATCGACAGCGGCAGGAGCACGATGACGCCGAGGTACGCGAGCGTGCAGCCCGTCGAGAGGCCGAAGCCCGGCAGGATGCCCCGCGAGCGGGCGCGCGCGTCGGCCATCGCGCCTACTTCGCCCCCGGCGCGTAGATCGCGTCGAAGGTGCCGCCGTCGGCGAAGTGCTCGGACTGGACCTTCTTCCAGCCCCCGAGATCCTCGATGCCGACGAGCGTGAGCGCGGGGAACTGCGCCGCGTGCTTGGCGAGCGCGGCGGCGTCGCGCGGCCGGTAGTAGTTCTTCGCGCAGATGGCCTGCCCCTCGGGCGTGTACAGGAACTCCAGGTAGGCCTTCGCGACGGTGCGCGTCCCCTTCTTGTCCACCACCTTGTCCACGAGCGCCACCGGGGGCTCGGCGCGGACGCTGAGCGCAGGGACGACGACCTCGACCTTGTCGGCGCCGATCTTCCTGACCGCGAGCAGCGCCTCGTTCTCCCAGGTCAGCAGCACGTCGCCGAGCCCGCGCTCGGTGAACGTGGTGGTCGCGCCGCGCGCGCCCGAGTCGAGCACCGGCACGTTCTTGAAGAGCTGGCCCACGAAGGCCCTCGCCTTCGCTGGATCGCCGCCGCCCGCGCGCAGCGCGTGGGCCCACGCCGCGAGGTAGTTCCATCGCGCGCCGCCGGACGTCTTCGGGTTCGGCGTGATCACCTGGACGCCCGGCTTGACGAGGTCGTCCCAGCCCTTGAGGCCCTTCGGGTTGCCCTTTCGCACCAGGAACACGATGGTCGAGGTGTACGGCGTCGCGCGCTCGGGCAGCGCCTCGGCCCAGCCCGGCGCCACCAGGCCCGCCTTCGCGATCGCGTCGATGTCCCAGGCCAGGGCGAGGGTCACCACGTCGGCCTCGAGGCCGTCGATGACCGATCGCGCCTGCTTGCCCGAGCCGCCGTGCGACTGCTGGATCGACACCGTCTGGCCCGTCCTGGCCTTCCACTGCGCGGCGAAGGCCCCGTTGACCTCCTCGTAGAGCTCGCGGGTGGGGTCGTAAGACGCGTTGAGGAGCTCGACGCTCGCGGCCTTCTGGCCATCGGGCTGGGAGCGAGAGCAGCTCGCGGCGCCGAGGAGGGCGAGCAGGAGGGCCGAGCGCTGGATGTTCGTCATGGCGTGACCTCTGGCCTCAGAGCAGGAAATGAAAAAGGGCCCCCGACGTCGTGCGCCGGCGGGCCCTCCTCGGCGGGCGTCTCCGTGGAGACTACGCCCGTGGGGGACCCAGCGGGTGACGACAGCGAGAGCGGCGTCCATCGACCATGCGTATCCAATATAACGGAGGCATGTCCGCGGTCAATCGAAAAGGATCACGGAGGCGTGTCCGTCATCGCAGAAACCTCGAGGCCCGGGCTACCGGCGACGGACCTTGCGCGCGAGCCGCCTGACGAGGCCGAGCACCGCGGTGGCCTCCTCGACGCGCAGGAGGCGGAGGAGCGCCACGTAGAGGGCGCCGCCCACCGCGACGGGGACGGCGACCGGGACGAGGCGCTGCCAGGTGTGCGCGGTGCCCAGCGCGCGGACGAGCACGTCCTGGAGGAACCACACCGCGAGGCCCATGATCGTGGCGGCCAGCGCCGCCCGCGCGAAGGTCGAGCCGACGCCGTGTCCGCCGAGCCCGCCGTGCCGGCGGCGGAACACGATCGCGAGCACGGCGACGTTCGTGATGGCGGCGAGCGAGGCGGCGAGGGCGAGGCCGCGGTGCCCGAGGTGGGGGTGGAGCAGGATGCAGGCCGTGACGTTCGCGGCCATCGAGCCGAGGCTGGCGAGCATGGGCACGCGCGTCTCGCCGAGGGCGTAGAACGCGGGGGCGAACACCTTGATGGTCGAGTACGCCCACAGGCCCACGGCGTAGCAGGACAAGGCGTCGGCGGTCGCGACGGTGGACGGCGCGGTGAACTTCCCGTGCTCGTAGATGAGACGGATCGTGGGCTCGGCGATGGCCACGAGGCCCGCGGTCGCCGGCAGCGTGAACACCGAGAGGAGGCGCACGCCGTCGGCGAGCTCCCGCCGCAGCCCGTCGTGGTCGCCCTCCGCCACGCGCCGGGCGAGGTTGGTGGCCGAGATGGTGCCGATCGCGACGCCGAACACGCCGATCGGCAGGTGTAGCAGCCGGAACGCCGAGTTGAGCCAGACCTGCGCGCCCTCCACGTGCGAAGCGAAGCTCGACGACACGGCGACGTTGACGTTGGTGGCGGCGACGCCGAGCACCGCCGGCACCATGAGGAGCGCGATCTGCCGCACGTGCGGATCGCGCAGGCCGAGATCGAGCTTCACGCGAGGGCGGAACCCTGTCCGCCATAACGGAGGGAGCTGGATGGCGATGCCGCCGAGGCCCCCGAGGAGCACCCCGATGGCCCAGCCCGTGGCGGCCGGCCCGTTCTCGACGTGCAGCACGTAGAGCGCGGCGCCGATGGCGATCGCGATCACGTTGAAGATCGTGGAGGCCGACGCGGGCGCGCCGTAGAGGGCCTCGGCGTTGAGCATGCCCATCGCGAGCGCGCCCACGGACACGACGAGGAGGAACGGCATCATGATGCGCGTCAGGCCCGTGGTGGCGAGCGCCTTCTCGGGCGAGAAGCCCTGGCCCAGGATGCCGACGACCTCGGGCGCGAAGACGAGGCCGAGACCGACGACGACGCCCACGACGACGAGCAGGTTGCCGAGGGTCCGGAAGGCCACCTCGTGCGCCCGCGGGCGGCCCTCCTGCGCGAGCGCCCGCGCGAAGACGGGTACGAACGCGCTCGAGAGCGCGCCCTCGCCGAAGAGGTCGCGCAGGAGGTTGGGGATGCGGTACGCGACCTGATAGGCGTCGCCCCAGAAGGTGGCGCCGAGGAGCGCGGTCACGAGCTGTTCACGCACGAGGCCCGAGACGCGCGAGATCATCGTGAGCGCGCCGATGAGCCCCGCGCTGCGCGCGAGCTTCCCGCGCCCCTGGGGCTTCGGCTGGTCGGTCACGTCAGCGGCGCGGGAGCTGGGTCTCGGGGCCGCGCTTGCTCGGGGGCGCAGCGGGCTTGGCGGCGGGGGCAGCGCCGGGCACGGCGGGCACCGGCGGGCGGGCGAGCTGCCGCGCCGCCTCGCCGCGCACCTGCACGTCCGCGTGCGTGCGCGCGAGCTCGCCGAGCACCTGCCGGTCGGCGAGGGTGCCCGAGAGGCCCAGGCACCCGAGCAGCTCGAGCACGTCCTCGGCGGGCGTCGCGCCGTCCCGGGCGATGCGCCGGGCGCGGTCGGCCATCATCGGTGCGAGCGCGCGAGCCTCGGGGACGGTCTCGGCCAGCCTGCAGACGGCGGCGGCGGCGGGCGCGGTGACCTCGCTCGCCTGCTCCTTCTCCAGCAGGGCCCGGATGCGCTCCGCGCCACGCAGCGTCAGGCCCGCGCCCATCGCCTCGACCGCGGCGCGGCGAACGCGCGGATCTCCGTCGACCAGCAGCGCCGGCAGTCCCGCGAGCGACTCCGCGGGGACGCGCGTGCCGAGGGACGCCACGGCGCCGAGGGCGGCGATGCGGAGCTCGGCGTCGCGGGGCCGGGAGGCGGCGGCGTGCGCGAGCGTCTGCGCGCTGCGGCGGATCGCGTCGTGCGGGATCTCGTCGCCGGCCAGCGGCGAGAGGCCATCTGCGATGACGGACGCCGCGTCTGCTGCCTCGCGCGCGAGGACCTCGTCGGGCTCGTCGGCCACGACGCGCGAGAGCGGCTCGAGCAGCGTCCAGGCGTCCTCGATGCGGGGTGCGGCCGCGACCGCCGCCGAGCGGACACGCTTGTCCTCGTTGGTCATCGCGCTCGCGAGGCCCGCCGGGCCGACGAGGCGGGCGATGCGCTCGAGCTCGATGGCGTCGCCGCGTTTCCTCGCGGCGGCCAGCGCCGACACCTGCGGGATCACGCGCCCCGGCCGCGGCGCGGCGCTCTGCGCCGCGTGTGGCGCTCCCACGTGGAGCACGAGCGCGAGCCCGAGCGCGATCACGGCAGCGTCACCACGCCCTGCGCGTAGACGACCTCCTTGCCGCCGTCCTTGCGCGCGATGCGGAACGTGTACGGCTTGCCGGACTTTAGGCCGTCCGAGTCGAACATCCGCACCTTGGCCTGCACGGTGGTCGTGCCCTTCTTGGTCGAGATGTCGTAGACGTTGACGTACTCCTTCGCGTCCTTGCCGGCGTAGACGACCAGCGTCACGGTGTCGCCCCACGCGGGCTGCTTGAGGAACGCGATGAACTGCATGTCCCAGCCGTCGCCCTCGCGCGAGGGCTGGCTGACCTTGAGCTTCTTCATCTGCTTTTGCAGATCCGCGTCGGAGGCGATGGGACCGAGCTCGCCCTTGAGCAGGACGATCTGACCCTTGGGGACCGCCTCGGCCGCGCGGGGAAGCGCGAGCACGAGCGCGCCGAAGAGGAGGCCCGCGAGGGCCCAGACGTGGGACCGGCTGGAGAGGACTCGCATCCGGGGATTGTGGACCGAGCCCGGCCAGATCTCCAGGAACGGCGCGGATCTGCGTCCGTGGACCGGGATCGCGGCAGGAAAAAAAGTTGACACCGCACTCCCGTTCAGTACCTATGAGTATGTTCAGGAGGTGTCCGTGACGCATCCGAGCAACGACGAGATGGAGCCTGGCGCCGAGGACTGTGGGGCGACCGGACGGGGTGGGGGGAGCGTTCCTTTGACCGACCGACAGCGGGAGGTGCTGTCGTTCATCGCGCGCTCCATCGAGGAGCGGGGCTACCCGCCAACGTTGCGGGAGATCGGGCAAAAGCTCGGGATCCGGTCGACCAACGGGGTCAACGATCACCTCAAGGCCCTGGAGAAGAAGGGGTACCTGCAGCGGGAGGACCTCAAGTCACGCGCCCTGCGGTGCATCTCACCCGACGGAGAGCCGGTGCCGACCTCTGCCGGACGGACGACGTCGCTCGATCTGCCCCTGACCGGCGAGATGGTGGCGATCCCCCTCGTCGGCCGTGTGGCCGCCGGCTCGCCGACGCTGGCGGTCGAGAACGTCGAGGACACGGTGCACGTCGACCGGTTCTTCCTCGGCAAGCACTTCAGGGGCGCTCCGGGGCGCGCGAGCGCGGGCGCCGAGCCTGCAGCGGGGGCGTTGTTTGCGCTGCGGGTCAAGGGCGAGTCGATGATCGAGGACGGCATCTTCGACGGCGACTTCATCTTCGTGAAGAAGTCCCTCGAGCCGCAGAAGGGCGAGATCGTCGTCGTGATGATCGACGAGGAGGCCACCTGCAAGCGCTACTACCCCGAGGGCGACACCATCCGCTTCCAGCCCGCGAACCACACCATGCAGCCGATCATCGTGCGGAAGAAGGACTTCCGCAGCGTGAACATCATCGGCGTGGTCATCGGGGTCTACCGGCAGATCTAGTTTGCGTGTGGCCGCCTCGGAAGGCGGCCACCGCCGACCCCCTACAGCTCCGTGCCGTGCACACTTGGGTGCCGTCGCAGGCCCCTTGCCTGGAGGTCTGCGCAGCGGGCACGCTGCCCTTCCCCCAGTCGGGCAAAGCCCGACCGGGCCCCCCTCCCTGCGTCTTCGCTCGCGGTGCTCGCTACGCCCTTGCGGCTCGCTGCGCTCGCCTCGAAGAGCTGCGCTTCGCCGGCCTCGAAGGGCTGCGCTTCGCTGGCCTCGAGCTGGTGAGCACGCGTGCGCTTTGAACGTCATCGGCGCACGAAACTTGGAAACGTGGCCTGACCCCTCGCTCGTGTCCGAGCCCGCCGTGCTGCGAGGCTGCTGCGGCGAGCGGCTATCGCAGCGCGCGGTTGTGCTTGTCCACTTCGGTGCGCGCGCGCTCGGGCTTCATGAAGGCCTCGACGTAGGGCGTGCGGTCGACGTCGTCGAGCTTGGTGTTGAGCTCCTTGCCGCGGGCGTACCAGCGGAAGGGGGTGTCGATCGTGATCGAGACGCCCACGATGGTCAGGAATGACCCGATGACGTACTTCTGGATCTGCTCGGACTCCCGGTCGGGGTTGCCCATCGGGTTGATGTCGCTGCCCTTCTTGAGGTAGACGGCGCCGACCACGGCGGCGGCGATGCCCGCGGCCTCGAGCAGGCCATAGCCGACGTGCGCCAGGGCGCGCTCTCCGCGCACCTCGTCGCGCGCGTCCTTGAGGGACTTCTGCAGATCCTCGGCGCCGCTCTTCTCGATGAGCTCGCGCGCCGGGACGTCGCGGACGCCGTCCTCGCGGACGATGAGCCAGCGCTTCTGCACGGTCGTCGTCGTCGAGCCGCCGCCGACGGTCGTGCCCACGGAGCCACCCACCGAGCTGCCCGCGCCGATCGAGGTGCCGAGGCCGATCCCGAGGCCCACGCCGCTCGAGTGCTCGGTCGACGAGACGAAGGCGCCGCGATCCTCGAGGGTCCACGTCCCCTTGGGACCGGCGGGCACGACGGGCACGCTCGTGCGCTCGGCGCCGCGCTGGATCGAGACCACCTCGGCGAACGGGATCTTGATGGAGCGGCCGCTCGCGATGCGCACGAGGTAGCCGTCGGGCAGCGTGTCGACGAGCTCGCCTTCGACGCGGCCCGTCTGGAGCTGGATGAAGACGCGCGGCCCCTGGTGGTGCAGCTCGGCTGCAGCCGGGGTCGCGGTCAGGAGGAACGAGCCGAGCACCGCGGACGCAATCGCTCGCACGAATGGATCCTACCGCAAACGGTGGCTCACAGAAGGACGCGGATCACGCGGGGCCGGAGAAACAAGGAACAGAGCAATAGAACAACAGAGCAACACGGGAACACCGAATGACGGAGGCGCTCGACGCCACTTCAGGCGCTGATCATTCCGTGGTCCCTGTTGCCTGTTGCTTGTTGTTCTATTCCTTGTTGTCTGGTCCGGGGCTCAGGCGACGAGGCAGGGCAGGCCGTCCACGCGCAGCGAGGTCGTGTCCATTCCGGCGCCCTTCATGAGCGACGCGAGGACCAGCGTGGGCGAGATCGTGACGCCGCCGGACTGCAGCGCGGCGCCGCTCGTCGGGTCGACCGGCATCGGGTTCATGCCGAGGTCGCTCGAGGCGCCGATGACCTTGTTGTGCGGGACGCCCGCGCCGACGAGCAGGCAGCTCGACGACAGCGAGTGGTCGCGGCCGCCGCGGCTGTTGATGAGCGCGGTGCGGCCGAACTCGGAGAAGCAGAGGATGGTCGTGCGTTCGAGCAGCGAGCCGCCCATCGGGTGCGGTTCGGCGGCGAGGTCCGTCACGAGCTGCGAGAGCGCCGTGAAGGCCGCGAGCAGCGTGTTCGGGTGGTCGTCCTCCCAGCTCGAGTCGTGCGTGTCGAGGCCCTCGGCGAGCGCGATCGAGACCGACTGCGCGATGCCGTACTTGAGCGCCTGGAACGCGAGCGCTGCCTGCGCGCCGGGCGCCGTGAGGTTCGTCGTGATGCCGTAGCGCGCGCGGAGCGCCATCATCTCGGGGTCCATCGCGTTCGTGAAGCGGAAGCGCTGGTCGTAGCCGCCCGTGACGAGCGAGCGCGCCCCCTTCTGCGTCTCGAGGATGAGCGAGAGCATCCCCTTCTGGTCGTGCAGCGCCGGGTCGCACGCGGTGTAGCCCGCGCGGTACTCGTCGAGGCGCCGGCGCGCGGCGTCCCTCGGCGCCTGCGCACCGTCGGTGAGCGCGAGCTGCAGGTCGGTGACGCTGTTGATGGCCAGGCCCGTCGAGAACGGCGGCAGGCCGTCGTTGTAGCTCTCGACGCGCGCGACGAGGTTCGGCACCGGGGCCCTGGCGCCCTGCTGGGCGACGATGCGCGTCGGCATCGACGAGCCCGCGGCAGAGAGGCCCCGCGGCGTCAGGCCCGTGATGAAGTAGCGGCGGCCCACCTCGTGCGTGACGGTGTCCATCGAGATGCCACGCACGACGCAGGCCTTGTCGAAGTGCTGCGCGAAGGGGCCGACGGCCGGGCCGAACGCGATGTTCGAGCCGGTCGGCTGCAGCGTCGTGCGAGGGAACGCCGCGGGGAGCTTGCTCCAGCCGAGCTCGATGCGCGTCTCGTCCGCGCGATCGTCGGGGAACATGGCCGGGTCGCGCGGGTCGAGGCACAGGAGCGTGTCCCAGCCGCCAGAGAAATAGCAGAAGACGAAGTTGCGGCCGGCGTCGGCGGCCGAGAGGCGCCGCGGCACGAGCTTGCTCGAGAGCACGAACGCACCCGCGCCGAGGCCGACCGACTTGAGGAACGTGCGTCTGGTGAAGTCACCCATGTTCAGCTCCTGGGCGGAGTGGGGAGAAACAAGGTTGATGGCGAGCGATGAGAGCCATCAATACGCCATGAGCTCGGGGGCGGTGACCATCGCCACGCACACCGCGATCCACGCCTTGTCGGCGGAGTTGGTGTCGGCCTTCACGTCCGCGAAGAGCTTCTGCAGGCCGGCCAGGCCCGTCGTCTGCCCGTCGGGGACGAGGATGCCGTGCAGCTTGAGGCGCAGGAAGCGCAGGTTCGCGTCCACGTCCATCGGGTAGCGCACGACCTGCTTCATCATGGGATCGGCCTGCATCGCGTCCGCGGGCACGGCCTTTCCGCACACCTGCCCGGCCATGTCATCCATGAACTTCGCGAACAGGGGGTTCGGCTGCAGGTTGTCGTACGTGACCTGCACGTAGTCGGCCTCACCGAGCGTGCGCGCGAGCGTGTCGAAGAGCTGGTTCGTGCCGCTCGTCCAGGTGGTCCCGAAGAGCTGCGGGATCGAGCGGCGGAGCTGCGCGACCGAGAGGCGCCTGGCGGTCTTGCCCTGGCCGAGCGCGCCGGGGGGCGGGCCGCCGGCCATCGGATCGGTGGGCGTCCAGTGGTCGCCGTTCACCGTGCCGGGGGCGCCGCCGGTGCCGCCGGACTGGCCGCCGCCGCCCGGCTGCGCGGGCTTGTCGCTGCACCCGACGGCCGCGAGGAGCGCGATCGCGAGGATTCGCCTGGTCATGGCGCCACCCCCATCGACATCGCGTAGCGTTCGCCGAGCTGGTACTCGGGGCGCGTCACGATGGCCCGCACGAGCGCGCGCATCCGGTAGCCCCCCTGCGCGAACGCGGCCGAGAGCTCGTCGATCGCGCCCGTGTCGCCCTCGTCGATCGCGCGGCCCATCAGGCGCGACCAGATCTTCTTCGTCGTGCACGCCGCGAACTGTCCCGAGTCGATGGCCTGGTGCGCGATGCCCTCGGGTCCGACGTCGATGTTGGCCATGCGCGTCGCGTCCGCGAACACGTAGGCCTTGAGCATGCCGAGGAAGGGCTTCTCCTTCTCCGTGACGGCCTTGGTCAGGTAGAAGAGGTTGCACGCGCTGTTGTTGCTCGTGCGCGGATCCGCGCAGCGTGGGTTCATGGTCGGGAACGTGGCCTCCTCCATCGGGATGATCCCCGCCTCGGACCAGCGGCCCCAGAACGCGGCGGCGGGCTCGACGGTCACGTGGCAGTACATGCAGCCGCAGCGCTGCGTGAGGTCCGGCTCGCCGTTGCAGGTGTCGCTCGCGGCGGGCAGGCCCCCCGGCGGCGCCTGGAAGGCCTGGCACAGGAACGCGTTGTAGAAGCGGTTCGCGCGGCCTCGGTCGCTCTGGAACTTGAGGAGATACCCCGGCAGCGTGAGCAGGCCCGAGTGGCGATGGCCGCGGTCGACCCTGGTCCACGTCGTCGCGTCGGAGAACGCCTGCTCCGGCACCGTGTAGTTCTGGTTCGCGACGCCGAGGACGAGCGTGCCGCCCGCGCCGGTCTGGTAGCGGAAGTAGTGCGAGAGCGGCCCGTTGACCTCCGCGTCCTTGGCGAGGAGCACGTCGGTGTAGGGGCGGTCGTTGCGCACGACGTCGTCGATGAGCCGGAACATCTGCTCGGCGAACGCCGCGGTGATCGCCGCCTCGGTCCTGTCGCCCGACGACTGGCACCAGCGCAGGTTCTCGCCGCACGCGCACGCACCGCCGACCTGGCGCGAGCAGTCGAGCATGTTGCCGCGCGCGTCCATGCTGGTCAGCGTCGTGCGCGCGTCGAGGGCGCAGACCTTGACCGAGGTGGTGGGCGCCCAGTACGGCGTCACCATCACCCATCCCTCCTTCTTGACGTTCGGGCGCGTCGCGTCGGGGGTCGTGACGATGTTGCCCATCGCGTCGGTCTGCGCGGGCTCGTCGAGGCAGGGCTCCTGCACGCCGCGGTTCGCGACCGCGCGGCCGGGCACCCAGTATGCGGGCACCACGGTGCCGTTGCGCATGCCAGGCGGCGAGAGGATCCACGAGAACTGCGCGAGGCGCTGCGCGGACAGGTTCGTCCAGAGCAGCTCCTTGTGGTAGGCGCGCATTTCGCCGATGAACTCGTCGGAGGCGAGCATCTGGTCGATGAGCGCGGGATCGACGCGGCCGGCCTGCGCGACGGCGGAGAGCTCGTCGAAGCTCGGCAGGCGTCCGCGCAGGTCGAGCGACAGACGGCGCAGGAGCTGGAGCGCCGACTGCGCGTCCCCGGCGTCGCAGGCCTGCGCGCGCGCGTCCTTGGGCGCCATCGCTGCGGCGCCCGAGAGCAGGGCCACGCATGCGGCCAGGCGAATGCGTTTCATGGGAGCAGGCCTCCTTGCTTCCAGCGTCGGACCAGGCCCGGCCCGCCGCCCTGGAGCGGCATCTTGTCGTCGGGCATGTTGCCGGCCTCGAGCTGCACGATGATGTTGTCGACCTCGGTCTTCCACGCGTCGATCCCGTCGAGGGAGTGGGCGCGGCCGAGGGGGACGTGGCAGCGCTTGCAGTTCTTCTCGTAGAAGGGCGCGATGTGCGACGCGAAGCCGACCGGGCCGGTGCCGCCCGTGTCCGTCGCGACGCGGAAGAGCGTCATGCCGTCGTAGAGGTGGAGCGAACCGTCGGTGGTGGGCAGCGCGGACGTGACCTTGCCGAGCCCCATCGGGCGCGCGAGCGTGGCGACGCGGCTGCCCTCGATGCGCGCGACGCCGGCCGTGTGAACGACCCAGACCGAGCCGGTGACGGGGTCGACGGCGAGCGCCTCGACGCCGGTCGCGCCCGCGCCCTCCTTGTCGAGCGCCACGGGGCGCCACGCGCCGCCGCCCGTGACCGCCACGCGCTCGACGAGCGCGCCGCCCGTGACGCCGAGCAGGCGACCGCCGGGGGCAGGCACCGCGTCGAGCATCGGGACCTCGTCGTCGAGCTGGTTGGTCTGGAACATCGTCATGGTCTGACGGAGGACGCGCAGCGCTGCCGGGCCCGCGAGGACGAGGTCGCCGGAGGCGAACGTCGCGATGCGCGAGACGGCGGGGAGGTCGGCGAAGCGAAGCGTGCTCTCCGCGCCGATCTCGTGCAGGGCATCGGAGGCGCCGATCCAGAGCTCGTCGCCGCGCGTGGCCAGCGCGAGCGGCTGCGCCGTGCCGAGGAGGCGGGCCAGGGGCGAGGGCGCCGGCGCGTCGGTGCCGGTCCACAGCAGGAGCGTGGTGTCGGTGGCGACGAGGATGCCGTCGGGCGTGGCGGCGAGGCCGCGCACGGGCCTGTCGGACAGCTGCGAGGCCGCGTCGCCGAGGCGCCAGAGGCCGCGCGCGCCGCCGCCGACGAGCGTGCCGTCGCCCGCGACCGCGAGCCGGAGCGCCGCGTCGCCGCGGAGCTCGGGCGGGAGTGACACCTGGCTCACCTGGGCGACGAGGGGCTCGGTGGCCTGGGGACGGACGAGGTCGGGCGCCGAGCCCGCTCCGCCGCCGGCGCCCATGCCCGCGGCTCCACCCGCGCCGTCGCCGCACGCCGCGAGGCTCGAGGCCGCGAGCGCCGCAGACAAGAAGCATCCAGGAATCGATGACCGACGATGAAGGCGCATCCTCTGCACGTCCTTGGACGAGGTGCGGCGTCCCGATGTTCCCGAGGTGCCGCGGGGGCACGGGCGCTCGCCCTCCGATCATCGGGGTTCTGTGGTGGTCACCGCAAGTTGGGTGGATCAGGGGCGAGGTCGGACGAGCGCCCACAGCGCGACGGCGGCGGCCGTGGTCACGTTGAGCGAGTCGATGCCGGGGCGCATGGGGATGGCCGCCCGGGTGGTGCAGGCGGCGAGGGCCGCAGCGGACAGGCCCGGGCCCTCGGTGCCGAGCGCGAGCGCGAGGCGCGCCGGCGGGACGAGCGTGCGCAGGTCGGCCTCCCCGCCGGGCGAGAGCGCGACCGTGGAGAAGCCCGCCGCGGCGAGGTCGGCGAGCGCGCCTGCTGCAGACGGTACGCGCGCCCAGGGCAGCGCGAGGACGGCGCCCATCGAGACGCGGAGCGCCTTTCGGTAGAGCGGATCGCAGCTCGCCTCGTCGAGCAGGAGCGCGTCGGCGCCGAGCGCCGCGGCCGTGCGGAAGAGGCTGCCCACGTTGTCGTGGTTGCACAGGCCCTCGAGGACGACGACGGTGCGGGCGGTGGCGGTGATGGTCGCGTCCTCGCGCGGCGCCGGCCTCCTGGCGCTCGCGAGGACCCCGCGGTGCATCGGAAAGCCGACGAGCGCCTCGACGAGCGCGGTCGGCGCGACGAAGAGCGGCACGTCGGGCGCCGGCGCGAGCAGCGCCGCCGCGCGGTCGGCCATGCGCTCGGAGGCGAGGACGGCGCGGATCGGGTGGCGCGCCCGCTGCGCGACGAGCGCCTCGAGCAGCAAGAGCCCCTCGGCGAGGAAGATGCCGTCCCGGTGGTGCGCCGCGTCGCGCACGTCGCGGAAGTCGGAGAGGCGCGGATCGTCGGCGGAGGCGACGCGGACGATCACGCGCGGCGCCTCCACCAGCGGAGGAGGGCGACGCCGACGTCGACGGCGAGGCCGCACGCGAGCGCGACGCGCCCGAGGGTGAGCGGCCATTCCGCGGGCTGCCAGAGGCGGCTCTGGTCGAGGAGATCGATGCTCTCGTAGGTGGCGGGCGCGACGGCGATCCAGGCGAGCCAGGTGGCCGACGGAGCCAGCGCGACCGCGGCGGCCACCGACTGCAGGTACCAGGGGAAGACGGTCGGCACGAAGAGGAGCGGCGTCGCGATCGCGGCGGCGATGGCGGCGCGGCTCCTGCGCAGGGCAAGCACCACGACCGCGGTCGTCGTGGCGCCGACGATGGTGGCGACGGTGAGCGCGTCGGCGGGCGTGCGACCTGCGGCGAGGTAGGGGAAGACGACGGCGCCGAAGCGCCAGCGCTCGAGGAAGAAGGCGAGGTCCCCGAGCGGGTGCCGGCCGAAGAGGAGCGGCAGGCCATAGCCGACGCCGACGCCGAGCGCGAGGCCGGCGCAGAGACGAAGGCTCCGCCGGGGCGGGCCGTAGAGCGCGAGCGGCAGCGCGGCGCACAGGACGAAGGGCTTGCAGAGGACGCCCGCCGAGAGCGCGAGCCCGGCGAGGAGATCGTCGGCCCGCGCGCGGAGGAGCACCGCGCCGCACAGGCCGAGGACGGCGAAGGTGTCGATGTGCGCGCCGACCCCGCCCTCGAGGACGAGCATCGGCGAGAGGGCGAGGAGCGGCAGGCCGCGCAGGGCGCCGAGCCGCTCGAGCGCGCGCGCGCCGAGGACGAGGGCCCCCATCGAGGCGGCCATCGCGAGGAGCTTCCACACCCAGAGGCCGACGATGGGGCCGAACGCGGAGGCGACCGCGAAGAGCGAGAGCGCACCGGGCGGGTAGATCGAGCGCACCATCGCGTGCTCCGGGGGCGAGGTCCACGCGGGGCGCAGGAAGGCGAGCGACGCGTCGTCCGGCGCGAGGCGCCACGGATCGAAGCCCTCCCAGAACACGCGCCCGTCCCACAGGTAGCGCTGCACGTCGTGCGTGGTGAAGGGCGGCACGAGGAGGAGGGTGAGCCGCGCCACGAGGCCCGCGGCGACGAGGCACCGGGTGCGCCCGGGTGACATATCTGGATTGGCGAATGCGACGAGGCCGAGCGCGGTGAGGAGCAGCGAGAGCGCTACGTAGGAGAGGCCGCGGGTGCCCGCGGGGAGCGCCGCGACGACGTAGGCGAGGAGCGCGCAGGCCGGGAACGCCAGCGTGGCCGGGCGATCGAAGCGGGCCCGGAGCGGCAGCGTGGCGGAGGTCGGGCTCACGAGGGCTTCCCGAGGCGGCGCAGGCACTCGCGCGCGGCGGCGGCCAGGCCCGGATCTTCGTGGGTGGCGAGCGCCTCCGCGATCGGGCGGGCGCGCTCGTCGCGCCGCGCGCCGAGGACGGTCAGGGCATTCCTGCGCAGGCCCGCGTGGCCAGGGCGGGCGACGGCGGTGCCGCGCGTGAGCGCGACGAAGCGTTCGGCGTCGAGGGCGGCGAGCTCGAGGGGCTCGAGGGACGCGATCTCGCGCGGCGCGAAGCTCGGGTCGTCGCAGGCGTGGCCCGGCACGTTCCAGGGGCAGACGTCCTGGCAGGTGTCGCAGCCGAACGCCTGCTCGGCGTGGGCGCCGTGCTCGGGCGGGATGGGGCCGCGCTGCTCGATGGTCAGGTACGACAGGCAGCGCCGGCAGTCCACGGTGCCCGGCGAGACGATCGCGCCCGTCGGACAGCCGTCGAGGCAGCGTCGGCACTCGCCGCAGCCGTCGTCCACCGGCGTGTCGTACACGTCGGCGGGCAGATCGACGAGCAGCACGCCGAGGAGCACCCACGAGCCGTGCTCGCGCGTGAGCAGGCACCCGTTCTTGCCGATCCAGCCGAGCCCGGCGCGTACGGCCCAGGCGCGCTCCATCACGGCGCCGGTGTCGACGCACGGCTTGGCGCGCACCTCGGGGAAGTCCGCCTCGATATATCTGCAGAGGCGGATGAGTCGCTTGCGCAGCGCGCCGTGGTAGTCGCGCCCGGCGGCGTACCGCGCGATGACGTCCGCGGGCGGCACGTCGGAGCGGGCGTAGCAGGCGGCCACGACGATCACGGTCTCGGTGCCAGGGTGGTAGACGCGCGGGTCGAGCCGCTCGGCCGTGCGCTCCTTCATGTAGCGGAGCTCGCCGGCGTGCCCGGCCGCGAGCCAGTCGAAAAGGGGCCGCTCGGGCAGCCGCTCGGCGTGTGCCAGACCGCACATCGAGAAACCGACCCGGGCGGCCTGGGTCTTGATGCGCGAGGCGACGAGCACGCATACCATTGTCGCATGCGGCTAGGGCTGGTCGTGGCAGGCGCGGTGCTCCTCGGTTCCTGCGGCGGCGACGAGCCGAAGCCGCCCATCGTGCCCGGCGGCGGCGCGTCCGGTGGCGCGTCGGGCGCGTCGGGCGGTGCGGTGGGGGCGTCGGGCGGAGCCGCGGGCGCGGGGGGCGGCGGCGCCGGTGGCGCGTCGGGGGGCGCCTCGGGCGCCTCGGGCGGTGCGGCGGGATGGCGCGGCGTGGTCGGCGCGGAGGGCGCCTACGCGCGCACGCACGACGACACGACGTGGGAGGTCACGCGCCCGGCGCGCGGCGATCTGTACGCGGTGACGTGCATCGGAGACGAGTACGGCTGGGCGGTCGGCGCGGGCGGGGTCATCCTCTCGAGCCGCGACGGCGGCGCGACCTGGACGGCGCAGACGAGCCCGGTCACCACGGCGCTCCGCGGCGTGCGCTTCTTCGATGCGCTCTCGGGCGTGGCCGTCGGCGACGACGGCACCGTGATCGTGACGCGCGACGGGGGGCAGAGCTGGACGCCGCGCGACGTGGGCACGGCGGCGACCCTGCGCGCGGTGGGCGCCGCGCCGGGCGGGCGCGTGGCGTGGGTCGTGGGCGACGCGGGCACCGTGCTCCTCTCGGAGGACCAGGCCGAGACGTTCCGGAGGGTGGCGACCGACGTCACGCTCACGCTCCACGGCGCCTCGATCGACACGCTCGGGCGAGGGTACGCGGTCGGCGAGCGTGGACGGGTCCTGCGCCTCGAGGGCACGACGGCGACGCAGGTGGCGGCGCCCACGTCAGTGACGTTGCGCGCGGTGGACGTGGCCGACGCAGGGGGCGGCGAGGTCGCGGCGCTCGTCGTGGGCGACGGCGGGAACATCCTCGTGCGCGGCGCGGGCCTCGACGATCCGTTCCGCCGCGTGGGCGGCGAGACCTCGGCGGACCTGTACGCGGCGCTCGTGACGGTCGGCGGCGACGGCACGCGCCTTTACGTCGCGGGGGCGATGGGTACGTTGCTCGAGCGCGAGCCCAACAAGACGGGCTTTCGCCGGCTCGAGACGGGTGTGACGGGCACGTGGTACGGGCTCGAGGACTTCTGAGGATGGGCCGCGGGCTGCGGGCCACGGGCGACGGCCGGAGATCGAGCCAGCTCGTTGCGCTGGCGATCTTGCTCGCGCCGCTGTCGGCGCGCGCGGAGTCGGCCTTCGCGCCGCGGTCGCTCGACTTCTCGGGCAGCGTGGTGATGGGGCAGGCGCCGGACTCGCGCTGGGACGCGCTGCCGGGGGCGCGCCTCTCCGCGCGCGGCTACCTCGGCCAGGAGGGCGGCACGATGGCGTGGGCCGGCGTGCGCGGCGGCTGGGAGCCGGCGGTGGATCTGTCGAACCCCGAGCACGGCGAGGTCGCGCAGACCGTCGCGGCCGGCGTCGCGGGCGGCGCGGCGTGGGATCTCGGGGCGCGCGTGACGGCGCTCGTCGGGGCGCGCGTCGAGTACCTGCACCTGTGGCACCGCGGCTCGTCGGACGGCATGCGCGCGGGGCCGCTCGCGGGCGCGGCGCTCTTCCTCGGCCGCGCGTTCGGCCACCCGCTGTCGCTCGAGCTCGAGGCGTCCTACGCCGCGCAGTCCCTCGGGGGCGCGGACCGGGCGGCCGTGATCGGCGGCACGGTCTCGTTGACCGGCGTGCTCCTGCCCGATCGCGTCTGGCCGTAGCGCTCCCGCCCCTCGCGCGTATCCATTGGTGTGGGGTGCCTCGCGTGGGTCGTGCTGGTGGCGTGCGCGTCGCACGCGGTCGCGGCGCCGGCGGCGCCGGGCGCGCTCGCCCTGGTGGGCGCGAGGGTGCTGGGAGACGACGGCGTGCTGCGGCCGCGCACGGTGCACGTCACGGCCGGGCGCGTCCGCGCGGTGGACGAGCGGCCGGCGGAGGCGGGCGAGCGAGCGGTCGACGTCGCGGGCACGGTGCTCGTGCCGGGCGTCATCGACAGCCACGTGCACCTCGCGTTCGGTGACCCCTCGCGCGAGGTCGCGGGCGGCATCGCGGCCGTGGTGGACCTCGGCGCGCCGCTCGGCCTCTTCGAGGGCCCCGCCCTCGGCCCGCTGCGCGTGGTCTTCGCCGGGCCGCTCCTGACCGCGCCGGGCGGATACCCGACGCGCGGCTGGGGCGCCAGTGGCTTCGGGCTCGAGGTGCGCGGCGCCGGCGACGCGGCGCGGGCGGTGGAGCAGCTCGCCGCGCGCGGGGCGCGGGTGATCAAGCTGGCGATCGAGCCGCAGGCGGGGCCGACCCTGTCGGCGGCGGCGCTCGCGAGCGCGACGCGGACCGCGCATGCGCATGGGCTCAAGGTGGGGGCGCACGCGGTCGGCGTGGCGAGCGTGCGGCAGGCGCTCGCCGCGGGCGTGGACTTCCTCGCGCACACCCCGCTCGAGCGACTGCCCGACGAGCTCGTGCGCGGGTTCTGCGCCCGCCCCGGCGCGGCGGTCGTCTCGACGCTCGCCGCGTTCGGCGCGCGTCCCGCCGCGCTCGACAACCTGCGACGCATGCGCCTGTCAGGATGTGTCGTCCTCTACGGCACGGACCTCGGCAACGGCATCGCCGAGGGCATCCAGGCGGACGAGCTCTCGGCGCTGGCCGGGGCGGGCCTGTCGCCGGCCGAGGTCCTGGCCGCGGCGACGCGGGTGCCCGCGGCCTACTGGCCCCTCGCGGAGCTCGGGGCGATCGCGCCCGGACGCACCGCGAGCCTGCTCGCGCTCTCGGCGGATCCGACCCGGGACGCGCGGGCGCTCACGCGGCGCGCGCTCGTGCTCGCGGGCGGAGTGGTCGTCAGCCCGTGATGGGTACGTGGCGCGGCTCGGCGGAAACGCGGGCCATCCACGCGCGCACGTTCGGCAGCCCACCGAGGTCGAGGCCGCCCTCGGGCGCGACGTGCGTGTACGCGTAGAGCGCGACGTCGGCGAGCGAGTAGCGGTCTCCGACGAAGAACGTGCGCCCGCCGAGGTGGCGCTCCATCGTCGCGAGGGCGTCTTCGGCGCGCGCGCGACGCTCGGCGAGCTCGGCCTCCTTGCCGGGCGGGACGCCGAAGAAGGCGACCCACGCGCGCACCACCGCGACGAAGGGCTCGTGGCTGTACTGCTCCCAGAAGAGCCACTGCAGGACCTCGGCGCGCTGCACCGGATCGGTGGGGACGAGCGGCGAGCCCTCCGCGAAGTGCCAGATGATCGCGTTCGACTCGGCGAGCACCGCGCCCGAGTCGAGCTCGACGACGGGGACGCGGCCGAGCGGGAAGCGCGCGCGGAAGGAGGGTGTCTTCGCCTCGCCGGCGCGGAGGTCGACGGGCACGCGCTCGAACGGGATGCCGAGCTGCGAGAGGACGAGGCGGACCTTGTAGCAGTTGCCGGAGGGCGCGAACTCGTGCAGGCGAACCATGCGCGGAGCGTAGATCGAGCCGGGGTGGGTGGAGGAGGACAGGTGCGATCAGCCCGCGGCGATCAGCTGCTCGAGCGCGACGGCGCGGTGCTCCACGGCGTCGCCGTCCTCGAGCTGGCCGAGCTCGCGGCGGAGGTCCGCCTCGAGGCGCAGGAGCTCGGCGTAGAGCGCGGCCTTGCCCGGGCCGAGCAGGAGCGCGGCGCTCCGCACGTCGAGGCGCGAGAGCATCTCGTGCGGCACGCCGAGGACCTCGCGGTGCGCGTCCTCGCACAGGCGCAGCGCCACGTCGAGCTTGCGCTCGTCGCGCGCGCGGCCGATCTGCGCGACGAACCGCGCGAGCTGCTGGATGAGGCGCTTGATGTAGTCGCGCTCGAAGAGCGACATCAGCGGCGCAGCTCGCGGCGGATGACGAGGCGGAGGCCGGACCAGACCTCGTCGATCGCGCACACCTTGTTGTCCACGAGGCCCGTCGGCAGCGCGATCTCCCGGACGGTGTCCTCCGTCACGTCGGTGGCGACGCCGGACGCGCGCTTGGGCCAGGCGATCCACAGGCCCCCCGCGGGGGCGAGGCGCGCGCGCAGGGCGGGCAGGCGCCGCTCGAGGTCCGCGCGGCGCGTGAAGAAGGCGACCACGACGTCGAGGGGGGCCTTGCCGGCGAGGCGCTGCTGTACGTGCACGTCGCCGAGCGCGGGCCCTAGCAGGGCCGGAAGCGTCGCGGGCGCGCGGACGAGCGCGATCCGATGGCCCGCCTGGATGCCGAGCTTCCTCGGCAGCGGCGTCCCCGAGTAGCCCGCCTTCGCGCGCGCGACCATGCCGAGATCTTAAGCCTCGCCGAGGAACTGTGCTGCAATGGGGGCGATGAAGACGATGGCGTGCGCGATCCTGCTCGGGCTGTGGGCCGGCTGCGGAGACGATGGCGGCGGCGGCGGCGGCGGCGCCGGCGCGACCGGGGGCAGGGGCGGCGCGGGCGTCGGGGGCGCCGGCGCGGGCGCGGGCGGCACCGGCGGCTGGCAGGCCATCCCGACGCAGGACGCCCCCGAGGCGCGCGCGGACATGGCCGCGGCGTGGACCGGCTCGGAGCTCGTCGTCTGGGGCGGCACCGTGTACGGCAGCGGCGCGGCCGCGACGCCGTACTCGAACGGCGGTCGCTACGACCCGAGGACGGACCGCTGGCGGCCGATGGCGGTGTCGCACGCGCCCACCCCGCGCTCGGGCGCGCTCTCGGGCTGGACGGGCAGTGAGGTCCTGGTGTTCGGCGGAGCCAGCCCAGGCGCCGTCTACGGAGATGGTGGCCTGTATGACCCCACGACCAACGCCTGGCGTGACGTGCCGGGTGACGGGCCGACGACGGCTGGCGGCTACGGCGGCTGTCGCGTCTTCACCGGGAGCGAGGTCTTCGTGATCGGCGGGCACTACGACGAGAGCGGGCGCGTCACGTGGAAGGCGCGTCGCCTGGCCCTCGCGACCCGTACGTGGTCCGACTGGACCCTCACCGGGGCGCCGCCGCTGCGCGACACGCAGTGCGTGTGGACGGGCCGCGAGGTGGTCTTCTGGGGCGGGCAGGATCCGCTGGCTGGAACCCGATATACCGACGGCGGTCGCTTCGACGTGGAGGCGGGCACGTGGCGTGTGCTCGGCGGGCGGAACCCGCCGGCGGCGCGCTTCAACCACCGCGTGGTGTGGGCGGGCAGCGCGCTCTACGTGATCGGGGGCTACAGCGACAGCGGCGAGCAGCTCGGCGCGGTGCGCTGGGATCCGGTCACGGACGAGTGGCGATCGCTCTCGTTCGGGACGATGTCGGGCCGGCGCGACGACGACTTCGTGGTGACGCCCCGCGGGCTCGTCTCGCTGGGGACGCAGGACGACGCGGGGGGCACGCTCGGTCCGCGCGTCTTCGACGACGCCATGCAGCGCTGGACGGCCCTGCCGGCGACCGGGGCGCCCTCGCCGCGGATGGCGGCCGCGGCCGTGTACACCGGCTCGGAGCTCCTCGTGTGGGGCGGGCGGGGGCTCGACTTCCGCAACATCGCGCTCGACGACGGCGCGCGGCTCGCGTTCTGAGCGCGCGGTGACGATCGGCGTCCTCTCGGACACGCATGGCCTCGTGCGCCCCGAGGCCTTGCGGGCGCTCGAAGGCGTGTCGCACCTCGTGCACGCGGGCGACATCGGCGGGCCCGAGGTGCTGGAGGCGCTGCGGGCGATCGCGCCCGTGACGGCGGTGCGCGGCAACAACGATCACGGCGCGTGGGCCGAGGCGCTGCCCGAGCGCGTGACGGTCACGCTCGGCGGGCTCGTGGTGCACGTGCTGCACGACCTCGCGGAGCTGGCGATCGATCCGGCGGTCGAGGGCGTCCGGGTCGTCATCGCGGGGCACTCGCACAGGCCGCGCATCGAGCCCAGAGGCGGCGTGCTCTACCTCAACCCCGGCAGCGCCGGGCCGCGACGGTTCTCGCTGCCGGTCACCCTCGCGCGCCTGTCGGCCGGCGGCGAGGCCACGCTCGTCGAGCTCCTGTCAGCGCCCGCGGGGGACCCGGCCGTGAAGGCAGGTGATCGTCCCCGGCGCGCGCAGCGACGATGAGCGGCCGCGCGCGGCGGCGCCGGCGTCCGGGCGCACGCCTTCGTCGGCGGGCCAGTCGGGGGCTTCGCCGGGCAACAGCGAGTGCAGCCCGCTCTGCAAGAAGCCGATGACGTGCGTGTGGCCGGCCACGCGGCAGCCGAGGAAGCACGCGAGCGCCACCGCGAAGCGCTGACCCTTCTCGGTGCCGAAGGTCTCGCAGGTGCGGAACCAGAAGAGGCCGTCGTCTCCGGGCAGGAGGCGCCGGCGCAGCGCCTCGAGGCCCGCGTGGTGCGGGTGCCCGGGGGCGAGCGAGCGCTCGTCGAGGACGTCGGCGGCGATGCGGGCCGTGCCCCAGTTGCCGTGGCCCCAGTACTGGACCTCGGCGAGCGGCGCGCCCGCGTGCGCGGTGGCGAGCCATTCGAGGGCCTCGGGCCAGCTCGTCGCGCCGAAGGAGGCGTCGATGCGGCCGAGCGCGCGGTAGAGGTGACGCCCCGCGCCCCACGCGTGGGAGAGGCCCGGCAGGAGTGGCCGGCCGCGGCACGTGCGATCGAAGACCATGAGGCGCACGGCGCGTGGCTGCATTGCTCCCCGGCAAGCGTAGCGCGATGATGGGGCATCGACGCGGCGGAGAAGGGGGAGGCGAAGCGGGCGAAGCGTCGGAGGCGGCGCAGGCGCCTGCTCGTCGAGGCGATCGTGCTCGCGCCGTTCGCGCTCTGGGGCCTCTGGATCGAGCCGACACGGCTCGTGGTGCGCGCGGTCGAGGTGCCCGTGCGAGTCCCGGCGGCGTTCGCGGGCGTGCGCGTGGCGCTGCTGTCCGACCTGCACGTCGGAGGTTTCCACATCACCGAGGCCCGCCTGCGCACGATCGTCGCGCGCACGAACGCGGAGAAGCCCGACGCGATCTTCCTCGCGGGCGACTACGTCACGACCTCCTTCGGGCGCTTCGTCGCGCCGGAGGACTTCGCCCCGATCCTCGGCGAGCTGCGCGCGCCCGCCGGCGTGTACGCGGTGCTCGGCAACCACGACTGGTGGTGGAACGGACGGCGCACGCGAAAGGCGCTCGAGTCTGCGGGGATCCGCGTGCTCGAGAACGAGGCCGCGCCGGTCACGGTGCGGGGGCAGACGTTCTGGCTGGCCGGCGTCCCCGACGAGATGACGCAGGACCCCGAGCCGGCCGACGCCCTCCGCGGCGTGCCGGCCGAGGCGCCGGTCGTGGTGCTGACGCACAGCCCCGACGTGTTCCCGCGCGTGCCGGGGCGTGTCGCGCTCACGCTCGCCGGCCACACGCACGGCGGCCAGGTGCGGCTGCCCCTTTTCGGCGCGCCGGTCGTGCCCTCGCGCTACGGCCAGCGCTACGCGCAGGGCCTCGTCGTCGAGGACGGCCACGCGCTCTTCGTCACGACCGGCATCGGCACGAGCATCCTGCCCCTGCGCTTCGGGGTGACGCCGGAGATCGCGATCCTGACGCTGCGCCCGCGGTGAAGGGCTCGGGCCGATCCGGATCGTCCACGTCCACGTTCACGTCCACGCCTACGTTTGGTGGGGATCAGGGGGAGGCGGTCTTGCGGGTGCGGTGTTGCCAGGCGGTCTCGGCGCCTGCGCGCAGCTCGCCGATGGCGGCGGCGTAGTCCTTGGCGCCGAAGACGGCGGAGCCGGCGACGAAGACGTTCGCGCCCGCGCCTGCGGCCTCGGCGATCGTACCGGGCGCGATGCCGCCGTCGACCTCGATGTCGACCGAGAGCCCGCGCGCCGTGATCTCCTGCCGCAGGGCCGCGATCTTCGGGGTCACCGCGTGGATGTACGACTGCCCGCCGAAGCCGGGGTTGACCGTCATGAGCAGCACCATGTCGACGTGGTCGAGCACGTAGCGCACGCTCTCGAGGGGCGTCGCCGGGTTGAGCGAGACCGCGGCCTTCTTGCCGAGCGCGCGGATGGTCTGCAGCGAGCGGTGAAGGTGCGTGGATGCCTCGGCGTGCACGCAGATGAGGTCCGCACCCGCGGCCGCGTAGGCCTCGAGGTAGCGGTCCGCGTTCGTGATCATGAGGTGCACGTCGAGGGGCTTCTGCGTCGCCTTGCGCACCGCGGCGATGACCGGCGGGCCGATCGTGAGGTTCGGGACGAAGTGCCCGTCCATGACGTCGACGTGAACGTAGTCGCAGCCGGCGGCGTCGATGGCGCGGACCTCGTCCCCGAGCCGGCAGAAGTCCGCGGACAGGATCGACGGGGCCACCAGGATGCGCGCCATGCACGGCTTTTTGCACGGTCCCGGGCGCGGGGCAAGCCGCGCGAGGCCGTCAGCGCCCGAGGCGCGCGACGTAGAAGCCGTCGGTGTGGTCCCTGTGCGGGAGCAGCCAGCGCTCCTCGGCGAGCGAGAGCGCCGGCTCGGCCGCGACGAGCGCGCGCGCCTGCGCCGGCCCCTCCTCCGCTGTCAGCGTGCACACGGCGTAGACGAGCGTGCCGCCCGGGCGCAGCGCGGCGGCGACGTGGGGCAGCATGCGCGCCTGCAGCGCCGCCAGGCTCGTGAGGTCCTCGGGCTTGCGGAAGAGGCGCGACTCCGGGTGGCGACCGAGGAGGCCCAGGCCCGAGCACGGCGCGTCGAGGAGGATGCGGTCGAACGTGCCGGGGATCGTGCCCGCGGCGGTGAGGTCGCCGCGGAGGTGCGTGACGCCGGTCGTGCCGAGGCGGCGGCAGTGGTCGGCTGACAGCTCGAGCTTGCGCGCCGACGCGTCGATCGCGACGATCTCGGCGCGCCCCGCGGCCAGCGCCGCGAGGTACGTGGTCTTGCCGCCGAGGCCCGCGCACGCGTCGAGGATGCGCTCGCCCGGCGCCGGCGCGAGCATGCGGCAGATGACCTGCGCGCCCGCGTCCTGCCCGATGAGCAGGCCCTCGGCGTAGGCCGCGCCCGAAAACGGCGAGCCGCCCGCGGAGATCTCGAGCGCGTCCGGCGCGAGCGCGTGCCGCGCGAGGCGCGCGTCCGGCAGCTCCGCCCGGAGCCGCGCCTCGAGCGCGTCCACGGTCGTGCGCAACGTATTCGCGCGAACGCATGGATTGGACGGCGCGTCGAACGCGGCGCAGAGCGCGGCCGCCTCGGGCAGGCCGAACGTCGCGACGAAGCGCGCCACGATCCACTCGGGCATCGAGTGGATGGCCGAGAGCGCGGCGTTGCTCGTGGGCGCGGGCAGGGTCGGCTCGCCCCGATCGGCCAGCTTGCGCAGGAGCGCATTGGCGAAGCCCGCGAGGCCCGGCCCGCGGAGCTTGCGCAGCGTGCCCACGACCTCGTGCACGGCGGCGCGCGCGGGGACGCGGTCGAGGAACAGGATCTGGTAGGCCGCGACGAGGAGGTGCGCGCGGGTGAGCGCGTCGAGGCGCCCGGTGCCCTTGTCGGCGTGGGCCTCGAGCGCGCGCTCGAGCCGCGTGCGCCGCCGGAAGACGCCGTAGGCGAGCTCGGTCGCGAGGCCCCGGTCCGCCGCCGCGAGCCCCGCGCGGTCGAGCTCGGCGTCGAGCACGAGGGGCAGGTACGCGCGGTCCTTCTCGACGCGGTGCGCGACGTGGGCGGCGACCTCGCGCGCGGAGCGCTTCACGCGCCGAGCCGCGTGCCGCGTGGCAGCGGCCGCCCGCCCACGAAGACCTTCGCAGGCAGGCGCTTTCGCCCCGCCGCCTGCAACTCGGCGATCGCGACGGCGCCGCGTCCGCACGCGACGACGAGCCCCGCCTCACCGAGTCCGAGCACCTCGCCCGGCGCGCCCTCTCCCTCCGCGAGGCGCACGCCGAACAACTTGAGCGGCTCGGGGCCGGCCAGCGTCGTGAACGCGCCCGGCCAGGGATCGCAGCCGCGCACCTGGTCGCGCACCGCCCGCGCCGGGCGGTCCCACGCCACGAGGCCCTCGGCCTTCTCGAGCATCGCCGCGTGGGTCGCGCGCGACTCGTCCTGCGCCTCGGGCCGCGCGTGCCCGCCCGCGATGACGGGCAGCGTCTCGACGAGGAGCGCGGCGCCGAGCGGCGCGAGCTTCTCGAACATCGTGCCCGCGGTGTCGTCCTCGCCGATCGGGATCGCGCGCGTGGCCCACACGGGGCCGGTGTCCATGCCCTCGTCGAGCTGCATGATCGACACGCCCGTCTCCGCGTCGCCGGCGAGCACGGCGCGCTGGATCGGGGCCGCGCCGCGCCAGCGCGGCAGGAGCGAGCCGTGCACGTTGACGCACCCGAGGCGGGGCGCCTCGAGCACGCCGCGCGGCAGGATCTTGCCGTAGGCGACGACGATCGCGAGGTCCACCGCGGCCGCGCGCAGCGCCGCCTCGAGCTCGCCACTACGCGCGCTCTTGGGCTGCGCCACGGGCAGCCCGGCCGCGAGCGCCGCGGTCTTGACCGCCGGTGCCGCGAGCGACTGGCCGCGCCCCTTGGGCTGGTCGGGCTGCGACACCACGAGCACCACGTCGTGCGCCGCGCGCACCGCCTCGAGCGACGCCACGGCGAAGTCCGGCGAGCCGAGGAACGCGACGCGCAGTCGCCTTTCGTCCGGGCGCGCGGTCAAGGCAGCCGCTCCGGGTGCGCGAGGGCCGCGCGGTACTCGGCGCGCAGCGCCTCGTCACCGAGGACGCTCATGGCCTCGTCGAGCATGCGCCGGATCGTCACGAGGTCCTCGCGCAGGGCAGGGTCCCGCACGCGCTCGGGCGCGAACGCCGCGCACGCGCGCTCGTAGGCGCGCCGCAGCTCGTGCGTGGAGTCGGTGCGCCGCGCGCCGAGGAGCTCGAAGTAGTCGCCCTCCTCGCACAGCTCGCGCTTGCGCTGGACCGCCTCGCGCAGCGCCTCGGGGGCCACGGCCGACTGCTCCGCCGTCTGCGCGTGCGCCGACAGCGCGCCGAGCGCGATCGCCGCCCAGAGGAGCTGCAACGTCGCGAGCTCGCCGAGCGCCGCGCCGCGCGAGAGCGCGTCGCCGACCGTGGCGCCGCCGCCGATGTGCTCGAGCAGCCGCCGCTCGTCCTCGCCGAGCTCGAGCGCATGCAGGAGGTCGTCCGCCTCCCCGGTCCGCTGCAGCTCCGTCTCCGGTGGCAGGAGCAGGAGCAGCCGGTCGAGGCCGTAGCGCCGGCGCACGCCCTCGAGCACCAGCCACGGCGCGGGGGGCATGAGCACGCGCTCCGCCGCGCGCGGCGCCCGCTCCGAGAAGCGGAGCTCGCCGTGCGTCCAGCCGAGGAGCGAGCAAACGATGGACTCGGCGCGCCGGGCGAGCGCGAGCGCCCGCTCGCTCGCCGGGAGGGGGAGGAGCGACAGCAGCATGCCCTCGTCGCGCGCCCCGCTCTTCCGGCCCGACTCCGCCACGCGGGCCGCGTCCGAGGGGGCGAGCGCGCCTTCTCGCACGAGGAGATCGAGGATGCCGTCGCCCGGCGCGTTCGACGCCGCGCCCACGATGTCGCCGTCCTCGAAGAAGACGCGCTTCTCGACGCCGCGGCGCACGAGCTCGAGCGCGCCCGTCGCGGAGCGAGCGATGAGGCTGCCGAGCACGAGCGCGAGATCCTGGTCCTCGATGCGGCCGCCCGGCACCTGCGCCGGCGCGGGATCGGTGCGCCGCCCCGGCGGCGGCGGCAGCGCCGCGGGCGCCTCGGTGACGCGTGGCGGGGGCGCGAGCATCGCGGGCACCGTGGGCGTGCGGATGCCCCTTCGCCGCCGCTGCTCCTCGTCGGTGGGCGGCTCGATCCCCGCCTGCGCGAGGCGCGGACGATCGGGCGGCGGCACGCGCGTGGGCTCGTCGTCGTCGAGGCGCCGCAGGTCGATCCCCGGCACCGTCTGCAGCGCGAAGGCCTCGAGATCGAAGTCGTCCACCGGATCGTGCCGTGCGGCCGAGCCGGGCACGCTCTCGGGGAACAGGCGGTGCTCGATCTCCTCGATCGTGCGCCGCACCTCGCGCGCGAACGTGCCCTCGGGCCGCAGCTCCTGCGAGGGCTGCGCCAGCGGCCGCGGCGCCTCGAACGCCACCGTGTGCCCGCTCTGCCGGGTCTCGGGCGGCCGCGTGTCGCGTCCCGGCGGCCGCGAGTCCCTCGCCACCGGGGGCCGCGAGTCCCGCCCCACGAGCGGCCGTTCGTCGGTGCGCGTCGGGTGGGCGGGCAGCTCCTGCGGCGGGTGCTCCGGCTCGACTGCGGGCTCCGCGCCCGCCATCAGGATCTCCGTGCGCGCGCGCCACGGCGGCATCGTCGGCAGGCGCGCCGGCAAGGGCGGCTGCACGCGCGGCTCGCCGAGGCTCGCGAGGATCACGGCGACCGCCTCGGGCTCCTCGAGGCGCGGCAGCTCGACGATGCGCAGCCCGCGCGAGCGCGCGTGCGCCACGATGAGCTCGCGCGTGATCGGCGACAGGCGCGGCGTCAGCGCCGCGATCTGTAGCCCCGGCGCCTCGACGAGATCGAGCGCCGTCGCGCCGTCCTTGCCGACGACCTCGACCGCCGCGCGCAGGCCGACCGACGCAGCCAGGCGGCGTGCCGCCTCCGCCTCCTCGGTGTCGCTGACGAGCACGACGATTCCGTCGGCCATGCGGGGAGGCGAATTGTAGCACCCCTGACCACCTGACCCGTCCCTCGTGAGGTTCCCCACACCGGCAAGCCCACTCGGCCCATAATGGCGGCATGGCGACCTCGAACGGCCAGGGCTGGAGCGCGGGCGGAGGGGACGGTGGGCACGCTCCCAAGGACGTGCGGGTGTCGAGCATCAACCGCCTGCGCAGGCACAAGGCGATCGCCTACTGGGGGCGCCTCTTCCTGCAGCTCGGCCGGCAGTTCATCGAGGACCGCTGCCTCAAGCTCGGCCAGGCGCTCGCCTTCCAGAGCATCCTGTCGCTGGTCCCGCTCCTGACCGTCGCGTTCGTGGGCCTGAACGCCTTCTCCCAGAACAACGAGAAGGACCTCATCGTCGACAAGATCACCGCGATCTTCCCGGGGATGCCGCAGGACTTCTCCGCGACGCTCGTCGGCTTCACGCAGAAGATCTCCGGCGGCGCGCTCGGATCGTTCGGCCTCATCATCACGGCCTACCTCGGCTTCTCGCTCTTCAAGCTGGTCGAGGAGGTCTTCAACGAGATCTGGCGGACCGGCCAGAAGCGCTCGCTCCTGCAGAAGTTCATGGTGTTCTACGCGCTCGCGACGCTCATGCCCGTGCTCGTCGGCGCGTCGCTCGGGATGAGCGCCAAGATCCCCTCCGAGCTCAAGGGCCTTCACTTCATGGGGCCCTTCCTCGTGTCGTGGCTCGGCCTGACGGGCATGTACAAGTTCCTCCCCGTGGCGCGCGTGCGCTGGAGCGCGGCGTTCCTCGGTGGGGGCCTCGCGGCGCTCGTCTTCGAGTTCGCCAAGATCGGCTTCGCCACCTACGTCAAGGTCGCGCTCGTCAAGCAGCAGGGCATCTACGGCGCCGTCGGCCTGCTGCCGCTCCTCTTCCTCTGGATCTACCTCGCGTGGCTGGTCGTGCTGTTCGGCTGCGAGATCGCCTACGCCGCGCAGAACCTCGCGGCGCTCGAGCTCGCGATGCAGCTCGAGCGGTCGCAGGGGCGCCAGGAGCGCACCGTGCTCGCCTCGCGCGTCCTCCTGACCTGCGCGACCGTGCACCGCGACGGCGGCGGCGCGGCCAAGCGGCGCGACCTGGCACTGCTCTTCCAGCTCCCGGAGGAGGCCATCGATCGCATCATGAAGAACCTCATCGCGCGCAAGCTCGCGCTCGAGATCCCGGGCGACTCGCCGGGCTACGTGCCGGCGCGGCCGCCGGAGCGGATCCTCCTCGGGGACATCATGCCGACGCTCGCGCTCACGGACGGCGCGCCCCTGCGCTCGCCCAAGTTCGACGCGCTCGTGACCGAGCTCGACGGCTGGCGCAGCCAGCGCCTCGGCGCGCTGACGCTGGCCGACATGCTCGAGGCCCCCGGCTCGGTGGCCCGCGCGATCGAGCGCGCCGCGGCCGAGGAGCAGGCGCGCATGATGGCCGAGCTCGCGGGCCACGAGGAAGGGGCCGAGGGGGCCGCCGCAGACGCGCCCGCCGTCGCCGCCGCCGCCGCCGGTGCGACGGACGCCCCGCCCGACGAGCCCGTCGCCTGATCCCGCGCCCGACCTCATGACCCGCCAGTACCGCTACTACGACCTCATCATGGCCGCGTTCGTGTGCACGCTCCTGTGCGCGAACCTGATCGGCGTCAGCAAGATCACCGAGGTCGGCGGCTTCACGTTCGGCGCCGGCAACCTCTTCTTCCCGATCAGCTACCTGTTCGGCGACGTCCTGACCGAGGTCTACGGCTACGCGCACTCACGGCGCGTCGTGTGGGCGGGCTTCGCCGCGCTCGCGTTCGCGTCGGCGATGAGCGCCGTCATCGTGGCCCTGCCGCCCGCGCCCGGCTGGACCGGCCAGGAGACCATCGCGGCCGCGTTCGGCTCGACCTGGCGCATCGCCGGCTCGTCGCTCATCGCCTACTGGTGCGGCGAGTTCGCCAACTCGTTCACGCTGGCCAAGCTCAAGGTCAAGACCGACGGGCGCTTCCTGTGGCTGCGCACGATCGGCTCGACCATCGCGGGCGAGTGCATCGACACGCTCATCTTCTATCCCCTGGCCTTCTACGGCCGGTGGGACAACGCGATGCTCGCCAAGGTCATGCTCGCGAACTACTGCATCAAGGTCGGCTGGGAGGTCGTCGCGACGCCGCTCACCTACGTGGTCGTGCGCTTCCTAAAGCGCGTGGAAGAGGAGGACCACTACGACCGCGACACGAACTTCACGCCGTTCTCCCTCGACACGTAGGCTGTCGCTTCGGTTAGGGTTCGCTCATGGCCACCGTCCGCCCCTTTTGTGCCCTGCGGCCCCCGGTCTCGCTCGCCCCCTCCGTCGCGAGCCCGCCCTACGACGTGATCAACACGGAGGAGGCGAGGCAGCTCGCCGCGGGAAACGCCGAGAGCTTCCTCCACGTCTCGCGCGCGGAGATCGACCTACCGCACGGCACCGACGAGCACTCGGCCGCGGTGTACGACAAGGCCCGCGAGAACCTCGCCGCGTTCGAGGCCCGTGGCACGCTCGTGCGCGACGCGGAGCCGCACCTCTATCTCTACGCGCAGAAGATGGGCGCGCACCGGCAGGTGGGCCTCGTCGGCTGCGTGACCGTCGACGAGTACGACCGCGACGTCATCAAGAAGCACGAGAAGACGCGCGCGGACAAGGAGGACGACCGCACGCACCACATCGACGTCCTCGGCGCGCACGACGAGCCGGTGTTCCTGACGTACCGCGCCAAGGCGGAGATCGACGCCGCCTGCGCCGAGGTCGAGCGGCAGGCGCCCACGTACGACTTCGAGACGCCGGACGCCGTGCGCCACACGCTGTGGGTCGTGGACGCCGCGCGCTCGGCCGCGCTCTCGGCGGCGTTTGCGCCCGTGCCCACGCTCTACGTGGCCGATGGCCACCACCGGAGCGCCGCGGCGTCGCGCGTGCACGCGGGCCGGCGTGGGCAGCCGGGAGAGCACGACGCGTTCCTCGCCGTCATCTTCCCGCACGATCAGATGCAGATCCTCGCGTACAACCGCGTGGTCAAGGACCCGCAGCACCGCTCACCCGACGAGCTGCTCGCGGAGCTGAAGAGGCGCTTCGACGTCGGCGAGACCCGCGAGCCCGCGCCCGATGCACCCAAGCGCTTCTCCGCCTACGTCGGCGGAAGGTGGCATTCGGTCTCCGTGCGGCGCGGCAGCTACGACGCCGAGGATCCGGTGGCGTCGCTCGACGCGTCGATCTGCCAGGACCAGCTCCTCGCGCCGATCTTCGGCATCACGGACCCGCGCCGCGACAGGAACGTCGACTTCGTGGGGGGCATCCGCGGGGCCCGTGAGCTCGAGCGGCGCGTCGACAAGGAAGGCTTCTCGCTCGCGCTACACCTGCACCCCACGCAGATCGGCGAGCTCATCGCGGTCTCGGACGCGGGCCTGCTCATGCCGCCGAAGAGCACCTGGTTCGAGCCCAAGCTGCGCAGCGGCCTCTTCGTCCACACGTTCTGAGCTCAACAGCCATCGGAAATCGTGCTCGTGCTCGTCCGGGCTCCGGATCCGGCCGGCGCCGACGCTGCTACTTCTTCTCGTGCTGCGCGAGCCAGCCGCCGAGGGCGGCCTCGCCGCCGGCCATCGCGCCGAGCAGCGAGCCGACGAGCGCGAGCCGCTCGGGCTTGAGCGACTTGAGCAGGTCCGAGACGCGCAGGCCCCCGCCGCCGTCCCATAGCGCCCACGCGAGGAGCAGCATCGTGCGCTCCTCGCCCGAGAGCACCTTGCCGCTCGAGTTGTGGAGCGAGAGCGCCTTGGTGCTCGGCTCGCCGGTGCTCCAGAGCGCGCCGCGTCCGACGCTGCCGAGGAGCACGTTGCACACCCGCGCCATCTGATCGTCCCGCTTCTTCACGACAGCGCGGAATCTAGCACTAGTCCGAGCCCACATCGATGCGCGTCGGCTCCGGTGCTTCGATGCGCACCTCGAGCAACTCGTGGCTGAGCTGTGTCGCTCCCACTCCGCGCTCCGCGGGTCCCTGTGCCGGTCGCGCCGAAGGCGCGCAGCGTCGTCGTGCGGCACAGCCTGCGGGCGGCACGCCTCGCTGCGCTCGCGGCGCCCTGTCGCCGAACGAGGGACGGCCGAACGCCGTCAGCCACCTGCGCGAGGCAGCACCTCGAACGGGCGCTCCTCCCAGGTCTCGCCGCCGCGGCCGTCGGTGACGACGACCCACAGGCGCACCGTGCCGGCCTCCTCGGGCGCCGTCCACTCGTTCTCCTCGGAGCGCGGGCCGTCCTCGGTCTGGCCCGAGACGGTCTCGTCGTGCAGGAACGTGCCGCCGGTCGCGAACCAGTGCGCGTGGTGGCGCTCGGGCCGCGGCCCCTCGGGGCCCGCGCCGTCGGGGTCGTAGACCTCGAAGTCGAGGCCCTGCTGCACGACGCCGACGGGCACCGTCAGACCCGCGGGGATGCGCCGCGCGATCTGCGCGTCGAGCGGCTGGCGGCTCGCGACCACGTAGAGGACCTGCGGGTTCTTGTTGCGCGTCGTCACGCCCGGCGACCACACGATGCGCTTGACCGCCGTGATCGTGTCGTTCCCGGCGCGCACCTTGAGCACGAGCGGCAGGACGATGCGCCCGCCGCCCGCGAGCGCCGCCGCCGCCGCCGGATCTGGCGCGGCCGGGCCGGGCCGACGTCGGAACGTCGCGAGGACCTCGTCCACCGAGAACTCCGCGCGGCCGTCGCCGTTGTCGAGGAGGGGGACGCCGAGCACCTCCTTGCAGTCGGCCGGATCCTCGAGCGGCAGGCGAGGGTCGCACGCCACCCAGGCGTACGTGAGCGGACGGCGCCCGGGGTCCACCGCGAGAGGTGCCACGGTCGCCATCTCGCCGGGGGCCACCTCGGGCGGGTCCATGCGCACCGACAGGAGGCGCAGCTTGTCCACGCGCGAGACCTCGGGCAGCGAGTCCGTGCACGCGAGCGCGATCATTACAAATGCGCATATCCGCATGAGCAAATGCATCAGAAGGTCCCTCGCACGCCGAGGGACGGCAGAATGGGCAGGCCGCGCAGCTGCGCGGTCTGGGAGAAGTCGTAGGACGACACGATGGCCTCGATGCTCTGGTGCGCGTAGACGTTCTGCACGTCGAGGTACGCGTCGAGCTGCCACCGCGCGAAGCGCCATTGCTTGTCGAGCCGCACGTCGAGGGCGTGGAAGTCCGAGAGGCGCTCGGCGTTCGTCGGGCCGGCGATGGGCACGTAGCGCAGCTGGTCGGCGTCGAGCCACGCGCGCTCGACCTTGGTGTAAGGGTTGCCCGTGACGTAGCGGAAGCGCGCCCCGAGCCGGAAGCCGCGGCCGAGCTCGTGGCTGCCGAGGACGGTGAGGATGTGCGTCTGATCGAACGAGAACGGCATCGCCGGCGCGTACGCGTCCGCCTGCCGCACTGCCTCGGAGAGCGTGTAGGCGATCCAGCCGAAGCCGCGCGAGGACTCGGCGCGCAGGAGCAGCTCGCCGCCCACGGCCCTTCCGACGCCGCTGCCCTGCTGGTAGCCCTGCAGGCCGACGACCGGCGTGAACACGGCCGTGCCTGCCTCGAGGCCGCCCGCGCGGTTCTTGCCGGTGCCGGCGGAGCCGCCCGGGGTCTGCTGGCTCGGCACGGGCAGATCGAGGAGCTCGTCGTAGAACGTGTCGAGCTCGAGCGAGACGCCCGGATGGAGCAGCACCGACGCGCCGAGGCCCGACTGGATCGCGGCCGACGCCTCGAGCCGTGGGTTGCCGAAGGTGCGGTCGAGCTCCACGTCGGCCGGCGGCTGGTGGTAGATGCCGAGGTACTGGCGGAGCGCGACGCGGTCGGAGAGCTGCTCGCGCACGGCGAGGCGCGGGTCGAACACGAGCTCGCCCGAGCGGTGCAGCCAGTCGAGGCGCAGGCCGGGCCGCACCTCGAGCCAGTCGGTGACGCGCGCGCGTACGCGCAGCGAGGCGCCCGCGTAGAGCGACAGCGCGTCGCCCGTGGCGGGTACCACCTCCACGGGCATGGTCGGATCGTAGAGCTCGCCGGGGCGCAGGGCGGGGGGCCGCCGCGACTCGAACCACCACGGCCCGACGACGACGTCGGTGCCGGCCTGGATCTCCAGGCGATCGCCGATCGCCCAGGCGTAGTCCTCGCGCCAGGTGATCGGGACGCGCCGCTCGAGCGTCGTGACCTGGCCGAGCTCGAGCTCGAGGTGGTCGAAGCCGACGGCCAGGAGCGAGGTGAGCGCGCCCGAGCGCCCGCGCCAGAGGTGCCGCGCGCTCAGGCGATGGAAGAGGGTCTGGTTGAGGAAGCGCCCGTCGAAGAGGTCGTCCGAGCCGATCGGCTGCTGGCGCAGGAACTCGAGGCGGTCGTCCGAGCCGAAGGCCGTGAGCGTCAAGACGCCGTGATCGAGCGCGCGCTCGTAGCGGGCCTGGTAGTCGTAGTAGCGCGGCGCGACGACGAGGTCGAAGTCGCGTCCGCTCGGCAACACCGCCGACAGGAAGGCGTCGACGTAGCTGCGGCGGATCCCGATCGCGAAGGCGCCCTCACCGAGGGGGCCCTCGGCGAGCGCGGTCGCGTCGATGAGCGAGACGTCGACGGCGCCGGAGAGGCGGTCCTTCCTGGGCGCGCGCGTCGTCACGGCGACGAGGCCCCCGAGCGCCCGGCCGTTCTGCGCGTCGAAGCCGCCGGGCCAGAGGTCCACGCGCTCGATGAACGCCGGCTGGAACGTGGCCACGAGCGCGCCGAAGTGGAAGAGCTGCGGCACCTCGAGGCCGTCGACGAGCGCCCGCGAGTCACGCGGGGAGGTGCCCCGCAGGAGGAGCGCGCCGCCGCCGAAGGGCACGCGCGCCACGCCCGGCAGGCTCTGGATGACGCGCAGCGGATCGCCGCCGGAGCCGGGCGCGTAGCGGAGCTGGTCGCGCGCGACCTCGCGCTGGAGGGGCGTCGGCGGATCGAGTCGCTCGGTCACCGCGATCACGTCCTCGCGCGCGGTGCGCGCCGCGAGCGGGAGGCGCACCCTCGCGAGGGCGGTCTCGAGGACGAGGCTCCGCCGCGCCGGCTGGTGCGCGCTCGGATCGGCGAAGAGGATGTATCGCCCGAACGGCACGTCGAAGCGCGCGCGCCCGGCGTCGTCGGAGACGGCCTCCTCGCTCGCGTGGCGGCCCGACAGCACGAGCACGGCTCCCTCGATCGGCCGCTCCGTGACGGCGTCGACGAGCTCGACCTCGAGCCGCGTGTGGCCCGGGCGCGGGGCGGGCGCCGCGTCGGGCGGCGCGGCGTCGGGCGGCGGCGAGGCCGCGTCCGTCGCGGGCGCGTCGGCGGCGCCGGCGTCCCTGGGGCCCGCGTCCCGCGCTCCGCCGTCGGGTGCGGACGCGTCCGCATGGGCGGTGCCCCGAGGGCCGGAGATCAGCGCGAGCGCGACGAGCGCGCCGAGGCACCCGCCGAATCGCAACCCTCCACGATCAGGTCCGCGACCACTCCCGGTCCGGTGACGTTGGCTCGGCATCTACGCGGCGCGACACATCCCAGATCGGGATTGGCCCCGCTACGGGCCTTCCGTCACGAGCGGCCCTTCTTCGGGCCCACGAGCGTGCGGAGCGTGGCCCGGGCCACGAGATCGCCCTTGGCGTCGACCATCCGCACCTCGACTGGATACTCCCTGCGCGCGCTCGACGTGATGCTCGGGCAGTCGCAAAGGCCCGTGATCGTGCCGCGCGCCTTCTTTACGTACTCGATGTCGAAGCCGGCGACGATGAAGCGCGCGTCGGTGGGCAGCGAGTAGGCGACGGCGACGTTGCCGGTCAGCTCGGCCAGGTTGGCGAGGGCGATGGCGTGCACGCAGCGCAGGTGGTTCCGCAGCCTCGGGCGATCCCGCAGCGCGACCTCGGAATGGCCGACCTCGAGGGCCTTGACGCTCGCGCCGATCGTGCCGGTGTACGGCGCGGCGCGACCGACCAGCTCCGAGAAGATGCGCTTGCCGCCGGGGAGCCGGTGCAGGCGATCCCAGGCCTCGCGGATGAAGTTGCGGCGCGGATCTTCGAGGTCGGGCAGGAGCCTTCGGAGCGGCGTCGCCATCCGGCGATGATAACGCTTCTACCGCGGCGGCGGCCGACGAGGGCGCGTCACGGGCAGGCGATGCTGCGGAAGCGACCGAGGAGGGCATGCTCGCCCATCGTGACCGGGTCGCGCGCGTCGAGGCAGCCGGGGGCGTCCACCACGACCGCGTCCGGTGCGGCCGACGACGCGAGCCGGAAGCGGCCCATCAGCACCTGCAGCAGCGTGCCGCGCGGCTCGATGGCCGGCGGGCCCGACAGGTCGAGCGTGTAGGTCTCGTTGTAGAGCCACGAGGGCACGTCCATGTTGCCCATCTGCGCGAGGCGCTCGAGGTGCATGTCGCCGACGAGCTGCAGGCCTGGCTCGAACGAGAGCGTCGCCTTGTCGGCGCCGGTGCCGGGCGTGATCGTGAGCGCGGTGCGGCGTCCCGCCATCGCGTTGAGGTCGAAGCCGATGAGGCGCGTGCCGTCGAGCGACAGCTCGCTCGTGACGTCGCCGAGGCCGAGGTCGGTGAGCGACAGGCGCGTGGCGCCACGCGGCAGCTCGGTCTTGCCCTCGAGCCCGCCGACGAGGATGCCGAGGCGACCGCGCAGGTTCGTGTCGTCGATCGGGCCGGAGACGACGAGCTTGCCGACGTCGAGCTGCACCGTCAGCATCGGATCGGCGTCGCGCAGGCGCACCGAGACCGCGGGCGACTTCGCGCCGAGCTCGGCCGAGATGGGCCCGTCGGCGCTGGTCGCCTCGACGCGCACCGCCTGATCCACCGACGCCTGCACCGTGACGTCGCGCGGGCCGTTGAGCATGAGCGTGAAGCGCACGCGCCCCTCGAGCACCGACGGCAGCATGAGATCCTCGCCGAGGACGCGCGCCACGTGGGCGATGGCGTTCTTGATGCCGCCGAGATCGAACGTCACCTCGACCTTTCGCGGCTCGAGCGCGATGTCGAACACCTCGTCGCGCGATGGGCCGACGAGGAGCGCGAAGTCGAGCCCCGCGCCCTGCAGCGTCACCCGGATGCGGAGCTCGAGCTCGTCGATGCGCGAGATGCACATCGGGTCGGGCGCGCACGTGAACGTCGGGGCCATGCCCGGCGTCGCGCCGCCCGAGCAGACCTCGCCGCAGAGGGCCTCGCCGTGCACGCGCCAGACGCCGCCGCCCTCGAACGACGCGTCGTTGAACACGTTGTCGAGCAGCCAGCGCACCACGCGATCGCCGTCCGTGTCGCTGTCGAGGTTCGGGCCGATGACCCAGCTCAGGTAGGCCTTGCCGAGCACGCGGAAACCACGAGCGATGGGGCCCGGTCCCGGCGTGGGCGTCATCACCGTGTCCGGCAACGACACCGACTCGAGCGCCTCGGCGATGAGGTCGATCGACGCCGAGTTGCCGGCGAGGTCCACGACCGCAGAGGTCTCGTTCGTCACCTCCGTCAGCGCCAGCGGCAGCCGCGTCTGGATCTGCTCCTTGGTCGCGACCGCGGCCTTCGGCTCGTCACCGCCGCACCCCACGAGCCCGAGCGAGATCCCCAGGGCGCCCAGCCAATGCATCCGTCGCGTCATTCGAGCCTCCGAAGCTAGAACACCCGAGCGCTTCCAAGTGTCACCCACCGGGCACCGAATTTCCGTGCGATCCGCCGCACGCGGCGCCTACATGTGGGGCTCGTCAGTCCTTGCCGCCGACCTGGAGCGGCCGCGTCACCGAGTCCGAGTCCCCGATGAGCTGGTGGTACGCGGTCCAGCACTCGAGGCACCGGTACATCTCCGTGCGTGCGTTGTCGACGCAAGCGAGCTGGTACGTGGCCTGCCCGACGGTCGACGCCTTGCGCGGTCCGGTCGGGTGGAGATCGCGGACCACGTCCGAGAGCAGATCGAGCTGGCGAAGGAACGCCTGCAGGTGCTGCGTGCACGGCATGGTGATCAGCATCGCACGCGGGCGGCGGATCGTGTCGCGGTAAAAATCCGGTGACGCTGCGCCTCGTGATCGCGCGCGCAGGCTTCTTTCGTGGTGGATCCAACGGATCGGCCAAATTTTCTTGCACCGATCGATCGGTCGGCGATGCTGAGATCGTGAACTGCACGCGCTGCAAGAAGACGGGAGCGAAGCACTCCGCCCACAACCGTTTCTTCCACGCCAACTGCCTCCGCGACTTCGAGGCCGCCCGGGCGCGCATCCTGGCGAGCCGGCCGAAGCCGCTCGGGAGCGTCTCCGCGCGGTAGCCGCCCGAAGCACCGACGACGCCGCGCATCGATTGGCTTCGAACCAGGGGCTGTCCCGGGTTCGACGTGGCGCAAGGAGCGCGCGAGCGCAGCGAGCCCTGCCGCCCGCAGGCCGTGCCGCACGTTGGCGTTGCGCGCCTTCGGCGCGACCGGCAGAGGGACCCGCGCAGGCCGGAGGCCGGAGCGGGAGAGACACAGCTCAGCCACGAGTTGCTCGAGGTGCGCATCGAAGCACCGGAGCACGCGCGGATCGATGTGGGTTCTAACTAGTCCGGCGCGCGCGCCAGGGCGACGAGCAGGAAGACGATCGCGGCGAACGCGAAGCCGAGGCCGATCGCCCAGGCGATGCGCGCGCCGCGGCGCGCGAGGGCGACGAGCTCCTCGGTGACGGGCTCGGGCGGCAGCTCGCCCGCGGCCACCGGGCCGAGCGCGTCGAGCTCCGCGTTGAAGAACCAGCCCTCGGGCTTGCTGATCGATTGCCCGAGCGTTCGCACCTCGAGGACGGCGACGACGCGCGTGCCCGCCTCGGCGGCCGACACGGTGAGCGTGAGCGTCGCCTCCCAGCGGCGTGGATCGGTGCCGAAGAGCGAGCCGGTCGTGTCGCCTCGCGTGAACCGGAGCGCCGAGCCGTCGGCCCGCCGGAAGCCGACCTTGTCGAGGTAGGCGCGCACGCGCGAGAGCGCCTCGGTCTCGGGGCTCGTGGTGTCGAAGGTCCGCTCCAGCACCAGCATCGCGTCAGGTCCGCTCGGCGACCGCGAGGCGCTCGCAGCCGAAGAGGCGGGCGCGGAGCGCGCTGCCTCCGTGGCGGGTGGCCCAGTCGATCGAGGACGAGTCGGTGCGGCGGACGAACCCGGCGGAGACCAGCTCTGCGCCGAGGCCCTGCGGCGTCACACCGCCGAGCAGGGGCTCGCCGATCCATCCGAACGCGCGCCGCGCGAGCGAACGGAGGCCGGGCATCGGGACGATCTCGGGCGTCATGTAGGTCAGCGAGAGGACGCTGCCCGGGGCGGAGGCGCGCCCGACCTCGCCGAGCGTGGCGCGCCGGGCCTCGGGCGACAGGTAGGGCGTCACGCCCTCCCAGATCCACGCCGTGCGCTCGGAGGGGCGGTGGCCGGCGGCCCCGAGGCGGTCGCCGAGGCGCTGCCTCTCGAAGTCGACGTCGATGAAGACGACGGCGGCGGCGCTCGGCCTCCGACCCTCGACGAGGGTGCGCTTTCCGGCCTGCGTCGCGGGGTGATCGACCTCGAACACGGTGACCTCGGCGAGCCCAGGCAGGCGCCAGGCGCGCGCGTCGAGCCCCGCGCCGAGCACCACGAGCTGCCGTGCGCCCGCGGCGACCGCCTCCGCGACGGCGGCGTCGATCGCGGCGGTGCGGAGCTCGATGTGGTCCACGAGGCCGAAGCTCGCGGAGCGAACCGCAGGCTCGAGGGCGCGGCGGAGGGCCGGCGCGCGCTGGCCGAGGGTGCCCCAGGCGACGAGGGCGGGGGAGAGCGGCCACGGCAGGTCACGCTCGGGCACCGGGTCCCGGCGGGCCAGGGCGACGGCGGCCGCGGTCAGGCTCGGACGGTCGCTCTGCATGGGGCCGCATCATACCGCGCCAACACTTCCGCGCCTCGCGGCATCCCTGGTGTGTCGCGCGATCGGACCGCATGATCGAGCGGCGGCGAGGCGTCATGGACGAGCGCGCAGGCGAGACGAGAAGACGGCCGTGAGCGCGCCGGGGGCCACCCCGCTCGAGGCGCTGGCGGAGCACGGTGCGTTCCTGCGCCGGCTCGCGCGCTCGCTGGTCGGCGGCGACGCCGAGGCGGACGACCTCGTGCAGGAGACGTTCGCCATCGCGCTCGAGAAGCCGCCCGAGGCGGGGCCCTCGCGCGCCTGGCTGCGGGTCGTGCTGCGCAGCGTGTTCCTGATGCGGCTGCGTGGGGCGCGACGGCGCACCGCGCGGGAGCTGCTCGTTGCGACCGAGGGCGCCGCTCCCTCGGCCGAGGCGCTCCTCGGCAGGCTGGAGCTGCAGCGGCTCGTGGCCGGCGAGGTGGCCACGCTGCCGGAGCCGCTGCGCCAGACGGTGCTCCTGCGCTACGTCGAGGGTCTCTCGTCGGCGGAGATCGCGCGCGCGCTCGGCGTGCCGGCCGGCACCGTGCGCTGGCGCCTCAAGGAGGGGCTCGACCGGCTGCGCGCCCGGCTCGATGCCGAGACGCCCGGCGGACGCAGGGCCTGGTGTGTGCTGCTCGCGCCCCTCGGCCGCTCGCCCGGCGCCGGCACCACGACCCTGACCACCGGAGGTGTGATCGTGGCGAAGAAGACGGGCCTCGCGGCCCTGGTCATCCTGCTCCTGGCGCTCGGCGGTGTGGCGCTCGTGCGCCTGCGTGGCGCGCCGGAGGTGCACCCCGCGGCGCCGGCGCAGCTCGTGCGCCCGGCCGCACCGGCGCCCCCGCGCGCGCCGGCGGTCGAACGGGGCGCCCTGCCCGAGGAGACCGCCGAGCGCAAGGGACCGCGGGTCCGTCTCGGCGCCCCGGTGGTCGTCGACGATCCGGCGGCGCTCTCGGGCGCGTTCTCGGGCCAGGTGGTGAACTGGGGCACCGGGCGCGCCGTGCGCGGCGCCGAGGTCACGTTCTCGCTGGAGGGCGCGACGCGGAGCGTGCTCACCGACGCGGATGGGCGCTTCCACCATGCGCCCGAGCGCCTCGGCCTCGTGCGCCTCGAGACCGTGACCGCGGCGGGCTTCCTGCCGTTCGCGCCGGAGCTCGGCGCGAGCCCGATCGCGCTGCGTGGCCGCGCGGGCAAGCGCGTCGAGGGGCTCGTCATCTACCTGTCGCCCGCGATCGACTACGAGATCACCGTGCGCGCGGAGGACGGCGCCGCGGTCGCCGGCGCGGAGATGCGCCTCGTCGGAGCCGGTGCGGGCGAGCAGACGCTGCTGCCGCTCGCGGACCGGTTCGTCACCGACGCGGCCGGCAAGGCGATCGTGCACGCGCCGGATCTGGCGCTGTTCGAGGCGCGCCACCCGCAGCGCGGGGTGGGTCGCGGGAGCCTCGACGGGCCCGCGCTCACGAGCCACAAGCTCGAGATCCGGCTCTCGCGCGGCGCGCGCTCGGCGGCGGCGCGCATCGCCGGGCGCGTGCTCGGCCCGGACACGCAGCCGGTCCCCGGGGCGACCGTGCAGGCGACGCCCGACCGCCGCCCCGGCGAGCACGACCGGGATCGCCCGTGGGGTCAGGCCACCACCGACGGCGAAGGCCGGTTCGTCGTCGAGGGCCTCGACGAGGGCGCCGCGTACACGCTCGAGGCGCGGCACGAGCTCTTCGCGCCGGGGCGGAGCGAGCGCACGGCGGGCGGGGCGCAGGGTGTCCTCGTCCGGCTCGGGCGAGGCAGGAGCCTGCGCGGGCGCGTCGTCGACGCGGACGGAAGGCCCGCGGCCGCCTACACGCTGGCGCTCGCGCGCAAGCGCGGCCTGGCGTTCGACGTGGTGCGCACGCTGGCGATCGTGGACGCCGAGGGGCGCTTCGCGGTCGAAGGGCTCGAGCCCGGTCGCTACCGGATCGTCGCGACGGGTCTCGGGCGCGCCCCGAGCGCCGCGCTCGACGCGGAGGCACCGGCGGACGGGCTCGAGCTGCGCCTCGGCAAGGCGGGCACCGTCGTCGGCGTGGTCACCGACGCCGCGGGAAAGCCCCTCGAGCACGCGAAGGTCCAGCTCGAAGGCGACCTGTCGTCGGGCTCGATCGTGATCCCTCTCTTGCCCGCGGCCATCACGGACGAGGAGGGCCGCTTCGAGCTCGCCGGTGTCCCACCGGGGCGCCGGTCCGTGGTCGTGGGTGCCTTCGACCACCACGCGCGCATCGTCCCGATGCTGGACGTGACCGCCGGCGGCACGGTCGGGCCGATCACCGTCAAGCTCACGAAGGTGGCCGCAGGCGAGCAACCGGGCATCGACCTCGTCGGCATCGGCGCCAAGCTGCGCGCAAGCGAGGACGCGATCGTGATCGACGGCCTCGTGCCCGGCGGCGGCGCGGCCGAGGTCGGGCTCGGCGCCGGCGACGCCATCCTCTCGGTGGAGGGCGAGCCCGTCTCGTCGCTCGGCATGGGCGGCACCATCGCGCGCATCCGCGGCGCCGAGGGGACGACCGTGCGGCTCGGCGTGCGCAAGGCCGGACAGGACCGCGAAACCCTCATCGACGTCCCCCGCCGAAGGCTGCGAAGCTAGTCTGCGATCGGCGGCCTCGGAAGGCCGCAGGAGGGGCGCGCCGCCCCTCCCCCGGATGGGCGAAGCCCATCCGGGCCCCCCTCCCTGCGTCTTCGCTGCGCTTCGCTACGGCCTTGGGCTCGCTGCGCTCGCCTCCCAGACGCGGATGCCGCTGTCGCGAGAGCGGACTTCAGGAATGGGTGAACGATGCGTGCTCGTGCTCGTGCTCGTGCTCGTGCTCGTGCTCGTGCTCGCGCTCGTGCTCGTGCTCGTGCTCGTGCTCGTGCTCGTGGGCTCCGGCCTCGTGGACGTGGACGTGGACGTGGACGTGGACGAATCCGGCGGCGCAGTGCGCCCCCCTTACCCCCGCGCCAGCAGCTTGAGCGCCGCCCCCGCGAGGCGTCCCGGCGCCATCGGCAGGCCGAGCTCGAGGAGCTGCTGCGCGCCCACGACGAGCAGGAGCAAGAGCGCGGCCGCATCCTCGGCCGGGACGTCCCTGCGCACGAGGCCCGCGGTCTGGCCCCTGTCGATCGTCCGTTCGAGCCGCTGGATGCTCTCGCTGGCGAGCGCGAGGTAGCGCGCGCGTACGCGCGGCGAACGCGCGCACGCGGCCCAGAGCTGGCTCGGGGGCACTCCCCCCGCCTTGGACAGCGGGTAGCGGCCGCCTTGCACGAGCGCGAGGAAGCGCGACACGACCGTGCCCACGTCCTCGACGTCGAGCAGCTCGCCGAGGAGGAGGCGGCCCGTCTCGCTCATGACGGCCTCGACGAGCTCGTCGCGATCCTTGAAGTGCACGTAGAACGCACCGCGCGTGAAGCCCGCGCGCGCGCAGATCGCGTCGAGGCTCGGCGTCTCGAGGCCCTCCTCTCGGAAGAGCGCCATCGCGGCCTCGACCAGCGCCTGCCGCGTCTCGACCTTCTTCTGGGCCCGGGGCGTGTCGGGCCGCTGGCGCTTCGGCCGGCGCGCACGCTTTCGTGGTGCGGACATACGCCCTCGTATGTAGCGGATGCTGGCGGCCCTTTGGAAGCCGCCGCGCGTTGCCGCGGTGCGTCGCATTCATCATTGACATACGCGTGCGTATGCCTAGAATGGATTCACATACGGGATCGTATGTGAAAGTGGAACGCAGCCGGGAGATCCCGGAGGAGGTACGGATGCAGCCAGCCCAGCACGACGTCTCGACGGTCTCCGGCACGGTGCTCCCGGGAGGGCGCGCCCTGCCCGACGTGTCGAAGCTCTCGCTCGACGCCCTGCTCGATCTCGACGCGGGCACGCTCGAGGCGCTCTACCAGCGCGCGCGGACGCCGCGCATCGAGGAGCTGTCGGGAGATCTCCCGGGCCGCATGCTGGCCACGGTGGTGCTGCCGGACCGCGTGGCCGACCCCGTGCGCCGCTTCGCCGGGACCGCGGCGTTCCCGTGGAAGGGCAAGACGTTCCGGCCGCTCGGGGCGGACCACGGCGAGGGCGACAACCGGATCCTGTCCGACCGCATCCACCGCTTCCGCTTCACGACGAACATCGGCCCGTCGCGCGCGGGGGCGTTCGACGCGCTCCACCTCGACTACGACCACGCCGAGAACCCCTTCTTCATCCGCGCGATCCAGGACGAGCTGCGCACCCTGCGCGATGGCCTGTGGCTCGGGCAGGCGTACCTCGCGACCAAGGGCCGGCCGCGCCTCGTCCTCTACTTCGGGCTGGCGAGGGCGCTGCCGGCGTAGGAGGCTCTTGCCCATGCGGCAAGAGCAGATGCTGATCGGTGAGGCCTGGACGGACGCGGCGGACGGCCGCACCTTCGAGCGAAGGAGCCCGTTCTCGGGCGAGGTGATCGCGCGTTACCCGGAGGCCGGCCCGGCGGACGTCGAGCGCGCGGTGGCGGTGGCGCGCAAGACCTTCGACGACGGCCGCTGGAGCGGCGCGCCGGCCAAGGTACGCGCCGCCATCCTGCGCAAGGCGGCCGAAGCGCTCCGGACGCGGCTCGACGAGCTCGCGGGCAACCTCGTGGCGGAGGTCGGAAAGCCCATCTCGGCCGCCAAGGGCGAGGTGCAGAGTGCCGCCGAGGTGCTCGAGTACTACGCCGCCCTTGCGCTCGATCTGCACGGCGAGGCGTACTCGGCGCAGGCGGCGGACGCGCTCGGTCTCGTGCTGCGCGAGCCCGTGGGCGTCGTCGGCGTCATCATCCCCTGGAACTTCCCGCTCGTCCTCGCGTGCTGGAAGCTCGGCCCCGCGCTCGCCGCGGGCTGCACGATCGTCCTCAAGCCGTCGCACCTGACCGCGGGCTCGTCCCTCCTGCTCGCCAGGGCGCTGTCCGACTCGGGCCTGCCGCCGGGCGTGCTCAACGTCGTCACGGGAGAGGCGGAGAACGGCGCCGTCGTCGGGCAGGCGCTCTGCAAGAGCCCCCTCGTCGACAAGATCGCGTTCACCGGCTCGACCGCGACCGGCAAGAAGGTCATGGAGACGTGCGCGCAGTCGCTCAAGCGCGTCTCGCTCGAGCTCGGCGGCAAGTCCCCGAACGTGGTGTTCGCCGACGCGCCCTCGCTCGACGCCGCGGTGACGGGCGCGTTCTTCGGCATCTTCCTGAACGCGGGCCAGGTCTGCCAGGCCGGCTCGCGCCTGCTCGTCGAGCGGAGCATCCACGGCGAGTTCGTCGAGAAGCTCGTCGCGATGACCAAGGGCAAGCTCCGCCTCGGCGATCCCGCGCAGCCGTCGACGACGATGGGCCCGCTCGTGTCCGAGCCGCAGCTCCGCCGCGTGGTGGGCTACCTCGACAAGGGCAAGGAGAGCGGGGCGGTGCTCAAGATCGGCGGGGGCCGGCCGACCGATCCCGCGCTCGCGCGCGGCAACTTCGTCGAGCCGACGATCTTCGACGCGGTGCCGCCGGAGGCCGCGATCGCCCAGGAGGAGATCTTCGGACCGGTGCTGTCGGTCTTGTCGTTCGACGACGCCGACCACGCGCTGCGCCTCGCGAACCACACCGCCTATGGCCTCGCGGCCGCGGTGTGGACGCGCGACCTCAACGCCGCGGTGCGCCTGGCCAAGGGCATCCGCGCGGGCACCGTCTGGGTCAACGCCTATCATGGCACCGGCGTCGCGAACCAGATGCCCTACGGCGGCTACCGCCAGAGCGGCCTCGGCCGCGAGCTCGGCCGCGCCGGCCTCGACGAGTACCTCGAGACCAAGTCGGTCCAGATCAAGCTGGGGTGACCGGCCCGGAGGCCGCGCCCCGGCGGCCCTCGAGGAAGTACGTGTGCATGGGGCCCTTGCCCTTGACGTCGACGATCCCTCGGTCGGAGAGCTCGAACCGCTCGGCGAGCAGTCGGTAGGTCGACTCCGCGACGTGGATCCGGCCGGGGAGTCCGTGCGACTCCATGCGTGCGGCGGTGTTGACGGTGTCGCCCCAGAGGTCGTAGGCGAACTTCTGCACGCCGATCACGCCTGCGACCGCCGGACCCGAGCAGAGGCCGATCCGGATCTGGAGCGACACGCCCGTGCTCCGGCCGAGCTCGTCCAGCGCCGCGCGTAGGTCGAGCGCGATCTCCGCCGCAGCCGCGGCGTGATCGGCCCGCGGCTCCGGCAGCCCGGCCACGAGCATGTACGCGTCCCCGATGGTCTTGATCTTCTCCACGCCGTGCTGCGCGGCGAGCTCGTCGAACCGCGTGAACACCCGGTTGAGCAGCCGGACGACGCTCTCGGGCGACATGCTCGCCGAAAGGGGCGTGAAGCCCGCGAGGTCGGCGAAGAGCACGGTCACGGCATCGAAGGAGTCCGCGATCTCGCCGGCCTGGTCCTTGAGCCGCTCGGCGATCGGCGCCGGCAGGACGTTGCGCAGGAGGCGCTCCGAGCGCGCGCGCTCCTCGTCGAGCCGGCGGGTCGCGGCGAACGCCTGCCGGTGCCGGTGCTCGTTCATCCAGGCGCCGAAGACGCCAGTGGCCGCGCCGACCAGGAACCACAGCGCCACCGCGATCGGGTCGTCGTGAACGATGAAGTGCAAGCCGATCGCCAGGACGGGGCCCACGATGAGCAAGGCGGCGGGGAGCGCGTTGACGAAACGTACCGGCAGGGTCACGAGGCTCGCCAGGAGCACCGAGACCAGGCTGATGGACGCCGTTCCGTTCTGGACGCGCCCGGGCTCCGGCATCCAGAGCAGCGAGGCGGTCGGGACGACGAGCATCACGCCGACGCCGAACAGATGTACCTGCGCCCAGGCGCGCCCGAACCAGGCCGCCGGGGCGTAGCCGAAGGCGAGCACGCCGGTCAGGAGCGGCACGCCGACCGCCATGCGCAGCATCCGCGTCACGGCCGCGTTCTCCGGTGTGCCCATCATGATCGGGTCGGCAAACCACGACGCGGCGAATCCCACCCACAGGAGCGCCCAGCCGATCCTGTACCACCGGAGGGTGCTCTCGGCGGCGTGACGCCGGTAGGCCGCCTCCAGGATCGGATCGCGGAACGCGAGGGTGAGCGCGTGTTGCTCCTCGATCCTCGCCTCCGAACCCATCCGTGCAGGCGAGTGTATTCCGAAGGGCTACTGGCGCGGGGCGGGCTTGGCGCCGCTCGCGAGCTCGCCAGATTCGGTGCGGTGCACGATCAGCATCTTGTCGCTGCGGACCTGCTGGTTCTTGCGGGCGATCACGCGCACCCAGTTCGAGCCGGGCGAGAGCGGCACGCTCGCCTCGAACGACATCTTGTTCGGCGTCTGGCTCGAGCGGTTCGACTGATAGAAGACCTTGCGGTCCTGCTTGGTCGCGCGGTTCGAGACCAGCACGAAGACGTCGGTCACGAGCGAGTCGTCCGTCACCGTGCCGCGGAGCGGCAGCGTCGCCCCCGACGTCTCGAGCATCGCGCCGTCGAGGCGCAGGTCCGGCGGCGAGACCTGCCACACCGGCGTGTACACGCTGCGCTTCGACACGTCGCCGGACTTGATCGTCCGCGACACGGCACTCGTGGCCACGAACGCGGGGCGCCCCGGCTCGGCCTCGACGCGGTAGAAGGCGCCGAGCTTTCCGGTCACCTTGAACGCGGAGCCCTTCTTGGCGTTTCCGACGACGGGCGCGTCCTTCGAGGCGCCCGATCGCAGCGCCGCGTCTCCTCCGATCTCCACCGCGCCGCCGTGCGCGGCCTGCGGCGCCTGACCCGCCGGCGAGATCGGCAGCTTGAGCGCCTCGTTGACCCACTTGCCGAGCGTCGTGTCGAAGACGGCGAGCTCGACGTTGACGACCTCCTCCTCGAACTCGGGCTTCACCTCGAGGTCGAACTCCACCTTGCGGCTCTCGCCGGGCTTGAGGTTGTCGAGGTGGTAGCGGCCCTTGTAGACGAACACGTTCTGGCCGCTCGTGTTCTTGAGCGTCGTCTGCGTCTTGTACGAGCGGCCCTCGCCGACGTTCTTGACCACCACGAGGAGCCGCGCGTGCTCGCCCTTCTGCAGGAGGCCATCGCCGTTGCCGCGCACGTCGTCCACGAGCTCCCAGGAATAGGCGAACGCCGGCCGTGCGAGACCCACGGCCTCGACGCGCGCGAGCGGCGCGGGGCCCTCGAGCGTCACCTTCCCGCGCGAGTCCGTCACGTCCATCATGACCACGTCGAGCCGCGACAGCGCCGACCGCGGCACGCGTACGGCCACGTCGTACGTCCGTGACTCGCCCGGCTTGATGCGCCCGAACACGAGCTCGCGCTCGTCGTACAGGCAGTCGTCGCCGCAGCGCAGCTTGCCGCGCACGCGCACCGCAGGCGCCGAGCCGTCGTTCGTCACCGTCGCGCGGAACGTGACCTTCTCCGACGCGGCGACGCGCGTCTTGCCCGCCTCGGGCGCGCCCTTCTCCGGCAGCGCCTCGAGCTTGGCCTTGAGCTTGGCCCCGGGGCCCGCGCCGTCGGCCGACCAGTCGATGCCGAGCTTGCCGAGGGCGCCTGCGATCTTCTGCTCCTCCTCGCCGCGGTGCCGGTCGAGGAACGACTTGGCCTGTGCCAGCATCTCGCGACGCGAGAGGGCATTGGGCATGGCGGCCACGAGGTCGCGACCGAGCCGCACCTCGAAGTCCTCGACGAAGCGGTCCTCCGGCTGCACCGGCGTCGGCGGCGGCTCGTCGTCGTCGTCGTCGCCCGGCGGCAGCACCTCGTCGTCGTCGTCCTCGACGGGCTTTGGGGCCTTCTCGCCCGCCGGCGGCTGGTAGAGGTAGCGCACCGTGTCGGTGGGCTTCTCGACCGTGGCGACCTTGGGCACCGCGCCCCCGGCCTTGTTCGGGTTCGTGAGGTGACTCTCGAGGTCCGCCTCGCGGTGCCGCGGCGCCCGGGCCTCGAAGATCACCGCCTCCTTGTCGATCTTGACTGCCTGAGTCGCGATGTCCGGCACGATGCCGACCGACTGGATCGAGATGTCGCCTGGCGTCAGGTACTGCGCGATCGTCAGCTTGAGCTGCGAGCTGTCGTCGTTGTCGTAGAGCACCTGCACGGAGCCCTTGCCGAAGGTCGTCTGGCCGATCACCACGGCGCGATCGAGGTTCTTGAGCGCGCCGGCGACGATCTCCGAGGCCGACGCCGAGCCAGAGTTCACCAGCACGACGAGCGGGATGCGCGGCTCGCCGCCCGCCTGCGCGTGCTTCTCGTCGCGCTGCTTGCCCGCGAACCCCACGGTCGTGACGATCGTGCCGCGCTCGATGAAGAGGTCGGAGAGCTTGATCGCCTGGTCGAGGAGGCCACCGGGGTTGCCGCGCAGGTCGAGCACGAGGCCCTTGAGGCCCTGCTTCTGCAGCGTCGAGAGCGCCGTCCGCACGTCGCCCTCGGTCTTCTGCGAGAAGTGCGAGACGCGGATGTAGCCGACGCCGCCCCTCAGCATGCGCGGCGCGGGGTCGAGCGCAGGCAGGCGGATCTGGTCGCGCATCACGACCACCTTGCGCGGCTGCTTCTCGCCCTCGCGCTCGATGTAGATCGTGACCGGCGTCGCCGGATCGCCGCGCAGGCGCTTGACCGCCTCCGACAGCAGCATGTTGACGGTCGACTCGTCGTTGATGCGCACGATGCGGTCACCGGGCTTGAGGCCCGCCTTGGCCGCCGGCGTCTGGTTGTGGATGAGCCGGATGACCGTCAGCATGTCCTTGCGCATGCCGATCTCGATGCCGAGGCCGCCGAACTGGCCGCTCGTCTCGATCTTCATCTGGCGCGCCATCTCGGGGTCGAGCAGCACGCTGTGCGGATCGAGCGTCGAGAGCATGCCGTTGACCGCGACGTACTCGACGTCCTTGACCTCGGTCTGAGGGTGCAGGTTCGTCTGCACGAAGCGGAAGACCTCCTTGAGCTTGGAGGCCAGCGCCCACGGCGAGTCGACCGTCGCGATGTCGAACGTGTGGCTCGTGCGGTCCACGCGCACGGTGACCGTGCGCTCGTCCGCGCTCGGCTCGACCAGCACCTCGGCCACGTTCTTCTGCACGTGGTCGAGCGCGGCGAGCAGCATCTTCTTCGGCGAGATGCGCGTCGGATCGACGTAGTTGTCGCGGATCTTGGTCAGCGTCGCCTGCAGCACCTGGAGCGAGGCGAGGTTCGCCTTGTCTCCGCGCTGGCCCGCCGCCGCGATGGGATCGCTCGTCGCGAGCGCGAGCCCGCGCGTGTCCTCGCGCCGGTACAGGGTGACGATCAGCGCCGCGCCGATCGAGGTGGCCACGATGAACGGGCGGATCACGCCGCGGTAGCGCGAGAAGAAGTCGTCGGAAGAGGGCATCGAAGGGAGAACCTTTCGGAGCGCGGCTTCATTTCCTCTTCCGCCCCCGGCGGTAGGATTCCCGCGATCTTCCGAATGATAGCGCCGAATCCTCGCGGGGGTCACCCCGCGCTCGAGGCGTCCGGTCTCGGGATTCCAGCAGGTTGGGGGTCGCCTGGGGGTGCGGATCACGGAAGAGGGATGCCGGCGGTCCACCAGGTGTTGGCCGACGCGCCGTGTGATACGAATCGCGCACATGCTGCACGCCGCCCTCATCGCGAGCCTCCTTCTGTCCCCTGCAGCCGTCGATCCGCGCGTCGCCGCGGTCCTCGAGCACAACGCGTCCCGGCTCGCGCGCATCAAGGTCGATCCCGACTTCATCCGCCGCTCGGACGCGCACCACGCCGCCACCGGCGTGCCCCAGCAGAAGCTCGGGCCCGGCGGGCCCGTCGATCCCGCGGTGCTCGCGGCGACCTCGCTCCACGGCGAGATCATCGTGATGGAGGCCGACGATCAGCTTGTCTCCAGCGACGGCTCGGGCGGCTACTCGATCCGCACCGACGGCGCGCGCCAGGACACGCTCATCATCACGCAGCGCGCGATCCAGATGTTCGGCGACAACTTCGACTTCGTGACGATCTTCACGATGTTCCAGGACGCCGGCGCGCCGGGCGCCCTCGCCTACGAGATCTCCGCGTCGAACGACGCCTCGGGCATCGGCAGCCCGGTGTTCTCCGACGCCGCCCAGTGGGGCTCGCCGAGCGGGCGCCTGCGCGCGTTCGTCAACATGATGTACGTGTACCAGTGGGACGCGCCGAACGACCCGGCGGCGTTCCTCTACCCGGTGTGGGGCCAGGAGACGGCGCACGCGTGGCTGTCGTTCCTGCGCTTCCGCCGGCCGGACGGCTCGATCAGCATGGACATGCTCGGCCGCGACCAGTCGCACTGGAGCGCGCTCCTCGACTCCGAGGGCTCGGTGATGGACGGCATGGACTGGGTGCCGAACGCCGACGGCACGTACACGATGCAGAACTCGATGTTCACGTTCTCGCCGCTCGACCAGTACGCGATGGGGCTGCGGCGCGCCGACGAGGTGCCCCCGTGGTTCCTGCTCCAGGGCGCGACGAGCGTGCGCACGGGCAACATGTTCACCGCGACGACGCGCGTGGCGTCGGGCGCGATGGCGCGCGTGACCGGCCGCGAGGACATCACGATCGAGCAGGTCGTCGGCGCCGAGGGGCAGCGCCAGCCGAGCGCCAACGAATCGCCGAGCGACTTCCGCATGGCGATCGTCCTCGTGACCTCGCCCGGCCAGCCCGCGTCCGACTCGGGCGTCACGCAGGCCGTCGCCGTGCTCGAGAGCGCGCGGCAGATCTGGGAGACGCAGTTCCGCACGTTCACCGGGGGCCGCGGCAGCGTGTGCACGCAGGTGACCGCGGCGTGCAACGCCCCGACCGCGCGCGTCGGTCGCGCCACCGTCACCGAGCTCGGCGATGGTGACAGCGTGCTCGAGCCGGCCGAGAGAGCGAAGGTCGCGGTCGCGCTCACGAACAGCGGTGTCGGTGCGGCCGACGGCGTCACGGCCACGCTCGAGGTCCCCGCGGGCCTGACGGTGGAGCCGGCGATGATCGCGGTCGGCACGATCGCCGAGGGCCAGAGCGCGATGGCCGAGTTCACGGTGACGTTCGGCGCCGGCGTGTGCGGGCAGAAGCTGGCGATGACCGCGAAGTCCAAGCTCGGCATGCGCGAGTTCACGAGCGGCATCGAGGTGCTGCCAGGCGTGCAGACGGTGCGCTCGGACGACCTCGAGGGCGCGAGCGACGGCTTCCGCGCGAACCCGACCATGATGGACACGGCCACGATGGGCGCCTGGGAGCTCGCGGCGCCGGCGATGGTCGGCACCGACAAGGCGCTCATCCAGCCCGGCGGCTGCCACTCGGGCACCAAGTGCTGGGTCACGGGCGCCGCGGCCGGCATGACGTACACGGCGAACTCGGTCAAGGGCGGCGCCACCACGCTCGAGACCGCGCGCATGGATCTCTCCGGCGTGTTCCAGCCGACGCTGTCGTTCTGGCACTTCCTCGCGAACTACGACGACGGCGGCTCGACGCCGGGCAGCGCCAACACGCTCGACGTGCTCGCCTCGCTCGACGATCAGACGTGGACCAAGCTCGAGACCATCCGCGCGGTCACGAACGGCTGGGCGCAGCACTCGATCTCGCTCGCGCCCCTGTTCCCGATGATGACGGGGCCGGCGGCGATGGGCACGCAGGTCCGCTTCCGCTTCGTGGCGACGAACACCGCGCGCACGGGGACCATCGGTGCGCGCCTGAACGTGCTCGAGGCGGGCCTCGACGACCTCGCCATCCTCGGCGCCTCGGACGGCTGCCGGCCCGCGGCGATGCCGCCGGATGGCGGCGCGGGCGGCTCGGCCGGTGCACCAGACGGTGGCGCGGCGGGCGGCGCAGGCAACGCGGGCCAGACGGGTGGCGCGGGTCGCGGCGCGGGTGGCCGTAGCGGCGCCACCGAGACGCCCAAGGCCAGCGACGGCGGCTGCGCCACGGGCGGCGCGGGCGCAGGTGGCCTCTTCGGCCTGGGCCTGCTCGCGCTCGGCTGGCTGCGGCGTCGCCGCTAGCCCGAGCTGGCGGCCCACGCGTGCGCGTCCGTTCCCTCGCACTCGGGCTCGGGGTCCTGGCCATCCTCGGCGGGGGCGCGCTGCTCCTCTACGAGGTGCGTCGGCCGGCTGCCGTCGCTCCCCCTGCACCCGACGCCCGTGCGTCGCTGCCCCCACCGAAGAGCGCCCCCGCCACGCCCGACGCGAGCGCCCTGCCGGTCCCGGACGGAGCGGCTCCCTCACGACCCAGCTCCTCGCCCGAGCCGCCGCGCCTGCGCACCGACGCGGGGGGATACGTGCGGGTGGAGCGCATCGGGAGCCGGGACGTCTTCTGGCTGCTCGATCACAACGCCCAGGCCGGCAAGGCGGGTCTGTGGGCCAACGTGCACGACACGGGCTACGCGTCGAGGGACGAGGTCGCGAAGGTCGAGGAGCTGATCCGCGACATGATCTCGCAGATGCGGAGCCCGGATCCCGCGCGGCCCCTCGCCGAGGCGTTCCCGAAGGCGCTCGCGGAGGAGCTGCAGCGCACGATCAAGGCGCCCGTGTTCCTGCGCCTCGATGGTCGCGCCGCCGTGTGGATCCCTCAGATCAGGTTCAAGTGACCGGGGCGACGAGCGCCGCACCGCGTGCATCGCCGGGCGGCACGGCGAGCACCTCGTCGTACGCGGGCGTGACGAGCGTGGCCCCCGGTGCGAGCGCGCGCGCCTCGGCCGCGAAGCCGGGCAGGTCGATGCCCGGCAGGAGGTGCAGGCCCGCCTCGAGCGGCGCGAAGAACGCGTCGTGGTGCGTCGGCACGATCGCGCGCGGCCCGAGCGCGCCGCAGAGTCGCGCGAGGTAGTCGCGCGTGCCCGCGCGCCCGGCGAGGCCGACGAGCAGGACGTCGGCCCTCTCGCCCGCGAGCTCCGCGTCGACGAGGTCCGCGCTGCCGTTGTGGTAGAGGCTCGCGCCGGGGGCGCGCACGAGGATGCCGAACGCGCCCCCCATGCGGTAGTCCCACGCCTTGCGCGGCAGGACCGGCGGCGCGGCGACCTCGCCGGGGAAGGGCACGCGCCCGAGGAAGATCCGGCCGTGGAGGCTCGGCACGAAGCGCACCTCGAGGGCGCCGATGGTGAGCGTGCGGCCCTCGGGCGGGACCAGAACGAGGCGCGCGTCGGGCAGCCCCTCGGCGCGGCCGAACGCGACGGTCGAGCGCGAGCCGACGAGGAGCGCGCCCGTGCGCGCGGCGATGCGTGGGGCGTCGAGCAGGTGATCGAAGTGGCTGTGGCCGCACAGGACCGCGTCGAGCCGCGGGGGCAGGCGCCGCGCGATCGCGTCGTCGTCGGGCGCGAGCCGGCCGAGCAGGCCGAGGAGCGACGGGCGCGTCACGAAGGGATCGATCGCGATCGTCGTGCCGGCGGCCTCGATCACGTGGCCCGCGGTGCCGAGCCACCGGATGCGCAGCGCGGCGCCCGCGTCGGTGGCGATGATGGGGCGCAGCCGCGCGTCGGGCACGAAGCGCGGGAACAGGGCGCGGTAGAGGAGCGAGGGCTTCATCCGCGATCGCATCTGCTCAGGCGAATGAATGGGCGCCGTGAAGAGCGCCGTCACACCGCGGGCTGGACGTCGACGGGCACGCCGGAGAGGACCGCGGTGCCCGACAGGGGCTCGAGGACGTCGGGGTCGGTGAGGACGTTGACGTTCGCGCCCGGCACGGCGGCGGCGACCGACTGGCGCGCCGGCGCCCCCTCGTGGCCGTAGCCGTGCGGCAGCGAGACGACCCCCGCCATCACCTCGTCCGTCAGCGAGACCGGCACCTCCACCGCGCCGGCCCGGCTCTGCACGCGCACGCGCGCGCCGTCGGTGATGCCTCGCCCCGCCGCGTCGGAGGGGTGCATGAGGAGCGTGCAGCGCGAGGGGCCCTTGGTGAGCGAGGGCGAGTTGTGCATCCACGAGTTGTTCGTGCGCAGCTCGCGCCGGCCGACGAGGACGAGGCCGGTCGTGCGCGCCGCGCCGAGCTCGCGCCGGAGCGCCGCCAGCGCCTCGAGCGGCTGTGGCGGGGCGAGCTGGATCTTGCGATCGCTCGTGCCGAGCAGGCCCGGCAGGCGCGGCTCGAGGGGACCGAGGTCGATCCCGTGCGGCGCGGCCTTGAGCTTTCGGAGCGTGAGCCCGCGGCCGAGCAGCGAGCCGAGCCCGGCGCCGTGCGGCCCGGTGCGAAGGAGCAGCTCGAGCGCGCGATCCGGCGAGAACGCCCGGGTCGCGAGCTCGGCCTCGACGGCCGCCTTGGCGCCCTGCGCGCGCGCGATGTGGCGCACCAGCGCCGAGAGGATGTCCCAGTCGGTCTTGCTGCCGGGCGGGGGCTCGATCACGCGCGGCGAGTAACGGATCGTGTTCCGCACGGCGAGCGCGTGGAGCGCGAGGTCCGCGTGGTCCTTCTCGAGCGGGCTCACGGGCGGCAGGATGTAGTGCGCGTGGCGCGTGGTCTCGTTGACGTAGAAGTCCACCGAGACCATGAGCTCGAGCTCGGCGAGCGCCGTCGCGAGCTTGTCGCCTGACGGGGACGAGAGGACGGGGTTGCCCGCGACCGTGATGAGGCCGCGGATGCGGTCGTCGCCCGGCGTCGTGATCTCCTCGGCGAGGACCGCGGTGGGCAGCTCGCCGAGGGACTCGGGCACGCCGCGCACGCGCGACCGCCACAGGCCCTGGTGGCCGACCAGGCCCGTCTTCTTCGCCAGGGCCGGCACGTCGAGCGCGGGGGTCGTGAACATCACGCCGCCCGGGCGATCGAGCTGACCGCACAGGATGTTCGCGACGTCCTGCAGCCAGCTCGACACCGTGCCGGTCCGCTGCGTGCACGTGCCGATGCGGCCGTAGACGGCGCCGCCGTCGGCGTCGGCGAGGGCGTGGGCGAGCGCGCGCACGGTCGCCGCCGGGATGCCGGTGCGTTCCTCCGTACGCTCGGGCGAAAAGGGCGCCGTCGCGCCGCGCACGGCGTCCACGCCGCGGATGTGCGGCTCGAGGCGCCCCAGGCGCACGAGGCCATCCTCGAAGAGGACATGCACCAGCGCCGCGAGGAAGAAGCCGTCGGTCCCGGGTCGGATGAAGACGTGCTGATCGGCGACCTCGGCGGTCTCGCTGCGCCGCGGATCCACGACCACGACCTTGCCGCCGCGCGCGCGGATCGCCTCGAGCCGGCCCTTCATCCCGGGCGCGGTCATCAGGCTCCCGTTCGACACCACCGGGTTCGCGCCGAGGACGAGGAGGAAGCGTGTCCGGTCGAGGTCGGGCACCGGCAAGAGGGCCTGGCTGCCGTACATCCAGTAGCACGCGAGCTGCCGCGGGCCCTGGTCCAGGGTGGTCGCGGAGAAGCGGCTGCGCGAGCGCAGCGTGCGCAGCAGGAGGATCGCGCCGAGGCCCGCGCCGAGGTTGTGCACGGTGGGGTTGCCGAGGTAGCTCGCGACCGCCCACCGGCCGTGGGCCTTGCGCAGGCGCCCGAGTCCCTGGCCCGCCTCGGCGAGCGCCGTCTCCCAGGAGACCTCCTCGAAGTCGCGCCCGCGCTTCCGGAGGGGCTTTCTCAGGCGATCCGCGTCCTCGTGGAGGTCCTTGAGGGCGTAGGCCTTGGGGCAGAGGTAGCCGCGCGAGAGCGGATCCTCCTTGTCACCCCGGATCGAGACGACGCGATCACCCTGGGTTTCGATCTCGAGGCCGCAGATGGCCTCACACAGCGGGCATGCGCGGTAGTGCAAGGGGTTCCGATGCTACCATGCCCTCCGCTCACCCCTCGCCGACGGAGGCCACGATGCCCGCGAAGAAGAAGCCCGCCGCGAAGAAGAAGCCCGCCGCGAAGAAGAAGCCCGCCACGAAGAAGAAGCCCGCCACGAAGAAGAAGCCCGCCACGAAGAAGAAGCCCGCCGCGAAGAAGAAGCCCGCCGCGAAGAAGAAGCCCGCCGCGAAGAAGCCCGCCGCGAAGAAGCCCGCCGCGAAGAAGAAGCCCGCGCCGGTGGTCGCCGCGGCGCCCGCGCCCGCGGCTCCCGAGCCCCCGCCCGCGCCGCCCAAGCTCGCGCCCGGCGACGCCGCGCCCGAGTTCTCGCTACCAGCCGACGACGGCTCGACGGTCTCGCTCTCGGGCCTGCGCGGAAGGCGCGTCGTCCTCTACTTCTATCCGAAGGACGACACGCCCGGCTGCACCATCCAGGCGTGCGACTTCCGCGATCGCCAGCAGGCCTTCGCCGACAAGAACACGGTGGTCCTCGGGGTCTCGCGCGACGACGCCGACAGCCACGAGCGCTTCCGCGAGAAGTTCAACCTCAACTTCCCGCTCCTCATCGACGCCGACGCCTCGGTGCACCGCGCCTACGGCGCCTGGGGGCTGAAGTCGAGCTACGGCAAGACGTTCGAGGGCGTGCTGCGCACGACCGTGGTCATCGACGAGTCCGGAAGCGTCCTGTCCTACGAGACGAACGTGAAGGCCGCCGGCAACGCCGAGAGCGTCCTCGCGTCACTCTGACGGGGCGCGCGCGTCGCCGCCCATGCCCCGCGTGACCTTCCAGCCGAGCGGCCTCTCGGTCGAGTGCGCCGACGGCACCAACCTGTTCGAGCTCGCGAGAAAGCACGGCATCGCCGTCGAGACCTCGTGCGTCGGCAAGGGCACGTGCGGCCTCTGTCGCGTCAAGGTCCTCGGCGGCGAGCCGAGCCTCTCGCCCTACACCGCCGACGAGAAGAAGCACCTCGGCAACGTCTACTTCCTCACCAAGGTGCGCCTGTCGTGCCGTGCGACGGTGCAGGGCGGCGACGTCACCGTCGAGGTCAAGACGCGCTGACGGCGATCTTCCGCGGCCGCACCGGCTCGGCCTTGGGCAGGTGCACCTTGAGGATGCCGGCCTTGAGCTCGGCCGCGATCTTCGAGGCGTCGATGCCCTCGGGCAGGAGGAAGGAGCGCCGGTAGTCGTACGACCGGCCGTCGCCGGCGAGCGCGGCGCGATCGCCCTCCTTGCGCTTGCCCTCGAGCGTCAGCTGGCCGGCCTCGAACGAGAGGCTCAGCCCCGCCGGCTCGACGCCCGGCAGATCCGCCACGAGGAGCACTTCCTCGGGGTTCTCGTACACGTCCACCGCCGGCGCGAGCGTGGGGCGCGTGCGGAACGGCTCCGCGCCGGGCTTGCTGGCCGACTCCTTCTTCCAAAGCGTGTTCTCGCTCATGGTTCGTCTCCTTCAGCTCGCCTTGATCTGGATCTGCCGCGGCTGCGCCTCTGCCGCCTTGCCGAGCTCCACCACGAGGACGCCGTTCGACATCGTCGCGGTCACCTTCTCCGGGTCCACCTTCGCGGGCAGGGCGAAGCTGCGCGCGAAGCGCAGCGGGGTCCGCTCACGGCGGTGCACCGCATAGCCCTCGGGCGCGTCGCTCTTGCGCTCGCCGCGCACGGTGAGGACATCGCGCTCGAGCGTGAGCTGGACGTCCTTGTCGGCCATTCCCGGCAGCTCGACCTCGAGGCGGAGCGCCTGGCCGGCGTCGAACAGGGCCGCGTGCGGGCCGTCGAGCGCCCGCGCGGGCTCGATGCCCTCGAACGCGTGGTCCATCCGGCGGCGGAACTCGTCGAGGAGCGAGAACGTGCGATCGAAGTCACCGAGGTACGGGAACATGCAGGCCTCCTGGTCAGGGTCTCGAGCGTCCCGCGGCGTGCGTCACGCCTGCGCTCTTGGCCTGCAAAATGGCCACGCTCGCGCGGCCGTCAAGGCCTTGCGCGTCGCGCGCGGCGTGGTTATTTGTCGGAAATCCGGCCTGCTCGGAGGATCTCGAGGGCGGCCTGGAAGTCGGCCGGCGGCCGGGAGTGGAAGGTCATCCGGGCGCCGGTGACGGGGTGGTCGAACCCGAGCTCGATCGCGTGCAGGGCCTGGCGGCCGATCGCGGCCGCGGCCGCCCGAACCGTCTCGTCCCGCGGCGTGCGCCCGTAGACCTCGTCGCCGACGAGCGCGTGGCCGAGGTCGGCGAGGTGCACGCGGACCTGGTGCGTGCGGCCGGTCTCGAGCCTCGCCTCGACCAGCGTCGCGCCCGCGAAGCGCTCGACGACGCGCAGGTGCGTGACCGCGGGCTTGCCGACCGCGACCTTCGACGAGAAGCGCTTGCGGTCCGTCGGGTGGCGGCCGTGCAGCGTCCGCACGGTCTGCTCGCCGAGGCGCAGCACGCCGACCGCGATCGCCTGGTAGCGCCGCGAGATCGTGTGGGCCTTCCACTGGGCCGCGAGCGCGAGCAGCGTCGGCTCGTCCTTGGCCACGACCATGAGCCCGCTCGTGTCCTTGTCGAGTCGGTGCACGATGCCCGGGCGGAGCTCGCCGCCGATGCCCGCGAGGTCGCCCACGTGGTGCAGGAGCGCGTGCACGAGCGTGCCCGACGCGTGGCCCGCGGCCGGGTGCACGACGAGGCCCGCGGGCTTGTCGAGGACGACGAGGTTCGCGTCCTCGTGCACGATCTCGAGCGGGATGTCCTCGGCGACGAGGCCGACCGGCTCGGGCGCCGCCGGGGCGAACGTGACGACGTCGCCCGCGTGGAGCTTCTGGCCCGCGCGCGCGGACGCCCCGTTGACGAGCGCCTCGCCCGCGTCGATGCGGCGCTTGAGCTGCGAGCGTGAGAAGTCGGGGCGGCGCTCGGTGAGGAACTGATCGAGCCGCGTGCCCGCGTCCTCGGGGCCGCAGACGAGCTCGCTCGGTGGGGGCGCCGGCTGCGCTACCAGAGCTTGGACTTGATGTGCCCCTTGGACTTGAGGAGCACGTCTACGAGCGCACGCTCGTACAGGCCGAGCGCGTAGATGTCGGGGGTGACGCGGCTCTTGAAGAGCGCGCGGCCCTCCTGGATCTCGTCCGTCATCACCGAGAACAGGGAGTCGTTCTCGATGCCCTCGAGGATCTTCTTCTCGTGGTAGAGGGACAGGTCCGACGCGATCGCGCGAGCGAGCTGCCGGGCACGGTCGGGCTTCTCGATGAGCGCCATGAGCGGCCCCATCGTAACACGCGCCTCCTCGAGCGCGAAATTCAGCGATCGTCGCGGGGTGGCAGGCGGCGGAGGTAGGAGGTCGCGACGCGCGCGGGGTCGAGCTTGAGGACCTTGGCCAGCTCGACGACGAAGCCGCGCACGTACACCGGCGCGGGCAGCTTGTCGTACTGCTCGGCCTCGATGGCGCGCAGGTGCGCCGCGCTGATCTTCGTGCGCTGCGCGATGTCGTCGAGCTCGACGCCGCGGGCCTCGCGCACGCGCCGCAGGAGCGGCCCCGTGAACTCCGCGTCCGGCGCGATCTCGAGCTCCGGCGGCGGGGGCGCGGCCGGCTTGTCGGGGCGCTCGGGGGGCGGCAGCACGGGCAGCGGCGTCCCAGGGGGCGCGCTCGGGACCATCGTGACCTGGGAGATGGAGCGCTGCTCGAACTCGCCCGTGCGCGCCTGGGGCGGTGCCTTTCGGCGCGGCTGCCCTTCGGGGAAGCGCTCCACGTCGTAGCGGTGCCGGCGCACCGGATCGAGGAGCACGTCGTAGGCCTCCTGCAGCGGCGCGCGGATCTGCTCGAGCCGCTCGGGCGGGCAGAGGCCGCAGACGGCGAGCGCGTCGTCGTCGAAGGTCTCCTTGAGGCGCCGGTGCGCGCGGCGGAGCTCCTCCTCGCTCGCGCCGGGCTCGGCCTCGAGGACCTCGTAGTGCGTCTGCTCGGCCGGCAAGGGCGGGATCCAGGCGCTGGGGTTGCGGTCCGCCTGATCGGCGAGGATGCGGCGCGCGATGCGCTCGGTGTTCTTCGCGAACTTCGACTCGGGGTGCTCGACGACCACGGGGCGGCGCTTGCGCACGGCGAGCAGGACCGCGTCGTCGCTCTCGGCGTAGCCGAAGTAGTCGACCGGCAGGCCGAGGACGCGCCGCGCCGCGCTCTGGAGCTGCGTGCCGAGGTCGAGGTCCGCGCGCGAGCGCGTGATGTTGACGACGACGTGCGGCCTGAGCGCGGCCATCTCGGTGCGCACGGCCGCGGCGAGCTCGGGGCTCTCGGTGAGCGCGCGCTGGTGCAGCTCGAGCGGCCCGGGCGACGCGCCGCCCTCGCGGCGGATGCGCGACAGGAGCTGCGGGATGCCGTCGATCCGGCGCACGCGGCGGAGGAAGGCCGAGAGGATGAAGCGGTAGGTGGCCTCGACGGCGGGCGGCTCGGGGACGGTGACGACGATGCCGCAGTCGGCGAGCGCGAAGAGGTCGAGGCCGGCCCAGTTGGTCGCCGGCGCGAGGTCGATGACGAGGAAGTCGCAGTCGAGCCGGCGGATCTCCTCGAGCAGGCGGTGGCGGCGCGCGGGCTTGGGCGTCTGCCAGGCGGCGTCGTCGAAGTCGAGGCCGAGCAGCGAGAGGTTGCCGATCTGCGTCTCCGCGAGGCACTCGCGGACGCTCGAGACCTCGCCGTTGAGGAGGCGCTGCAGGCTCTTCTTCGGGCGCGCCTCGCCGAGGCAGTTGTGCAGGTTGGCGCCGCCGAGCGCGGCGTCGAGCAGGATCACGCGCTTGCCGAGCTGCGCCAGGAAAATGCCGACGTTTGCGGCGAGCAAAGACTTCCCCACGCCGCCCTTGCCACCGGCGAAGGCAACCACGTGCGCGAGGTGATCGTCGGCCGCGCCCATGTGCTCCTCCATCATACCCCCGCGTGCCGGCCGTCACCCCTTTCCGATCGGGCCCGCGCTCGTCCTCGTGCTCGTGCGCGTCCTCGCGCTACCATCCAGGGGTTGCGCTGGTCACCCCTGATCGGTCTCGCTCTCTTCGGTGCCTGCGCCGCCGCGCAGCCCGAGGCCTCGGGGGGCAGCGGCGGCAACGCCGGGGCCGGGGGCTCCGCGATCCGCGACGGCTCCGCCGGGGGCAGCGGCGGCAACGCCGGCTCCGCCATGATCCCCGACGCGGGCGCCGCGGGTAGCCCACGTGACGCGGCCGCGGCCGGCTCGAGCGGGGGGGCCGGGGGCGCCGGCAGTGGCGGCAGGCGCGACGCGGGCGCCGCAGGTGCCGGCAGCGGCGGCTCGTCTCCAGACGCGCCCCGCATGGCCGACGCGCCCCGCATGCCGGACGCGCCCCGCATGGCCGATGCGCCCCGCATGCCCGATGCCCCGGTGGGGCCGCCGCCCGCCTGCAACCTCGCCGCCGACTTCGGCGCACCGGTGCCGCTGACGACGCTCAACACGACGACCCAGGACGCATCGCCCTCGTTCTCGCCCGACGGACAGACGCTCTACTTCGCCTCGACGCGCGCGGGCGGGGTCGGCAGCTACGACATCTATGCGGCCACGCGAATGGGTCCTGGCCAGTTCGGCCCGCCGGCGCTGGTCGGCGGCGTCAACTCGACCGGCATCGACTATGGCCTCACCACCACGCGCGACGGCCTGGTCGCCTTCTTCACGTCGGAGCGTACGGGCGCCGGCGTCCCCGGGGGCGCGAACATCTGGACCGCCACCCGCACGAGCCCGACGGGGACGTTCGGCACGCCGACGGTGGTCACGGCCCTCTCCTCCGACTCGGCCGACTCGGACGTGTGGCTCTGGGGCGACGGCACGCTCGTCTTCTCGAGCGACCGCCCGGGCTCCACCATGCTCGATCTCTGGAGCTCGACCTGGAGCCGCGCCGCGGGCACGTTCTCGGCGCCGACGCTCCTCTTCGGCGTCAACTCGAGCGCCCGCGAGTTCGGCGCGACCACCTCCGCCGATGGCCTGACGCTCGTCTTCTCGTCGAACCGCATCGCGAGCCTCGATCTCTTTGTCGCGCGCCGCACGCGGACGACCGACAACTTCGGCACGCCCGCCGCGATCGCCTCCGTCAACTCCTCCGGCGCCGACAAGGGCGTCGCGATCTCGCCCGACGGCTGCGAGCTCGTCTTCGTCACCACCCGCGCGACGGCGGACGACGACCTCTGGTACGCGAAGCGTCCGTAGCGCGGGCTTGGCACCCGCGGCCTCCGCCGGCTACGGTCGCACCTTCGGCAGCGTGCTTCGAACGAGCCTCCAAGCTGGTAGGCCGAGGAGCAACCCTTGCGCGATGGCCGAGGCGCAGATCACGCCACCCGAGCCGAGCCAACGCGCGAAGGGGATCGAGAGCATGAGATTGCATAACGCCGAGGCCAGGGCCCAGCGTGCCGGCCTCGCGAGGGCGTCGAAGCCTGTTAGGAGCGCGCCCAGGCACATGCTGGCTGCCCCGATTGTGAGCCACGCTCCGAGGCCGACGCGGAGCGCGAGCGGGCACGCGACCGCGCCGTCGGTGAAGGCCTGAGTCAGCCAGTCACCTACGGCCAGCAAGAGCGCGCCCCAGGCGGCGGTTGCGCCGACACAGAGAGCAGTCGTCCAGCGCAATGTGCTGCGGCACCAGGCGAGGTCGTCGCGGGCCCGCGCGCGGGCGTAGGCCGGCGGCAACACCGCGAGGAGCGCGGAGATACCGAGCCACGGCACCGAGAAGATCCTCATCCCGAGGGCGAGCTGCGCGGCCGCCACCGGCCCGCACACGGCCGCGAGGACGACTGCGTCGCTCTGGTTGCCGATCGCGGCGGCGAGCTCGAGGACGAACATCAGCCGCACGCGGCGGGCGAGGTCTTGGGCCGCTTCGGCAAGCGGCGCGCGCGGCAGGCGTGGCAGCACGGCGAGCAAGTGGGCGGCGGAGCACGCGGCGCCCGCCACCGGCGGCAGCCACAGAATGGCCGCCACCCAGTGGGGCTCGGGACGTCCCGGCAGGATCGCGAGCCCCGCCGCGAGCCCCGCCGCGGTCGCCGCGATCTGCCAGCGGGCGTGCACGCGCAGCGCGTGGCGCGCGCGCCACACGGCCTCAGCCGGGGCCAAGGCGAGCCCCGCGAACGTGGTGCCGCCAGCCAGGTGGAGGATCGCCGGGCTACTGGCGGCCGGATCGAGGTCGAGCCAGGCGGTCCACGGCAGCCACGTCGCCAGGGGCCACCAGACCGCCAGCGCGACGGCCGACGCGCCGGCGCAAGCGCACCAGCACACGCGAAGAAGCGCGTGGGCGTGCTCTGGTCGGCCGGCCTCTTCGGCCTCGACCATCGCGATGGGGAGGCTCTGCACGATCGGGGCGACGAGGACTCGCAGGAGCGCGGTGGCGGCCAACAGCACCGTCAGGGTCCCGAACCCCGCGTCGCCGACCGTGCGCACCACCAGCGGGAGGAGAGGCAGCGTGGCCAGCGGCGCCAGGAGGCGGGCCGCCAGCGTGAGGCCGGCGTCGGAGATGAGGCGCCTGCCGAGCTGCGATAGCGGCGCGAGTTCGCTGTCAGCCATCGCAGTTGACGCCGATGTTCGCGGATCGTAGGCTCCTTCGTCGATGCACGGGGGCAGTTTTTCACGGAAGGCCGGGGTCGAGGTGGCGCCCCTCGCGGGCGAGTCGATGCTGTTCGACGCGGCGACGGGGCAGTTCTTCGTCCTCAATCGCACGATGGCGTTCCTTTGGGAGCGCTGCGACGGCAAGACGGGGCTCGAGGACACCGCGGCGGCGCTAGCGACTGCGTACGCCGGGGTGACCGACGCCACGGCGCGTGCCGACGTAGAGGCGGCCGTCGAGGAGCTACTGAGGCTGGGACTGCTCGTACGATCGACAGGTTGAAGGTAGCTGGCGGTGCTGTTGTGGATCTGCAGCGGGTGTCTTGATAGTCTGCTGATCTAATTTCTTTGCTGCAGGAGGGGGAGACGATGGCCAAGCAAGAGCAGAAGACTGAGCAGGGGCGCACCACGGACGCCGAGCGGCCCACTTACGAGCGGCCCCGCATCGTGCGGATGTCCGAGCAGGAGATCCTGACGACCTTCCAGCTGACCCAGTCGATGGGTGGCTGGTGGAACCCCTCCTGCTGATCGCCGCGCGCGGCTAGGGCCGCCAGGCCGCAGGCCCGCCCGGATCCGCCACATCCCGATGACCACCGAAGTCCTGTTCCGCGCGTTCGAGCTCGGCGGGGTGGTCGTCGGCCTTTCAACCGACCACGCACCCATCCTGACCGAGGCCGAGCTCTTGTTCGGACCCTCCAGCCATGCAACCCCTGCCTTCAGCGTCGAGGTCCGGGCCGGGGCGGAGTGGGCGGAGCTCTCGCTGGACGGTTACCCGGATCGCATCCGGTTCGAGGCCGATTTCGAGCGGGCCGGCGTCATGCCTTCGTTCCCGTTTGACGTGCGCCGAGACGGGGACTGGTTGGCCGGGACGCGGCACGGGGCGACCGAGGCGTGCTTGCGGGTCCTCGGGCACCGCGCGCGCGTGCGCACCGCGGATGGGTGGGAGAACCTAGCGATCCTCCTCGTGCTCAACCGGTTGTTGCGGCTGCGTGGGGACTGCGTGTTCCTGCACGCGGCATCGGTCGACGTGGCGGGGCGTGGTGTCGTGTTCGTCGGCGCGGGCGGGGCGGGGAAGTCCACGCTCGCGCTCGCGCTTGCTGCGCACGGTGCGAACCTGCTCGGGGACGACTACGCGTGCTACGAGCCGCGGTCGGGGTGCCTGTTGCCGTTTGCACGGCCGGTCGGTATCCGGCCCGGACCGCGCAGTGCCGCACTGGCTCCGCACCTCGACGCCGTCGGTCTGTGTCCCGAGCGCGACGGTGAGATCCGCGTCCCCATCAGCCGGCTCCTGCCGGACCAGAGGGCCGTACCGACGCCGCTCCGCGCGATCGTCCTGATGGGCTCACGGCGGCCGGAGTTCGGCCTCGAGCCGCTCGGCGCCACGAGGGAATTGCTGGCGGCGCTGCAGCCGCTCGGCAGCACGTTCGTACCGGCCTCGGCCGCCGAGCGCGCGTTCCAGCTGGCGAAGATGGTGTCCACCGCGCGACTCTTTACGCTGTACCCTGCGGGCCCGGACGACACCGCGTTCGCGCTCGAGCGGCGACTGAGAACGGAGCTGCCGGTGGCCGGCGCGGCGGAGGGATCACTTGCGTGACTTCGGGTTCTTCGACTTGGACGGCGTGCAGCTGCGCGAGGATCCGGCGCGTGAGGCGTGTTTCCGCGTGGTGCACCACGACCGCGACATGCACGAGTACGAGGGAACCGGCGAGCTGGCACGCCGCGAGATGGTGCACCGCCACATGTCCAACGAGCTGACGAGCCTGGACATCGCCGCGCAGTGCGTCGCCGACTTTCCGGACGCGCCGTGGGAGCTTCGGATGGAGCTCGCGCGCCAGTGCTGGGATGAGGCGCGCCACGTGGCCGTGCTGGCCCGACGCCTCGAGGCGATGGGGGGGCACAAGGGCGAATTCCCGGTGTCGGTGTGGGAGTGGAACATCACGTGCGCGCTGGATTCGCTGGTGGCACGCCTCGCGACGCAGAACCGGACGCTCGAGGCTGGAGCGATGGACGTCGTCGGCGGGCTCATCCCGATCTTGCGGGCCGCTGGTGACGAGGGCACTGCCGAGGTACTCGAGGGTATCCTCACCGACGAGATCCAGCATGTGCGTTTCGCGAACCGGTGGATCAAGCGGCTCGTGAAGGAGGACCCTCGCAACGTCCTGCGTGTCGCCTCGGCGGTGCGCTTCCTTGCGCAGGCCAACGCCAAGGCCCTGGCCAGCGGCGCGGAGGTGAACGCGGTTGGCACCGTGGTCCCGGCGCCCGACGAGCGGGTCCCGATGGTCAACGTCGAGGACCGGCGCGCGGCCGAGTTCAACGACGCAGAGATCGAGGAGATCCTGCATCAGGCGCGGTTCCGCAGGCTGGTGCCCGAGGCGCCGAAGGCTGGCGGGTGAGCGAGCGGATGGCGCAGCTCGACCCTGCCACCCTTCGGGCGGTGGCGGGGCTCTGGCGGCGCACCGGACGGACGCTGCGGGCGGTCCTGCGCGGCCGTAGCATGCGGCCGACTCTCGAGGACGGAGCTGAAGTCGAGATCCACTGCGGCGAGGCCATCGAGGTCGGCGACGTGGTGGCGTTCGTGGAGGGCTCGCGGCTCTTCGTGCATCGGGTCGTCGCGCGCGGGCCGGTGGGCTTCGCGCTCCTCTGCTGCGGCGACGCGCGCCACGTGCCGGATCGACCCGTGCTCGACTCCGAGGTCTTGATCGGCCGGGTGGTCGGCGAGCGCCGCGGAGGTGTGCTCGCGCCGTTGCCCCCTGGACGGCCGTCGCTCCGGCCGGCGGTGGCGGTGTGCGCGTGGCTGGTCCGGCGGGGCCACACCGGCGCCGTCACCTGGATCGTGCGCGCACGCAGGCGGCTCCTGCTCGAGCTCGACCGGTCGAACGCCGGGTGGGTGGCCGACCCCTCTGCGAGCTGAGCCGTTGGCCGCGCTGCGCTCCGCTCCCTACATCGTCTTCCTCGCCATCGTCCTCGGCGTCGTGCTGTCGGGCGATCGCGCCGCACGGGGACGCTGGCTCGTCGGCTTCGTGGCCGTGATGCTCGCGCTGCCGGGCCTGCTCGTGAAGGACTTCTGGCCCTTCGGGGAGTGGCCGGTGAACAACGGGCAGGGTGCCATGCTGGCGATAGTGGAGCGGTCGCACCTGGTGGCGGTCGCAGAGGGCGGTCGAGAGCGCGAGGTCGACGGCCGAGCCCTCGAGCCCTTCCAGAAGGCGGACGTCGGACCTGGCCCGGCGCGTCGTGATCGTCATGGCGATCGCCTTTCACACGACGATCTTCCTCGCGATGGACACCGCGTTCGTGAACCTGCCGCACGTGCTCCTGCTCGTGCGGTGGCGTCGCTGACGAGGGCCAGCCTAGTCTATGGCCAACGCGTCGGCGTGGCCGCGCGCGCGGCGTCCAGCCTGCGGAAGGGGCGGACGAACGGGTACGCCTGCTGCCCGAGGAAGCCGTCGGGCACGGGGTCCTCGATGCCGTACGCGACGGGCCGGCCCGCCGGCGCCTTGAAGGTGCCGAAGGCGCGGTCCCAGATCGTGAAGATCATGCCGAAGTTCTTTTCGTGGTCCTCGCGCGCGAGCGAGTGGTGCACGCCGTGGATGCGCGGGCTCACCAGCAGTAGCTCGAGGGGGCCATACGAGACGTCCGCGTCGAGGTGCGACGCGAACGAGACCGCGAAGAGCGACACGCGCAGCGCCACCCAGAGCGGCACGGGCACGCCTACGAGCAGCCCTAGCGCGACGAACGTGAGCTCCTCGAGGAGGACCTCGACCATGTGCAGGCGCCACGTGGTGATGGGCGTCAGCTCGCGCTGCGAGTGGTGGATGGCGTGGACGTGCCAGAGCGCCGTCTTGTGCAGGGTGCGGTGGAACCAGTAGTGGACGAAGTCCGCGAGGAAGATCCAGACGACGCCCTTGGCGAGCCAGGGCAGCGGGGCCAAGAGATCGAGGTGTGCGAACTGGGCGTGGTCCCGCAGCGCTGCTCTGACGAGGCGTCCTACGGGGATGAGCAGAACGAACGCGGGCGTGAAGTGCAAGAAGGCATACATCAGGTCCGTGCGCAGGGCCCGCGTGAAGAAGGGGCGGTGGCGCCGCCGCGCCAGCACGAGCGCGACCGTCATGAGCGCGAGGACGACGACGATTTCGGCGAACTTGTGGGGATCGAGCAACCAGCGGAGGACGCCGTTGATCAGTCGGTCCACAGCTACACCGAGAGCAGGAGCGGGCCCATCGTCTTGCGGACGTGTGCGTCGCGGAAAGCCCAGAACAGGCCGTCGAGGTAGTAGTGGATGAAGGCGAGGCAGAGGTAGAAGTTCTCGAACACCTCCTCGCGTTGGATCGCGACCAGGCGGAAGCGCATGAGCACCAGGAAGCAGCCGACGCCGCCGAGCACGATGGCCGCGCGCCACGGGCGCCGGACGAGCCACTCGAGGCCGCGCTGCCGGGCCGATCCCGACGACGGCGCATCTCCGAACCGGCGCTGGTGCACGAGCCACATGAGCGACAGGTACTGCACGTAGTGCGGCACCAGCATTGCGAACGTGGCCTGGCTCGAGCTCCGGAGCCAGGTGAACGGGTGGAAGATCGCGAAGCTCGCGAGGAGGAACAGGATCTCGGGCAGCGCGAGGCTGCCGGCGCGCGCGCGTCGCACCAGCATCAAGACCAGCCAGCCGCACGTGAGCGCCGCGGAGGCGCCCACGACCGCGAAGATCACGCGCGGCAGCTCAGGGTGCAGCCAGCGGAACAGCGCGAAGACCTCGTCGTGGCTGTTGATGTTCCAGAGGCAGAGCCACAGGTTCGCGCACATGACCGCGGCGTTGGTCGCGCGCTTCTCGCGCGCGTCGCGGATGCCCAGGCGGTGGCGGTAGATCGACAGGATGCCGCAGCTCTGGCGGGACACATGGACCACGGTCCAGAAAAATAGGACCGTCTGCATGATCCACGGCACTCGGAGGCCGACGATCGACGAATAGGCGACGATGATGAGCGCGGGGCCGCCGAAGAAGGCCAGCCAGCGCCGACGGTGGCGGTCGCCGTTCTCGTCCCAGCAGAAGAACGCGAAGGTCGCCAGATAGTGCGCGAACGCGAGCGTCAAGCCCAGGATGGAGGTCACGGCGCCCAGGCTCGCGAAGTGTGGGCCGATGATCGCGAGGCCGACGAGCGGCGAGCCCGCGAGCAGGACGAGGTCGAACCCCGACGACCGGATCCAGCCGTTCTCGCGGTCGGGACTCCCGTCGAGGGCCGCGGTCGACATCAGGGCGCGACCTCGCCGTGCCGACGCGCCAGCGCGATCTCTGCCTCGGTGAACCCGGCCTCGCGGCGCACGCCCTCGGCGACGGGGTAGTGCTGGATCGCCGAGCCTGCGACTGCGGCGAACGCGCGCGCGGCTTGGTCGAGCGCGCGCGCGACGCGCATCATCTCGGACGGGCCGGCCAGCGCAACGAGCTTGGGGATCCAGGCATTGGCGTACCGCACGTGCTGGATCTCGTCGGCGAGCTGCGTGTCGAAGAGCTCGACGAGATCCTCGGCAGCCTCCGCTCGAAAGCGGGCCAGGCCGTCCTCGATGGCGTCGATCCCCGAGGCCTCGAAGCCCCGGTTCTGAACCGCGAGGCGTCCCGCGAGCGTGTCGATCTTGCACAGCATGCGGTACTGGAAGGCCAGCACTTTGTACTGACCCACCACGCCGCCGCGTGCCTCGTAGCTGCGGCGGAACATCGCGACGTGGCGGGCCTCGTCGGCGATCTGGCGCGCCATCTGCATGCGCAGCTCCCACGGGGCGTCAGGGAAATCGACGAGGCTGCGCGCGCAGACTTCCATGCCCTCGACCTCCTCGGCCATCTGTCGGTGGAGGAACTCGCGCAGGTGCTCCGGGTGATCTTCCGGGTACTCGTCCATTTCGGCGTGGACGTCGCACACGGAGAAGCGCGCGTCACGCGCAGGCGACAGCTCGAAGAGCGCAGGATCGAGCGCCGCCATGTCAGGCCACGAGTTGCGCGAAACTGGCCTCTTGGGCAGCGAGCGCGGCGGCGTCGGCTCCTCCGCCCAGACCCGTGCGGATCTCGGCCGCCTCGCGCCGGACGCGTGCGAGGTCGACGAGGATGCGCTCGACGAGGACGACGGTGGGCGCGTCCATCAGCGCGTCCGTGTCCGCTAGGTAATCCCGGTACCGGCGCTCGAGGCCGGGCAGCACGGCGTCGTAGAGCGCGGTCAGGCGGGCCGCAGTGCCCTCGGTCGCAGCCGCCTCGGCGAGCCAGCGCGCGTAGCCCTCCTGCGGGGCCAGCGAGTGCTGCTCGGGCATGCGCAGCTCGCCGGTGCGCCTGCCAAGGGCGTTGGCCTGCTCCGCGAACGTCCAGAGGTGTCCGCCGAGCAGGCACTTGACCTCCATCTCGGGGACGAGCGGGATCCAGCGCGCCACCATCTCCATCAGGGCCACCTGAACATAGCGAAAGGTGGCGATGCGCTTGCCACGCTCGGAAACGCTGAGCATGTGAGTCCTCCCCAGAGGGCGTGTATATATCACGCGAGCGAGACGTCAAAGCAGGTCGCCCACACCGCCAGGGCGTAGATCCGCCAGAGTGAGCGCAGGTCGCCCCCTGCTCGGTCCTGAGCCTCGACGTGGCGGCGCAGCGCCGCAGCGTCGATCCACCGCGACTCGAGCACCGCCCGCGACAGGATCGTGCCGCGAAGATGTGCGCGCATGGGCCCCGCCAGCAGTGTTTCGTCGGGGGTCTGGAAGCCGGTGCGGCCCCGGCGCTCCCGGATGCGCGCGGGCAGGCGCGCCCCGAGCGCGTCGCGCAGGATCCGCTTGCGCAGGCCGCCGGAGACCTTGTAGTGGTCGGGCAGCGAGAAGGCGAGCTCGACGAGGGGGCGCGAGAAGTAGGGCACACGTGACTCCACCGAGTGCGCCATCGCGTTACGGTCGCCGTAGCCGAGCACGATGGGTACATTGCCCCAGCGCACGTCGAAGTAGAGCTCACGGCCGAGGCGCGTCGGCGCGCAGCTCTCGTCGGGCGCAGGCCACGCCGTCGCGCGACGGAAAGGGCGGCTCAGCCAGGGGAAGCGCGGGGGGCGAAGCACACCCACAAGCGAGCGCAACACCGCGGACGTGCCGCCGTACTCCGGCGACATGGCCGCGACCTCGCGCGCGAAGGTACCGAGGTGCGCCCCAGAGAGCAGGTCACGCAGGTGCGTCCGCTGGTGGTACGGGTAGCCGCCCAGGATCTCGTCGGCGCCCTGGCCATCGAGGACGACCGTGACGCCGTGCGCCCGGACCAGCTCGAAGACCCGGTACTGTGCGATGGCGGGCAGAGCAAGCGGCGGTTCCTCGAGCGCGCGGATGGCCCGCGGGAGGTTCGTGAGCAGCCAGCCAGCGTCGAACGTGGTGCGGCGATTGTCGAGCCGTTCCTGCTCAACGATGGCCTCGATATAGGGGAGCTCGGAGTGCGGACCGGGAAAGGAGATCGAGAACGTCGGCAGGGCGCCGCCCCGGATCGCGTCACCCAGCCCGAGGACGATGCCGGTCGAGTCGATGCCTCCGGATACGAGGGATCCGACCGGCGCATCGGCGGCGGCCTGCTCGCGGCTCGACTGCTCGAGCAGCGAGCGCAGCTCGGCGACGGCATCGGCGTAGGAAGGGGGATCGGCCCGCGGCGCCGGCAGAGACCAGTAGGCGCGCGGCACCAGCTCGACGGTGGGGTCGCAGAGGGAGAGCTCGCACCACGTGGCTGGTCGCAGCGGGGTGATGCCCTCGAAGAAGGTCTCGTCGAGGCACGGGAAGCGCTCGCCCCGCAAGTAGCGACCGACGAGGTGCGCGTTCGGGGGCAAGGGCCCCGCGGCCAGGATCTGCTTGGCCTCGGAGGCCAGGAGCAGCGCGCGCCCGCGCCGGGCCATGAGCAGCGGCTTGACGCCGAAGCGATCGCGGCATGCCACCAGGCGCCCGCGCGCCAGATCGAGAAGGACGACCGCCCACATGCCCTCCAGTCGCGCGAAGACTTCGGTGCCCCAGCGACGGAAACCCTGGAGGACGACCTCGGTGTCGCTGCGCGTGCGGAACGTGAGACCGTCGGCTGCGAGCTCGCGGCGCAGCGCGTGGTGGTTGTAGATCTCGCCGTTGAATGCGATCCACAGGTCGCGTTCCGGCGTCGTCATGGGCTGATCCGCCGCCTTCGAGAGGTCGACGATGCGCAGTCGTCGGAAGGCGACGGCGCAGACGGCGCCCGGCACCGCCGGCATCGCGCCTGGGCTCGCGTGATCGGTTGCCCGCAGAACCCCGGCGCCGCGCTCGACGACGAGCGCGCCCTCGCCGTCGGGGCCGCGGTGCGGGATGGCAGCGTGCATGCGTGCGAGCAGTCGCGGCGTGTCCGGCGTCCCCTCGGGATCCAGGACGACGCTGATGCCGCACACGAGCTAGCGCCTCGACCGACGGGACCAAGACCGCGTGGTCGAGGGCCGAAAAGCCCAGTGCCTCGTCGGCATCCACCCTCGCGGCGGATCACGCCGCACCGGACCAGGCACCTGGCTAGTCCCGTCGGGCGCGGCCGAGCGGCGCGCCGCCGAACGAGGCGCGCATCTGCGCGAGCAGGGTCGGCAGCGGGAAGTTGCCGATCTGCTCGAGGCCCTCGCGGGTTGCGACCTCCACGACGGGCGGTAGCGCGGTGACGACGTAGCCGTCTTCGCGCAGGCGCGCCACGTTACGCTGCACCGCGGGGTGCGCCCACATCTCGGGGTTGGTCAAGGGGACGAAGAAGACCGGCGCCTTGGTGGCGAGCACGACGAGCGGCACGAGCTCGTCGGCGATGCCGTTGGCGACCTTGGCGAGGACGTTGATGGTGGCCGGGTAGACGAGCACGAGGTCGGCGTCGCGCGCGAGCTCGATATGCGGGACGAATGCCTCGGGCCCGGTATCTTCGGGCTCGACAAAGACGGTGTGGCGACTCGCTATCTGTACGGCCAAGGGCGAGACCAACCGTGCAGCGGCGCGAGAGAGCACAACCTGCACGTCGTCGGCGACGTGGCGCACGAGCTCGAGCACGATGCCCGGTAGCGCGTAGGACTGGAAGGCGCCGCAAGCGCAGAGCAGCACCTTGCGTGCGCGGGGCGGGGCGGGGCTCTCCATGCCGGGCGCATGTTACACGAAGGGTTGATAGGCTACGCCTGTGCCGAGGGTTGCATGCTTCGGAAGTGGAAGCCCGGCGTCGCTGGCTGCGGCGCACGCGCTCGCGCGCCACGAGCGGCTCGTCGCGGTGGTGGTGCCGTCGGAGCATCCGGAGCGCTCGGCCGCGCTGAGGCGGACCGCGACGGCGCTCGGCGCATCGGTGGTGGAGATGTCGCGCGGGGGCGACGAGGCGACCGCACGCGCTCTCGGGCCGATCGGGGTGGAGGTTGGCTGCGTGGCGTCATTTCCGCACCGTCTGCGCAGCCCCTTACTCGAGTTGCCGCCGATGGGGGTCGTCAACGCGCACGCATCGCTCCTGCCGGCGCACCGCGGCGTCGATCCGATCTTCTGGACCTACGTCGCGTGCGACCTGCGCACCGGCGTGAGCGTCCACGCGGTTGACGCGCGGATCGATGCTGGCCCGGTCCTCGGCGCGGTCCCGGTGGCGCTGCCCCGAGGCGTGGACCACCGTTTGCTCTACACGCTGCTGGCGCGCCTTGGCGCAGCGTTGGTCGCGCGCATCGTGCGGGACCTCGCGCGCGGCGGGGCCTCGTCCGTGGCCCAGGTGGGAGGAACGCACGAGCCGGATCCGGCTCGCGGGACCTGGCGTGCTCAGGTCATGGCGCTCGGCGCGGCTGATCTCTGGCACGTGCTCTCCGGCCTGGGCGCGAGCTTCGCGCCACTCCTGTCGACGTCGGGGGGCGTTCCGGTCGAGCACGGAGCCGTCCTCGGGTGGTCCGGCACGCCGTCCGGGCGGCCGCAGGGTACGATCGAGCGGCGCGCGCGCTCGATCCGCGTGCACTGCGCGGACGGCTACGTCGACTGTGCACCGCCTCGCGCGCCCTGTTCCCGCCTCTCAAGACTCCTACATCGCGCCTAGCGTGAAGGTGGCCTTGGACGTGACGCCGCCGTTCTTGTAGCCGGCGACGCGGACGAGGTACCGGCCGGGCTGGAGCATCTGCGAGATGGTCTCCGTCGGCGCCGCCATGTCCGAGGTCGCCATCGCGCGGTCGTCGTTGCCCCGGAGGGTCAGCTCGAGATCGGTGAAGTCGGCCGAGGTGCCCATGCCCATGATGGTCAGGGTCAGCGTCACCATGCGCGGCTGATCGACCACGAGGCGGTAGTAGCGGTGGTTCATGTATCCGTTGCGCTGGTTGCGCGTGCCTCCGACCGGCGGAGGGTTCGACCGCGCGTCGACGGTGTCCATGAGCGCCGCGGCGCCGAGCGCCAGGGGCTTCGGACACTGGTCCTCGCCCGCGAGCGGCCACCGCACGGTCCGGTCCTGGGGCGCCATGAGCGCGGCGTTGAGCGCCGCGGCCGGCGGCGCCTCGGGCAGCGCCATCACCTTCTCGAGCACCGTGGCCAGGGTCGGGAAGTCGGTGGTCGGCGACATGTCCGCGAGCACCTTGATCACGGAGCCCACCGGCACCCTGACCATGTCCATGTCGGTGTCGGGAAGGTCCGACGCGCCGTCGACGAGGTCCCACATCACCACCTGCACGGTCTCCTCGCTGCCGATACCCTGCGGCACCTCGTCGCGCGAGCTCTCGAGGTTCGTGTTGTAGATGACCTGGCCGCTCGCGCCGATGCCGGCCGTGTCGATGTACGTGCCCTCCTTTCGGCTGATGGCGCCGATGAACGTGGCCGAGCCCTCGGCCCACGCGAAGTGGGGCAGGAGGTACTCGCCACCGTGCTGGCCGCCCGGGTTGACCGTGAAGGCGCGCTTGAACTGGAAGAAGTGCGCGAACTCGTGCGTCATGACCGCGTCGTCGAACTCGTCGGTGTCGCTCGTGCTCGGCTGACCCGCGTCACCGCCCTGGATGTTGAGGCTGCTGTCGCCGGGCGAGAAGTGCGAGACGCCGACGACGCTGTTGTTGCCCGCGGACCAGTACACCGGCAGCGTGCCGAGCTCGCCGCCGATCGCGCCGAGGATGAACTCCGCCTCGTGGCGGCAGTTCTCGAGGATGTTGAACGCGCCGGCGCGGCCCATGCCCGGCGTCGCGTCGACGTCGAAGGGCACCGTAGGCGTGGCCGCGCCCGGTGCCGCGATCGCGAACGGCTCGGAGCTCACCGCGTAGAGCACCTTGGTCGAGGCGGCGTCGTAGACGTCGACCTCGAAGCCCATGCCCTTGGCCCGTCCGAGGAGGCGCACGACGACCATCCTGCCGGCCGCGAGCGTCGTGCCGGTGGTCGGCGCGAGCTGGTAGAGGCCCATCGTGTCAGTCCTGGCCGTGCCGAGGACCATGCTGCGATCGGCGGCGTCCACGAGCTCGAGATCGGCGCCGCGGATCGGCGTCGGCGTCGTGGCCATCGAGAGGCCCGAGCTTGTCGCCATGCGCTTCTGGTAGACGGCGGTGCCCGTCACCACCACGCCTGCCGGCGCGTCGGGGCCCGCTGCCGCGTCCGGGGCCCTCGGCGCATCGGGCATGCGCGGCGCGTCGGGCATCGACGAGCCTCCGCCGCCCGAGCCGGCGCCTCCACCGCCGCTGCCGGAGCGGCCGCCGCTGCCCGCACGCCCCCCGCCTCCTGCGCCGGCGCCCCCGCCGCCCGCGTTGTCGTCCGAGCAGGCGCTCGCCACCATCGCCAGGAGCGACAGCGAGAGGAGGCGCCTCATCGCATCACCGGCTGGCCGTCGGCGGTGCGATCGACGGGGGCCTTGGGCGCCTGCTGCCGCTTGCGCTCGGTCACCTCGGGCGCGAGGTCGAGGGCGGCCTCCCTGGCGCCGCGCCTTCCGTGCACGCGCACGAGGATGTGCGCCTCCTTGTCGGCCTCCTGCTTGACGCGGATCGAGAACCGGTTCGGCTGGTCGGCCTCGAGGTGCACGCGCGCCGGCGCCCTCTTCACGACCTCGACGGAGCCAGCGCTCACGACCTCGACGCGCAGATCCTGGGTCGCGGGCGAAAGCACCGTGACCTTGACGTCCCGCGTCCCGGCGCGCGGCGCCGCGGCCTCGAGAGAGACCTGGACGTTGATGCCCGGTTTTGCGAGCGCTGGGCTCGCGAGAAGGAGCGCCGCGACGGCGGCGAGGGTCGCTTTCTTCATCACGTGCGGAGCGTAGCGATTCGCCAATCGGCGATCCAGCGGCCACTTGGTGACGCGGCACATTGACGCAGCGTATCCTCCTGATGTGGGGCCCACAGCGGCGCAGCGTTTGCTCACGGATGTGCTTGGAGAGGGATGCCCCGTCTCCGAGCTTGAAGAGCGCGCCGCCTGCGCGGATTGGCCGGCGGTCCTCGGTGCGGCCACCGCGTTTCTGCAGCCCATGCTGGCCCATCGCCTGCGCAGGCTCCGCGCAGGGGTCGTACCGGCGGAGGTGTCCCGGGAGCTCGCCGCGGCGCTGCAGGCTGCCGCCATGTGCCGGCTGGTGCAGGCCGCCACCTTCAGGCGCGCCGTGACCGCGCTGCAAGACGCCGGGGTTTCCGTCCTGGCGATCAAGGGGACCGCCCTCGGGAGCTACGCGTATCCGACCCCCGCAATGAGGCCGATGACGGATATCGACCTCGTGGTGCCCGAGGGCCGGCTCGTCCATGCCGCGGAGGCACTTGGCGTCGCGGGGTTTCGCGTGGATCGCGACTACCGCGAGACGTACCCGGCGCGGCCTGGTGAAGACGATGGCTTCAACGCGCGCTGGCCCGAGCAGCGCCTAGGTGCGCTGGTCGAGGTCCACACCCGCATGGAACCCGCCGTCGAGGGTGAGGCCGACATGGCGGGGTTCTGGCAGCGCGCGCGCCGGCACCGCATCGAGGGGCTGACGGTCAGCTGTCTGCGACCCGAGGACGAACTGCTCGAGGTCTGTGTCCACCTCGCTGCGCACCATCACTTCCTCGGCTCTCTGCGTTGGCTCCTCGACGTACACATGCTCGTAGGATTCGGGCTCGATTGGAAGACCGTCGCGGCAAGCGCCGGCACCCGCCACGGGCGGTGGACCGCAATCTGTCTGGCCCTCGCCGTACGCTTGTTCGGCTCGCCTGTGCCGGCAGAGGCGCTGTCCACGCTCGGTGCCGGGTTCGACCTCAACGCTGCGCGCCACCTGGCGGAGGAGCAGCTCTGGGATGCGGGCGCGGGGTTCGACGTCGCGCCGGCACTTGGCTGGGTCTTCGCGGCGTCGAGCGCGCGTCAGGCCCTCGGGCGAGCGCTCATCCGCATGCAGCCCTTCCGCAGTCAGTCAGCCGGCGAGATTGGCCTGCGCATCGCCCGTCCTCGGCTCAAGGACCTTCCGAGCGCGATTCGGCGCATGACGGTGGACCTCGGGCGGTTGCGCCACCGGGTGGGTTCCCTCGTCCGCGGCGGGATGGGCGGCCTCGTGCGCCGCAGCGTGCGTAGGCAGAGGCGCCACGAGCGGCTGTTCGCCATGATCCAAGGTCGCGACAAGGTAGGCTGACCTTCTCAGGCCAGCGCGCGGCCGTCGATCGCGCCGGGGGTCTCCTCGCCGAGCAGCGACAGCACGGTGGGGAAGACGTCCACCGTGCGGGCCGGGCGGTCCTCGAGCGGGTGGCTCGACAGGAGCGGCACGACCATGTGCTCGCGGTGCAGCGAGCCGTGCGTGGAGCGGTGCTCGGGGTCCTCGAAGCGATCGCGCAGGTCGTAGCCGGGCCGCGCGGATACGACGAGGTCGCCGGTGCGCACGGACGAGAAGAGCTGCGCGAGCTGCAGCGGCGCGTCGGGGTAGTCGCCGGCGTGGGTCTCGCCGAGGTGCGTCGCCAGCGACGCCCGCGCCGAAATATTCGTATACCCAAATGGATCCGCGCCGCGCACGAGGTGGTGCAGCACCTCGCCGTCCTCGAGGCGGATCGCGACCTCGCCCTCGCGGGCGCGCGCGTGCACGGCGCCGTCCTCGCCGCGCCACGCGACGACGTGCACCGCGTCCTCGCCGAGGAGGTCGTCGACGAGCGTCGGGTGCGCGCGGAAGATGGCCGTCTCGTCGGGCGGGGCGGCCCAGCCGTCGGGCCCCGGCAGGTAGACGTGGGCCATCGCGTTTCCGCCCACCATCACGGCGGCGTCGCAGCGGCCGTTCGCGCCGACGAGGCGCGGGAAGTACAGCGTCCGCAGGCCGCGCTGCTCGAAGAAGCCCTCGAGGTCGAGGTGGCGCTCCACCGCGGAGTGCCCGTGGTCGGCCGACAGCATGATGAGCGTGCGGTCGCGCTCGCCGCGCGCCTCGAGCGTCGCGAGGAGCGAGCCCATGGTCGCGTCGAAGCGCCGGAACGCCTCGACGACGTGCGGATCGTCGGGTCCGAAGCGGTGCGACTCGCCGTCCACCGAGAGGAACGCGTAGAAGATGAAGCGGTGGCCGCGCGACACGGCGCGCAGGAGCTCGAGCTCGCCGCGCGCGTCGATCGGGCGCCAGTCGCCCGTCCGCTTGAGGCGCCACGCGTAGGCCGCGCGCGTGAAGTAGAGGGCGTTCCGCCAGGGGCCGGCGCCGCGAGAGACCATGCCGAAGACGTTCATGCTCGGCTTGACGAGCTCGTAGAGCGTGGGCGCGGAGGGCTCGAGGTCGCGGTCGGCGAGGTAGCTGCCGGGGCCGCAGTAGTCGCGGAACCGGTGCAGGGACAGGCGCGAGCGCGCGTACTCGCGGCGATCGAACCAGCGCAGCCCGGGGATGCCGTTTCTGCCCGGGAAGCGCCCGGTCACGAAGGGCGCGTAGGCGACCGTGGTGACGCTCGGGAAGACCGTGACGGCGCGGCCGAGGTGCGGGAAGGCACGCGCGACGTTCGGCAGCTCGCCCTGTCGCACCAGCGCCTCGAGCCGCTCGGCCCCGGCCCCGTCGAGCAGGACGAAGATGGCCCGCTCGTGCCCACGGCTCCCGCCCATCCCGAAGGGATAGCATCCCGGCGCGGTCCGACCAAGCCTCCCTTGCGTGGGGTGGTATGGGGGCGATAGATTTCTGAGCTCACCAAGGAGAACCACGATGGCTGAAGGCGGCGGCTTCTTCGCGCGGATCGGGAACCTCTGGAAGGGCTTTCTCTCGCTGTGGATCTCCGACATCGAGAAGGAGCACCCCGAGATCGCGTACGAGAACGCGATCAACGGCATGATCGAGAAGTACTCGAAGCTCAAGAAGGCGACTGCGGCGATCATCCGGCGGCGCGACGACATCTCGAGCCGCCTGCAGTCGCAGATCAAGGAGCTGGCCCAGGTCTCCGCCGACCTCGACACCGCGGTGCAGACCGGCCAGGACGATCTCGCGCTCGTCCTCATCCAGAAGAAGAACGCGCTCGAGAAGGAAGTCGCCGAGCTCAAGACCGACGCCGACGAGGCGAGCAAGGAGGCCGACAGCGCCAAGGCCTCGCTCATGCAGGTGCAGGGCGAGATCAAGAAGCTCAAGGGCGAGAAGGACCAGATGCTCGCCAAGATGGAGAGCGCCAAGGCCAAGATCCGCATCCAGGAGCAGCTCGACGGCCTGTCGGTGGACGCCGAGGTCAAGGCGCTCGACGGCGTGCGCGAGCACATCAAGAACACGGTCGCGCAGGCGAGCCTGGGCAAGGAGCTCCAGGAGAGCTCGCTCGACACCAAGCTCGCGCAGCTCCGCCAGCAGACCGGTGACGTCACGGCCAAGGCGCAGCTCGAGCAGCTCAAGGCGCAGATCGCCGCCAAGAAGGCCGGCCAGAAGACCGTCTAGCCTCACCGGAGGGGTCAGGCTCAAGTTTTCAACTTTTGGGCCGAGGTCCGGCGCGCCACGAAACTTGAAAAGTTGAGCCTGACCCCGAGCAGAGGGAGCCACATGGGGAGCCATCCGGAGTGGGCGGAGGATCTGCGCAGGCGCTACAAGCGCGGCGAGACGACGCAGTTCATCCTGCACGGCAACACGCTCGACCTCGTCGAGTGGGACGGCGAGCTGCTCTCGTTCGACCAGTACCTGGCGGACAAGCTCCTCGCGGGCAAGAGCGTGGTGGTCGTCTACAACCTCGCGACGGGCGCGCGCATCGTCAAGCGTCCGGCCAAGTCGGGCTCCTCGGCCGACGGGGCGGCGCTGCTCAACGCCGGGTTCGACGAGCTCATCACGAAGACGGACCGCGCGAAGTTCCTGGCGGCGATGGAGCGGATCCTCCGCACGTGCAAGGACGTGGGCCTCGTCATCGAGTACGCCGAGACGGTGGCGCCGGCCGCCGATCCGGCGCTCATGATCGACGACGATCGCACCGCGCTCGTGACGCTGCACCGCTGGTCGCTGCTCTCCGAGATCGACGCCAACGACAACATCGTGCTGCTCGTGACGGAGAACCTGTCCGAGCTCTCGGCCAAGCTCGTCAGTAACCCCAAGATCGCCACGGTGCCGGTGCCCATGCCGGACGAGGCCGCGCGAAGGCGGGTGGTGCAGCTCGCGCTGCCCAAGGACGAGGAGGCGTACCGCACCAAGCTCGCGAGCATCACGGCGGGCCTCAAGGCGGTGCAGATCTGGTCGATGCTGCGCCCGTCGGCCGAGGCCGGCACCGACGAGTCCGAGGACGAGCGCTTCCGGTTCATCAAGCAGCTCCTCGGCAGCCAGCCGGGCGCGGACGAGCGCGCGAGAAAATTCGCACAGATGACGCAGGGCATGAGCGAGGCCGCGATCCGCGATCTCGTCGCGCCGGGCGTCCAGCACGCGAGGGACAACCAGGCGGAGCGCGACGAGGTCGATCGGCTGATCGCCAAGCGCAAGCGCGAGATCATCGAGCGCGAGTGCTATGGCCTCATCGAGTTCGTCGAGCCCAAGCACGACTTCCGCGTGGTGGGCGGCATCGAGGGCGTCAAGACCGAGCTCTCGCGCGTCGCCAAGGCCATCCGCGAGGGCAACACGGCGCGCGTGCCGATGGGCCTGCTCTTCACGGGGCCGATGGGCGCGGGCAAGACCTTCGTCGCCGAGGCGTTCGCCAAGGAATCGGGCCTGACGACGATCAAGCTCAAGAACTTCCGCAGCAAGTGGGTCGGCGCGACCGAGGGCAACCTCGAGCGGATCTTGAACGTCATCCAGGCGATCGGGCAGGTGCTCGTCATCATCGACGAGGGCGATCGCGCGTTCGGCAACCAGTCGGACGGCGACGGCGACGGCGGCACGGGCTCGCGCGTGATCGGCCGGCTCAAGGAGTTCATGAGCGACACCGCGAACCGCGGGCGCATCCTGTTCATCCTCATGACGAACCGGCCCGACAAGCTCGACGTCGACATCAAGCGCGCGGGGCGCCTCGACCGGAAGATCCCGCTGCTCTACCCGCAGGCGCCCGAGGAGATCGAGGCGGTGCTCGGCGCGCAGCTCAGAAAGCAGCGGCTCAAGACCGACTGGTCGTTCCCGGCGGATCGCGAGGCCATCTCGGCCAAGCTCGTGGGGATGTCGAACGCGGACGTCGAGGCGATCCTGCTGCTCGCGGCAGAGTACGAGTCGGGCCCCGAGGCCAAGGCCGTCGAGCAGGTGTCGAAGGCGAACTTCCAGCAGGCGATGGCGGACTATCTGCCGAGCCGCGACACGAGGATGCTGGAGTACATGGAGCTCCTGGCGGTGTTCGAGGCGTCGAACCGGCAGATGCTCCCGAAGAAGTACCAGACCATGAGCGCGGACGAGCTGCAGGCGCGGCTCGATCTCCTGCGACTCGAGATCGGCAACCGGAGGTAGTGATGGATTTCTTCTCGCATCAGGACATTTCGGGGACCCAGGCCGAGGCGCTCGCGCGGGGCCTCTACACGATCGCGCGCGTGGACGGCGTGCACGAGCGCGAGGCGTCGCTCATCGCGCAGCTCTACGCGGATGCGGCGGGCGGGGCCGGGCCGGGGCTCTCGGAGCTCCAGCGCTCGGCCGACGTCGATGGCGCGTACCTGGCGGCGACGTTGCCCGGCAAGGAGCTGCGCGAGATGTTCGTCAAGACCGCGTGGCTGCTCGCCTACGCCGACGGCGGCGTGTCGGCGGCGGAGCGGAAGAAGATCGCGGAGCTCTGCGGGCCGCTCGGCGTGGACGCGGCGGCGCAGGCCCGGCTCGAAGGGGCGGTCAAGGACTTCCTCCTCGCGCAGCTGTCGGGCCTGCACAACACCGAGGCCGTCGCGAAGGTCGCCAGGAAGCTCGGCGTCTAGGGCCGCTGCGCGGCCCGTCGAAGGTCGAAGGTCGAAGGGTTGAAGAGAGCCGGACTCGGTCTGGCCGTGATCCTCGGGATCGCGGCCGCTCCTTCGCGCGCTTCGGCCGAGCCGTCGGATCGCGTCGAGCTCTCGATCGTCGGGACCAACGACCAGCACGGCTACCTCGAGGTCCCGAACGGCCACGGCGGCGCGGCCGTGCTCGGCGGCTACCTCAAGGCGCTGCGCGCCAAGCGCCCTGGGCGCGTCCTGCTCCTCGACGGGGGCGACCTGTTCCAGGGCACGCTGGTCTCGAACACCGCCGAGGGCGCGCCGGTCATCCGCGCGATGAACGCGCTCGGCTACCACGCCTCCGCCGTCGGCAACCACGAGTTCGACTTCGGGCCCGCGGGGCCGCCCGTCGTCGCCAAGCCCGGCGAGAACCCGCGCGGCGCGCTCGAGGCGCGCGCCAGGGAGGCGCGCTTCCCGCTCCTCGACGCCAACGTGATGGTCAAGGCGAGCGGCAGGCGCTGGGCGCCCCAGAACATCCGGCCCTTCACCCTCGTCGAGCTCTCCGGCGTGACGGTGGGGGTCGTCGGCGGGACCACCGAGGACGCGGCCACGACGACGCTGCCGTCGAACGTGCGCGACCTCGAGTTCCAGGGGCTCGCGGGGCCGATCGCGAAGGCGGCCGAGGACGCGCGGCGCGCGGGGGCGGAGGTTGTGGTCGCGGTCGTGCACGCGGGCGGGGTGTGCCGGCGCATCGGCGACCCGCACGACCTCGCGAGCTGCAAGCCCGACGAGGAGGTGATGCGCCTCGCGCGCGCGGTCACCGGGCGCGTGGACGCGATCGTCGCGGGGCACACGCACAAGGGCATGGCGCACTTCGTCGCGGGCGTGCCGGTCATCGAGTCGTTCGCGTTCGGCGTCGCGTTCGGCCGCATCGACCTCGTGTGGGATCGCAAGCAGAAGAAGGTGCTGACGAGCGAGACCATCATCCATCCGCCGAGGCGCATGAAAGTGGGGGACGACTACGAGGGGCAGAAGATCGCGCCCGACCCGGCCATTCGCGCGGTGTACCAGGCGGACCTCGATCGCACTGCGGCGCTCGAGAAGCAGCCGCTCGGCGTGACGCTCACCGGCCCGTTCTGGGAGAACCACGGCAACGAGTCGCCGCTCGGCAACCTCGTGGCCGACTGGACGCGCGCGCTCGTGCCGGGCGCCGACTTCGCGCTCGTCAACGGCGGGAGCCTGCGCGCGAACGTGCCGGCGGGGCCGCTCACCTACGGCGACCTCTTCCGCGCGCAGCCCTTCGACAACCGGGCGGCGCAGGTGACGGTGACGGGGGCCGCGCTCCGGCGCGCGCTCGCGACCGCCGCGGAGCACGACATGACGTACCTCGTCTCGGGCCTGCGCTACCGGGCGCGGTGCGAGAAGGGCAAGGTGGTCGTCGACGCGACGCGCGACGACGGCAAGCCCTGGTCGGACAGCGCGCGCTACCGGATCGCCGTCAGCGACTTCCTGGCCACGGGTGGCGCGGGGATGCTGACCATCCTCGGCGAGCCCATCAAGGACGACATCACGCTCTACTCCGAGCGCCCCGCGATGCGGGACGAGTTCGCGGCGCTCCTGCGCAGGACGCCCGGCGCCGTGCTCGATCCGGCGAAGTGGTACGACCCGAAGAAGCTGCGGGCGGACGTGCCGGACGATGCGATGAAGTGCCGGTAGGGGGCTACGGGCTACGGGCTTCGGCCGGCCCCGGAGCTATTCAGCGCTGACACGGCTGGGGTTCGAGTGCAGAGGCCGGCACCGTTTCCACGTCCAAGTTGCGCGGGGGAGCGGCAACTCCGCCGTGAGGCCGGCGGCGGAAAAGGACATCGAAGATGTCGACCTGGCCGCAGAGCGCCGACCTCCGGTCAGCAAGCTCCTCCCGCGCTTCGGCCGTCGAGCGAATGGCGAGGCCGGATTCGTGCGCGGCTCGTTCGATCATGGCCGCGGGGGCGAGGGACGATCGCCCAGCGCCTTGGAGGTCGATGTCCCAGCGCTCGAGGCTCGGCAGCCCAGACCGCTGGACGAGTAGTCCGCGTCCCTGGTCCACGTAGTCGATCCGCATGACCTCATCGCGGAATGGCAGCGTGAGCACCAGCTGTCCCGAGGCGACATCCCAGATCCGGACGCCGTCGGAGTAAGAGGCAGCGAGCTGGCGACCGGAGGGGTGCAGGGCGATGAACCCGGGCTTGAGCGTCGCTGCGTCGCTCGACCCACAGCGCCTCGGATCGGCGGTCTTCGTGCCGATCGCGGAGATACGGGAGCCTCGTACCAGATCGAGGACGTGGGCGCCTCCTTCGCCGAGCACTGCGATGCGACCAGCGGCCTCAGCGAGAGAGAGGGCGTAGATGTCGTGTTGTGGCACGCGCTGGCCCCGCAGGAGCGCACCGGTGTCGGCGTCCCACACCCGCAACCAGCCATCGGTGGAGGTGGTCAGCACCTGCCGACCACCGATGAAGAGCGCTTGGCGGACCACGCCCGGGAGGCGCACGTGGCTTCCGGCGGCGGCATTCCAGATGACCAGGCCCTGCTGGCCCGTCGCCATGCCTTGGCGAGGCGAGAGCAGCGCCCGCGGCCACCGATGGGCGGAGATCTCCCACGCATCGAGGAGGCCCTCGAGCCCCGGTGCCGCCTCGTCGCGGATGAACTGGCCGGTGAGCGCGTCGTACCGCTGCAGCCGCCCGGGCACATCGGTCCCGAGCTCGGACCGTTCCCCGGGGAGTGGCACGCGAACCCGGAATGTCCGGCGGGCGATGGGCCCTGCGACGCGGCCCGTTTGCAGGTCGAGCGGGCACCGATCTCCACCGGCATGGACGATCCGCACGAGGCCTTCGCGCTCATCGGGAGTGCGCTCGACGCTGTCTGAGACGCATCCCCCCAACCTCGCGCCCACGCCTCCCAAAGTGGACCAGAGGAAGATCCCGCCTTCGAACGTCGCTCCTGCGATGAGGGCGCCGTCCGGGGAGAAGGCCATCCGGATGACGTGCTCCCGCTGGTTGTCCAGCTTCGCCTGCACACGGCCATCTGTGGACAGCACGAGCACAGGCTGGACTCCCCGTGCCACGGCCAGTAGGCGATCGGCGGGGCCGAATGCCACCATCGAGGTCACCTCGTCTCTCGGGGTGCCCCGAACGTGCCGCGCAGGTGAGTAGCCGTCCGCGTTATCCCTCCGGCGTCCGGGCAGTGGGATTCGCGTGTGGACTGCGCCCGACACAGGGTCCGTCACGAGCACCTCGTCGGCCCAGCCATCGTCGAAGCGCGAACCCGGGCTACGCGTTGGGCGTGACTCCACGAAGGCAAGGTGATGGCCATCGCTCGAGAAGGACACGCGACGGTCGGACGATGCTGGTTCGGGCGAACCACGGAGCCGCAGCCCGTCGGATCGCAGCAGGTAGAAGGCCTGATAGGCCTGCGCGGCTACTCGATCACCGGTGGGGCTCGGGATGATCCACGGCCCGGCGGGGTTGGCGAACTCGGAAACCAAGTGCAAGCTGGGCAGGGCGAACACCCTCGTGGGGTTGCCCACCAGGAACAGAAGCCGACCGTCGGCTGACAACCGAGGCCAGAGGTCCCTGCCGTCCCCGTCGGCCGTCGAACGGCCCACCCGCTCGAACGAGGGTAGCCGCCAGGCATCGATGCGGGCGGGCGGGCCGAACCCCCGATCCGCCCGCAAGGTGACGGCCGTTCTGCCGTCCGCGGCCACGGAAGCCACGGTGGCTTCGAGCGCGTCGACCAGCGAGAGCCGCTGGACGTCGAAGCGCAGCAGTGCGCCTCGTGCCCCCACGAAGAGATCTCGGCCGTCTGGTGAGAACGCGAGGGACTCCACGTCGCGAACCCACACGTTGGACCAGCGCAAGCGTGCCCGCGCGCGCGGAGCCCGCAGCCTCGTGATCGCCGCGGTCGCCTCGAGCGAGCCGCGGATGGCGGCGAGGCCGAAGTACAGCTCGGCGGTCAGCGGATCGCGCTCCGCCTCGGCGCTCTGCCCGCGCACGACGAGCGCCCGGACGAAGGGGTCGGGTGCGGAGGCCCTCATGGGCGCACAACCGATCGTGAGCGCCGCGAGCCCGGCCGCCGCCCATGCACGCACCTGTCGATTGTAGGGCAAGCTCGCGGCCGAGGGCTCCGGCCGAAGCCTGAAGCCTGAAGCCTGAAGCCTTACTTCTTCTTCGTCACCACGATATGGCCGTGGCTGGCGCGGTCGGGGTAGCCGTAGCGGAAGGGGAGCTCGCCGCCGCCGTTTCGCGCGAAGAGCGCGGCGAGATCGGCGCCGTCCTTGTCGTTCCAGCTCCCGAACTTCTCGGGGCCCTCGTAGCGGCCATAGGTGTCCTGCGAGAAGCCCTTCTCGGCGGCGTGGCGGGGCGCGGGGCCGGTGTCGTCGGAGATCATCCAGGGCGCGCTCGCGAAGAGGTAGTCGCGGATGCGCGAGAAGCCCTGCGACCAGAGGAGGTGGCTCGCGGCCTTGGTCATCGCGGCCACCGTGCCCTTGCCCTCGAGGTGGCGGAGCAGCGACGGATCCTTGCCGAGGAAGTCGTCGTGCAGGTTCACGGCGAAGTGGCGGAGCACGCGCGGCGGGGACGCGGCGTCGCCGACCTTGCGGAACTCGAGCTCCACGTGCAGGCGCGCGCCCTCGCCGCCGAGCTCGGCGTCAGGCAGGTAGCGCAGGCGCCCGTCGGGCAGGAGCGCGACGTAGCGAAGGCCCGCGGGCTCGAAGCCGAGGACGCCGAGCGCGACGACGGAGAAGGAGAGCTCGCCGGGCAGCGCGCTCTGCGCCTCCTTCTCGAGGTTCTCGGTCTTCGAGTGGGCCTTCCGGAAGAAGCGCTCGAGGTGATCTCGCAGCATCTCGAGCGCGGGGGCGAGCTCGGCGGGCGTGCGCTGGGAGAGCGTGCGCAGATCGCCGGCGGGCTCGAGCGAGATGGTGGTGATCTCGGTGGCGTCGGGGAAGGTCGCGAGCGCCGAGAGGAGATCGCCGCCGCCGAAGGGATAGACCACCCACGGCGGCAGGTCCTTCGGCCGGAGCTGCGCGAGGAAGGGCGAGGCCACGGCGAGCCAGTCGCGCTTGTAGCCGTCGACGAGCGGCGCCAGCAGCGTGCAGTGCTGGGCGACCGTCGCCTGCCACGCGGGCGGCACGGGCGCGTCGCCCTGGCAGGCGGCGATGCGCAGGAGCAGCCGCGCCTCGGGGAGCAGGTCGCGGCCGTCGGCGGGCGCATTGGCGCCGGGGGTCACGGGGTGCGGAGCGGGCGAGCCGGCGCAGGCGAGGGTGAGGAGCGACAGGGCGAGGGTCCGGGCGTGCACGGAGGGTTTTCTAGCACGCGGCTCCGGGGCCCGGGACCCAAGCTGGCCCGGCCCGACGCCGACCCCGGACGAGCACGAGCACGAGCACGAGCACGAGCACGAGCACGACCGGGCGCCGAACGCCTTGGAGGCCTGGCTCCAAGGCTCGGATGGCGCGCGACCGATGTGAGTCGAGTCACTCGTGTCCCGGCCCGGATCCGGGCCCGGTTCCGGTCCGGGTCCGGCAACGGGTCACCGTAGGCCGACGACGGTCGCCCGTAGACGGAGGACGGTCGCCCGTAGACGGAGGACGGTCGCCGTGACCGACGACGGTCGCCCGTGACCGACGACGGTCGCCCGCAGACCATTGCTCCTAGCGGCTCCTAGCGGCAATGCCGGTCACTTTGCGCCGGCCTGGTCCTGGCCCTGGTCCTGGTCCTGGTCGAAGCCCCCAGAACCACGCAGGCGAAGACCAGGACCAAGACCAAGACCAGGTGGTCAGCGGACGGATTCCGTCATTAT
>CAZQJC010000326.1:0-18034 GCA_964593795.1 uncultured Myxococcales bacterium | reverse complement strand
GCGAGCGCAGCGAGCGAAGACGCAGGGAGGGGGGCCCAGGCGCGGGTTTGCCGGGTGGGGGCGGGGGAGGGGCGGCCCGCCCCTCCTGGTGGCCGCCTCCAGGCGGCCACTCGCAAACTAGTGGCCGGAAGTCGTGCCCACGGCGTGGGCGGCGTCGATGGCGGCCTGGGACCAGGCGCGCTGCGTGACCAGGCGATCGTAGGCCTCGTTCTGCTCGTCGGTCCACTCGTGGAGCTCGTGGTCCGCCTCTGCGAAGGCCTTCTCGGCGGCCTTGACGTCGATCTCCTGGGCGCGCTGGGCGCGGTCGGAGAGCACGACCACGCTGTCGTCGCCGGTCACCTGCACGAAGCCTGCGCCGACCGCGAACACCTCGGTGGGCCCTGCCCCGCGCAGCGTGAGCACGCCGGGCCGCAGCGCCGAGAGCAGCGCGACGTGGCCCGGCAGGATGCCGAGCTCGCCGAGCGCACCCGGCGCGACGACCTCCTCGACCTCGCGCGACGCCGCCGCGCCGGTCGGCGTGACGACCTCGACGCGCATCAAGTGTTCCTCCCCACTTCGCGCTCCGCGCTGCGTGGGGCCCCTCTCGCCGGTCGCGCCGAAGGCGCGCCAAGGTCATGCTTGGGGCGGCCCTGCGGGCGCGACATCACTTCGTCTCCGCGGCGATCTGGCGGGCCTTCTCGAGCACCATCTCGATGCCGCCCACCATGTAGAACGCCTGCTCGGGGATGTCGTCGTACTTGCCCTCGCAGAGCTCCTTGAAGCTCCGGATGGTGTCCTTGACCTCGACGTACTGGCCGGGCGTGCCGGTGAACTGCTGCGCGACGAAGAACGGCTGCGAGAGGAACTTCTGGATCTTGCGGGCGCGCGACACGAGGACCTTGTCGTCCTCGGAGAGCTCGTCCATGCCGAGAATCGCGATGATGTCCTGGAGCTCCTTGTAGCGCTGGAGGACGCGCTGGACCTCGCGGGCGACGGCGTAGTGCTCCTCGCCGACGACCATCGGCGAGAGGATCGTCGAGGTCGAGTCGAGCGGATCGACCGCAGGGTAGATGCCGAGCTCCGTGAGCGCGCGCGAGAGCACCGTCGTGGCGTCGAGGTGGGCGAACGCGGTCGCCGGCGCGGGATCGGTGAGGTCGTCGGCGGGCACGTAGATGGCCTGCACCGAGGTGATCGAGCCCTTGTTCGTCGAGGTGATGCGCTCCTGGAGGCCGCCCATCTCGGTCGCGAGCGTCGGCTGGTAACCGACGGCGCTCGGGATGCGGCCGAGGAGCGCGGAGACCTCGGAGCCGGCCTGCGTGAAGCGGAAGATGTTGTCGACGAAGAGCAGCACGTCCTGCCCTTCCTCGTCACGGAAGCTCTCGGCGACCGTGAGGGCCGAGAGCGCCACGCGCTGACGCGCTCCGGGCGGCTCGTTCATCTGGCCGTAGACGAGCGCCGCCTTCGACAGCACCGACGTCTTGCCGTCGCCGAGCGTGGAGTCCTCCATCTCGTGCCAGAGGTCGTTGCCCTCGCGCGTGCGCTCGCCGACGCCCGCGAACACGGAGAACCCGCCGTGCTTCTTCGCGACGTTGTTGATGAGCTCCATGATGAGCACGGTCTTGCCGACGCCCGCACCGCCGAACAGGCCGATCTTGCCGCCGCGGCGGTAGGGGGCGAGGAGGTCGATGACCTTGATGCCAGTCTCGAACATCTCGATCTTCGTCGACTGATCGACGAAGGCCGGCGCCGCGCGGTGGATCGGCATCGACTTCTTGGCGCTGACGGGGCCGCGCTCGTCGACCGGCTCGCCGATGACGTTCAGGATGCGGCCGAGGACCTCGCGGCCGACCGGCATCATGATGGGCTTGCCGGTGTTGGTCACGGGCTGGCCGCGCGTCAGGCCGTCCGTCGTGTCCATCGCGACGCAGCGGACGGTGTGCTCGCCGAGGTGCTGGGCGACCTCGATGACGAGGTTGTCCTTGCGCGCGTCGATGGCGGCGTTCGTGACCCGGAGCGCCGTGTAGATCTCGGGGAGGTCCCCGGTGAACTCGACGTCGACGACCGGACCGATGACCTGGGTGATGATGCCTTGCTGTTCCATAGACAAGCTTTCTTCCTCTTGACCCCCTCTCCCATCGGGAGAGGGCTGGGGTGAGGGGGTTATCCCTTGAGCGCCTCGGCGCCGCCGATGATCTCCATGAGCTCCTTGGTGATCGCGGCCTGGCGGGCGCGGTTGTACTGGAGCGTGAGGCTCGAGATCATTTCCTTCGCGTTCTTGGTGGCGCTGTCCATCGCGCTCATGCGCGCGCCGTGCTCAGACGCGATGCTGTCGAGCAGGGCGCGCATGACGAGCGTCTCCACGTACATCGGAAGGAGCGTCCCGAGGAGGGCATCCTCGCTCGGCTCGTAGAGGTAGTCGCCGCTCGGCGTCGTGTCGTTGACCGACGTCGGCTTGGGCGTCTGCAGCGGCAGGAGCTGCTCGACCGTTACGCGCTGCGAGATGGCGCTCTTGAACTCGTTGTAGACGAGGTAGACGGCGTCCACGTTCTCCGAGGTGAAGTCGCGGAGGATGCGGCCCGACGTCTCGCGGGCGCGCTCGAGGACCGTCGGCGACTGCGCAGCCGGATACTCGGTGTGCGCGACGCGCTTTCTGCGAACGGCGTAGTCCCGACCCTTCTTGCCGACGAACGAGAGGCGAACCTCTTCCAGCTGTACACCGTCGCCGAGCTCGCGCCCGACCTTGAAATCGCCGAGCAGCATGCGATCGACCTGCCGGTTGACGTTGGCGTTGAAGCCGCCGCAGAGGCCGCGATCGCCGGTGATGACCACGACCTCGACGCGGCGGCCCGGCCGCTGCGCGAGGAGCGCGTGCGACTCCCCGTCGGCGCGCGCGGCGAGATCCCGCACCACCTCGGCCAGGTGTCGCGCGTACGGCCGCTGCGCGACGACCTGCTCCTGGGCCCGGCGGAGCTTCGCCGCCGAGACCAGCTTCATCGCCTTGGTGATCTTCTGCGTGCTCTTCGCAGTGGCGATGCGCTTGCGGATTGCCTTGAGATTGGCCATCGGTCCTCGAGCCTCAGGCCGCCGCGGTCTTGGCCGGCTTCCACGAGGCCGTGAAGGTCTCGAGCAGCGCCTTCATCGCCGCCTCGACCTCGCCCCACGCCTTGCCGTCGCGGCCCTTCTCGCGCACGACGCCGAGCGCCTTGCCGCCGTCGCCGTTCTCCGCGTAGGAGAGGAGCTCCTGCTCGAACTCCTTGACGGCGGAGACCGGGTACTTGTCGAGGTAACCGTTGATGCCCGCATAGATCATGATGACCTGCTTCTCGACGGACATCGGCTGGTACTGGTTCTGCTTGAGGAGCTCGACCATGCGCGCGCCACGCGCGAGCTGCTGCTGCGTGGCCTTGTCGAGGTCGGAGCCGAACTGCGCGAACGCGGCGAGTTCGCGGTACTGCGCGAGGTCGAGGCGGAGGCGCCCTGCGACCTTCTTCATCGCCGCGATCTGCGCCGAGCCACCGACGCGGGAGACCGAGATGCCGGCGTTCACGGCCGGGCGGACGCCGGCGTAGAAGAGGTCGGTCTCGAGGAAGATCTGGCCGTCGGTGATCGAGATGACGTTCGTCGGGATGTACGCCGAGACGTCGCCGGCCTGGGTCTCGATGATCGGGAGCGCCGTCAACGAGCCCGCGCCGCGCTCGTTCGACATCTTGGCGGCGCGCTCGAGCAGGCGCGAGTGCAGATAGAAGACGTCGCCCGGGTACGCCTCGCGGCCCGGCGGGCGGCGGAGCAGGAGCGACATCTGGCGGTACGCGACCGCGTGCTTCGAGAGATCGTCGTAGATGATGAGCGCGTGCTTGCCGCTGTCGCGCCAGTGCTCGCCCATCGTGACGCCGGTGTACGGCGCGATGAACTGCATCGGGGCCGCCTCGGAGGCGGTGGACGCCACGATGATCGTGTAGGCCAGCGCGCCGGACTCGCGCAGCTTCTCCATCACGGCCGCGACGGTCGACTGCTTCTGACCGATGGCGACGTAGATGCAGACCATGTTCTGGCCTTTTTGGTTGATGATCGTGTCGATCGCGATCGCCGTCTTGCCGGTCTGGCGGTCGCCGATGATGAGCTCGCGCTGGCCGCGGCCGATCGGGATCATCGCGTCGATGGCCTTGAGACCCGTCTGCATCGGCTCGTGAACGCTCTTGCGATCGACGATGCCGGGCGCCTTGATCTCGACCTTGCGGAAGGTGTCCGTCTGGATCGGGCCCTTGCCGTCGATGGGCTCGCCGAGGGCGTTGACCACGCGGCCGATGAGCGCTTCGCCGGACGGCACCTGCATGATCTTGCCGGTGCGCTTGACCAGCGCGCCTTCCTTGACCATCTCGAAGCGACCGAAGAGGGCGACGCCGACGTTGTCCTCCTCGAGGTTGAGCACCATGCCCTTGACGTCGTGCGGGAAGTCGAGGAGCTCGCCGGCCATCGCGCCCCGAAGGCCATAGACGCGGGCGATGCCGTCGCCGGTGGTGAGCACCGTGCCGGTCTCCTCGACCTGCACGCGGGTGTCGTAGCCCTCGATGCTCTTCTTGATGATGTCGCTGATCTCTTCGGTCCGGATCTGCATTGCTAGCTCTCCAAAGGACGCGCCATCGGCGCGCTCAACAATTCACCACGCATGCGGTCGAGCTGACCGCGGAGGGTCCCGTCGAAGACGAGGTCACCGAGCTTGACGACGACGCCGCCGATGAGCTCGGGGTCGACCCTCGCCTCGAGGACGACCTGTTTCTGCGTACGCGCGGCGATGGCGCGCTCGAGCGTCGCCTTCGCCTCGGGGGCGAGCGCCCGCGCCGACACGACGGTCGCGCGCACGCGCTTGGACAGCTCGTCGACCAGGTCGCCGAGCACCACGGAGATGTGGACGATCTCGCCGATGCGGGCGCGCTCGGTCAGCAGCTTGAGGAAGCGCACCACGTTCGGGGAGAGGTCGGCCGCGCCGACGGCCGCGCCGAGGCGCTTGCTCACGGCCTCGATGACCTTGATGCGCTGGCTGACCGGGAACACGGGGTTGAGGAGCGCGTCCCGGAGGTCGGCGCTGTCCGTCCAGGCCTGTGCGAACGCAGCGACCTCGCGGCCGTAGCGTTCGAACTGCTTGTCGGCGATCCCGATCTCGAGGAGCGCCTTGGCGTAGCGGCGAGCGATCACGCGCGTCCCTCCAGCTCCTTGGCGAAGCGTTCGACGATGCGGCGCTCGTCGTCGGTGGTCACCTTCTCGCGCAGGATCTTCTCCGCGGCGGAGGCGGCGGCGCGCACGGCCTCGGCCTTGATCTCGCGCTCGACGCGCCCGAGCTCCGCGGCCTGCGTGCGCTCGCACTCGAGCTTGATCTGGCGCGCCTGCTCGGCCGCGGCGGCCAGGATGCGCGCCTTCTCGGCCTCGGCTTCCTTGCGCAGCGCGGCGACGATCTCGGCGACCTCGTCGTCGATGCGCGCGATCCGCTGCGAGTACTCGTCGAGCTTCGTCTGCGCGTCGGCGCGGAGCTTGGCGGCCTCCTCGAGGCCGGCCTTGAGCTCGTCGTGGCGCTCGGCGGCCATGTTGCCGAGCGGCCGGAAGAGCACCTTGCGCAGGATGAACAGCAGCACGACGAAGTTCGCGATCGCGAAGCCGAGCTTGAGCCAGTTCATGTGGGGCGGCTCGGCCGCGAGCAGAAGGCCGAGCGGGCTCACGACGCCACCTCACGGCCGAGGATGCGGACGGCCATCTGCCGGCCGAGCGCCTGCGCGCTCGCCACGAGGCGGATGCGCGTCTCCTCGCGCTGCGTCGAGAGCGCCTGGTTGCTCGCGGCGAGGATCTGCTCGGCTTCCGTGCGCGCCTTGCCCACGATCTCCCCCTCGGAGGCCTTCGCCTCGGCGCGGCGCTTGGCCCGCTCTTCATTTCCGATCTGGCGCGCGCGGGCAATTCGTGTTTCATAGTCGGCCAGGGTCTCGGTCGCCTTGCGATCGAGCTCAGTGGCGCGGCGCTTCTCGCCCTCGATGCGGTCCTCCCGCTCGGCCTGCAGCTTGAGCCACGGCTTGAACAGAAGACTGCGCAGGGCGGCGATGAGGATCAGGAACAGCGTGAGCTGGATGAAGAACGTTCCGTCGATGTCGAGAAGCGGCACCTCGTGGTGAGCGCCTCCGTGCTCGGCGGCGCCTTCGTGCGCTCCCGCTGCATGGCCTTCGGTGGGTTCGTGTTCGTTCATGGGCTCGTGATGGGCGTCCGGGGGGGCTCGCGGAGCGCGCTTGACGCAGCGCTCCGGAGGCCTTCTAGGCGGGCGCACGGATAGCACAGGGAGATCGGCGTGTCAACGGAATCGGTTCCGGATTCCTCTACTGGAATCAAAGACTTGGACCTCAACACGGTGGACGTCGAGCGCGAGCTGGTGGCGCGTTTCGGGCGTCATGGATTCAAGCGGCTCAAGCCCGGGCAGAACGACATCATCCGGAGCGTCCTGTCCGGTCGAGACACGGTCGCGATCCTGCCCACGGGCGGGGGCAAGTCGATGTGCTACCAGCTCCCGGCGACGATGCTCGATGGACCCACCATCGTCATCTCGCCGCTCCTGGCGCTCATCGAGGACCAGACGCGCAAGATGCTGGAGCTCGGCATCCCGGTCGCGCGGCTCGACTCCACGCGCAAGGCGCAGGAGCGGCGCGACGCGATGGCGGCGCTGAAGTCGGGGGCGCGGGTCGTGTGCATCACGACGCCGGAGACGCTGACGTCGAAGGCGTTCGCCGAGGCGATGCAGGGCATCAAGCCGGCGCTCATCGTGATCGACGAGGCGCACTGCGTCTCGCAGTGGGGCCACGACTTCCGCCCCGCATACATGGCGATCAAGCGCGCGGTGCAGGTGGACCTCGCGACGGCGGGGCGCGCGCCCGTCCTGGCGCTCACGGCGACGGCGACGCGCGAGGTGGCCGAGGACATCTCGCTCGAGCTGGGCCTGCGGGACCCGGAGTACCTGCGCGCGACGTTCTACCGGCCGAACCTGTCGTTCGAGGTGCGCCTCTTGCAGTCGGAGAACGAGAAGCTCCGGCAGCTCGGTCGCGGCATCAAGCGGTTGCAGCGGCCGGGCATCATCTACTCGGCGACCGTGCGCGCGGTCGATGACCTGTGGGTCGCGCTCAAGAAGGCGCGGCTCCCGGTCGATCGCTACAACGGCAAGATGGGGACGGCGGAGCGCGAGAAGTCGCAGACGACGTTCATGAAGAAGGGCCGTCGCGGGATCATGATCGCGACGAATGCCTTCGGCCTCGGCATCGACAAGCCCGACATCCGCTACATCTTGCACTTCCACACGCCGGGCTCGCCCGAGGCGTACGTGCAGGAGGCCGGCCGCGCCGGGCGCGATGGCCTCAAGAGCCGGTGCATCTTGCTCTTCGCGCCGGACGACGTGCAGATCCAGGAGCACTTCAACCGCGATGCGCACCCGACGGGCGGCGAGGTGCACAAGATCTGCACGGCGCTCGGGTCGTGGACGTCGGAGGGACGGCGCGTCTCGACGCGCGATCTGGCGACGAGCGCGGGCGTGCAGGAGCGGCGCCTGCGGGTCGTGCTGACCCTGCTCGAGGACGCGGGGCTCGCCCTGCAGCCCGACACAGGCGAGTGGGAGCTCGCGCGGCCCTTCACCAACGAGGACATCGATCAGATCGCGGGGATCTTCGAGCGGCGGCGCATCGGCGACAAGCGCCGCCTCGACGCGATGCTCGAGTATGCGGCGCTCGAGACATGCCGCGTTCAGTTCATGCGCAAGTACTTCGGCGAGGAGGAGGGCGCGGCCTGCGGGCACTGCGACATCTGTCGCGCGCAGGGCGTGCAGCGTCAGGCGGAGGACTTCGCGAGCTTCGACAGCCCGCACGCGAACCGGCCGCCGGGAGAAGGCGGCAAGCGCAAGCGGCGCCGCAAGCGCAAGCGCGGCGGCGAGGGCATGGTGCCGGTGGTGCACGCCACGAACGGCGCGGCGAACGGCGTGCGCGTCGAGGGCGGTCCCGAGGGCGGTGGGATGCCGGGGGTGCCCGGGATGCCGGGTGAGGGAAGGCGCAAGCGTCGTCGGCGGAGACGCCGCGGCCGCGGCCAGGGGGACGGTCAGGGCATGCAGGGACAGGGCGGGCCGCAGCTCCTCGGGGCGCCCGGGGCTCCCCCGGCCCTCCAGAGCGGCGTCGATCCGGAGACGGGGCTGTCGTGGACGGTCGAGGGCGGCGCGGTGCCGCCTCCACAGCGGCCTGCGCAGCCGCCGCATCCGGGTGGGCATCCGGCGGTCGGGGGTGGCGCGGGTGGCGCACCGGGCGAGCAGCGCAAGGAGAGCCGCAGCGCCCGCCGGCGGCGCAAGAAGCGCGAGAAGTGGCTCGCACGCCAGCGGGAGCTCGAGGCCACGGGAGGGCTGCCCGGCGCCCGAGCGGCGGGTGGGGACGGAGGGCCCACGGCCCAATTGGTGGGCGCACCGGACCAGGCAGCGCAGCCAGGGCAGCCGCAGCAGCATCCGCCGGGGCACGCGCCACGAGGACCGCACGAGCAGCGCCCCTCGCGCCGGGAGCGGGACCGGGAGCGCGACCGGGAGCGCGGGCGCGACCGCACCGAGGAGCCGGGGCCAGCGTACGTCGCGTACCAGCCGGCGACCGCGCCCGTGGTGGTCATGGTGCGCGGGCGTGGGGCGCTGCCCGTGGAGCCGGCGGCGTCGGCCGCTCCGGAGCCCGAGGTGAGCTCGCCGCGAGACACCAGCACGGGGATCCCACGAGTCGCGATCGACCTGCCGCTCGAGGGCAGGCCCGTGTCGGTAGGAACGCCGAGCGCTCGTGAGGGCGAGCAGCTCGCGCGCGTCGCGGGGACGCTCGGCGTGACGCGGCGGCGGCGCGCGGGGGGCGAGGCCTCGGCGGCTGCACCGCCGGCGACGCCCCGCCGTCAGACGGCGGCACCTCCGCGCCAGGTGACTGCCGTACCGGCGCCCGCCGCGCCTGAGGCTTCGGTCGCGCCCAGGGTCGCGACGGTGCGACCCGTCGCTGCCGTCACGAGGGCGAAGGCCGGGGCGGATGCGAAGGCGGCCGCGCCGGCGAAGACGCGGGCGGCGGCGACGGCGAAGGCCAAGGCGACGGGCAAGGCCAAGGTGGCAGCGAAGGGAAAGGCTGCGGCGAAGGCCAAGGCGGCCACGAAGGCACCGGTGAAGGCAAGAACAGCGACCAAGGTCACCTCGAAGGCGCCCGCGAAGGCCAAGGCAGCGGCGGCCACGTCCAAGAAGCCAGCGACCACATCCAAGAAGCCAGCGACCACATCCAAGAAGCCAGCGACCACGTCCAGGAAGCCAGCGGCCACGTCCAAGAAGCCAGCGACCACGTCCAGGAAGCCAACGCCTGCCAGAGCCCGGCCGGCAGCAAAGGCGAAGGCCAAGACCAAGGCGCCGGCGAAGGGGAAGGCCAAGGCGAAGGGACGCTGAGGCGAGAGCCGCGCTGCGGACCGAGCGCGAGCAGGAGGCTGGGGTCAGCGGATCTTGACGCCCATCGCGAGGCCCTCGCCCGTGGGTAGCATCGTCGCCCGGAAGCGACCCCCGCGGGCGAGGCGCTCGTTGAACGCGCGCATCGCGGGCACCTTCTCCGCGTCCTCGGCGGGTGGTGGGTTCTTCACGATGCTGCCCCACAGGAAGGCGTTGTCGCCGAGGACCACACCGCCCACGCGCAGGTGCTGCTCGGCCCACGCGAGGTAGGCCGGGTAGCCCGGCTTGTCCGCGTCCACGAACACGAGGTCGAACGGCCCGTGGTGCTCGATCTCCGAGAGCCTCTCGCTCGCGGGGCCCACGTGGACCACGGCGCGGTCGCCGAAGCCCGCGCGCCGGAACGTCTCGCGCGCCACCTCGGCATGCTTCGGGTCGAGCTCGAACGTGTGCAGGACGCCGCCGTCGGCCATGCCGCGGAGCAGACATACGCCGGAATAGCCGCCGAGCGTGCCCACCTCGACGGCCTTGCGCACGCCGCAGGCGCGCGCGAGCACCTCGAGGTGCAGCCCATCGAGCGCACCCACCTGGATCGCGGGAAGCCCGGCGGCGCTCATGCGCGCGCGGATGTCCTTGAGCGTCGCGTCCTCCGGGACGAACGTCTCGGTCACGTACTCGAACAGCGACGGATCGGCAGCGAAGGACTTCTCCATCTCGAACCTCGGGCCGGTGAGCGGCGGGGCATCGTACATCGACGCACCCACCGACCCCTCCGCCGAAAGTTGAAACACCGGACGGTGGCCCGTACGCTGAACGAACGGAGTGTGATGGCGAAGGTGCTCGTCGTGGACGATGACCGCGTGGTCCTCGAGATGGTCAAGGACCTGCTCGAGGAGGCGGGCCACGACGTGGTCTCGCTGTCTTCGCCCCAGCTCGTCGCGACGGTCATCGAGCGCGAGCGCCCGAGCCTCATGCTGGTCGACGTGAACATGCCGGACGTCAGCGGCGACGCGATCGTGGCGTTCGTCAAGCGGTTCCGGCGGCGCTATGTGCAGAAGATCGTGCTGTTCTCGGCCGCCGACGAGGATCGCCTGCGCGCGCTCGCGGCCGAGCTCGGCACCGATGGCTACATCAAGAAGGGCGAGGTCGGTGCCAGCCTCCTCGCCGAGATCCAGCGGTTCCTGCCGGCGTGAGGTCGGCGCGATCGTCTTCGTCAGCGGAGGAGAAATGAGAATTCGTCGCATCCTCGTGGGGCTCGCAATCGGTGCGCTGACGCTCGGTGCGGTCGGCGCCGCGCCGGCCGAGGCGCGCGGGAAGAAGCGCGCGCACAAGGCCAAGAAGCACGTCAAGCGCGGGCGCGCCCCGGCGATCGCCGCCATCCGCGACGGCAAGCCCAACATCCAGGCCGCCTCCGCGGTCGTCATCGACCTCAAGACGGGCGAGGTCCTCTTCGCGAAGGACCCGGACGCGGTCCGCCCGATCGCGTCGATCTCGAAGCTGATGGCGTCGCTCGTGCTGGTCGAGAAGGGCCTCGATCTGAAGGGCACGCAGACCATCACGAACGACGACAAGAAGGTCGCGTTCAAGGGGCCGATCGGCAAGCTGTTCGAGGGCTACTCGTTCAAGAACGAGGACCTCCTGCACGCCGCGCTCATCGCCTCGGACAACCGCGCCCTGCCCGCCCTCGGCCGCACGCTCGGCATGAACGCGCAGCAGTTCTCGGCCGCGATGACCGAGCGCGCCAAGGGCCTCGGCCTGCCCAACACGAAGTTCGAGGACCCGACGGGGCTCAACGACGGCAACGTGTCGACGGCCCGCGAGGTCGTGCAGATGCTGCGCGCGGCGCTCTCGAACGGGATCATCCGGCCCATCCTCGGCAAGAAGCAGTACGAGGTGCGCGCCCTCAACAAGCCACGCGTGATCACGTACAACAACACCGATCGGCTGATCGGCTCGAGCGCACACCACATCCTCGGCGGAAAGACCGGCTACACCGATCTCGCGCGCTACTGCCTGACCATCGCGGCGAAGGTGGGCGAGCGTGAGGTGGCGATGGCGTTCCTGCACGCCGAGGGCAAGATGACGCGCTTCGCGGACTTCAACCGCGTGGCGTACTGGCTCGAGCACGACGGCCCGGCGCTCGCGAAGGCCGCCGAGGCCAAGGGCACCAGCGCCGCGAGCGACGCCAAGGCCGATCCCGCCAAGCCCGCCAGCACCGATTCCGCCGTCCGCCCCGGCTTCTTCAAGGGCTAGTTCGAACCCACATCGATCCGCGAGGGCTCCGGTGCTCGGGTGCGCCCCTCGAGCAACTCGAGCCGGCTGGTTCGAACAGCGGGCCGGTCAGCGAGAGGCGGCGCGGGCGGTGCTTCGCTGGGCGGGTGGGACCTCGAGGTGCAGGTGATCCCAGTGGTCGCCGTCGAAGTCGGGGTCGAGGATGCGGCGGAAGCGGCCGCTCGACTCGAGGCTGCAGATGACCGTGCGGAGCAGCCGTCCGCCCGAGGTCTCTGGCCCCCCGACGCAGTCGTCGGGCAGGCCAGTCCCGCGCTCGAAGTCGTTCGCGATCGTGTAGCGCAGGCCGCCCGGCCCTCGCAGGGCGACGACGTCGAGCGCGAGGCCGAACGAGTGCCGCGAGAGCCGGTGCGTGCCGCGGATGTTGCGCACGCTCGTGGCGCTCACCCACTCCACGACCTCGACGCCGAGGTCCCGCAGGCGGTCCGCCGAGCGCGCGAGCGCCAGCGCCAGCGCACAGTCCACGGTGAGCGCCGCCTCGGCATCGCCTGGACGCTCGAAGCGGACGCCGCGCACGGGGCTCCTCAAGGTCACGGGCGCCGCCGCCAGGCCGCGACGGGGGCCGGGGCGCGCCTCGACGCCGAGCGACTTCAGCTCGAGCAGGCAGGTCGCGAGCGCGGCCAGCAGCACGCGCGGATCATACGACGGTGGAGCGGCGAACGCTACGCGCCGAGGGCGGCGAGGACCCGTGCGCGAACGTCGTCGAGCGAGCCGACGCCCTCGACGCGGCGGAGCAGGCCGCGCTTCTCGTAGAACGGGAGCAGCGCGGACGTGATGCGCTCGTACGCATCGAGACGCTCGTTGACCTTGTGCTCCTGGTCGTCCTCCCGGTGCTCGAGCACGGCGTCCGCCGGCGGCGGGTTGTACTTGAGGTGGTAGATCTTGCCGGTGCGCTTGTCGGTGCGCCGGAAGACGGCGCGCTCCACGAGCAGCGCACGCGGCACGTCGAGCTGCAGGACGGCGTCGAGCTTGCGCCCTGCCTCGAGGAGGGCGCGGTCGAGGGCCTCGGCCTGGGGCACCGTGCGCGGAAAGCCGTCGAGCAGGAAGCCCGGCTTGCAGTCGGGGTTCTGGACGCGCTCCGCGACGAGGCCGATGACGACCTCGTCGGGGACGAGCTTTCCGGCGCTCATGAACTTCGCGGCCTCGATCCCGAGCGGCGTGCCCGCGGCCTTCGCCGCCCGGAGCATGTCACCGGTGGAGATCTGCGGGATCCCGTAGCGCTGGCAGATCGCGCCTGCCTGGGTGCCCTTTCCGGACGCTGGTGGACCGATGAGGACGACGATCATGGTCGCGGAGGATACAACGATCGGCCCCGGCGTGCTGCGGCGCCGCATGTGCCCCGCGGGCACCGCCAGGCGGTCAACGAAGGCGCGCCGTCGCGAGGGCGGCCAGGCGCTCGGAGAGGTCGTCGGCGAAAAGGACGTCTCCGTGTCCGGGCACGAGCGCGAGCGGGCGGTCCTCCGCGATCCGTCGCAGGAGCCACTCGCGATAGGCGCGCCGATCCGACACTGCCAGCGCGAGGAAGGTGCCGCCGATACGCAGGCCGGGCGCGGTGCCGGTCACGCGACAGAACATCCCGATCGCGCCCCTGGGCAGCGCGGGGAGGTGGAAGAAGCCGTCGCTGACGACCCACACGCACCAGTCGGGCGTGCGCAGCCGGAGCCACAGCTCGCCGGTCTTGAGCCCCGGCGGGACGAGGACCTGCACGACGGGGGGAAGCGCGACGGAGAGCGCTTCGATGGTCTCGGGCTCGAGGTGCGCCTTGCGCGCGAGACGGGGACGCGCGACCGGCGTGCAGACCACGCGAGCGTCGGGGAAGCGCGCGCGCCATGTGGCGAGCCCGAGGTGATGGTAGTGGTTGGGCGCGACGAGGAAGCGGACCGGACCGAGCTCCGCGAGCCGCGCCACGGCGTCGTCCTCGAGCGCCCGGATCGGCGATACGACGGCGACACCTCCATCGCGGAGCTCGACGGCGACCGAACGGAGCGAGAACCCGCGCGCGTCCTTGCGCTCGATCGACCACATCGGCGTGCCCGGCAACACCCGCTCCCAGGACGGCGGCGCGCTCATGCCACGGGGTCGATCGTGGGGTCCATGCGGCGCGCCCGTGCCTCGCGCGCGATGAGACGAGCGACCTCGCCAGGGGTCTTGTCGCTCGTATCGACGACGAGGTGAGCGCGTGCATAGAGCGGCTCGCGCGCCAGCAGGATCCGCCGCAGGTCGTCCATCGCGCTGCCGCTCGCGGAGATGGGCCGGTGGTCGCCCTGGGCGACGACGCGCTCGAAGTGATCCTCGGGCCTGGCCCGCAGCCACACGGTCAAGGAGCGGCTGCGCAGCAGGCCGAAGCTCTCGTCGTCGGTGACCAGGCTGCCGCCGGTGGCGAGCACGCCCGTCGCGTCGCCCGCGAGGTAGCTGCCGAGCGCCTCGCGCTCGCGGTCGCGGTAGTAGCGCTCGCCGTGCATGCCGAAGAGCTCGCCGAGGCCCATGCCCGCGCGCACCTCGACGAGCGAGTCGAGCTCCACGAAGGGGACCCCGAGCTCGCGCGCCAGGATCGGTCCGACGGTGCTCTTGCCCGCTCCGCGAAGGCCGAGGAGCGACACGAGCGGCTGCCCGGCGTGCACGCGCGCCTCGGCGTGCTCGAGGAGCTGGCTCGGCCGCTGACCGAGCGCCTCGGCGACCGCGAGCAAGCGGACGATCGAGATGTTGCCCGTGCCGAGCTCGAGCTGGGCCAGGAAGCGCTCGGAGAGGCCACTTGCCTCCGCGAGGCGGCGGCGCGTCCAGCCGAGGGCGTCGCGGCGGGCACGCACGGAGCGGCCGAGCTCGGCGAGGAAGGGCTGGCCGTGGGAAGCGCCGGAATCGGGCACAACGGCAATATATGACATACAGCCGAACTGCAGGGCAATTTATTTCACTCGCAAGGTCCCTCGCCGGCCTGTCCCAATCAGCGGCACACGAAGCCTGCGGAGCAGCGCCTGCCATCGGAATCGCACCCATTCCGGTCACTCGACCGGACTCTCCGTCGAGCTCGCCTGATGAGCATTATATTTCTGACATTCTTGACATGCGGCAATTTAGTGCTTGCATGGGCCGTTTCCGCGGGGTAGAAGCTCGGCATGGCCGAGACCCACGCCGCGATGCAGCCCGTCGAGCTCGAGACCGACCCGACGCGCTATCGCCACCTCTCGCTCTCGGTGAGCGGGGACATCGCGACCATCAAGCTCGACATCCAGGAGGACCAGCCGCTCCGTCCCGGGTACGAGCTCAAGCTCAACTCGTACGACCTCGGGGTCGACATCGAGCTCGCCGACGCGGTGAGCCGCCTCCGCTTCGAGCATCCCGAGGTGCGCTGCGTGGTCGTGACGAGCGGCAAGGACCGCGTGTTCTGCGCGGGCGCGAACATCCACATGCTCGCGTCGAGCACGCACGGCTTCAAGGTCAACTTCTGCAAGTACACGAACGAGACGCGCCTCGCGATCGAGGACGCGAGCGCCCACTCGGGCCAGAAGTACCTCGCCGCATGCAACGGCCCGACCGCCGGCGGCGGCTACGAGCTCGCGCTGGCGTGCGACGAGATCCTCCTCGTGGACGACGGTAGCTCGTCGGTGAGTCTGCCGGAGGTGCCGCTCCTGGCGGTGCTGCCGGGCACGGGCGGCCTGACCCGTGTGGTCGACAAGCGCAAGGTGCGACGGGATCGCGCCGACGTCTTCGCCACGGTCGCCGAGGGGATCCGCGGCAAGCGCGCCGTCGACTGGAACCTCGTGGACGCCACGGCGCCGCGCAGCAAGTTCGCCGAGGCGACTGCCAAGCGCGCCCGCGCGCTGGCGGACAAGGTCCCGGCGCGCACGGGGCCGGGCGTCGCCCTGCCCTCCTGCAAGCCGTTCCAGTACGTGGAGCTCAAGGTCGACGGACGCGTCGCCGAGCTGACGCTGAACGGGCCGAGGGCCCCCGAGCCGGAGACGCCCGAGGGATTCCTGGCGCGCGGCGCCGAGTGCTGGGCGCTCCGCGCGTTCCGCGAGCTCGACCTCGCGCTCCTCGAGCTGCGCTTCCACCACGAGGAGGTCGCCATCGTCGTCCTGCGCGGCCGCGGTGACGTGCGCGCGCTAGAGCACGTCGAGCGGACCTTGCTCCAGCACCGCGATCACTGGTTCGTCGGCGAGATCCTGCTCAACATGGCGCGCGCGCTGCGCCGCCTCGATCTCACCGCGAAGTCCCTCTTCGCCGTCGCCGACGCCGGGACCACCTTCGCCGGGCCGCTCGCGGAGCTGTGGCTGGCGGCGGATCGCACCTACGCGCTCGACGACGCGAAGGCGGGCGCTCGCATCCAGCTCGGCCCGCTGTCGGCCGGGCCGCTGCCGATGTCGAATGGCCTCACGCGCCTCGAGAGCCGCTTCTGCGGCGACCGCGCGCGCGCGGCGGAGGTCCTGTCCGCGCACGGCGGCGCGCTCGGTGCGGCCGAGGCCGACGAGGCGGGCCTCGTCACGGTGCTCGCCGACGACATCGACTTCGAGGGCGAGCTGCGCGTCGCCATCGAGGAGCGCGTGAGCCTTTCGCCCGATGCGCTCACGGGCATGGAGGCGAACTTCCGCTTCGTGGGCGCGGAGACGGCGGCCACCAAGATCTTCGGCCGCCTGTCCGCGTGGCAGAACTGGATCTTCTCGCGCCCCAACGCCGTCGGCCCGACCGGCGCGCTCACGCGCTACGGCAAGCCCGAGCGTCCCATCTACGACGTCCGCCGCACCTGACCGGCGCCGCTCCAGCCAGCGTCACTTCGAAAGGACTGCCATGTCGCTCAACGACAAGATCCCGAACAACGTGAACCTGTCCGAGGACCGCCGGCTCATGCGCGCGCTGGAGCAATGGCAGCCCTCGTTCCTCGACTGGTGGCAGTCGGTGGGCCCCGAGGGGTTCCAGGGCGACGACGTCTACCTGCGCACCGCGATCTCCGTGCACACCGACGGCTGGGCGCACTTCGACTACGTCAAGATGCCGGACTACCGCTGGGGCATCTTCCTCACGCCGACGGACACCGAGCGCAAGATCGGCTTCGGCGATCACTTCGGCGATCCGGTGTGGCAGGAGGTCCCGGGCGAGCTGCGCAACATGCTGCGCCGGATCATCGTCACGCAGGCCGACACCGAGCCGGCGTCGGTCGAGCAGCAGCGCCTGCTCGGGCACACGGCGCCTTCGCTCTACGACCTGCGCAACCTCTTCCAGGTCAACGTCGAGGAGGGCCGCCACCTGTGGGCGATGGTGCACCTGCTCCACGCGCACTTCGGCAAGGACGGCCGCGAGGAGGCCGACGAGCTGCTCGCGCGACGCAGCGGCGATCCCGACAAGCCGCGCATCCTCGGCGCGTTCAACGAGCCGATCTCCGACTGGCTGTCGTTCTACATGTTCACGATGTTCACGGACCGTGACGGCAAGTTCCAGCTCTACGCGCTGTCCGAGAGCGGCTTCGACCCGCTCGCGCGCGCGACGAAGTTCATGATCACCGAAGAGGCGCACCACATGTTCGTCGGCGAGACGGGCTGTGACCGCGTGGTGCAGCGAACCGCCGAGCTCATGCGCGAGGGCAAGGATCCGCGCGCCGAGGGCGCGGTGGACCTGCCGACCTTGCAGAAGTACTTGAACCTCTGGTACACGCTCTCGCTCGATCTGTTCGGCGGCGAGATCTCGTCGAACGCGGCGGACTTCTTCGCGGCGGGGGTCAAGGGCCGCTACAAGGAAGCGCAGCACGAGGACCACGTGGCTCTCAGCGGCGAGTACGTCGTGCCCGTCGTCAAGGGCGGCGCGCTCGTCGAGGAGAAGGTCGCGGTGCGGAACGCGATGAACGAGATCCTGCGCGACCACTACGTCGAGGACTGCCAGCGCGGCGTGGACCGCTGGAACCGCACGCTCGAGAAGGCGGGTCTGTCGGAGCGGCTGCGGCTACCGAGCCGGCGCTTCCACCGGCAGCAGGGCATCTACGCGGGGCTTCACTTCGACGTGGACGGCAACCTGCTGACGAACGAGCAGTGGTCCGCGCGCAAGGACGAGTGGCTGCCCTCGGCGGCAGATCGCACGCACGTCAAGAGCCTGATGCACGGCGTCCACCAGCCCGGCAAGATCGCGAGCTGGATCGCGCCGCCCTCCAAGGGCATCAACGGGCAGGCGTTCGAGTTCGAGTACGTCCGCCGCGCTTAGCCGCAATGCCGGTCACTTTGCGCCGGCCTGGTCCTGGCCCTGGTCCTGGTCCTGGTCGAAGCCCCCAGAACCACGCAGGCGAAGACCAGGACCAAGACCAAGACCAGGTGGTCAGCGGACGGATTCCGTCATTATCCG
>CAZQJC010000325.1:0-6167 GCA_964593795.1 uncultured Myxococcales bacterium | reverse complement strand
GGGAGGGGGGCCCAGATGGGCTTCGCCCATCTGGGGGAGGGGCGGCGCGCCCCTCCTGGCGGGCGCCCCAAGGCGCCCGCTCGCAAGAAGCTCAGTCCGCCTCCAGGTTCAGCATGGGGACCATGCGATAGGTGCCGGTCGCCTTGCTCCAGACCACCGCGGTGAGGTCGCCGTCCCAGCCGCCGTCCACGCGGCGCCAGCTCAGCAGGCCGAAGGCGAAGCGCTCGCCGGGCTGCAGGCGGAAGCTCGTGCGCGCGCCGTGCAACGCCTGGCCGATGTCGAGCGCCTCGGACGCGCTCTGCGACGACACGAACGCGACGTCGTCGGCCCGGATCGGGAAGTACGCGGTCGGCTCGAAGTGGCCGCGCTTGGTCGCGCCCTTGACGATCCAGAGCGATGAATCGCCCTTGCCCTGGGCATGCGCGATCGCGACGTCGCGCTTCTGCCCGTCGCCGTCGAAGTCACCCTGGTACATGCAGCGACCGTCGCACTGCGCCGCGCAACGCGCGCGCTTGCCGCCCGCGGTCTCACCGCCGCCGCAGTCGACCGGCAGCGGGGCCCCGCGCTTGAGGCCCGCGAGCGGCGACAGCTTGCGCAGGCACGCGGCCACCCACGGGGCGGCGCCCTTGGCGCCCGGGGGCGCGAACAGCGCAGGAAGCTCGTCGGCGCTGCTCGGCGATGCGAACAGCGAGCAAGTGAGCGCCAATGCAATCAACGACGAGCGAAACACCGAACGACTCCTTCAATCTACGAGCTTGCGGGGCATCCTGCCACAAAAGCCCACCCGCAAGCGCAAATCGCACCAAGTCGCGCCGGGTCTCGGGCTTCCTCCGGGACGAAATCAGGCACTTCGCAGGTCGGCCACGTCCACCATCACGGCAGCCTACGGCTTGCGTGCTGGCCGGTAGGCGCAGCGGAAGCCCAGGTCGGCGTCGCGGTAGCTCGGGGGGAAGGCCGCCCGGTTGGCGGCCCGGGGCTGGAGCAGCTCCGAGCAGCACGAACCGCCCTTGACCACGTGCCGCGGGCCGCGCGCGGGCCCCCGCGGGTTGCGGGCCGCCCTCGAAGTCCGCGCCGTCCAGGCATCCGCCACCCACTCCCAGACGTTGCCCGCGAGATCGAGCGCCCCGAACGGGCCCTGTCCCGCCGCGCGGCGGCCGACCGGCTCGGGTCGCCCGGGGTTCTCGGCGCCGCAGGGCCCCTCACCCTTCCAGGAGCCATGGTTGGCGTTCGCGCAGCTCGGCGCGTCGCCCCACGGGAACCGCCGCCCGTCGTCCCCCCTGGCCGCGCGCTCCCACTCGGCCTCGGTCGGCAGTCGCCCCCCGGCGAAGCTGCAGAAGCGCACGGCCTCGTGCCACGAGACCCCGGTCACCGGCAGCGCGTCCTCGGCGGGCAGCTCGAGCGGCGCGCAGGCGCGGCGCGCCACGCAGCGGCGGTAGGCGCCGACGGTGACCTCGGTGCGGTCGAGGTCGAACGCCGCCACGAACGCCCGGCGCGCGGGCCGCTCGTCGGCGTCGCCGTCCTCGCTGCCGAGCGTGCTCGTGCCCTCGGGAACGTGGACGCGATCGGGCGCGACGAGCGCCACCCAGAGGGCGAGCGCGATCACGGCGCGCGATGCGACCAGGCCGACCAGGCGAGCGCGGCCCAGCCCACCATGAACGCCAGGCCGCCGAGCGGCGTCACCGCGCCGAGCGCGCGCACGCCGGTGAGGGCGAGCGCGTAGAGGCTTCCCGAGAAGAGCGCGATCCCCGCGAGCATCGCCCAGCCGGCGACAGGCGCGCGGGGCACGCCCGCGTGCGCGGCGAGGCCGACGACGCACAGGCCGAGCGCGTGGTAGGTGTGGTAGCGCGCGCCGGTCTCCCAGATCGCGAGCAGCTCCGGCGACAGGCGCGCCTTGAGGCCGTGCGCGCCGAAGGCACCGGCCGCCACCGAGAGCAGCGCGTTGAGCGCGCCGAGGGCGAGCCAGGTCATTCCGGGCTCTCGGGGTGATCGCCGTCCTCGGCGGGGCGGCGGCCACGAGCCTTCGACGGCGCGGGCGTGCCGGGCGGCGGGGGTGCGACCGGCGCCGCCGGGGTCGCGGCACGAACGGGCGCGGCCGGTCGTGGAGCCTGCGCCACCGCGGGGCCGACGTCGATGGGCTGCTCGATGCGGCCGAAGGAGCGCGCCACGACGCCGCCCTGCTGCGCCGACAGGCGCGCGGCTTCGAGCACCAGCGTGCCTCGCTGGCCCTGGCGCAGGAGCACCGCGGGGACGACGAGCGGTGCAGGCCCAGCGGCGCGCCAGAGCACCTTGCCGTCGGCCCCCCGCAGCACGCACGAGGCGTCGTTGCCCCAGGCGGGCGCCGTCCAGCGCACCGCGAGGTCCTGCCCCGCCGCGACGGGCTGACCCGAAGGAGGCGAGACCAGGGTCGGCAGCGCGCCGAAGCTCGCGGGCACGACCTGCCGCCTCGCGCTCCCGCCCTGCAGGCCCGCGTGCGTCACCTCGACGAGGTAGCGCGCGGCGACCGGGTCCCCGGGCTTCGCCGGACCCGCGGGGGTGGTGATCTTGAGGGCCTCGGCGGGCAGCGCGCCCTGCCCCGCGAAGGACGAGTAGGCGCCCTCGAGGACGTGGCGCGGCGGCGTGGTGTCCGTGCCGGCGAGGAAGCGCGTGCGCAGCTCGACGTACAGCGGATCGACCTCGACCTCGACGGTCATGAAGTCGCGCACGGCGTCCACCTCGATCGGGTTCGTCGGCGCCGACACGCCGCCCAGCTCGCGATCGGACTGCCACTTGCCGTCGCCGTTCTCGTCCACGAACGCGGCCACCCAGTACTGCCCTGGCGAGGCGCCCGAAAGGAGGAAGTGCCCGTCGCCATCGGCCGGGACGGTCAGCGCCGGGACGTGCGCGCCCGTGCCGGGATCGGTGCGCGGATAGCTGCGGTAGAGCGCGGCGACGAGCGGCTTGCCTGCGGGCCGCGCCGCGCCGACCACGCGCCCGCGCACGCGCAGGACGCCGTCCTGCGGCAGCTTCTGGCGATCGAGCGCCACGATGCGCCGCGCGCGCGTGGAGCGGCGGCTCGTGACGCGGCCCTTCTTGCGCTGCTTGGCCAGCTTGGCGCTGGCGCCGCGCTTGGCCCCCGCCTCCGCCGGGGCCGGCAGGACGAGCAACCACGCCGCCAGGAGGGCGAGGAGTCTGAGCGGTGCGCGCACCGATCGAGGATACCCGGATCGGCCGTGGGTGCCACTTGGCGGGTAGGATCCGGCGATGGTCCCCCGCGAGGCTGTGGCGGCGCTCCTGCACGAGCTCTACATCGGCGAGCCCGCCGCGCGCCTGCGCGCCGACGACGAGCGCAAGGTGGACGAGGTGACGGCGCTCCTCGGCGAGCTCGGCCGTGTGCTGCCGCAAACGAGGCCGGCCACGGTGGTGGACCTCGGGGCGGGGCGGTCCTTGCTGGGGTTCGCGGCGGCGCTGCTCCTCGCGCCAGACCGACCGGTGACGTACCTCGGCGTCGAGCGAGACGCGGCGCGGGCGGCGCGGGCCGAGGCGCTGGCGCGGGCGCGGGGGCTCGACCGGGTGGTCGTCGTGGCCGGGGACGCGGCGGACGCCGCGCTGCCGCCGCGTCCGGACGTGCTCCTCGCCCTTCACGCCTGCGGCGACGCCACCGACGACGCCATCGCCCGCGCGATCGCGCTCGAGGCCCGCCACGCGCTCATCGTCCCCTGCTGCCGCCGCCGGCGCGAGCGCGCATCGTTCGAGCGCCTCGGGATCCCCTTGCACGCAGGCCTGCGCGCGCCGCTCGACGACCTCCTCACCGACGCGGAGCGCGTGCTCGAGCTCGAGGCGGCCGGCTACGAGGTGACGGTGCTCCCGCTCGTGCCGGCGAGCACGACGCCGCAGAACCGCCTGCTGCGCGCCCGCCGCATCGCCGAGCCCCGCCGGGCGACGAGCGCCGCCCGTGGCCTCGCGCGGCTGCGCGCGTCGTTCACGTGAGATCTGCCGTGTCTTTGTTGCGCGATCGCCCCCGGCCCGGGAGAATGAGACAGATGTCCAGGGCCTGGCTCGCGCTCGTCGCAGCGCTGCTCGTGACCGCGCCGGCCACGGCCGACGCGGGCAAGAAGGGCGGTCGGGTCGCCTCCAAGGCGCGGCGGCAGGCGCGCTCGGTGCGCGCCGCGCCGCAGCGCAAGGACGCCAAGGACAAGGCGAAGAAGGACGACGGCAAGGCGCAACCGGGCAAGGGCGCCGACAAGGGCAAGGCCGGCCGCGGCAAGAAGCGCCCGCCGCCGCGCGATCCGGTGCGCTCGCGCGGCGAGGTGGTCATGCCCGCGCCGGCGGCGAGCGATCCCGACCGCGCGCGCATCGAGCAGCTCCAGCAGCAGCTCGCGATGCTGCTCTCGCGCGGGCCCCTCGCGCGCACGCACGTCGGCGTCGAGGTGCGGCGCCTCAAGGACGATCGCCTGCTCTTCTCGCAGAACTCCAACGTGCAGTTCGACCCCGCGTCGAACGAGAAGATCCTCACGACCGCGGCGGCGCTGACGCTCCTCGGGCCGAGCTGGACCTACCGCACGGTGCTCGCGGGGGCGCGGCCGCGCGCCGACGGCGTCATCCCCGGAGACGTGTACCTGCGCGGCTCCGGCGATCCGATGCTGTCCTTCGAGCACCTCGTCGAGATCGCACGCGAGGTCCAGGCGCGAGGCGTCACGCGCATCGCGGGCGGCATCGTGGTCGAGGAGACCGGCTACCAGAGCGCGGGCGCGCCGGTCGATTCGTCCGACGAGGAGGACGAGCTCGGCTATGCGCCGCTGACGCTCAACCGGAACCGCGTGGTCATCCGCGTCTCGCCAGGGCCGATCGGCGCGGCGCCGTCGGTGTCCGTGGACCCGCCGGTGTTCCAGGTGCAGAACAGCGCCAAGACCGTGGGGCGCGGGCGCGGCCTGCGCGTCGAGATCGTGGGCGGGCCCGGCGCCGGCCTCGTGCGCGTGTCGGGCAAGGTCGCGCGCGGCTCGCTGGTCAAGCGCCGGCCGCCGAAGCCCGCGCTCTTCACGGCGGCGACGCTCGGCAAGATCCTCGCCGACCTCGGCATCGTGGTGGACCGGCCCGTGCGCGCGGGCCGCGTCGGCAAGACCGAGCTCGTGCTCGGCAGCCACGACACGCCGATGTCGATGGCGATCCGGCCCTCCAACATCTACTCGAACAACTTCTACGCCGAGCGCATCTTCCAGACGCTGGGCGTCGAGATCTACGGCGCGCCCGCGACGGCCGACAAGGGCCAGAAGGCGCTCGCGGAGCTCATGCGCCGCGCGGGTGTCTCGCCGTCCGCCTTCCACGCCGAGAACGGCAGCGGCCTCGCGCACTGCAACCGAGTCACGCCGGCCGCGCTCGCGAAGCTCCTCCGATACGTCTACTACGACCTCGAGGTGGCGCCGGACTTCCTGTCGTCGCTGTCGGTCGGCGGCATCTCGGGCACCACGCGCCGGCGCTTCATCGGCCACCCTGCCGCGGGGCTCGTGCGCGCCAAGACGGGCACGCTGCGCTCGAAGAGCGCGCTGTCGGGCTACGTCGGCGACAAGGACGACGTCCTCGTGTTCTCGATCATGGCGGACTCGTTCCGCCACGGCCGGCAGAACCAGATCCGCAGCGCGCAGGCCTACCTCGTGGACGCGATGCTGCGCTTCGCGCGCGGCGGCTCGCCCGAGCCGCTGGTGTTCCCGCCCGAGCTGGAGGAGGAGGGCGAGGACGGCGACGACGACGAGCAGACCGCCGCGCCCGCGGCAGCGCCCGGTGGCCCCGCGCGGCCCGGTGTGACCGCGGTGCCCTCGAGGCCCGGTGTGACTGCCCAGCCCCCGCGGCCCGCTCCGTCCGAGGACGACGACGCCGACCCGCGCGCCCGCCGCGACGACGACGACGACGACGGCAACTAGTCCGAACCCGCATCGATACGCGAGCGCTCCGGTGCTTCGATGGACACCTCGAGCAACTCGCGACTGAGCTGTGTTGCCCCCCACTCCGCGCTCCGCCTCATGCTTCGTCACATCTGCCTAGGCAGATGGAATGTCCTTCTGGGAGTCCAGCACCCCAGAACTTCTGGCCCCTTACACCACGCCCGGCCTCACCCCCGCAGAGCGTGCGGGTCGCGCAACCGCCCCTCTCCCGACGGGCCCCGTCGGGAGAGGGGCCCCGCAACAGTCGGAGCG
>CAZQJC010000324.1:0-23716 GCA_964593795.1 uncultured Myxococcales bacterium | reverse complement strand
GGGAGGTGGCGGGGCGAGGTACTAGCTGTTTTCTCCCGCTCCGCCCTCCGGGCTGCGCGGGTCCCTGTGGCGTGCCTTGGGGCGGCCCGGCGGCCCGCCACGTAGTACCCCGCCACAGCGTTCCTCCAGAGCTCGAACCCACCATCTTCACTGTGGCGAGGTACTAGCCGATGTGGCCGCAGCGGCTGGGCGTGCCGCCGCCTCCGCAGGTGTCGGGCGGCGTGCACACGCCGCAGTCGAGGACGCCGCCGCAGCCGTTCGCGACCGGGCCGCAGTTGGCGTTGGCGTCGGCGCACGTGCGGGGCATGCAGCTCGTGGTGTGGCCGCAGCGCCCGGGCGTGCCGCCGCCGCCGCAGGTGTCGGGCGGCGTGCACATGCCGCAGTCGAGCAGGCCCCCGCAGCCGTCGCCTGCGCCGCCGCACTCGAGGTTCTGCTGCGCGCACGTGCGCGGCATGCAGGGAGGCGGCACGTCGGGCCGGATGCACGACGACACGTCGAACAGCATGAACTCGAGCACCTTCTCCTGCGGGGTCAAGGGCGTGGTGGTGCACTCGGCGGGGAACGTGGACGACCCCGAGGCGCCGCCCGTGACGTGGAAGTCCGAGAAGAGCACGCGGCCGCACTGCTGATCGGGCATCGCGCCGACCGGCGTGTTGAACGTGTAGTGCTGCACCGTCTGCGGCATCGTCGAGTAGATCCACCGCTGCGCGGGCGCGATCACGCCGTCGATGTCGTTGCGCGGGACGTTGATCGCGAGCTGGCCGGGGGCCGACTCGGCGCCGACCTGGCGCAGCCACGCCTCGAACGCCATGCCCTTCGGGAAGCTCGTGTCGACGCTGCACGTGAGCGGGCCACCCGTGGTCGGCAGGTGGTCGAGGTTCGGGTCGGCGTCCCACATGCCCGTGCCCTGAAACGACATGTTCTGGTAGAGCCACGCGTAGCTGTAGTGCGTCGCGAACACGCGGCCGCCCCGGCTCGTGTAGTCGACGAGGTTCGCCTGCGCGGCGGCGGGCTTGGCGATCTCGCTGCCCTCGCACGCGAAGATCACGATGTCGTGCTTCGCGAGCTCGGCGGGGTCGTTGTAGAGCGTGGTCGCGGCCGGGGTCATGCCCGTCGCGGCCGGCGCGATGGCGCCGTTCGCGCGGTAGAAGTGCACGCGGCCGTTGCCGCTCGGCGCGGTGAACTCGGAGTCGTCGATGCCGACCTTGCGCAGCAGGCACTGCAGCGAGTCGACCGAGCCCGTCACCATCGCGAACTGCGGGATGTCACCCTCGCTCTTCTTGCGCGGCAGGCGCGTGAGCTCCGCCGGCTGCGGGTTGTCCTGGCACATCGTGACCATCGGGATGGTCACCTGCCGGCGCCAGCGCCCGAGCTGGATGACGAGCGGGATGTTCGCGCCGACCGGCGCGTTGTCGAGCCGGAACTTGCCGTCGGGGCCGGTGGTGGCGCTCACGAGCGGCGCGCCCGACGCCTGCCCGTCGCAGCGATCGCAGCTGATGCCCGCCGGGAACGGCTCGACCGGCGCGTTCGGCACGTACACGAGCGCGCCGTAGAGCGGATCGGGCATGCCGTACTGCATGGGCGTCGGCGCGAACACGGTGCCGGAGATCGTCGTGGTGCCGGTCATGCACGGCACCTGCTGCTGGCAGAGGCCTGTGCACGGGCGGCCGCACTGGCTGGCCATCCCGTTGCCGCCGCAGGTCTCGGGCGCGGTGCACATGCCGCAGTCGAGCACGCTGCCGCAGCCGTCGCTCACCGGGCCGCAGTTCGCGCCCGCGCTCGCGCACGTCCGCGGCACGCACGGGCCCGCGTCCGGCATGACGCCGCACTTGCTCGGGCCGCCCCCGCCGCAGATCTCGCCGGCGGGGCAGGTGCCGCAGTCGATGATGCCGCCGCAGCCGTCGCCGATGGGGCCGCACGAGGCGTTCTCGCTCGCGCACGTGCGCAGGCCGCACGGCGCGTCGGGTGACGGGACGCTCGCGTCGCGCATCGCGTTGCCGCTCGCGCCGCCCGTCCCGCTCGCGCCGCCGGCACCGCCCGTCCCGCCGCGCCCTGCGCCGCCCCCGCCGCCGGTGCCGCTGGCACCACCCGAGCCGGCCTGGTTGTTCGGGCCGCAGCCCACGGTCAGCGCGAGCATCACCAGCGCCACACGGAACGTTGCTCTCATCATGCGGACGGACCTCTCCCGAGCCGGTTCGGAGGGATTTGCTGCTCCACCCTCCAGACTACAGCATTCGTGGGTCAGTGGCCCGACCGCCGAGATTCCGGCGGGACGGTCGTGAGGGCCGGATCACGGTGCGTGCGTCTGGTAGACCGAGAAGGTCACCTCGGCGTGGCTGCGGAACGGCAGGTGCGCGCAGCCGCTGAGCAGCCGGCGCGTGATGCTGCCGCGGCCGACGACGAAGAACGGCCGGCGGGCGGCGTGGGCGCCGAGCTGCGCGAGCGTGCGCGCGATGTCGGCTTCCTCAGCGTAGTCATACATGAAATAGCCGTCCGCGGCGGGCGGCGTGAACGTGGGATCCGTCAGGTCCCGGCAGAGCACCTCGGCCTCGCAGAGGGCGAAGCGGCCAAGGACTCGGTGCGCCTCCCGCCAGCGCTCGGGCACGAGCTCGAAGCCCGAGAAGCGGCCGGCGGGGCAGTGGTGGCCCCAGACCAGCCCGAGGCGGCCGTAGCCCGTCCCGAGGTCGACGAGGCTGGCGTCGGGCCGCGGGGCGATCAGCCTGCACATGCGGTCGAGCTCGTCGTACGGCGTCTGGAGCTGGCAGGTCGGCAGGCCCACCCAGGTGTGGCGGCCGTCGTGCAGATGCTTGCCCCAGGTGTCGACGTTGCCGGTCGGGTCGAGGCGCCTGGCCGCCTCGAGGAGCGCCGCCTCGGTCTCCTCCACACGGACGCCGAGCAGGGCGTCGATGTCCGCCGTGTGAGCGGCGATGCTCGGGTAGTCCGGACCCGGGGCTCGAAAGAACCCCGGCGCGGCCAGCCGCGATCTGATCTCCGCGTCGGACGGACCCATCGTCCGTGGGGGCCGCCTGTCAGGGGCCCTGGTTGGGGGCGCAGATCGGCAGGCCCTGGATGGTGGCGCAGGTGAAGCTCGTCGGGCACGTGTTGCCCGCACCGCAGACGATGCCGCAGTGGTCCGCCGTCATCGTCGTCGTCGCGATGACGCAGCGGCCGGTGCCGGGTCCGGCGAACGTGCACGTGGCGTCGAGCGCGCACGGCTTGGCGCAGAAGCCGGTGGCGTCGGTCGGTACGGCCTTGAGGCAGTCCCAGCCGCTCGCGCAGGGGCTGGCCGTGGTGCATCGCTGGCCGAGGCCGCAGCCGCCGACGGCCGAGCCGCCGCAGACGCCGGCCGTGCAGGCGTCGCCCGAGGTGCAGCCGTCGCTGTCGTTGCACGGCGTGGTGTCGGGGGCGGCGGGATTGGAGCAGCCCGTCGACGGGCTGCACGTCCCGGCGAGGTGGCACTGGTCGCTCGCCGAGCACGTCACGGTCGTGCCGCCGGCGCAGGTGCCGGTGCTCGTGCACCGCTCGCCGCTCGTGCAAGCGTTGCCGTCGCTGCAGGAGGTCCCGGTCGCCTTGAGCGGATTGCTGCACACGCCGGTCGTCGTGCTGCAGGTGCCGATGTCGTGGCATTGATCCGACGCGGTGCAGACGACGGGATTGGCGCCCGTGCACGTGCCGTTCTGGCAGGTGTCGGAGCGCGTGCAGGCATTGGCGTCGGTGCACGCGGTGCCATTGGTCTTGGCGGGGTTGCTGCAGAGGCCCGTGGCCGGCGTGCAGGTGCCGATGTCGTGGCATTGATCCGAGGCGGTGCAGACGACGGGGTTGGCGCCGGTGCACGTCCCGCTGACGCAGGTGTCGGTGCGCGTGCAGCCGTTGCCGTCGTTGCAGGTGCTGCCATTGGTCTTGTTGGGGTTGCTGCAGAGGCCCGTCGTGGGGCTGCAGACGCCGGCGTTGTGGCACTGGTCGGAGGCGGTGCAGACGACGGCGGTGCCGCCCGTGCACGAGCCATTGCGGCAGACGTCGCCCGAGGTGCACGCGTTGTTGTCGTTGCACGTCGTGCCGTCGGGCGCGGGCGGGCTCGTGCAGGTGCCCGTGGCGGGGTTGCACATGCCGCCCATGTGGCACGCGTCGGTCGCGGTGCACGTGACCGGGTTGCTGCCGAGGCATTGTCCGCCATTGCAGAAGTCGCGGCGCGTGCACGCATTTCCGTCATTGCACGTGGTGCCGTCGGCGAGCTCCGGGTTCGAGCACTGACCGGTCATCGTGTCGCACGTGCCCGGGCCGTGACATTGATCCTGCGCGCCGCAGAAGACCGCGTTGGTGCCCGCGCAGCCGCCGCCGATGCAGATGTCGGAGCGCGTGCAGGCGTTGTCGTCGTCGCAGCGCGTGCCGTCGGGCTTGGGCGCGTTGACGCAGAACCCGGTGAACCGATCGCACACGCCGGCCTCGGTGCAGACGTCGCCCGGGCCGCACTCGACGGGCGCCGTGCCGATGCACGAACCCGCGCGGCAGGAGTCGATGCGGGTGCAGGCGTCGCCGTCGTCGCACGAGACGCCGTCGGGCCGGACCGGCGTCGTGCAAAGGCCCGTCTGGCGGTTGCACGTGCCCGGCTCGTGGCAGGAGTCGATGGGCGAGCAGAACACCTCGTCCTGGCCCACGCACTCGCCGCGGATACACACGTCGGCGCGCGTGCAGGCGCTGTGGTCGTCGCACGGCGTGCCGTCGGGGCTGGCCTCGAAGCGCACGCACGCGGGGGTGCCGCGAACGCACACGATGCGGCCCACGCCGCACGCGTCCTCCGGGAGCTGGCAGACGTCACCGGACACGCACGTGGTGCTGGCGTCGCCCGTCCCCGCGCCCGACGGCAAGGGCAGGAGGCCCCCGTCGCGCGCCTTGGCGGAGCCGCCGCCGCAGCCGGCCAGCACTAGCGCCCCGAGGAGGGCGGCCCATCGACACGCGTGTTCCAGTCGCAACGCCCGGATTCTCACCGGTTGGCGCCTGGATCACACGTGTTTTCGGTCACGGGGCGACAGGTCGATCGTCAGCGGGGCGTCACGCCCCGTGGGGCACGCGCACGCCGTGCGACGTGGCCGTGCGGCGCGCCTCGTCGTAGCCGGCGTCGACGTGGCGGATGACGCCCATGCCCGGGTCGCTCACGAGCACGCGCGCGAGGCGCCGCGCGGCGTCCTCGGTGCCGTCGGCCACCACGACCATGCCGGCGTGCATCGAGTAGCCGATGCCGACGCCGCCGCCGTGGTGGATGCTGACCCAGGTCGCGCCCGACGCCGTGTTCACGAGGGCGTTCAGGAGCGGCCAGTCCGCGATCGCGTCCGAGCCGTCCTTCATGGCCTCGGTCTCGCGGTAGGGCGAGGCGACCGAGCCGCAGTCGAGGTGATCGCGGCCGATGACGATGGGCGCCTTGACCTCGCCGCGACGGACGAGCTCGTTGAAGCGCAGGCCGGCCTTGTCGCGCTGCCCGTAGCCGAGCCAGCAGATGCGCGCGGGCAGCCCCTGGAAGTGCACCTTCGCGCCCGCGAGCTCGATCCAGCGGCGCAGCGACGCGTCCTCGGGGAAGAGCTCGAGGATGGCGCGGTCGGTGGCGGCGATGTCGTCGGGGTCGCCCGAGAGCGCGGCCCAGCGGAACGGTCCGCGGCCCTCGCAGAACTGCGGCCGGATGTACGCGGGCACGAAGCCGGGGTAGCCGAACGCCTCGGCGAGGCCCCCGAGCTGCGCCTGACCGCGCAGGTTGTTGCCGTAGTCGAAGACGTGCGCGCCCTGCTTGCCGAGCGCGAGCATCGCGCTGACGTGGGCGACCATGCTCTTGCGCGCGCGGCGGACGTACTCCTCGGGATCGCGCGTGCGCAGCGCGGCCGCTTGATCGAGCGACAGGCCCGCGGGGACGTAGCCCGCGAGCGGGTCGTGCGCGCTCGTCTGGTCGGTGACGAGATCGAACGCGACCTCTCGCCGGGCCAGCTCGGGGAAGACCTCGGCCGCGTTGCCGAGCAGGCCAATCGAGCGGGCCTCACCGCGGAGCGCGGCCTCTGCGGCGCGCCGCAGCGCGACGTCGAGGTTGTCGCTCGACTCGTCGAGGTAGCCGGTCTCGAGGCGGCGCTGGATGCGGTGCGGATCGACCTCGACGCAGAGCGCGACGCCGCCGTTCATGGTGACGGCGAGCGGCTGCGCGCCGCCCATGCCGCCGAGCCCCGCGGTCAGGACCAGCTTGCCGCGCAGGTCGGAGGCGGGGCCCCAGTGCTGCTTCGCTGCGGCGGCGAACGTCTCGTACGTGCCCTGCAGGATGCCCTGGGTGCCGATGTAGATCCACGAGCCCGCGGTCATCTGGCCGTACATGGTCAGGCCCAGGGCCTCGAGCCGGCGGAACTCGTCCCAGGTGCCCCAGTGCGGCACGAGGTTGGAGTTCGCGATGAGCACGCGCGGCGCATCCGGGTGCGTGCGGAAGACGCCGACGGCCTTGCCCGACTGCACGAGCAGGGTCTCGTCGCCCTCGAGGCGCTCGAGCTCGCGGACGATGACGTGGAAGGCGTCCCAGCTGCGCGCGGCCTTGCCGGTGCCGCCGTAGACGACGAGATCCGCGGGCCGCTCGGCCACGTCGGGATCGAGGTTGTTCATGAGCATGCGCAGGGCGGCTTCTTGCTGCCAGCCCTTGCAGCGGAGCGTGGTGCCGCGCGGCGCGCGGATGACGGGGGCGGTCATGAAAGGGGCTCCTCGAGGTGACGGTCGGCCAGGGTGAGCAGCTCACCCGAGCGGATCAGGGCGGCGAGGGCTTCGACGTCGGGCGCGACCGGGCGATCGCGCTCGAGGTGCGGCACGACGGCGCGGACGCGATCGTGCACGGCCGCGAGCGGCGCCGCGGGGCGGACGGGCAGGCGGAGGTCCAGGCCCTGGGCGGCGCACAGGAGCTCGATCGCCAGGACGTTCTCGACGTTGGCGGCGATCTGCGCGCATTTCCGCGCGGCCCACGGGCCCATCGAGACGTGGTCCTCGCGGCCGGCCGACGACGGGATGGTGTCGACCGAGGCGGGGTGCGCGAGCGTCTTGTTCTCGCTCACGAGCGCGGCCGCCGTGACCTGCGCCATCATGTAGCCGCTGTGCAGGCCCGAGTCGGCCACCAGGAACGCGGGCAGGCCCGACAGGTGCGGGTTCACGAGCTGCTCGACGCGGCGCTCGGAGATGTTGCCGAGGTTCGCGACCGCCAGGGCGGCGAAGTCGAGCGCCATCGCGACCGGCTGGCCGTGGAAGTTGCCGCCGGAGACGAGCGCGTCCTCCGCGCCGTCGGTCCCCGGGAACACGAGGGGGTTGTCGGTGGCGCTGCCGGCCTCGCGCTCGAGCGCTGCGCGCGTGTACGCGAGCGCGTCGCGCGTGGCGCCGTGCACCTGCGGCATGCAGCGCAGCGAGTAGGGGTCCTGGACCTTGCCGCAGTCCCGGTGCGCCGCGACGTTCGGGCTGCCGGCGAGGAGCGCCCACAGGTTCCTCGCGCTCGCGATCTGCCCCGGGTGCCGGCGGACGGCGTGGATGCGCGCCTGGAACGGCTGGGGCGTGCCGCGCAGGGCCTCGAGCGTGAGCGCTCCGACGAGGTCGGCCGTGCGGGCGAGGCGCTCGGCGTCGACGACCGCGAGCCCTCCGATGGCGGTGATGAGCTGCGTGCCGTTGACGAGGGTCAGGCCCTCCTTGGCCTCGAGCGAGAGCGGCTGCAGGCCCGCGCGGCCGAGGGCGTCGGCGCCGGGCAGCAGCTTGCCGTCGTGCTCGGCGCGGCCCTCGCCGATCATCGCGAGCGCGAGGTGCGCGAGCGGCGCGAGGTCGCCCGAGGCGCCGACCGAGCCCTGCGCCGGGATGGCGGGGTGGACGCGTCGGTTGAGCATCGCGACGAGGAGCTCGCAGCAGGCGGGGCGGGCGCCGGAGTGGCCGCTCGCCAGCACCTGCGCGCGGAGCAGCATGAGCGCGCGCACCACGTCGGTGGGCAGGAGCGGCCCCACGCCCGCGGCGTGCGAGCGCACGAGGTTCTTCTGCAGCTCGGCGATCTGCTCGGGCGAGATGCGCCGCTCCGCGAGCGCGCCGAAGCCGGTGTTGACGCCGTAAACGGCCGGGGCGTCGGGGCCGAGCGCGACGATGCGATCGACCACGGCGCGGGCGCGCAGGAGGCGCTCCTGCGCGGCGGAGCCGATGGAGACCTCCGCGCCGGCGCGGGCGACGCTCGCGAGGGCGTCGAGCGACAGGGGGGCGGAACCGAGCACGAACGTGGGCACGGCGGACATATAGCATTTCCCCTGAGATTCCACCGACGAGCTATGATGCGCGGGCTCTGCGGAGCGCGCGGATGAACGGGGTGGACGAGGACGAGAAGACGTCGGCGCGGCAGGAGCCGGCGAAGAACGGCACCGACTCCGCAGGGTGGGAGGAGGAGGTCACGTTCTTGCCTCCGGTCGTCGTGGCCGACGAGCCCTCCGATCCCGGCGCCGATCCCGCCGAGGACGCGCCCACGCGCGAGCTGTACCTGCCGGAGGTGACGGCTCTGCGGGGACCGGCCGGGGCCGACGCGGGGGACCTGCCGGAGGTGCCCACGCAGGTGCGGCCGATGCCGCTGCCGGATCCGCCGACGATGCCGGTGATGTTGCCGGAGCTCGACGTCGTGGGGTTTCCCGCCGGCGCGCCCGAGCCGATCACGGCACGCCGGGAAGCGCACGCCGAGGACGCCGAGAGGACCGGCGAGATCGAGCTGTCGAGCTCGCAGATCGTCGAGCTGTCGCGTTCGGGGCTGCACGAGGTCGCGGCGGCCGCGACGCGTGAGCCGCCGCCCGCGCCCATCGGTGGGCCGGGCGCGGACGAGCCGCCGTCGGGCGAGGTCACGGGGCAGTTCGATCTGTCGGACGCGGCGGGTCTCCTGACCCTCGACGACGTGCCCGAGGTGACGGGCGAGATCATGCTGAGCGAGGCCAGCGGGCCGATCGGCCTGCCGGAGGTCACGGGGCCGGTGGAGCTGCCGGAGATGCCGACGCAGGTGCGGCGGCGGCCGACGCGTCCACCGGCGGCGCGCAGGGGCACGATGGCCCCGCCCGCGCTGCCGGAGATGACCGACGAGATCGAGCTCGGTGACGAGGGGCTCGAGGAGCTCGAGGAGGATCTCGGCGGCGAGGTCACGCGCTCGGTGGTGCTCGACTTCCCGCAGCGCGGCGCGCTCGAGCGGATGCAGCAGGCGGCGGCGGCGCGGCAGGCGACGCTCGAGGCCACCATCGCCAGCGAGCTCGCAGCGGAGGGGCGGGCCGAGCGCCGGGCGGTGCTGGAGATCGCGCTCGCGCGGATGCTCGAGGCGCGCGGAGACGAGGACGCGGCGATCGCGGCCTACTCGCGGGCGTTCGAGGCCGATCGCCTGCTCGGGCCGCCGCGCGTGGCGCTGCGCCGGCTGCTGGCGCGCCGCGGGCTCTGGGAGGAGCTCCTCGCCGCGCTCGACGCGGAGGCGGAGGCCGACACGCAGGCCGAGGCGCCGGCGCTGCGGCGCGCGGCCACGCACCTCGAGCGCGCGGAGATCCTCGAGCTGCGGCTCGGCGACGGGGACTCGGCACGCAAGGCGCTCGAGCGTGCGGTCGAGGTGGATCCCGACTGCGTGCGCGGGCACCTGCAGCTCCTGCGCCGCTACGCGGCGACCGGGGATCGCGTGGGGGAGATCCGCACGCTCGGTGAGCTCGCGCGGCTCGCGCGCGAACCGGCGCGCAAGGCGGCGCTCTACCTCGAGCTGGCCCGGGTGGCAGCGGGCGAGCGCGACACGGCGGCGATGGAGGGCGCGCTCGACCTGGCGCTGGGCACCGGCGCGGAGCGCAACCGCACGTTGCTCGCGCGGCAGTGGCGCGCGGCGTCGGAGGCGCCCGAGGCGCACCGGCTGGCGCTCGAGCGGCGCGTGGGTTTCCTCGACGAGGTCGGCGACGCCGACGACGCGATCGCCGTCCGCCGCCGGCTCTCCGCCGTCATGCTGGAGCAGGACCCGCCGGATCGCCCGGCGGCGCGGCGGGCGATCGAGGAGGCCCTGGCCGCGGCGATGCTGCGCGGCGACGACGTGCTCGTGGTGCTGGACGCGGTGGCGCTCGCGACGGACGACGGTCGCCACGACGACGCGGCGGCCCTCCTCGCACGCGCCGCGCGCCTCGTGCCCGCGGGGACCGCGGCCGAGGTGGGCTTGCGGCTGCGTCAGGTGGTGTCGCTCTCGCGGGCGGGCCGCGCGGACGACGCGTTCTCGAGCCTGCTCTCGCTCTTGCGCGAGCGGGGCAAGGCGACGCCGGAGGTGCGGTCGATCGCGCTGCGCACGACGCTCGAGCGCGCGGACCTCGTGGCGCTCGAGGAGCTGGCGAGCGGCGAGCTCGAACGGGCGGCGGGCGACTCGCGGTGGCGGGCCGGCGTCCTCGCGGCGCTGGCGACCCTCGCGGAGCTGCGCGGTGACCGGGCGCGCGCCGAGGAGCGCCTGCGCGAGGCGCTGCTCACCGAGCGCGCCGTGGAGCCCGAGGTGGATCGGGGCACGCTCGACGCGCTCGAGCGGTTGCTGGTCCAGCAGCCGGTGCCGGCGGAGCAGCGCACGCCCGGCGAGGGGGCGGCGGTCGCGACGACCGCGCGGGCCGCCGACGTCGCCGCCTTGTTCGAGGCCGCGCTCGAGGGGCACGGGCGCAGGCCGCGCGAGTCGCTCCTCGAGTCGCTGGCGCTCTGGCGGCGGGCGGCGGGGGATCGCGAGGGCGCGGCGGACGCGCTCGCGATGCTCTGCGCGGAGCATCCGGGCGACGTGGCGAGGAAGCGGCGGCTGGCGCTCGCGCTGTCGATCGCAGGCCAGCACGCGACGGCGGGCGAGCTCTTCGCGGACCTCGCGGGCGAGATGCAGGCGTCGCCGACGGAGTGCGCGGAGCACGCGGTGCAGGCGGCGCTGTGCGCCGAGCGGGTGGGGGATCGCGCGACGGCGCTCCTGCGGTACCGGGCCGCCGCCGAGGCGCGCCCCGACGATCGCTTCGTGGCCGAGTCCATCGAGCGCATCCTGCGCGACGAGCGCCGCGCGCTGGACCTCGCGCGGCACCTCGAGGGCGAGGCCGAGCGATCGCCCGACGACGCGCGCGCGGTGGCCCGGTGGATCGAGGCGGCGGAGCTGCACCTGCGGCGGGCCGACGGCGCCGCCGAGGCGGAGCGGCTCGCGCGGCGCGCGGACGCGGCGACGACCGGCGGCAGCCGCGAGGCGCTGCGGCTGCGCATGCGCGCCTGCCTCGTCGCGGGCGACGTGGCGGGCGCGCTCGACGCCGCGGTGGAGGACGCGACCGAGCGTCAGAGCGGTCCGGCGCGGGCGTACGCGCTGGTCGAGGCGGGCCGCCTGGCGGAGGAGCGCCAGCGGGACGATGCGCGCGCGGCCGAGCTCTACCGCAAGGCCGCCGCGGAGGACGTCCCCGAGGCGGCGTGGATGGCGTTGCGGGGCCTCCTGCGGGTGGCGGCGCGGCAGGGGGGATCGGGTGCGCTCGCCGAGTCGTACGGGCGGCTCGCGGCGCTGTCGGAGGACGCCGCGACGCGGCGTGCGCTCGAGGCCGAGGCGCGCGCGCAAGGTGGCGGTGCGGCGGGGCAGGCGACGGGGGACGTCGAGCGGCTCGTCGTCGCGGCCGAGGCCGGCGACCGGGCCGGGTTCGCGGCGGCCGCGCGCGCGCTGGCGAGGGAGGGCGGGACGCCGGAGGGCGTCGCCGCCGCGCTGGCGCTCGCCGCCGAGGACGCCGGCGAGCCGGGGCAGCTCCCGTTCGCGTTCGAGCGGTCTCCGACCCAGGCGGCGGTGCCGCTCGTCGATCGGACGCTGGTGCTCGACCCCGCCGCGCTCGCGCTGCGCGCGGGGATCGCCTCTCCGCCGGTGGCCGCGCAGCTCCACTACCTCCGGGGCCTCGTGCTGGAGCGTCAGGGGAAGCTCGCCGCGGCGCTCGAGGCCGCGGCGCTCGCGCTCGACGCGTCCCCGCAGGATCTCGCGGCGCTCGACCTCGTGCGAACGATCGCCCTACGGGCCGGGGACCGCGCGGGATACGCGGGCGCGACGGCGCGCCTCGCGGCGACGCTCGGCAAGCACCAGGGTCAGCGCGCCGGGCAGCTCTTCAAGGAGGCGGCGGAGATCGTCGAGCGTGAGCTCGGCAAGCCCGGGGAGGCGGCGCCCCTGTGGCGGCACGCGCTCGAGCGCGCGCCCGACGACCACGTCACCTTCTCCCACCTGCGCGGCCTGCTCGAGAAGGCCGACGAGGGCCGAGGGGATCCGCGCGCGCTCGCAGAGCTCCTTACCTTCCGCATCGTGCACGTGCCGCCGGGCGCCCGCCCGCCGCTCTACGCAGAGAGATCGGAGCTGCGCGAGCGGTTCGGCGACCTCGCGGGGGCCGCGGTGGACCTCGAGGCGATCCTGGCGCGGGTGCCGGATCACCTGGAGAGCCTGCGGCGGCTCGCCGAGCTGCGCGGGCGCCTCGCGGACGAGCGCGGCGGCGACGTCGGCGCGGCGATCGAACCGCTCGATCGCTACGTGGGCCTCGTGCGTGATCCGAGCGTGCTCGCGCCGGCGCTGCAGAAGCTGGCGGCGCTGCACGAACAGCGCGGCGAGACCCCGCGCGCGGTGCAGCGGCTTCGCGAGCTCCTCGACTTGCCCGAGGTGACGACGGTCCTCGGCGACACTGCGCCGCTGTCGGAGAAGATGGTCCAGCTCTGCGTCGAGATGCGCGACTACACGCGCGCCGCCGAGGAGGCGAGGCGCGCGGCCGGCACCGATCCCGAGGGGCGGGCGCGCGGCGAGGTCCGCGCGGGGCGCATCTACCGCGATCACGCCAAGAACAAGGTGGCGGGCGAGGCGGCGTTCCGGCGCGCGCTCGAGGTGGATCCCTTGTGCGTCGAGGCCGCGGAGGAGCTAGGGCGGGCGAGCGCGTCGCTCGGCAAGTCGCTGGAGGCCGCGGTCGCGGAGCTGCGACGCGCGCCGGCGAGCGCGCGGGCCTGGCAAGCGGTCGCGGCGCTCGGGGCCCTGGCGGGCGAGGCGCGGTGGGGTCGCGTGGCGGGGATCGTCGCGGCCGCGCTCGCGGGTCGGCCGTCGGCGGGGCTCGGCGTGCGGACGCTCGGCGAGGCGGAGCTGGCGCGCCTGCGGCCACCTGCCTGGGCGGCGCTCGCGCCGGTGTTCGCGGCCTTCACGCCGGGGCTCGTCCGCCTCGACGAGGCGGAGGGGCTCGGCACCGGGCGCGCCGCGCTGGTGGACGAGGAGGTGCTCGCCAAGAGCCTCGGGCGCGCGCTCGCGGCCTCGACGTTCTCGGTGGTGGTGGTCGAGGGCGACCGGCTCGACGCGGTGACCGACCGGCTCGTCCTCGGGACCAGGCTCGGCCGCAACCCGCCACCGAAGGATCGGTTCCTCCTGGCGCACGCGGTGGCGCGGGTGCGCGAGCGCGCCGCGCGCCTCGTCGGCGGGTCGCCCGATCGGCTCGAGGTGCTGCTCGGCGCGATGGCGCGCGCGGTCGGCGCCAGGCGCGCGGGCGTGCCGGAGGCCGAGGCGGACAAGCTGGCCAAGGCGATCGTCAAGGGGCTGGATCGCAAGCAGCGCAAGGACCTGTCGGTGTATGCGGAGCTCCTGTGCGAGGCGAGCCCGGCGGCTGCGGCCGAGGGCGCGCGGCGCACCGTGGAGCGCACAGCGCTGCTCGCGACGGGGGATCTCGGGGCGGCCCTCGACGCGCTCGGCGGTGGTGGCTCACCGGTGGCCGCGGCGCTGCTCGGGTTCCTGGCGTCCGACGAGGGCCTCGCGCTCGTCGCGGAGGGTGCGCGTGGTTGATCGCGACCGGACACCGGTGCCCGGCGAGGAGGCGCCCGACGCGACGCACGTGGAGGCGCTCCCGGGCGGACCGCCGGCGACGGCCTCCGGTGTGGAGGAGCCTGCGCCGTTGCCTCCGCTCGACTTCGATGCGGACGAGTGGGCGCCGCAGCAGACGCGCGTCCCGACCGGGGACGAGCCGATCTGGCCGCGCGGGGCGCCGGGCATCCTTCCGGGGCGGCACTCGCCCGGGGAGTTCACCTCCGCGCCCACGCGGCAGGCGCCGCCCGACGACCACCTGCTCGAGGCCGCGGGGCGCGAGTTCTTGACGCCGATCGTGACCGCGCAGACGGCGCCCGACGCCGAGCTCCTGCGCGCGGCGGCGCCGCCACCCGACGACGGCGACTACGAGGACTTCGCGGTGGAGATGCCGACGATGCCCGGCGGTACGCGGCCGCACGGGCTCGGGGCGCGTGTGGACACGGCCCGGCCGGTGCCGGCGAAGGCGGAGCCCGCGAAGCCGGAGCCGCACGCGTTCGCGACGGAGGACTCGGACTACGAGATCGAGGTCCTGCGGCGGATGACGCCCGAGCCCAGGCGGCGCAGCGGCGCGATGCCGGCGCAAGGTGCGCCTGTGGCGCCAGCGCCTGCACCTGCGGCGCCCGCACCTGCGGCGCCCGCACCTGCGGCGCCTGCACCTGCGGCGCCTGCACCTGCGGCGCCTGCACCTGCCGTTCGGGCCCGGACGGAAGGGGAGGCAGCGGCGGACGAGGCCATGCTCGCGCTCGATCGCCTCGAGCGCGGCGAGCCGGCGCCGATCGAGCCCGTGGTGCCAGCGGTCCGCGCGACGCCCGCAGTGGCTGAGCCCGCGCGCGCTCCCGTCGCGACCGCGCCGGCGCCCGCGGTGCCGGAGCCCGCACCCGCACCCGCCGCAGCCACCTCGGCGACCGCAGCGGCTGCCCCCGATGCCCGGCGCCCCCGCACTGGCGAGCACGCCGCGATGCAGCAGCGTCCAGCACGCTCACCCTCGACGAGCCCGCCGCCCGCCGCCCGCGCGTCGCGCGCGCCGGAGGAGCAGGTGCACGCGGCGCCCTCGGTGGAGTCCCTGCTCGCGTTCGATGCGCGCACCATCGTCGTCCGGGGGGAGGTGTCCGCCGAGGCCGCGGACGCGCAGGCCCTCGGCGCGGCGACGGCGGGCGTGCGCGAGCTCCTCGACCAGGCGATCGCGTCGGAGCACCGGACGGGCGGCTCCGTGCGGCGTGCGGGGCTGTTCGGCGCGCGCGCGGGTCTCCTCGCCGAGCTGGCGGGGGCGCCCGAGGATGCCCAGGCGCGCTACGAGGCGGCGCGCAAGGCCGACCTCGACCAGCACGCCGCGCTGGCTGGGCTCTACCGCGTCGCGCGCGTGGCCGGACGCGCCGACGATGCGCAGGCGCTGCTCGCGAAGTGGCTGCCCGTCGCGGCGGCGGGCGAACGCACGGCGCTCGAGGCGGAGCACGCGGCGCTGCTCGATGCCCGCGGCGACGCCGGCGCCGAGGCGGCGTGGGCTGCGCTCCTCGACCAGTCGCCCGACGATCTGCGGGCGCGCCTGGCGCTCGTCCGCCAGGCCCTCGCGCGTGGCGGCGACGACGCGCTCGAGGCGCTCGAGGGTCTCGGATCGCGCGCGGGATCGAGCGCGCTCGAGGGGGCGATCTCGCTCGAGCGCGCGCGCAGGCTCGAGTCCGCGGGCCGTGGCGACCACGCGTGGCGCGCGTTCGAGCAGGCCCTCGGTGACCTCGATCGTCCGCCGGCCACTCCGGTCGCTCGCGCGGCGATGGAGGGGCTGTGCCGGCTCGATGCGCGCGGCCAGCGGCCATTCGGCGCACGCGTGCGGGCGCGTCCCCTCGGAGACGATCTGGCCGAGCGCTGCCGGGCTGCGATGCTGGCGCTGGAGGCGGGCGACGCGATGCGTGGCCTCGTGGAGATCGGCGAGCTGCCAGACACGCCCGCGGCCGCGCGGGCGTACCTGAACAAGGGCGAGCTCCTGGTCGCGCGCGAGGAGCTCGAGCCCGCGGCGGCGGCGTTCGGGCGCGCCGCGGAGCTGTTCCTCGACGCCCAGGGGGCGGCCGAGGCGCGCGTGCGGCAGGCCGAGCTCCTCGCCCGGGCCGGCCAGCGTGGCCGCGCGCTCGCAGCGCTCGACTCCGCGCTCGAGCGCGCGCCTGCGCACGTGGGTGCGACCGTCCTGCGCACGAGCCTGCTCGAGCAAGGCAGCCCCGAGGAGCAGCTCATGGCGCTCTCGTCGCGTGGCTCGTCTCGCGCGCTCCGGGATCAGGCGGTGGTCCACATGTCGCTCGCGCGCCTCGAGGACGCGCGGCGGGCGCTCTCGGATGCGCTCGCGCAGGCGCGCGCGGGACGCAGCGGCGAGGACGTCCCGTCACCCGGTGAGGCCGGGATCGTCCTCGACCTGGCGGAGACGGGTGCAGGTGCGGACGGGCTCGCGGCGCTCGCGCCCGTGGTGGTGGCCGCGCAGCGAGCGACGGTGCGCGAGCTCGCGGGCTGGTCCGCCCTCGAGCACGGCGACCTCGCCCTCGCGGCTGACTTGCTCGGTGAGGCGATGCAGGGGTTCGCGCCGGCGGCGCGCCTGGCCGCCGCGGGGCTCGCCTCCGGGCTCGCGGAGCGCCGCGCGCTGCTCGCGCTCGAGGAGCAGGTGGATGACCCGGGCATCCGCGCCGTGGTGCGCTTCCGCCTGACGTGCCTCGCGGAGCCGCCGCTCGCCGCAGCGGACGAGGCCCGCTGCATCGCGCACGAGGCCGCCATCGCGCACCCGACCCACACGCCGCTCGCGGTGCGCGCGCGCCTTCGCGACGCCGCCGATCCGACGGCGCTGGCCGCCCTCGAGGCCGCGACGGTCGAGGGCCTCGGCGGCACGACGAGCTCCGGCGAGGCCCGCGAGGCCGCGGCGAGGGCGCTGCTCCTCGACGGGGCGCCCCCGACGCTGCTCGACGCGCTCGAGCGTGCCCGCGCCGGCGGCGATGTCGCGGGCCAGCGGCGGGCGCTCGTCGCCCTCTCGGTCGAGCCGAGCTGCCCCGGCTGGCCCGAGGTGCTGCTCGGTGAGCTCGCCGAGCGCGCCGGTGACGACGCGGATGCGCTGTCCCGCTACCAGCGCGCGCTCGGGGCGCCCGCCATGCTGGCGCACGCGAGCGACGCGGCCATGCGGGTGGCCTTCCGCCGCCGCGACGCCGAGACCCTGTCGAACCTCGGCCTGCGACGCGCGGCCGCGAGACCCGTGGATCCCTCGGATCCGCGCTCGGGTCCGGCGCGCGCGCGCGCGCTGCACGCCTCGGCGCTGGCGGGCCTCGTCGGGCTCTCCGACAGCGCTCGCCTGTCGGCCGAGGACGCCGCGCTCGCGGCCGATCCCGGCGACGCGTCGGCCCTGGTGGCGCTCGAGCGCGCGCCGCGCGACCGCGAGCACCTCTCCGAGCTGTACGGGCGGCTGCTCGATCGGTTGCGGGATGCGCGCGGAGACGCGCTCGATCCGCCGCTCGAGGAGGCGGTGCGCGCCGAGCGCAAGCGGCTGGTCGAGCGCGCCGGCAGCGCCGCGTCGCTCCTGCCCGCCGTGCAGGAGGCCGACACGGTCGACCGGCTGGTCGAGCGCGCGCAGACCGAGTCCGGCGCCGGCCGTGCCGCCTACCTCGTCTCCGCGGCGCTGTCGCTCGAGCAGGCGGGGCAGGGGGCCGACGCCAGGCAGCGCCTCCGCGAGGCCGTCGCGGCGGACCCGGATCACCTGCCGGCGCTCGTGCTGCTCGCGCTCGGGGCCCTCGCGGAGGGTGACCTCGCGGAGGGCGCGCGGTGGCTCGCCGAGGCCGCGCCCCGCCACGCCGATCACGCCACCTCGTCCGAGGCGTGGATGGTGGTCGGCGAGATCGCGCGCTTCTCCCTGTCGGACGACGCTCGCGCCATCGCCGCCTATCGCGCGGCGCTCGACGCGACCCCGACGGCGACCGAGGCGTTCGGTGCGCTGCGCGAGCTCCTGCGCGCGCACGATCGCCGCGCCGAGCTGGCCGCGCTCCTCGAGGCGCAGTCGCGGCGCGAGGAGGACGCGGAGGTCGGCATCGCGCTCGATCTCGAGCTGGCGGCGCTGCAGGAGTCGCTGCCCGGCGAGCGCGCGTCGGCGCGGCGCTCTCTCGAGCGCGCGGTCACGCGCGACCCCAGGAACCCGTCGGCCCTGTGGGCGCTCGGCGAGCACTGCCACGCGGAGGGCGACTTCTCCGCGGAGCAATCGGCGCTCACGCGGCTGGTCGACACGCACGCCGACCGCGTGATGCTGCGCGAGGCCTACCTGCGGCTCGGGCTCATCGCCGCGGGGCCGCTCCCCGATCTGCCGCGCGCGGCGCGCTGGCTGGGCGCGTGCCTGCGCGTCGATCCCAACTACGTCAAGGCGCTCGAGGTGCTCTCGACCGTGCTCGAGCGGCTCGGCGACCTGCGCGGCGCGCTCGCGAACGCGTCGCGGCTCGCGGACCTCGAGACCACCCTGGCCGGGCGCGCGCGGCGGCTCCTGCGCTGCGCCGAGATCGCGGAGCGCGGGTTCGGCGACCTCCGCGGGGCCGAGGAGACCCTGCGGCGCGCCGTCGACGACGCGCCCGAGGACCTCGAGGTCGTGGGCGCGCTGTCCACGTTCTACGCCCGCCGCGGCGACACCATGCGCCAGCGGGTGCTGCTCGATCGCGTCGCCGGCCTGTTCCGCCAGCGCCTCGCCGCCGACCCGTCCGACGAGCGCGTCTACCGCGCGATCGCGTCCCTCGCGCGCTACCGTTCGCAGCCGGACCTCGAGCAGGGAGCGGCGGCCATGTTGCACGCGCTCGGCCGGGCCGCGGACGACGAGCTCGAGACGCTCGGCCGCCTCGGGCACCGCGCCCCGGGGGCCGGCGCCGCGCTCGGCGAGCTCGCCGTGGCCGAGCAGGTGTTCCACCCGGCGCTGCCCGCGGCCGTGCGCAACCTCATGGCGCACCTCGAGACGCCGCTGGCGCGGGACTTCCAGGAGAACTTCGAGTACCTGGGGGTCGGGCGCGGCGATCGCGCCGGGCGCGGCTCCAAGGCGCTCGCGGCCTTCGAGCGCGTCGCCGAGATCCTGCACCCGCCCGAGTACCAGCTCTACGTGTCGCAGGCGCGCCCGTACGCGCTCTTCGCCGCGCCCGGCTCGCCCGCCACGGTGGTCGTCGGGGCCGCGCTGGTCGGTGGGGCCGAGGGCGTCGTGCGCTGGTCGGCGGGCCGTACGCTGTGGCTCCTCGCGACGCGGACGGCGCTCCTCGCGCGCCTCGAGGGCAAGGAGCTCGCGCGCCTCATCGCCGGCGTGGTCACGATGTTCGTCTCGGACTACACGACCTCGCTCCTGACCATGACCGAGGTGGCCGACGCCAAGAAGCGCGTCCAGAAGATCCTTCCGCGCAAGCTGCCCCCCGAGATCGGTGGCCTCGCCCTCGAGTGCGCGAGCCCGATGACGTTCGAGGACCTCCCCCGCGCCGCGCTCCACTCGGCCAACCGCGCGGCGTCGCTGCTGTCCGGGGCGGTGGGCGACGGCCTCTTCGCGCTGTCCCGGGCGTCCGGCGAGGGGACGCCGCTCGCCGAGGCGGTGCGCGTCGATCCCGAGCTCGGCGAGCTCTGTCGCTTCGCCGTCTCGCCGGAGCTGGTGGAGCTCCGGCGCCTCCTCACCATCAACGTGGGCGGGTGACCGGCATGGTGACGCAGCGCGGCACGTGATCCCGGTCGATTTTCCCCGCTGGCGTTCGCAGGGTATATAGGAGGAGTCGTGGCCTCCCCCTGCGTGCGCGGTATCACAGCCCTCTCGCTGGCGCTCCTCTCGTGTGCGTCGGGGTCGCGCAAGCCGCGCTTCGACGACATCAAGAACGAGACGGGCGTCGTCGGCTCCGAGCTCATGATCGAGCTCCGGGCCTCGGACGCGGACGGCGACCGGCTCGTCTTCGACTACGAGGTCTCGGGCCTGCCGGATCTCAAGAAGCGCAGCAAGAAGCCGACCCTGCAGCAGTTCGGAGACACGCTCGCGGTCTTTCGCTGGACACCGCTGTCGAGCGACGTGGGCGTGTACGACTTCGACTTCACGGTCTCGGACGGCACCACGCGCGTGCACGAGGTCATCAGCGTCGAGATCAAGGCCGCGGCCGGCAACACGACGGCGCCCGTGTTCCGCTCCCCGTCGGGCAGCGGGAACACCCTCGATCTCGGCCAGATGCGCTGCCTGAAGATGAGCGTCGTGGTCGAGGACTCCGACTCGCCCGAGGTCACCATCGACGCGGCCGCGCCGCTCGTCGAGGGCGTGCGCGTCACGCAGGAGCTCCCGCTCTCGGCCACGCTCGACTGGTGCCCCTCCGACGAGCAGATCGCCGCCCAGGACCGCTACACGATCCTGCTCAAGGCCGACGACCACACGAACGCGCCCACGATGAAGCCGTTCCTCGTGGTGCTGCGCAAGCCCCCGCGCATGGGCTGCCCCGGCACCGCGCCGGGCATCGAGCACACCCCGCCGGGGCCGCAGACGACGCGCGCGAACCTCAAGGTGGAGGCGCACGTCCTCGACGACATCGGGCTCAAGTCGTCGCCGCTCCTCTACTGGTCGCTCACGCAGCCGGCCGATCCCATCGACTTCTCGATGCTGCAGCAGATCGAGATGACGCGGACCTCGGGCGATGCGCGCGACGGCACCTACGAGGCCGAGATCCCGAACCCGGTCGCGAGCGACATGGGCGGCGCGAGCAAGACGATCTACTACCTCATCGTCGCGCAGGACAGCGACGACACGAGCGGCGACTGCGACCACACCGCGCAGGCGCCCGCTTCGGGATCGTTCACGCTCGCCGTCACCGCCGGCGGCTCGGCGACGGTGGGCTACTGCATGGCGTGCACGGACGACATCCAGTGCGGCGGCACGAACCTGTGCGCGCGCGTCGGCACGGCCGGCGCGTCCTTCTGCCTGTCCGATTGCGAGACGGGCCAGGCGTGCCCGATGGGCTCGGCGTGCTCCGCGATGCCGGTCACCGGCACGCGCGGCTCGCGCAAGCAGTGCGTGCCGACCTCCGGCTCCTGCGACCCCGAGCCGCCCCCGCCGGCGTGCATGGACGACGCGCTCGAGCCGAACGACACGCCGATGACGATCGGCAGCGCGATGGCGAGCGACCTGCGACCGGGCACGTACAACCTCATGCTCTGCCCGGCCGGGATGGCGACCAACAACGACGACTGGTTCCGGCTGAACATCACGCAGGAGACGCAGGTCACCGCGCGCATCGAGTTCGACGCGAGGGCCGGCATGGTCGATCTCGACATGAAGCTCACCGACTCCGCGGGTGCCGTGGTGCGCAAGAGCGAGGGCACCGGCCCGAGCGAGAGCATCACGCAGTGCGTCCGCCAGCCGGGCCTCTACTTCCTCGAGGTCTACGGCTACATGCCGCCCACGACGTCGCCGTACTCGCTGACGCTCACGCGCCAGCCCGGGACGTGCTGCCTCGACGACGCGCTCGAGCCGAACGACGATCACTTCCAGGCGGTCAGCACGTCGAACGCGCTGCTGTCCGGCCCGTACCGCACGATGGGCAAGGTCTGCCCCGACAACGCCGACTTCTACGCGGTCCCCGTGTTCCGCGGCAACGTGCTCACGGTGGACCTCACGTTCACGCAGACGACGAGCGCGCAGGACCTCGACATCCACGTCTATGACAAGGACGGCGTGACCGACCTGACCCCGTGCCCGCCGGTGGCCTCGTGCATGATGTCGAACGGGCAGGGCGCCACGGCCCCCGAGCGGATGACGTGGACGGCGCCCGCGGACGGCACATACTTCGTGGTGGTCAAGGGCTACGGCAATGCGAGCAACGACTACGCCCTCACGATCACGCGGATGTGATGCGCCTCGGTAGGGCCGTCTGGTGCGCGCTCGCGCTGGCGGCCGGCGCCTGCGGGGATCCGGAGCCGCCGCGCTACGCCGGCGATCCGGCGCTGGTCAGCGGCCTCGCGCCGCGGCAGGTGCTGCCGGGCACGCAGGTGATCCTGAGCGGCCGCGGCTTCCGCGTGGGCGAGGAGCCGCCCGAGGTGCTGCTCGTCGCCGACGGCGAGGAGGTCGCCGTGCCCTCGGAGGTGCTCACCAAGGAGCGCCTCGCGATCTCGGGGCAGGATCTGCTCGACGTGTACGGGCCCGGCAGGCGCTCGTTCCAGGTGCGCGTGCACTACCCGGACGCCCGGGGCGCGCTCGGTGATCCCGTGGACGTCGAGGTGCTGCGCGGGATGGACGCGCAGCTCCAGAGCGCCACCTATGGCGGCATCGTCTTCCTCAACGATCGCCTCGAGGTCGCCGGCGATGGCCTCCTCCTCGGCGGCAAGGAGGGGCAGACCGCGGCCCACCTGCGGGGGACGTTCACGCTCGACGGCGCCGACGGGCTGCCCTCGACGATGCAGCGGCCGGTCGAGGTGGACCTCCCGGTCAAGGTGCTGCGCGAGCTCGACCGCACGCGCGGGTATTTCCTGTGGCGCGCGGCGATCGCGGGCCTGCGGCCGGGTCTGTTCGAGGGCGAGGTCACGCTCGTCAACCCCGGCGGGCGCGCCTCGGCGCCGCAGGCCATCTCGACCCGGCTCGACCGCACGACGCTCACGGGCGTGAGCACGCGCCAGGTGAGCCTCGGCCAGTACGTCGACCTCGTGGGCTTCGGGTTCATCGGTGACTCGTCCGCGGGCGAGAGCACCACCGTGCGCATCGAGGGCGTGTTCAACGCGGGCGACGGCCAGGATCGGCCGGTGCAGCTCGACGTGGTGCCGGCGTTCGACTCCGGCCAGCGCCTGCGCTACGTGCTCAACGAGGAGGACGCGGTCGGCCGCGCGCTCGACCTCCGCCGCACGCGCGGCTCGCTGCGCGGGACGGCCACGCCCGTCGTCGCGGCCGGCGGCGACGTGCTGCAGGGCGCGGGCGCGGCGATCTCGTTCGAGCTCCTGCCGGTGCGGCAGATCGTCTGGGTCAACTTCGAGGCGTCGTACGTCGCGAGCCTGCGCCGCTTCGGGCTGCGCGCGTTCGACCGCGAGGTCCGCGAGCGCGTGCTCGCGGTGGCCGCGCGCGACTACCGCGGCATCTCGGTCGAGTTCCGCCAGGAGATCCCTGCCGACTTCTTCCAGTTCACCGAGGTGGACATCGTCGGTCCCGACCCCAACGGCGGCGGGTTGCTCGGCTACGACAACACCGAGGGCAAGGACATCGGCAACCAGCGCCTCTACGACCACATCGGCAGCGTCAACGCGCAGACGCTGGCCGGCGGTTACCCGGGCTACGGTGGCGTCTTCGCGGACTCGTTCCTCGCGTTCTCGCAGCACCCGCCCGCGGACGTGAAGAAGATCGACGGCTCCTCGAAGCTCTTCGACAAGATCTTCGATCCGCTGCGCGAGGACCGCGGTGGAAGGCCCGCGACGGTCCGCGACGTGGACTACGGGCTCGACCCGATCTCGCCCGACGATTGCCCGGCGGCCCTGAGCGATCGGGCGGGCATCATCGCGTGCGCGGTGATGGTGCTCGGCAACCTGCTGGGCACGACGCTGTCGCACGAGCTCGGCCACTCGCTGGGCCTGGCGAACCCCGACGTGCCCGACGGCGCCTTCCACGACATGGGCGACGAGCCCAATCGCCTCATGGACAACGGCGGCCAGCGCCCCTTCGAGGAGCGCGCCGAGCTCGAGGGCCAGGGCCCCGCGGTGTTCTGCGACTCGGAGTACGAGTACCTGCGCGAGATCCTGTCGAACGGCCAGGCGCCGCCCGCGGTGAGCCGCCCGAGCTGCTTCTAGAGCACCGATCATGTTGAACCGTGTGCTGCAACGCGGACTTGCGAGCTGTCATGCGAAGAGGCTTCAGGCTCCAGGCTTCAGGCTTCGGGTCTCTGACCCGGATCCGGAGCCTGAAGCCCGAGGCCTGAAGCCCGA
>CAZQJC010000323.1:0-33643 GCA_964593795.1 uncultured Myxococcales bacterium | reverse complement strand
AGCTGGAAGCCTTGGGAATCCCGGACGGGCAGCACCAGGTGTCTCGTTGGCTCGCGCTCCGCGCTCGCGAGTGCCGCCTCCACCACGGTCCCATGTCGCCCTCCAGGTGCAAAACCGGTCGAACATTTGACGAGCGGCACTAGTGACTGGCTGACGGCAGCGCGCCCGCGCGCTCGAGCAGCTTGCGCGCGAGCATGCGGCGCACCCCCATGAGCCGGTCCGCCGGCGCGCCGGTCACGAAGAGGGCGTAGACGTAGGCGCGGCCGTCGCGCTCGACCGAGCCGACGAGCCAGCCGATCGGGCGCTTGCCGCCGCCGGTGCCCGTCTTTCCCCGCCAGACCCAGCCAGGGCCCGACTCGAGCCTCATGATGCGATCGACGATCTCCGCGTGCTCGGGCTTGCCAGGGAGAGCTCGCGTGCGCAACCGCTCGAGAAACTCGACCTGCTGGACCGGCGTGATGCGGAGGCCGCCGTCGAGCCAGAAGCGATCGATGCCGCCCGAGAGGTCGCGGTTGCCGTAGCCCAGCTTGTCGATCCACTCGCGCATGCGCTCGGATCCGATGCGGCGCGCGACCTCCTGGTAGTACCAGACGACCGAGTCGTGCATCGCGGCCGGCAGGTCGACGTCGTGGTTCCACGCCTCCCGGCCGCGGTCCTTGCCGTCCCATTTCAGCGTGAAGCGCTCGTCGGGGATGACGCCCGTGGAAAGGCCAATCAGCGTGTTCGGCACCTTGAACGTCGACATCGGCAGGTACGCGGCGCGCGCCCGCGCGGTATCGGTCGCCGTGAGCCGGCGCGCACCGACGTCGTGGAGGACGAACGTGCCCTCGACCCCCGCCTTGCGCAGGAGCGCCTGCCCCGCCGGATCGGCGGTCAGCTCTGGCAACGCAGCAGGAGAAGCGAGCAGGGCGAGGAGGATCAGCATCCCCGAGGGATCACGCCGTTCGGGCGCCTGCGCAAGGTTTCCCGGATCCGAACAGGCGCCGCGCTGCATCGATGCGGCTCCGAACCAGCTCAGCCACGAGTCGCTCGAGGTGCCTATCGAAGCACCGAAGCTCCCGCGCATCGATGGGGGCTCGGACTAGCCGCCGGCCCACATCACGCAGTCGGAGTCCACGTGCAGGTCGTTGATCTGGCCCTCGACCAGAGTCTGATCGAAGTGGAAGCGGCGGCCGTTCGGCGTGTCGGCGCAGGTGGCGGCGGTGTCGCCCACCGTGACCTCGCGGCCCCACCAGTTGCGGAAGACGATGCGGAACGGCGTGCCGATCGGGTTGGTCTCGGTGAGCTGCTCGAAGGTGACCGTGCCGCGATAACCCTGGAACTGCCCGTCGTAGCTGCCGCCCGAGTCGAACATGATGTCGTTCAGGGTCTGCGAGAAGAAGGGCCCTGCGAGCTTGTGGTAGTCCTGCATGTCCACGGTGCGGCCCTGCCAGCCCTGCCCGCCCAGCTTGAGGTTGAAGCGGAGCGCCGTCTTGTCCTCGTTCAGGTCCTCGATGTAGATGAAGACGGAGCCCTTCATCGCGTCGTAGCAGGCCATCCACCAGGTGTTGTTCACGGTGGCGTGGTTGATGGTGGCGCCCGTCGTGTGGGGCGCGACGACCTCGCCGCAGGCCGCCGTGTTCCCCGTGGGCACGCAGTGGCTGGCGTTGTTGAACTGAGGGACCGTGCCGCAGGTCGTGCCCCAGGCGGAGCACTTGGTGATCTGGAGCTGACCGCCCTCGCAGGTGGCCGCGTTGCCGTCGGGAAGGCAGCAGCCCCGCACCTGCGCGGCTGCGTCGCCGAGATCGGCGCAGCTCGCCGGGGTTGCCATCGGGCACGCCACGCCGGGCATCGGCGCGCCCGCCGAGCCGGCGCTACCCGCCGCGCCCGCGCTGCCCGCCGAGCCGGCGCTACCCGCCGAGCCTGCCGCGCCCGCGCTGCCCGCAGCGCCCGCGCTGCCCGCGGAACCAGCCGAACCGGCGCTCCCCGCAGAGCCCGCGGCCCCAGCAGCACCGGCCGAACCCGCAGCGCCCGCAGAGCCTGCGCTGCCCGCAGAACCCGCGGCACCCGCAGCACCAGCCGACCCCGCACCACCGGCCGCGCCGGCCGAGCCCGCGCCGCCGCCACCCGTCCGACCGCCGCGCCCGGCGCCGCCCGTTCCGGTGCCGCCAGCTCCGGCCGTGTCCCCGCCGCAACCGGCCAGGGCCACCGTGACGAGGAGCGAGCCGACCAAGATCTGCTTGAACATGCGCCCGGGCCAAGCAGGCGCCGTGCCACCCGGAAAGAACCGCCAGCCCCTTTGTCCCCGCGGACTTCGGCGCAGGACGACCGATCCCGCCCGTGCCACTGGCCGGCGTCCCGACTAGCCACCCGGGCAACGCTTGCTCGTCACAGAGCGTGCCGCGAATCACGCGCCGCCAGCGTAAGATGGCCCGGCATGAGCGCGCTCAAACCCATCGAGCACCCACCCAACGCCAACCCACTCGTACGCGGGCTCTGCCGGTTCTCCTACGGCCTCGCGGTGGCCGAGGGCGCGGGCCTCGGGTTCTGCCTGCTCGCCCTCATCTTCCTGGCGACGTGGCAGTTCCTCGGGCGCAACCTCAACAACGTCAGCGTGCCGTTCCCCGCGGCGCCGATGTGGGTCAACGGCGCGCTGCGGCACTCGGTGTTCTTCATCGGCTTCCTCGGCGCGGCCTTCGCCACGCACGCGGGCAAGCACATCCGCGTGGATGCGGTGACGCGGAACCTGAGCGGCCGCGTGCGCACCGTGGTCAAGCTCCTCACCACGTTCCTGCCCCTCGTGGTGTGCGCGATCTGCATCGCCAAGGGCTGGGAGTTCCATGAGGCCGAGCAGCCCGACATCTCGCAGCTCGACGAGGTGATCAACTCGCGCGTCGGCTCGCTCGCCATCCCCCTCGGCTTCGGCCTGATCTTCGTCCACATGCTGGTGCACCTGGCCGTGGACGCGTCCTGGGTCGTCTCGGGCAAGGAGCCGCCGCCCGAGGCCCACGGCGAGGCGACCGACCTCTTCGAGGAGGCGTCGTCATGATGCTCGGCGTCCTCTTCGTGGTGCTGCTCGCGCTCGCGGGCGCACCGCTCTTCTCGGTGCTCGGCGCGATCGGCCTGCTCGGGTTCATCACGACCGGCACGCCGCTCACGGGCGCGATCAACGACGTCTACCGCCTCGCCGGCCCGGAGGCCGTGTCGCTCTCGACCATCCCGCTCTTCACGTTCGCCGGCTACATGCTCGCGAGCGCCAAGACCGCCGAGCGCCTCGTCCGCATGGCCAACGCCATCCTCGGCTGGATGCCCGGCGGCCTCGCGGTGATGACGCTCGTCGTCTGCGCGTTCTTCACCACCTTCACGGGCGCCTCGGGCGTCACGATCGTGGCGGTCGGCGGCCTCATCCTGCCCGCGCTGCTCAAGGCCAACTACTCGGAGCGCTTCTCGCTCGAGGTCGTCACCGGCTCGGGCGCCGTGGGACTGCTCTTCCCGCCCAGCCTGCCGATCATCGTCTACGGCATCATCTACGGCCTCTCGTCGGCGCACCTCGCGGCCGAGGACCCGACGCACGCCTTCTCGATCGAGAAGTTCCTCTTCGCCGGCATCGTGCCCGGCCTGGTCCTCATCGGGATCCTCACCGTCTACTGCGTCGTCCAGGGCGTCCGGTACAAGGTGCCACGCACCAAGGTGAACTTCGGCGACTTCGGCCGCGCCCTGTGGGAGGCCAAGTGGGAGCTGCCCATTCCATTTGCGATCATCGGCGGCCTCGCCAATGGCCTGATGACGATCCCGGAGTCGGCGGCGCTGACGGCGCTCTACGTGCTCCTCATCGAGGTGTTCATCTACAAGGACATCTCGCTGCAGAAGGACCTCGTGCGCATCGCGCGCGAGTCGATGACCCTCGTCGGGGCGATCTTCGTGAAGATCGCGTGCGCGACGATCCTCACGGCCTACCTCATCAACGCGGAGGTCCCGCTCAAGCTCTTCCAGTGGATGAACCAGTACGTCCACGACAAGGCCACGTTCCTCCTGCTCTTGAACCTCATGCTGCTCGTGGTCGGCTGCCTGATGGACATCTTCTCGGCCATCGTGGTGGTGGTGCCGCTCATCGTCCCGGCGGCGCACGAGTTCAAGATCGACCCGTACCACCTCGGCGTGATCTTCCTGCTCAACCTCGAGATCGGCTACCTGCTGCCGCCGGCGGGCCTGAACCTCTTCATCGCCGCGTTCCGCTTCAACCGGCCCATCACGTCGCTCTACCGTGCCGTGTTGCCCTTCATCCTGCTCATGACCGTGGCGCTCGGCCTGGTGACCTACGTGCCGAGCCTCGTGGTCGTGCCCAAGGACAAGAAGCGCCCCGGCGCCGTCGAGCAGGTCGAGCCTCCCGCGAAGGAGCCGAAGCCAGCGGGCACGGCGGGCGCCCAGGGCGCTGCCGGGGCGGGCACCGCGGGAGCAGGCGCGGCGGGCTCCGCAGCAGGCGGTGGCTACGACGACGATGACGACGACAAGCCGGCGGCCGGCGCTGGCGGCGCGGGCGGCGCGGCCGCGGGGACCGGCGGCGGGGGTGGCGCGGCCGGAAAGGGCGACACCAAGACGCCAGGCAGCTACGACGACGAGGACGACAAGCCCGCAGCCGGCTCGGGCGGGGCCAAGGCGGGGACCGGCGGCGCGGGCGCGGCCAAGCCGGCGACCGGCACCGGCGGCGCCGCAGCCGCGGGCGACACGAAGACGCCAGGCAACTACGACGAGGACTGATGGCGGGCTCCACGGCGGCAGGGCCCGCGCACCGCTCCGCGCTCCTCGCCGGCATCGAGCACGGCTTCGCGGTGCAGGCGCCCGCGGACGTGCGCCTCGTCAAGCAGGTCCACGGCGCCGTGGTGGTCGTGGTGAGCGCGTCCGACGAACCCATGCGCCTCTCCGCATATGAGGGCGACGGGCTCATGACGTCGGCGCCGGGCGTCGCGCTCGGGGCGCGCTCGGCCGACTGCGCGCCCGTGCTGCTGGCCGATCCGCGCTCGGGTGCCGTCGGGGCGGCGCACGCTGGCTGGCGCGGCGTCGTGGGCGGCGTGGTGCCGGCGACCGTCACCGCCCTCCTGGAGCTCGGCGCCCGCGCCTCGGACCTGCGCGTGGCGCTCGGCCCCTCGATCGGCCCCTGCTGCTTCGAGGTGGGCGACGAGGTGGCCGCGCGCTTCCCGGCGGCGACCGTGCACGCGCGCACCGGCGGCAAGCCGACGGTGGACCTGCGGCACGCCCTCCTCCTGCAGCTCGCGGCCTGCGGCGTCACCGCCGACCGCATCGACGCCGCCGCGCCTTGCACCTACTGCGATCCCGCCGGCTGGCCGAGCTACCGGCGCCAGGGCACGGCCGCCGGACGTCTCGTCGGCTGGATCCGCCACCCATCCTGACCCTGCCCTGTCAGCAGCGGCCGGTGTGCGCGAGCGCGACGCCCGCGGCGCGGCGCTGGCAATCGTTGCGGTAATTGACGCCGTTGCAGCCGCACACCGGCTGGTAGGTCGCAGGGCAGAACACGGTCGTAGGCTGCGCGCAAACGCCGGCCATGTCCGCGTAGCAGACACGGTTGGCGCTGTAGTCGCAGCGCAGGCCCGTCTTGCACGCCAGCGCGCCGATGCCTCCGCAGGTCTGCCCGACGTCCTGGCCGGAGCTGACGCTGGTGCACGGTCCGGTCCGCAAGAGCGCCGCACCGGCGCGACGCCGCAGGCAGTCGGTGGCGTACGTGACGCCGTTGCACCCGCACACCGGCTGGTTCCCGAGTGGGCAGGCCACGCGGGTCTTGTCGGCGCAGACACCGGCAGCGTCCGGAAGGCAGGTCAGGTTTGCGCTGTAGTCGCAGGTCAGGCCCGGCTGACAGGCCAGCGCCCCGATCCCGCCGCAGAACTGCCCGGGCCCGCCCGTGGCCAGGCTCTGCGCTGGCGCCGGAGCGACGCCCGTGAGCTCCTCGGCCTCGAGCTGCACGTCAGGCTCCGGCATCGAGGCGTCTTCGGCGCCACAACCAGCGAGGGCGACGACCAGGGAGACGAGGAGGAGACGTGGAAGGCGGGGGATGCGCATGCCAGGGCAGTAATGCAGGATCCTGGCCACGCGCACGCGCACTCAACCCATCGGAATCACGCGACTCACTGGTCCCCTGGGTCAGGTTCCATGGACGCGCGCGGCTACTTGAGCGTGACCCCGTAGGTCTCGAGGATGCGGCCCGAGACGCCGAGGAGCTGCGCCTGCGCCTCGAGGAAGTCCACCATCGCGCGCACGCGCCGGCCCTGCGCGGCGGTGAGGTCCTGCTGGCGGCGGAGGACCTCGTAGTTGGTCGTGCGCCCGACCTCGAACTTCGCCTTCTCGGCGTCGAGGTTCTTCTGCGCGAACTCCACGCCGACGGCGGCCAGCTCGAGGCGCTTGCTCGCCGTGCCGAGCTCGTCGGCGTAGCGCATCGCGAACAGCTTGGTGTCGATCTCGAGCGCCGCGACATCGATCTCCGACTTGCGGCGCGCCGCCTCGGCCTGGCGCTTCTGACCGGTGACGTCGCGGTTGCCGAGCTGCCAGGAGAAGCGCAGCCCCGCGGCGTACTGCGGCGTGTTCACGGTCACGACGTCCTCCATCGAGTCGCGAAAGGTGGGCTTGACGCCGGTCGTGCCGACCGAGCCCACGAAGCTGAGGTCCGGCAGGAGCATGTTGTCGACGGCGTCGCGATCGAGCTCGGCGGCGCGGACCCCTGCGCGCAGCGCGGCGAGCGCGGGGTTCTCGACGACGGCCTTCTCGGCCTCGGTGCCGGAGTCGATCGACGTGGGCTGGATCGCGGGCGGCGGAGGCGTGCCCAGCATCGGCGCGTGCGGATCCACCGGCTCGCCGAGCAGGCGGCGCAGGTCACGCGAGCGCTGCCGCTGGAGGAGCTCGGCCGTGACGAGGTCGCCCTCGTTCTGGGCGATCGTGGCCTTGACCGCGTACTCCTCGACCTGCGAGAGGCGCCCGACGCGGATCTGCGCCTGCGTCAGCTCGAGCTGCTCCCTGGCGAGCTGCAGACCCTTGCGCTTGATGGCCACGTCCTCGACCGCGTACGCGAGCTCCCAGTAGGCGAGCGCCAGGTCGCGCACGACGCCGACGACCCGGGCGCGGCGGTTCGCGAGCGCGGCGGTCACGCGCTGCTCGGCCGCCTGCCTCGGCTTGGCGACGACGTCGAGCCCCATGCCCCTGAGCAAGGGGTGCGTGAGCTGGAGCGCCAGGCCATTCGACCAGGTGATCTGCTCGATGGCGCTCGGCACCGCGCCGGTGCCGGCCCCCGCACCACCGAGCAGGCTCGTGAACGACGTGCGCGAGCCCTGGAAGGTCAGCGAGAGCGAGCCGCCGTTGGCGGTCTCGAGGCCGCGGGTGATGCCGGCGTCGTAGGACAGCCGATCGATGGGCGTGGACTGCGAGAGCCCGCCGAACTGGAACGTGCGCGCGTAGTTCGCGTCGGCCGTGAGCGTGTAGTCGAACTGCGACTGCGTGCGCAGGACGCTCGCGTTGGCGGTGTCCACGTTGGCCACCTCGCGCAGGGCGTCCGGGTTCTTCGCCAGCGCTCGCTGGATGGCCGCACCGAGGTCGAGCGTCTCCTCACCCGACAGGAAAAGGGCGGGCAGAGCGGCGATGAGACATGCGGGTATCGGCATGGGTCGGCAGTATGTCATGCACCAAAAACCGGCCAAGCGAATCCCGCCCCGGCGACGGTGCGTCCCACAACCGGACACCAGCCTCACCCCTCGAGCAGGAACCTCCGCACGGCCGCGTGGACCTCGGGCGAGAACAGGATCGTCAGGTGCCCCGGGGCCTCCACGACGAGGTCGGTGCCACCGCGCGCGGCGATCGAGGAGGTCTCTGCGGGATGGACCACGTTGTCGTGCGTCGAGTAGATGGACAGCGCGGGCACCGGCAACCGGCGCAGCGCGCGCAGGCCGAGCTCGTCGTCGGCGCGCAGGTGCGGCGCCGACTGCCCCGGGATGGGACCGCGCCAGGCCACGCCCCCGTGCGGCGATGCGATGGTCACGACGCGGCGCACGCGCGGGCCGCCGCCGGTGGTGACGTAGGCCATCGCGACGAGGCCCCCGAGCGAGTGGCAGACGAGGTCGACGTCGGTGCAGCCGGTCTCGGCGCGCACCGTCTCGACGAAGCGGCCGAGGCGCACCGCCGAGTCGTCCACGTCCCGCCACCACGCGTAGTTGAAGCCGTAGAGCGGCCCCGCCCCGGCCCGGGCCAGCGAGCGCGCGAGCGCGAGGAAGTCGACGCGGTTCTGCATGTAGCCGTGGACGAGGACGATGGGGCGCCTGCCGGCCGTGCCGCCCATGCGGCGGCCGATAAGGTAGTGAAGCGGCAAGAGCGGTTGCACGGCGAGCGCCCAGCCGATCTCGCGGGCGACCTCGCGCAGGGTCGCGGCGCGCGGGCGCGCGGGCGCGTGCGCCTGCAGGTGCGCGTACGAGACGCTCACGTAGACGAGCACCCCGGCGAGGAAGGCCAGGGACACGAGGCCCAGGGCCACGAGCGCGTGCATCGCGCCGAGCCTACTTCAAGTGGGCGAGGAGCTTGCGTGCTCGCGCGCCGTCCACCGCGCCCGTCAGCGTGAGCGCTTCAGCCGTCGCACCATCCCACAGTGATTGCAGCTTCCAGCGATTCCCCTCGGCATCGAGAGGCCACCGGCCGCGCGGAGCTTCGTCTTGGTCTTCATGGCCAGTCATCGATGCAGGGACCGGGCCAGCCCGCTGGGTAGGATCATTGGGCACTTCCACGTCGCCACGCCGGTCCATGGACGCGCCTGGCCAGGCAGGTCGAGTGGCCACCTACCGGACGATCAACGGTCGACGTGCGGGGCGCGGAGGCCCAAGCGCGCGAGCGCAGCCGTTGCGTGGACCACGCGCGCGTCGTCTGGGGGCAACTGCTGCCTCAGGATCGACACCGCCCGCGACACCCGCGCGCGGGCCTGAGGGCCCTGCCCGAGCGCCGCCTCCTCCTCGCCCCATCGCACAAGGGCATCCGCGATGGCGAGGTCGCTTCGCCCGGCCCGCTCGTGGACGGCGACGGCGCGCCGGAACGCGTCGACCGCCTCCCGATGCTTACCCAGGCTTGCGAGACCGTTGCCGACGTGGACCCAGGAAGCGGCGGTGTCCAGGTGGGCGGAGCCTAGGGCAGCCTCGCGGAGCCGCAGCGCCCGCTCGTGAGCGCCCAGGGCTTCCTGGCTACGACCGAGCACGCTGAGGGCCTCGCCCTGCCGGTGCAGGCTGGGCGCGATGCCGGGGTGATCTTCACCGAACGCGTCCTGCTGCACGGCGACCGCTCGCTCGAAGAGCCCGAGAGCTTGCTCGGGCTGACGCATCGCGACCCGCTCGCTCCCGAGCCGGAACAGCACACCGGCGAGCCTGCCGGGGTAGTCCGCGGCGACGAGCGGGAGGGCGGCCTCGAGCTCGCGCACGGCCTCGGCGTGCTTGCCCTCGGCGCCGTAGACGACGGCCTCGTTCGACCGGAGCGCGGACTCGAGGCGAGCGTCGCCGCCCATGCGCTCGAGGGTGATCCACGCCTCCTTGGCGTGCTTGTGCCCGTCGGCGAAGCGCCGCTGGCGGTATCCCGTGAGATGCACGAGCTGCACCAGGGCGTCGGCCGTGACCTCGTCGTCGCCACCGGCGCGCGCGGCGGCCACGGTGTCGGCGAGCGTCTTCTCCGCGGCCGCGAGCTCACCCGCGTCGATCTGGGCGCTCGCGAGCTGGTCGAGCGCCTCCGCCTCGACGGGGCGGTAGTGCAGCGCCCGGGCCGCCTCGACGAGGCCTGGCCCGTCGGTCATCACCTGCTTCCACCTGCCGGCGAGGAGCTGCGCGCGGTTCCTCGACAGCGTGTTGCGCAGGGCCTCGATGCGCGGGCGCAGCGCGGGATCCTTGGGGGGCGCGAGGCGCGCGCCGAGCGTCTTGCCGTCCGTGCACGGCGCGGACAGCGAGAGGGCGGCGGCGACTTCGGGCGCCTGCCGGGCGAGCGCGTCGTCCGCGGCGGTCAGCAGATCCACGGCGGTCTCGAGCTCGCGCAGTCGCCCCGACAGGCACTGCATCGACAGGTCGAGGAGCGCTTCGGACTGCTCGCCGCGCACGCGCGTGGCCTCGCAGCTCGCCGTGTGGTGCTTGACCCAGCGCGCGGCCTGCTCGTCGAGGAGCCGTGCGGTCGCCTCCGCGGAGCCCTGCGCCCACGCCCGATCCTTGGCGAGCCCGCGCACGAGCGCGCCTCTTCGCGCCGCGTCCCAGACGCCGAGGAGCTTGCGCTCTGCTCCCTGGCACAGCGCCGGTCCGCTCGCGCGCCGCACCCCGAGCGCTGCGAGGCCACACAGCGACAGGGCCGCCGCGCCGGCCACCAGGCGCCGCCGGCGGAGGCGGGGATCACGATCGAGCGCCTCGAGCAGCGCCTGCATCGACGGGTAGCGATCCTCGCGCGCGGGGGCGAGGCCACGCGCGAGCACGCGGCGGATCCAGGGCGGGATGCGGCGACCGGGGGTCTGCAGGCGTCCGCCCTGCACCGAGTCCGAGATCTCGCCGAGCGTCTGACCGGCGAAGGGGCGCTGCCCCGCGAGCGCCTCCCAGAGGACGACGCAGAAGGCGAACTGGTCCGAGCGCGGGTCGACCTCGCCGCCCGCGAACTGCTCGGGAGCCATGTACGCGGGCGTGCCGAGGAGCGCACCGGTGCGGGTCAGGTTGGCGAGCGAGGCGCCGAGCGACGGGGCGCCCGTGACGAGCGAGCGCTCGTCGTCGACCACGCGCGCGAGGCCGAAGTCGCCGACCTTGATGCGGCCCTCCGCGGACACGAGGACGTTGTCGGGCTTGAAGTCGCGGTGGACGAGGCCCGCGGCGTGCGCGGCGGCGAGGCCCCTGCCCGCCTGGCGCATGGCGTCCAGCACCTCGGCGGTGGTGCGCGGGCGCTCGCGCAGCCAGCGGCCGAGCGTCGTGCCCTCGACGAGCTCCATCGCGACGAAGAGCTGCGCGCCGTGGCGGCCGACGTCGTAGACCGACACGACGTGTGGGTCGCTGACGCGCGCGATGGCCTTGGCCTCGCGACGCAGGCGCGCCTCGAGCTGGTCCGCAGCGCTGCCGCCCTCGCGCGGGCGCAGGACCTTGACGGCGACGGGGCGGTCGAGATCGGGGTCGTGGGCGGCGTAGACGATGCCCATCGCGCCGGCGCCGAGCTGGGCCTCGATGCGGTAGCGGTCCACGCGCTCACCGGGCTGCAGGGGCTGCGCGGGGTCCGGTGCGCCTGGGGCGAGCGTCGCGTCGTCGACGTGGGCCGCGGCGGTCTGCGTGTACTCGATGCGGGCGCGGGCCGCGCGCTCGGCGCGCTCGCGGGAGGAGATGGTGTTCGCGGCGGCCTTGGCCAGGGCAACGACGACCGCGCGACAGGCATCACAGGTGTCGAGGTGCGCCTCGAGGGCGTCGGAGGTCGGTCCGCGCACGCCGATGGCGTGGTCGAGCAGGACGTTCTCGTCGGGGCAAGGGCCGGCCGACACGCGCCGAGGATAGCGCTTCGGCCCGGAGGTGGGTTCGCGCCAATGGCCGCTGGGCTTGTTTCAACAACGAAGCGGCGCTCACCGCGTTTCGATGTGGGTTCGAACTACTCGCAGACGTCGTCGAGGCCGCAGCTCAGACCGCTGCAGCAGTCGGAGCTGAAGTCGCAGGCCTGGCCGCGCGCGGCGCAGGAGCCGCCACCGCCACCACCCGCCGTGCCGCCGCCCGTGCCGCCGCCCGTGCCGCCGCCCGTGCCGCCACCCGTGCCGCCGCCCGTGCCGCCGCCCGTGCCGCCGCCCGTGCCGCCGCCCGTGCCGCCGCCCGTGCCGCCGCCCGTGCCGCCGCCCGTGCCCGAGTCGCTGTGGCAGATGTTCCACTGGTCGGGCACGCACCACGTGGCGCTGTTGGCGCTCGCGTTGGTGGCGCGGATGTTGTGGCACTTCCACGAGCCGTCGTTGGTGCAGTTGTCACCGGCGCGGACGCCGATCGACGAGCACTTGAGGGCGCAGTAGCAGCCGCCGTCCGGGAACATGATGAACGCGCCGTCCATGCAGTTCCGGGGCGCGCCGGCCGGGTTGCACGCCTGGCCGACGCCGCAGTCGGAGCAGGTGTAGAAGGTCTCGCCGAGCGTCCAGTCGCCGTTGCAGGACCCACCGCCCCCGGCGCTGCCCCCTGCGGTCCCGCCGCCCGTGCCGCCCGCGGTCCCGCCGCCCGTGCCGCCCGCGGTGCCGCCGCCCGTGCCGCCCGCGGTGCCGCCGCCCGTGCCGCCGCCCGTGCCGCCTGCGGTCCCGCCCGCACTGCCGCCGGCAGTGCCCCCACCACTGCCGCCGGCCGTGCCCCCACCGGTGCCACCTGCGGTCCCCCCGGCCGCGCCCCCCGCGCTGCCGCCCGCTGTGCCACCGCTCATCCCCCCGTTGCCGACCGTGCGGCCCCCGGTCCCTCCCGTTCCCGGGTCCACACACTGGCCGCGATCACAGATCCGCGTCCCCTTGCAGTCCGCGTCGGCCTTGCACGCGGCGCCGCCGCCCGTGCCGCCGGCGCCATCGGTCTTGGTCTCGCTGCCGCAACCGGCCACGAGGGCCACCGCCAGCAGCGTCGAAACACCTGGAATTGCAAAGAAACGTCGAGACATCGAATCTCCTCCTGAGAGCTGGCAGCTTCTCGTGTTCCGGCCTTGGGCCGGAAGGCACCTGCCGTTTCCCTCTAGAGGAGGTCCGACCAGTTCTTTGCAGAGAAAAATGACGTCAGGCGAAGAAAGCCACGATCGCTGCGGCCACGTGCCGGATCTCGTCCTCCCGGAGCTCCGGGAAGATGGGCAGCGCGACCGTCTCGCGGGCCGCCGCCTCGGCGTGCGGGAAGTCACCCGCCCGGTGTCCGAGCGCCGCGAAGCAGCGCTGCTCGTGCATGGGCACCGGGTAGTAGACCTCGGTCCCGACGCCGCGCGCCGTGAGGTGCTGGCGGAGCTGGTCTCGCCGCCCGTCGCCCGAAACGCGCACGACGTACTGGTTGTAGATGTGGCGGGTCGTCACGACCGCCGGCAGGAGAAGCGGTGCGTCTCCGGTGCCGCGCGCCGCCACGCCGCTCGCCAGCAGGAGCTCGTCGTACAGGGCCGCGTTGCGCTGGCGCGCCGCCGTGTACGCGTCGAGTCGCGGCAGCTTGACCCGAAGGAGCGCTGCCTGCAGCGCGTCGATGCGGAAGTTCCCGCCGACGACGTGGTGGTGGTACTTGGGCTTTCCGCCGTGCGTGCGCAGGATGCGCGCGCGCTCCGCGAGCTCCGCGTCGTTCGTGGTGACGAGACCCGCGTCGCCGAGCGCCCCGAGGTTCTTCGACGGGAAGAACGAGAAGCAGCCGAACGCGCCGTGGCCACCGACGCGGCGTCCCTTGTACTCGCTGCCGAGGGCCTGCGCGGCGTCCTCGACCACGTGGAGCCCGCGCTCGGCGGCGAGCGCGAGGATGGGGTCGAGGTCGGCCGACTGCCCGAAGAGGTGCACGGGCACCAGGGCCCGCGTTCGCGGCGTCACCGCCGCGGCGAGCGCGGCAACGTCGCAGTTGTACGTCAGGGGGTCGAGGTCCACGAAGACCGGGCGCGCGCCGAGGCGCCAGATCGCGCCCGCGGTCGCGAAGAACGTGTAGGTGGGGCAGATGACCTCGTCGCCCGCGCCGACGCCGAGCGCCATGAGCGCGAGGAGCAACGCGTCCGTGCCCGACGACACGCCGAGGGCGTGGCCGACGCCGAGATAGCGCGCGCACTCGGCCTCGAGCGCCTCGACCTCCGGGCCGAGGATGTAGTGGCCGCTCTGCAAGACGCGCCGGAAGGCCTCCTCCAGCGCGGGATCGAGCTCGGGCTCACGCCGCAGGTCGAGGAGCGGGACGCGCAGCTCGGGGGGCATCAGGCGACCTCGCCGGGGAGCTTGCCGGTCGCGAGCGCCGGGGGCAGCGACGCCTCCTCGTCGAGGTCGAGGCAGCGCATCACGCCGCGCGCGAGCGCATAGCGGAGCCCGCTCTCGGGGCAGACCATCACGCCCGCCGCGTCGGGGGCTCCGAGGCGCTGGCCGTGCCGGCTCATCCAGCCCGCCTGTCGCGCGGGCACGCCCATCACGAGCGCGTAGTCGGCCACATCGGCGGTGACCACCGCGCCGGCCGCGACGAACGCGTAGCGACCGACCGTCACGCCGCACACGATGGTGGCGTTCGCGCCGATGGTGGCCCCGCGGCGCAGGATCGTCGCCTCGTACAGGGCGCGGCGGTCGACCTGCGATCGTGGGTTCGACACGTTCGTGAGCACGCACGACGGGCCGAGGAACACGTCGTCCTCGATCGTCGTCCCCGCGTACACGGAGACGTTGTTCTGGATCTTCACGCGGCTGCCGATGCGCACGCCGGACGCGATGAAGACGTTCTGCCCGAGGTTGCAGCCCGCGCCCAGCACGGCGTCGCGGCTGACGTGGCAGAAGTGCCAGATCTTGGTTCCTTCACCGATCTCGCAGGGCTCGTCCACGACCGCCGTCGGGTGCGCGAAGTAGCTGGTCGACACGATCACTCCACCGGCAGCATCACCGGCTGGCCCTGCGTGATGAGCGAGCGCTGGGCCGCCTGCAGGACGCGCAGCACGCCGAGCGCGCTCTCCGCCTCGGTGATGGGCGGCACGCGCGTCTCCATCGCGGCGAGGAACGCCTCGCACTCGCGGCGCAGCGGCTCCTCGGCCGAGTACTCGATGCGCTGGCCCTCTCCGCGCACCGGAACGGGCTCGCCCTCGCGGAGGTCCACGCGCTGATCGTGCATGACGAGCTCGTGGCGCACGTCGTCGAAGGTCGCCATGCGCTTCGAGCCGACGACCGTCAGGCGCTGCTCCTTGTAGGGGTTCAGCCACGACACGAAGATGTGCGCCGCCACGCCGGTGTCGAAGAGGAGCTGCGTCACCGTGACGTCGAAGATGTTCGGCTGGATGTACGCGCCGCCCGAGCAGATCACCTGGAACGGGAGCTGGCCGACGAGGCGCAGGATCACCGCGAGGTCGTGCGGGGCGAACGACCAGAGGATGTTCTCCTCGCGGCGAACCTTCCCGAGGTTCAGGCGGTTCGAGTAGACGTAGCGGATCTTGCCGAGGTGCCCGTCGTCCACGAGCTCGCGCAGCTTGAGGATGGCGGGGTGGTACTCGAGGATGTGCCCCACCATGAGGATGCGGCCGCGCGACGCAGCGAGCCTGGCCACGCTGCGGCCCTCGTCGTAGCGCAGCGCCAGGGGCTTCTCGCAGAGCACGTCCTTGTCGGCCTCGAGGGCCAGGCCACAGACGCGGGCGTGGGTCTCGGCCGGCGTGGCGACGACGATGCCCGCGATGTCCGGTTGCTCGAGGACGGGCGCGAGGTCCACGAACACCGGCACGCCTGGGGCCGCGACCGCCGCGGCGGCCCGGCCTGCGGTCGACGCGTCCACCACCGCCGCGAGGCGACCGAGCTGGAAGAAGTTACGGACGAGGTTCCTGCCCCACTGTCCGCAACCGACGACGGCGACGCGCATGGGTGACGCACCATAGTAGGGACGCCGCGCCGGGCGCGTCAAATGCGCGGCGTCACCGACGTCATCGGCGCGAGGCCTTCCGTGTGCTGGCCGGGCGGGCAGGCGCTCGCGGGGCTGGATGCGCGGGCGCGGGCGAGCCCATCAGCTCCGACAGCGTGGGCAGGAGGAGCTTGCGCCGGAGCAGCAGCACGAGCCGCTCGGAGAGGGTGGCCGCGGCCTCGGCGAGCGCGGGGAGGCGTTCCCCGGCGCGGGGCAGCACGCCCGCACGGAACATCTCGAGCTCGCGGCGGACGATCTCCTTGATGCCGGCCGCGTAGATGTCGAGGGTCTCGAGCGGCAGCATCTCGGGGTCGATGCCGGCGCGGCGCGCGTCGGCGAGCGTCTGCACGAGCGCGAGGTCGTCGCCCGAGTAGCGCTCCGCGGGGCCCTCGCCCTCGGGCGCGCAGAGTCCCCGCGCCTTGAGGAAGTCGAGCTCGCTCGCCGGGTAGCCTGCCGCCAGGATCTCGGCGCGCGTGCGGCTGCCGGGCTGCGCGCTGACGGAGAGGACGCGGCCGATGACGTCCGCGGTGGTCTCGTCGCTCGCCTGCAGCTCCGGGTGATCGAGCATCTCCTTGATCACGCGCAGCGGCAGGAAGCGCGTCCGCTGCAGCTCCTTGATGGCCTTGATGCGCGGCACGAGCTCCGGATCGTAGTAGGCCATGTTCGGGTGCGTGCGCACGGCCTGCGTCAGCAGCCCCTCGCGGATGTAGTGCTTGATCGTCGCCGGCGAGACCCCGCACAGGCGCGAGAGCTGGGACATCTTGAGCAGGCCTTCCTTGCGCTTTTGCTTCACGAGTAAGTGACACGTTGCGCTTGCCACCCCGCACCGGTCAAGCGCGCGACACACACCGGGCGGACAGGTGTCCACCGCGGACGATTGTCCGGCGCCGAACCGCGGAATCATTGCAGGATCCCTGGCACGAAGGATGCGATGGGAGGGGTCGAGACCATGATTCGCATGCGCGGGCTCCGCAAGACGTACCGCACCGGCGTGCTGCAGATGCTGGCGCTGTCGGACCTCGACTTCGAGGTGCGCAAGGGCGAGTTCGTCGCGGTGATGGGCCCGTCCGGCTCCGGCAAGACGACGCTGCTCAACGTCGCGGGCCTGCTCGACGAGCTCGACGGCGGCTCTTACGAGCTCGACGGCGTGGACGTGCGGACCCTCGGCGACGCGCGGGCGGCGGCGCTCCGCAACCGCAAGATCGGCTTCATCTTCCAGAGCTTCAACCTGCTGCCCGACCTCGACGTGTACGACAACCTCGACGTGCCGCTGCGCTACCGGCGGCTCGCGGCCCCCGAGCGCGACCGCCGCATCCGGCTCGCGCTCGAGCGGGTGGGCATGTCGGCGCGCATGCACCACGTGCCCCCGCAGCTCTCGGGCGGCCAGCAGCAGCGCGTCGCGATCGCGCGCGCGCTCGCCGGCGAGCCCGAGCTCCTGCTCGCCGACGAGCCGACGGGCAACCTCGACTCGCAGATGGCGCGGCAGATCATGGACCTGCTCGGCGGCATCAGCGACGCGGGAACGACGATCCTCATGGTCACCCACGACCCCGACCTCGCCGCGCGCGCCTCGCGCCGGGTACACCTCGTGGACGGGCGCCTCATCGACCTCGAAGCGCCGAGGCTGGCCCCGCTCGCCCGCGCCGGGGCCGCGCGGTGATGCTCGGCTACCACCTGCGCCACGCGGCGCGCAGCCTGCGACGAACGCCGTTCCTGTCCTGGATGATGGCGGTCGGCCTCGGCATCGGTGTCGCTGGCTCCACGACGGCGTACTCCGTCAGCGCGGGCTTCTCGGGGTGCCCGGTGCCGGGCCGCATCGACACGTTGCACCACGTCACGATCGAGCGGCAACGCCACTCGAAGCTCTCGCACCCGTTCGCCAACCACCTCATGCACTTCGCCGACTGGCACCTGTCCTACCAGGACGCGCAGCACGTGCTGGCCGCGCGGGCCCCTGGGCTGCGCACGGCCACGTTCACCGCGCCGCTCTTCGTGGGCGGGGGCGCCGGCTCCACGAGGCACCGAGCGCGCTTCTGCACCCGCGACTTCTTCACGATGCTCGAGGTCCCGTTCGCGAGCGGGGCCCCGTGGGGCGCCGACGACGACCGGGTCGGGGCACCCGTCGCCGTGCTCTCGCGCCGCCTGGCGACGCGGCTCGGCGGCGCCGCGGCGGTGGGTCGCACCGTGACCGTCCAGGGCCGGCCGGTACGCGTGGCGGGAGTGCTGGGAGACTTCGAGCCGTCGCCGCGCTTCTACGACTTCGGCGCGTTCGCGTTTCACGTCGAGGACGTCTACCTCCCGCTCGAGGGCGTGCGATCGTTCGATCCGGTCCCGGACTCGCTCTTCCACAAGCACGGACGGCTCGCGCGCGGCGATCACCTGTGGACCTCCGACGAGTCGTTCCTCCAGGTGTGGTTCGACGTCGCCGACGGGCGCGCGCTGGCCGCGTGGCGCTCGGAGCTCGAGGCCGCCGTGGCGCGCGACGCCGCGAGTGGAGGCGTGCGGAGCGCCCAGCGGGTCGAGCTCGTCTCCCTGCGCGGCTGGCTGCAGAAGGAGTTCGACGTGCCCAGGGAGGGCCAGTTCTTCCAGCTCCTCTCGAACATGCTGCTCCTCGCGTCCTGCCTGTCGCTCATCCGGCTGCTCCTCGCCAAGTTCCTGGCGCGGGCTCCCGAGGTGGCGGTGCACCGCGCGCTCGGCGCGAGCCGCGGCGCGATCTTCTTGCGGCACGTGCTCGAGGCCGAGATGCTGGCGCTCGCGGGGGGCGTGCTCGGCTACCTCGGCGCGCGCGGCTCGTTCGCGGTCTTCTACGCGATCGTCGTCGACTACCCCATCCACTTCGCGACCGACCTGCGCGCCGCGGGCGTGGCCCTCGCGACTGCCCTGGTGTCGGGCCTCGTCGTCGGGATCTATCCGGCCTGGCGAATCTGTCAGGCGCCGCCCGTCACGTTCCTGGGTCGCGCATGAGACCCCTGCTCGCGCCGCTCGAGATCGGCCCCACGCTGCGGGCGCTGGCGCGCAGACGCGCGGCGTTCTCGCTCGTGGTCCTCGAGGTGGCGTGCGGGTTCGCGCTCGTGCTGACGTCGCTGACCTTCATCCGCCAGTTCACGCGCGAGGCGGATCGGCCGACCGGCGCGGACCTGCCGAACGTGCTCCAGATCCAGGTCGAGCCTCGGGTGCCGCTGCACGACCCGGACCCTCCACGGACCATCGACCGCGACCTCGCGGCGCTGCGAGCGCTCCCCGGCACCCTCGGCGCCTCGGCGGTCGAGGGCGAGATCTTCTACCGCAGCCCTGGCTTCACCCTGATCCGCCACGGTGAGCGGGTCTCGTACGCGTGGGCGATTCGTGGCCAGGGAGACCTCCTCGGCGCCCTCGGCCTCGCGCCCTCGCGCGGCCGGGCGCCCCTGCCCTCCGAGCGCGAGGCGAGCCCGCGCCCCATCGCGATCTCTCGCGCGCTCGCGGAGGACCTCTTCGGCGGCACGGATCCGATCGGCCAGGAGCTCATGCTCGAAGCCTCCGGCGTGCGCGCCGTGATCGTCGGCCTCGTGGCGGGGGTGCGCATCCCCGGCACCGCCGCCCCGGGAGGAACGCATGACGTGTTCCTCCCCGACGGCCTGCCGAGGTTCACGATGACGCGTTACATCGTCCGCGCACACCCCGACGCGGTCGCTGCCGTGCGCGCCGCGGTGCCCGCGGCGCTCGCCTCGAGCGGGCTCGATCGCGCGGTCGGGGTCGAGACGCTCGCGGAGAGCGTGTCGGTCGCGCGGCGCATCCTGGACGGCGTCAACGCGGTGGTGGGGCTCGTCATGATCCAGGTCCTCGTGGTCGTGGTGCTCGGGACGCTGGGCCTGACCGCCTTCCTCGCGGCCGAGCGCGGAAGGCAGATCGGCGTCCGGCGGGCGCTCGGCGCCACACGCCGCGGGATCCTCGGACACTTCCTCGTCGAGAACCTCCTCTACACGACCGTCGGCCTGCTCATCGGCGTCCCCGTCTCGCTCGGGCTCCTGGCCCTGGCGCAGCGCAGCACGCCCGACCTGCTGATCGATCCGCGGCTCTATGCGCTGTGCCTCCCCATCTTCTGGCTGAGCGGCCTCGCCGGCACCCTCGGCCCGGCGCTGCAGGCCTCGCGCACGCCGCCGTCCATCGCCAGCAGCGGAGGATGACTTGCAGACCCCGGTGCTACACGCGCTCATCGTCGACGATCAGCAGGCCGTGGTGATGGCCCTCAAGGTGCTGCTCGAGATCCACGGGATCCCCTGCCTGACCGCGAGCACGCCCGCCGAGGCGCTCCGCGTCGTCGAGCGCGAGGACGTGGGCGTGGTCCTCCAGGACATGAACTTCACCGAGGACACGACGAGCGGCCAGGAAGGTGTGGAGCTCTTCGGGCAGATCCGCGCGCTGGATCCGACGATGCCGGTCCTGCTCATGACGGCGTGGACCTCCCTCGAGACGGCGGTGCAGCTCGTCAAGCAGGGTGCGACCGACTACTTCGGCAAGCCCTGGGACGACGACAAGCTCGTGCGCGCGGTGCAGCAGCAGCTCAAGGTGCGGGCGCTCGAGCAGGAGAACGTCCAGCTGCGCGCGGAGCACCGGCGGGCGCGGCGCGAGCTCGAACGCGGCTTCGACCTCAAGGGCCTCGTCTACGAGTCGCGGGCGATGCAGGACCTCGTGGGCCTCGCGGTCAAGATCGCGAGCGCGGACGTGCCGGTCCTCATCACGGGCCCGAACGGATCGGGCAAGGAGCGGATCGCCGAGATCGTGCAGGCCAACTCGCGCCGCAAGGACCGCCCGTTCGTGCGCGTCAACGCGGGCGCGCTGCCCGATCAGCTCCTCGAGGCGGAGCTCTTCGGCGCGGAGGCGGGCGCGTTCACGGGCGCCACCAAGCTGCGCGTGGGGCGCTTCGAGGCCGCGGACGGCGGCACGCTGTTCCTCGACGAGATCGGTAACCTGCCGCTGTCGGGCCAGGCCAAGCTCCTGCGCGTCCTGCAGCAGCGGGAGTTCGAGCGGCTCGGCTCGTCGGTGACGCGCAAGGCGGACGTGCGGATCATCTCGGCGACCAACGCCGACCTCAAGGCCGCGGTCGCGGCGGGCACGTTCCGCGAGGACCTCTACTTCCGCCTCAACGTCATCGAGCTCTACGTGCCGCCGCTCGCGCGCAGGACCGAGGACGTGCTGCCGCTCGCCGAGCACTTCCTCGGCGCGCTCGGATCCGGGAGCGTGCGGGATCTCGGCGACGCGGCGCGGGCCGCGCTCCTCGCGTACGACTGGCCGGGCAACGTCCGCGAGCTCGAGAACCGGCTGCAGCGCGCGGTGCTCGTCGCCAAGGGCCCGCTCCTCGAGCCGGCCGACCTCGGCCTCGACGCCGCGAGCGCGCCGGCACGCGCCCCGGCCCCCGCGAGCGCCGAGGGCGACGCGGCGGACAAGGCGGCGCTCGAGCAGGCGCTCGTGCGCGCGGGCGGCGTGGTGGCCAAGGTCGCCGCCGAGCTGGGCCTGTCGCGCCAGGCGCTCTACCGGCGGATGGAGCGCCTCGGGATCACGCTCGAGCGGCGCCCGCGGGGATGAGACACCCTTGAGCGGCCGTCCGGTGATCCGCGTCTCGCTGGCCTTGCGCCTCGCCGCGGCGATCGCGATCTCGTGCGTGGTGACGGCGCTCCTGTCGCGTCATGGCGTCGTCCTCGCCGCGGTCGCGGGCGGAGGCGTGGGCGCGCTCCTCGGCTGGCTCGCGGTGCGGCGCGCGAGCCTCTTTCTGCGCGGCTTCTCCGACGGCCTGCTCGCGTATGCCGAGCGCGACTTCGCCGTGCGCCTCGCGAGCAGCCGCAAGGACGATCTCGGCCAGGTCGCGGAGCTCTTCAACCGGCTCGGCGAGGTGCTGCGGCGCGACCGCAACGAGGGGTTCCAGAAGGAGACGGTGATGAGCGGCGTGCTCGAGAGCGCGCCCACGATCATCGTGCTGACCGACCCCGTCATGCGGGTCGTGTTCGCGAACAAGCTCGCGCGCGAGCTGCTCGGCGACGGCAAGTCGCTCGAGGGCCAGCGCTTCGACGCGATCCTCGCGCGGTGCCCGGAGGAGCTGCGCCTCGCGCTGGCCGGGGGCGGCGACGCGCTCGCCGTGGTGGAGCAGACCGAGGGACAGGAGACGTACCACGCGACCCAGCGGCACTTCGACATCAGCGGCCAGCGGCACACGCTCTACCTCATCCAGCGGCTGACGCGGGAGCTGTCGCGCCAGGAGGTCGAGGTGTGGAAGAAGGTCATCCGCCTCATCAGCCACGAGCTCAACAACTCGCTCGCGCCGATCTCGTCGCTCCTGCACTCGGCGCGCCTCATCCTCAAGAGCCCCGAGCACGCGCACCGGCTCGAGGGCGTCTTCGCGACGGTGGACGACCGCATCACGCACCTGCGCGCGTTCCTCGAGGGCTACGCGCAGTTCGCGCGGCTGCCCAGGCCGCGCCGCGAGCAGGTCCCGTGGCCGAAGCTGGTCGCCTCGCTCGAGGGCCTCTACCCGTTCCACGTCGAGGGCGCGCTGCCCGAGCGCCCGGGCGACCTCGACCCCGGCCAGCTCCAGCAGGTGCTCGTGAACCTCCTCAAGAACGCGAGCGAGGCCGGCAGCGCCCCCGAGGACATCGCGCTGCGCGTGGATGCCCTGCCGCCCGGCGGCTTCCGCATCGACGTGACCGATCGCGGCAAGGGCATGTCCCCCGAGGTGCTCGCGCTGGCGCTCGTCCCCTTCTACTCGACCAAGCCCCGCGGCACCGGCCTCGGCCTGCCGCTCTGCCGCGAGATCCTCGAGGCCCACGGCGGCACGCTCCGCATCGAGGCGCGCGAGGGCGGCGGCACCCGCGTGAGCTGCTTCCTGCCCGAGGCCCGCGCGACGATGTCGCCGTAGGCCGCCGCAGGACACGCGTCCGCGGACACCCGTCCGCCCGGCGCGCGCCGGACGCCCGGACGCCGCCGATCCCCCTGCAATTCCGGCCATCGCGCCTGGCACGGCCATTGATCAAGAGTCCCTCCGACCCCTGGAAGGAGGATCTGGATGGACGCGTCGTCGCTCGTGACCGTGGCTGGTGAAGGTGCACGTCTGGTGCTGTGGCTGCTCATCGCGCTGTCGATGGTGCAGGTGGCGATCATGATCGAGCGCGCGGTCGTGTTCGCGCGGTCGCGCAGCCACCGCGGCGATCTCGAGGCGCTCATCGAGCGCAGCGCGTCGGCCGGCGACCTCGGCTGGCTCGCGACGGCGCTCGCGCCGATGCGCTCCCCGGTGGCGCGCATCCTCCGCGCAGGCGCGGCGCGCGTCGCGGACGGCCCCGAGGCGGCCGCGGAGATCATGCAGAGCCGCATCCTCGCGGAGCGTCAGGAGCTCGAGAAGCGCCTCTCGTTCCTCGGCACGCTCGGGAACAACGCGCCGTTCATCGGCCTGTTCGGCACGGTGCTCGGCATCATCCGCGCCTTCGGCGACCTCGCGACGGCCGGCGCCGGCGGCTCGAAGGTCGTGATGGCGGGCATCTCGGAGGCGCTCGTCGCGACGGCGGTGGGCCTGCTCGTCGCGCTGCCGGCCGTCGCCGCGTTCAACGTCTTCCAGCGCCTCATCCGCACGCGCCTGGCCGACGCCGAGAGCCTGCGCTCCGCGCTCCTCTCGCACCTCAAGCGCCGCGCCGCGTGATCCATCCGCCTGCACACCTACATCGAGGAGGACGCTCATGGCCCAGGCAACCCAGGACGACGACGCGATCACCGGCATCAACGTCACGCCGCTCGTCGACATCATGCTCGTGCTGCTCATCATCTTCATGGTCGCCGCGCGGATCGAGGCGCCCGAGTCCATCGGGGTCGAGCTCCCGCGCGCGGCCTCCGGCGCGGAGTCGCCCCCTGCGACGCTGGCGATCGTCGTCGAGCGCGGCGGCGCGCTCAAGCTCGACGGCCAGCCCACGACGCTCGAGACGCTCGCGCTGCGCGCCTCCGAGGCGAGCACGCGCTCGAGGGACACCCAGGCCGTCGTCTCGGCCGACCGCGTGGTCCCGTACGAGCGCGTGATGGACGTGGTCGACGTGGTGCGGCGCGGCGGCGTGCACAAGCTCGCGCTCTCCGTCGAAGGGCCGGGGAGCTGACCGTGCGCGGCCTGTGGATCACGGCCGCCGCGGTGTCCGTGGTCGGCCACCTGGCCCTCGCGTGGAGCATCGCGGGGCACAAGGCGCCGCCGGCGCGGCGATGGGTCGACCTCGAGCTCGCCACGCCGCCGCCGAGGCCCGCGCCCACGCCGACGACGCCGCCGCCCGCACCGGAGGCGGCGCAGAAGGCCCCGAAGCCCCCGCCCCCGGCGCGCAAGCTCGTGGCCCGCGCGGCTCGACCGGCCGCCGCGCCCGCGCCCGCACCGGCGGCGCCGACGCCGAAGGTCGGCATCGACGAGCGGAGGACCACGCCCGGCGGTGGCATGGCGCTCACGACCGGCACGACGCTCGACGGCGTCATCGGCACCGGCAAGGCCGAGCGCCCCGCCCCCCCGGCTCCGCGCCCCGCGCCGCCCGCCGCGCCGAGAGCCGGCGCCGGCACCGGCGGCAGGAAGCTCGTCCCGCTCTTCGCGGTGACGCGCCTGCCGAAGGCCCGCCACGCCATCGAGCCGCGCGTGCCCGACGCGTTCCGCGGCGCCGCGCGCGAGGCGCTCGTGGTGGTCGAGGTCGAGCTCGATCCGCGCGGCCGGGTCGTGCAGGCCCGCGTCCTCCGCGGCGCCGGCTTCGGCCTCGACGAGGCCGCCCTCGACGCCGCCCGCCGCACCGACTTCGAGCCCGCCCTCGTCGGAAGCGCCCCCGTCGCCGTCCGCTACCAGATCCCCTTCCGCTTCCGCGTTCGCGGCTGAAGCTCCTTCGCACCGTCGACTGTCCCGGCATCGTGCTCGTGCTCGTGCTCGTGCTCGTGCTCGTGCTCGTCCGGGATCGGCCTCGGCCGAGCACAAAGCCCGGACACCCGTCCGCCCCGGACGATCGTCCACCCCTCGCGGACAGCCCCGGACGCACCAATCCAGCATGAATTCCAGCAAATCCGGCCTGGCACCGCCCTTGAAAAGGCGTTCCTGCAACGGAGGCGACATGAGACCGCGACGGACCAAGACCATTCTCCCGCTGAGCTTCTTCATCTCCTGCCTCACCGAGGTGCTGACGCCCACGCACGCCCCGGCAGCAGAGCCGCCCGCCGCGGTCGAGCACGCCGTCACGGGTACGGTGGAGGACCAGGCGACCGGCAAGCCCGTCCCGGGCATCGCCGTGTACGTCACCGAGACCGGCGACGCCGCGAGCGCCGACGACGCGGGCCGCTTCGCCGTGCCCGTCCCCGCAGCCGGCACGTACCACCTCGCCGTGGTCGACCCCGGCTACCAGCGCGCCGACGTGACGACCCAGGCCGGGACGCCGGTCCGCATCCGCGTCCAGGCGCTCGAGCTGCGCGGCGCCGAGGTCCTCGTCGTCGCCGAGCAGGAGCGCACCGCGCCCGGCTCCGCGGCGCTCCGCCGCGAGGAGGTGACGCGAGTGCCCGGCGCGCGCGGCGACCTGCTCACCGCCGTCAAGTCGCTGCCCGGCATCGCCAACGACGGCAGCCTCGGCATGGGCTCGGGCGGCATCGTCATCCGCGGCGCCTCCCCCGGCGACTCGCGCATCCTGGTCGACGGCTTCGGGATCCCCGTCCTCTACCACTTCGGCGGCCTGCAGTCGGTCCTGCCGTCCGAGATGATCGACGACGTCCGCTACACGCCGGGCGGCTTCGGCGTCGAGCAGGGCCGCGCCACGGGCGGCACCGTCGAGGTCTCCTCGCGTCAGGGCGACCGCGCGCTGGGCGCGTTCGCGGAGCTCTCGTTCATCAACGCGGCGGCGCTGGCGCACGGGCCCCTGGGCGAGCGCGGCTCCTTCTCGCTCTCGGCGCGCCGCTCGATCATCGACGCGATCCTGCCGGCGATGCTGCCGAGCGACGGCTCGCTCAGCTTCTCGACGCTGCCGCGTTACTACGACTACCAGGCGCGCGCCGACTACAGCCTCACGGATCGCCACACGCTCTCGGTCTTCCTGTTCGGCTCCGACGACTCGCTCGAGGCGCTCACGAACGAGGTCAACGCGCAGGATCCCCTCTTCTCCGACCGCTTCAAGAACGACACGCGCTTCACCCGCGCCATCGCGTCGCACACCTACGACGCGCCGGGCCTGCGCAACAAGGTCGCCATCTCGTGGCTCACGCAGAGCTTCCGCTCCGAGGTGGGCCTCGCGAACCACGTGCACCTCGACACGATGTCCGGCGCGATCCGCGACGACGCGCGCCTTCGCCTCGCCCCCTTCGCGACGCTCCTCGGCGGCGCCGAGCTCGAGGTGCGGCGCCTCGCGGCCGACACGCGCATCCCGCGCCCGCCGCGCGACGGTGACCCGCGCCAGCCGAACCTCACGCTCGACGCGCCGCTCGTGATCGATCAGCGCATCGATCTGCTGAACGCGGCCGCATGGACGGCGGTCGAGCTCGAACCCCTGCCGGAGCTGCGCCTTTCGCCCGGCGTGCGCGTCGATCACTTCTCGCGCACGAAGACCACCGTCGCGCAGCCGCGCCTGCAAGCGCAGGCGACCGTCGTGCCGGGCACGACGCTGCGCGCGGCCGGCGGCGTCTACGTCCGCCCGCCGCAGGAGAACGACGAGGTCCTCCAGACCGAGCTCGAGCCCGAGCGCGCCTACCAGGCGACGGGCGGCGTCGAGCAGCAGCTCGCCGAGGGCGTGACCGCCCAGCTCACGGGCTTCCACACGTGGCGCCGGGACCTCATCACGTACCGGGCCGACCGCCAGAGCCCGGGCGCGACCGACGGCCGCGACACCTACGTCAACGCCGGCCAGGGCGCCTCGTACGGCGGTGAGCTGCTCGTGCAGGCGCGCCGCGGCGACTTCTTCGGCTGGGCGGCCTACACGCTCTCGCGCTCGGTCCGCAAGGACGCGGCGGGGCGCGAGGAGCGCCTCTTCGACTACGACCAGACGCACAACCTCGTGCTCGTCGCGTCGCAGCGCTTGGGCCGCGACAAGCGGTGGCAGGTGGGCGGCCGCTTCCAGCTCACGAGCGGGCGGCCCTACACGCCGGTCACCGGCGCGATCTTCCACGCCGACCAGAACGTCTACGAGCCGAAGTTCGGCGCGGTGAACTCGGCGCGGGTCGACACGACGCACCAGCTCGACCTCCGCCTCGACCGCACCTGGCAGTTCAAGTCGTGGAAGCTCACCAGCTACCTCGACGTCTCGAACGTCTACGCCAACGCGGCGGTCGTCGGCTACAGCGACAACTTCGACTACACCGAGCGCAAGGCCATCAAGAACATTCCAATCCTGCCGGCCATCGGCATCCGCGGGGAGTTCTGATCATGAAGACCACTGCATTCGCCCTCTTCCTGGCGCTTCTCGCCGGCTGCCAGGACTTCAGCGCCCCGAGCGACCTCGACCACACGCAGATCCTGGCCGTGCGCACGCAGCCCGCGCAGCTCGCGCCCGGCGAGCGCGCCCGGATCGACCTCCTCGTGACCGACAGCGCCGCGATGCCCCGCGTGGTCGCGCCGGCGGACGTCACGACGAACGAGCTCGCCGCGAGCGCCCTCGCGCGCGACGAGCAAGGCTGGACGCTCACCGCTCCCGACGCCGAGACCCTCGCCTCCGCGCGCCAGACCCTCGGCCTGCCCGACGACGCGCCCGTGCCGCTGCCCATCACCGTGCGCGTCGAGATCGACGGCCTCGAGAAGACCGCGGAGAAGATCGTGTTCCTCGGCCGCCGCGTGGATCCGCCGAGCGTCCCGGTGGTGACGATCGACGGCGCGCCCATGCCCGAGGCCGGCCTCCAGGCCCGCATCGGGGACCGCCCGAAGCTCGGCGCCTCCGCCACCGCCGCAGCAGGCGAGATCTCCTACGCCTGGTACTCGAGCGTCGGCAAGCTGATCGAGTACCGCTCGCCGAGCTGCACCCTCGAGGCCAAGAAGGCCGGCGAGGGCCTGCTCGTCGTGGTCGCGCGCGACCCGCAGGGCGGCGTCGCCTGGACCATCGTCCCCGCCGCCGTCACGCCCTGAGGCCGCCCGTCCGCGCCCCGCGCGTCACTCGCGGACGGCGTAGAAGCGCGGGCTGTGGCGCGGCGGCTCCTCGGACAGGCTGTAGAACGTGGCCTGATCCAGGGGCGAGAAGCGATCGCTGCTCCCGAAGTAGAGCGCGCCGTCGGGACCGAGCGCGGGGTGCGCCCAGTCGAGCTGGCCCTCCACCGGGCGCGACCAGCGGACCTCGAAGCGTGCCCCCGAGGCGTCGAGCTTGACCGCGTACATGGCCCCGTCTCGCCACTGGCTCGTCGTGACCTCGGGTCCGAGGACGAGGTCGTGGCGCCCGCGGATCCCGACGTAGACGGTCTCGTCGTCGCCGAGCGTCGGCGCGGTCATGCCGCCGACGCCGGGCGTGGGCAGCATCGCTGGATCGAACGTCGCGAGCACGCGGCCCGACTGCGGGTCGAGGAGGAACAGGGCGCCGCCGGTGCCGTTGACGTTCTTGGTGTGCGAGGTCGCCGCGTAGATGCGCCGCGTGACGCCCCCTTCCTCCCACAGCGCGATGCCTTGCACCATCTGCCCGGCGCCGCCGCTCCACCCGTGCGGCTCGACCACCGCCGGCGACCAAACGAGGCGCGCCGAGCGGCCCTCGTCGCGCACCGCCAGGATCGCCGCCGCGCTCGCGAGGGGCACCGCCTCCGCCGCGCCGACGTACACGGTGCCGTCGGCGCCGACGGACAGGTGCCGCGCCCACATCGCGGGCATGCCCGCCCGCGCCGGGTTCCGGAGCACGAGCTCCCAGCGCAGGCGCTCGGCGTCGGTCGCACCGGCCGGCGCCGTCAGGTCGAGCGCGAGCAGGCGCCCCGGCCTCGTGGCGTCGGAGAACCAGGTCGCGACGTAGAGCGTGCGCCCGTCGGGGCTGAGCGCGGGTGCGGCGAGCAGGGGATCGGTCAGCCGCGGCGCGGCGGCCGGGTAGCGCCACACGAGCTGCCCCGCCGCATCGACCGCGTAGACCGCGTGCGTCTCGTAGAGCGGCCCGCCGCCGCTGTCCGTCGGGGCGCCCCACGTCGCGAAGTAGAGGTTTCGGCGCGCGTCCATCACCGGTCCGCCGATGATCTCGCCACCGCCGTCCGGGTCCGCGCGGTCGGCCGGGTTGAACGTCGCGAAGCGCCAGAGCACGCGGCCGCTGGCCGGCTCGACCGCGTAGAGGGCACCGTCTCCGCGCCCCACGTAGTGCACGCCGCTCGCGGGATCCACGAGCGCCGTGCCCTCGATTGTGCCGTTGTAGAACGTGACGACCCACGGCGCCGAGCCGCACCACATCTGATCGCGCGCGAGGGGCGTGCGCGGCGCGTATCTGTAGCAGGCGGCGACCGGGGCCGGATCGAACGGCGAAAAGAGCTCGGAGCCCGTGGCGAGGCCGAGGCCGAAGTACTTGCCGTCGGCCTTGATCCACGTGTCGGGCGACGTGGCCGGGGCGCGCCGCAGGATGCCCCAGCTCCCGAAGTACGCCCCCTGAGCGGTCACCACCGCCTGCATGTTGATCGACGCCGCCGAGTGCGCGACGTAGGTCCAGTTGCCCGCGGCGCCCGGTGTGTAGCGCTGCGGGCCCGTGACGCGCGCGCGCCCCGTGCGGCGGACATCGTGACCGAACATGGGCCAGACGCCCGGATCCCAAGCGACCGCGCCGCCGTCCGGGGCCGAGGCGTCCGGCGCCGAGGCGTCCCGCCGTGCGCCCGCATCGGCCTGTGCGCCGTCGGATCGCGCGCCGTCCCGCGCCGAGGCATCCGCCGGCCGACGGGCGTCCACCGCGCCGCCCGCGTCTGGTGCCCTCGCCGCATCTGCCGCCGCGCCGTCCGTCCCCCGAGCGCCGCCGGGCGCCGATTTCCCGCACCCGGCCGCCCAGAGGACCAGCAGCGCCGCGCCTCCCGCCAGCCTCACCATCCTGCCATTGTGTCACTCCTTCGGGCGCTCGGCGCGCGTGCACCAGAGCGCCCAGAGGATGAGCACCGCCTGCAGCGGCAGCCGCGCCCAGAGCGCCCACACGGGCGCCGGCGGCAGGCCGGGGAGCTGGATCTGGTTCACCGCCATGTTGATGTTGGCGGGGTAGACGGCCACGTAGAGCGCGACGAGGAGCCAGCGCGCGACCGGCCGCGTGCGCGGGTGCAGGACCCCGAAGCCGAGGGCGATCTCCGCCGCGCCGGAGACGTACACGAGCGCGAGGGCCCACGGCAGCCAGGCCGGGACGATGGCGACGAAGGGCTCGGGCCGCACGAAGTGGCCGACGCCGATGGCGACCATGAACCCACCGAGGAGCCACCGCAGGACGCGCTTGATCATCGCGCGATGCTACCGCGCGCGGCGCGCTATCCTGCCGCCATGCGATCGGCATGGGGGGTGCTGGCGATGGTGGTCGCGCTCGGCTGCGGCGAGCGCGGCAAGCTCTCGGAGCTCGGGCCGGACAAGCCCACGACCGGCTTCGTGAGCAACCAGCGCATCATCTACACGGACGGCCTGCACAACGAGAACACGGACCTCGCGTACTTCAACGGGCGCCTCTACCTCGTGTTCCGCGGCGGCGAGACCGGCCAGCAAGGCACGCCGCAGGCGCGCCTGAAGATCTTCGAGTCGACCGATCGCGGCGACACGTTCCAGCTGGTCTCCGAGATCTTCATGAAGGACCGCGACATCCGCGATCCGAAGCTGCTCGTGCGCGGCGGCAAGCTGGTCGTCATCGCCATCTCGCGCGTGCCGGGCGTGTATCCGCGCGACGACGGGAGCCTCGCGTGGTCCGTGCGCACCGAGAGCGCCGACGCCCGCACCTGGAGCACCCCCGTGCGCGTCTACGACGAGATGTGGGGATTCTGGCGCTACGCGGAGAAGGGCACGTCGCTCTACGCGACCGGCTACAACGACGGCGACGTCAAGGTGGGCTTCTTCGAGTCGAAGGACGACGGTCGGAGCTGGACGCGGCTCGGGCTCATCTTCGACAGCGTGGACGACGTGCCGAGCGAGGCCGAGCTCCGCTTCTTCGGCGAGCGCGCCGTGTCGCTCGTGCGCCTCGACAACCGCGGCCTGCTCTCGGGCGGCCAGACCGCGATCTGCACGGCCGATCCGCCGTACGCAGCGTGGGCGTGCGACCGCAAGTTCGACCTGCGCTTCGACGGCCCCGCGTGGTTCGAGCACGCCGGCCGCCAGATCGTCGTCGCGCGCAAGTACCTGCCCGAGACGAAGAAGCGCACGGCCGTCTACGAGCTCGTCGGCAACCTCGCGGACCCGAGCTCGCCGATCGACATCCTCGAGCTCGCCGAGCTCAAGAGCTCCGGCGACACCGCGTACACGGCGGTGGTGCCCATCGCGAAGAACCAGTACCTCGTGAGCTGGTACTCGAACGACGTCGCGACCGACTTGCCCTGGCTGACCGGGATCTTCTCGCCGGCGGACATCTGGCTCGCGTGGCTCGACTTCGGCAAGCTCCCCGCCGGCGCGGGCGCGATGGCCGGCAGCACCCGCAACCCGAGCCAGCCCGACGCGCGCCTGCCCGACGACGGCGGCCGGCGCGACGCCGGCCCGCGCGACGGCGCCGGTTCGCGGGGCTAGCGCTGGGCTAGAGGGGCAATCCCGGGTTCGGGTTCGGGTTTGTCCGGGTCGGGACCTGGATCATTGCGATTCGGTTAGCTGCCCTCGGCCGCGTCGATCGCGACCACGAGCGAGCCTCGCACCACCCGCGTCACGCCGCGCACCACGTCGTAGGTGATGGCCACCGACGCGTCGTGCACCGCCTGCACCACGGCCGCAGGGCCGGCCACCACCGGGATCTGCGCGAGGATCCGGAACGGCCGTCGCGCCGTCGCGACGTGCACGCGCTCGATCGCGCCCGCCCCGTGCTCGACCGCGTCTCCGACCAGCGCGGCCAGGCCCTGCCAGCGCGTCGGCTTGCCGCTCTCGTTTCTCCTCGCGAGCTCTCTGTTCGTCATGGGGTCTCCTGAGGTTTCGATTCGCACCACGCACGGATGTGCGCGTAGACGTCGGGGTGATGGGCGAGCGTGAGGTGCGGGACGCCGGGGAGCACCTTGACGTGCTCGGGCGGCAGCGCGGCTTGCGCGCCATCTCCGCTCGCCACCGCGCCCCCGATGCCGCTCGCCACGGGCACGATGCCGTCGCCGAACAGCGCCGCTAGGCGCGGATCGCCCAGCGAGCCCGCGATCAGGTGGTGCTGGATCTGCGGCAGGAGCGGCACCGGGTGCCGCGGATCGCGCAGCGACACCGACACGCGACGGCGCGCGCGGTCCTCGTGGCGGAGGTCCGCGTCGCCGAGATCCTTGATGCCGTCGCTGCGCAGCTCGCCGAGCTGCGCGGCAAGGCGCGTGTACGGGTCGTCGATCGCGCCGAGCACGCGCGCGAGCACCCTGCCCACCCGCTCGGCCGGCGCACCGAGGTGCGGCGTGCCGAGGTAGATGGCGCGGCGCACGGCCGGCAGCCACAGGCTCCCCGACGTCGCCGCGAGGTGGCACGCGCTCCGGAGGACGAGGCCGCCCATCGAGAAGCCGAGCAGCAGGAGCTCGTCGAGGGGCCCCGGCGACGCGCGGACGAGCTCGTCGAGGAGGTGCGTCAGCGCCTGGCCGCCATCCGGGATCGGCAGGCCCGAGTTGTAGCGGACGTGGAGCGGCGCGTACCCGAGGTCGGCCTCGAGCCGCGTCCCGTAGTCGCCGCCCTCCGGCATCTCCCACACGGCCTCGCTGCACATGAGCCCGTGCACGAGGACCACGACGCGGGTCGGCCCCGCCACCTCGGCGGGCGAGACGGGCGCGCCCCCCCGCACGAACGTCATCGGCGTCGCGAGGCCATTGCCCGTGCGGACGAGGTAATCGCCGACGAGGCCGTTGAGCGCGCCGAGCGCCATCTCGAGCGTCTTGCCCATTCATTCCACTCATAACTGTTACACCATGCACTGTCAAGCTTTGCGAGCTGTCACACCGCCGCCCTCGCCTCTCGACCGCACGTGAGGTCCTACGAACGGCTGACGATCTTCGCGGCCACGCTGGCCGCAGCGGGCGGCCTGCGGCTGCTCGGCAACGCACGCGGGGAGCTCGAGGCGCGCGCCCAGCAGCCCGGGCCGCGACGCGACGCGGGCGCCTCCTCGCGCGACGCCCCGCGCGACGCACCCGACGGCCCGTCGAGCGAGGGCTTCGAGCCGCTGCCGCCGCCGCGACCCGGGGAGTGGCGCGCCGCGTTCGACGAGCCCGCGCAGTCCTTCGAGGCCTTCGTCGCCGCCGGCCCGCTGCAGCCGACGCCCGCGCGCCGGACGATCGTGCTGCAGCCGCTCGGCGCCGCGGCCTCACGCCAGAAGGCGCTCCTCGAGGCGGTGCGCGCCTACGCGGAGGCCTTCTTCCAGCTCCCCGCGCGCGTGGCGCCCCCGCTGCGGCTGCCGGCCGTGACGCGCCGCCCCGGCGCGGAGGGCACGCAGCACGACGCCCACGCCATCGCCGAGGCGCTCGCCACCGCGAAGCCCGACGACGCGATCGCGTACATCGGCATCACGTTCGACGACCTCTACGCGCCCGGCCTTCACTTCGTCTTCGGCCTGGGCCTGTTCGAGGTCGGCACCGGCGTCTACAGCCTCGGGCGCTTCGGCCCCCCGCCGCGCCCCGGCGAGGCGCCGAGCCTGCGCCTGCTACGCCGCACGCTCAAGGTGATGAGCCACGAGATCGGCCACGTCTTCGGGCTGCACCACTGCGCGCACTTCCGCTGCGAGATGAATGGCGTCAACAGCCTCGAGGAGGCGGATCGCGCGCCCGCGCACGCCTGCCCGGTGTGCCAGCGCAAGCTCGCCCACGCCCTCGGCTTCGACCATCGCACCCGCCGCGCCGCCCTCGCCGCCTTCTACGACCGCCACGGCCTGGTGGACGAAGCCCGCTTCCTCCACCGCAAGTTCTAGAGCACCGAACGGGTTGAACTGCGTTGGAGAATGCGGGCTTGCGCAGGCCCGCTGATCCGTGGACGAGCGCCGTCGCTGAAGGCTTCGGGCTTCAGGCCTCGGGCTTCAGGCTCCGGATCCGGGTCAGAGACCCGA
>CAZQJC010000322.1:0-20812 GCA_964593795.1 uncultured Myxococcales bacterium | reverse complement strand
GATCGATTTTTCTGGCCCCTAACACCACGCCCGGCCTCACCCCGTCGTGGCGTCCACCGCGGTCAGTCGCCCCTCAGGACCGCGATGCCACGCGCCCCCAGCCACGCGTCTCTCCGACGGTCTCGCTCCCCGCGGGTCGCGGGAATGGGGCCGTCGACCTCGACCGCCAGCATCGCCGCCCAGCAGCAGAAGTCGAGCACGTAGGGCCCGACGGGTTGCTGGCGCCTGAACTTCGCGCCCATGCCTCGGCCGCGGAGCAGTGCCCACAACGCCGACTCGGCAGGCGTCGAGCAGCCACGCAGCGCACGCGCACGCTCCGTTCCCGACCATCGCCTCGTCATGCCCGAGTGCTCGGCAACGCGCTCCGACTGTTGCGGGGCCCCTCTCCCGACGGGCCCGACGGGAGAGGGGCGGTTGCGCGACCCGCACGCTCTGCGGGGGTGAGGCCGGGCGTGGTGTAAGGGGCCAGAAGTTCTGGGGTGCTGGACTCCCAGGAGGACATTCCATCTGCCTAGGCAGATGTGACGAATCATGAGGGCCTCCGGCCTGCGTGGGGCCCCGTGCCGGTCGCGCCGAAGGCTCGCAACACCAACTGCGGCACGGCCTGCGCGCGGCAGGACGCTCGCTTCGCTCGCGAATTCACCGTCGCGAGATCGTATCGACGGTACTCTCGACCTTCGACGGCCTTGCGACAGCGAGGCCTTACTTCTTGGACTGCTCGAGGCGGTGGAGCCGCGTTCGTGTGATCGCGAGCTCCATCGCCAGTCCCGCACACTTCGAGACGATCTGCAGGGCCTCGATGACGTTCTCCGGGATGTCGGGGTTCGGCCCGAGATCGCAGTACACGAGGCCCACCGCGGCCTCCGCGCCCACGAGAGGTAGCAGGCAGCCGAGCCCCCCGTTCGGGCGCGATAGCTGATCCGCGACCACCGGCGGGAAGTCGATCGACGTCGTCTCCATGCACACGGAGGTCGGCTCGGCGAGCACGGTCGCGAGCTTTCCACCCGCGCCGACCTCGAGCCGCGTGCCCGAGGGGACCGACTGCGACAGGGAGCGGCCGTCCGCGCCGAGGCCGAACGCGCCGATGACGGTGAGCGCGTCGCCCACGCGGAGCATCAGGATGGCCCGGTCGAAGTGCTCGGCCACGGCCTCGAGGAAGGTCAGCCCGACGGAGAGATCGCGGGCAGAACGCTGGACCTTGTCCACCTGGATGCGCGCCCGCTCGAGCAGCACGAGCTCGGCCGCGGAACCGGTGGGCGCGGGACGCGCGGGTGTGCCGAGGATTCGCTCGAGCACGACGGTCACCGCGCGCAGGGCGCCGCGAGCCGCCTGCGGCACGGGGGCGCTGGACTCGAGGCCGTCGAGCGGCGGCCGGGGCAACACGGCCTCGACACCCGACGCGTAGAGCTCGGCGACAGCCTCGGGGGCGAGGTCACTTCCGAGCACGACCACCGAGATCCCGGGGTGCGTCGCGAGCAGGTGCGCCACGGTGCCGGGCAGGCCGCGGGTCGTCGTCTCGTTCCACGCGAGCGCGGGGGCATCGATCACCAGGACCGCCCTGCCCGGCCGGCCGGCGGGGGACCAGTCCTCGAGCGCCTTGAGGGTCGCCGGGGTCTCGAGCGTCCAGCCGCGCGACTGCGCGAGGGCCGCGAAGCGCGCGACCAGCGGCCTGCTCGTCGACGCGACGCAGAGGTGCGGCTTGTGGGCCGCGGGCGCTGGCTGGATGGAGGGCTCGGGGAAGTCGAAGTCCTCGTTGCCCTCGGGCGCCGCGGGCGGGGCGACCTGGCCCGAGCGCTTCTCGTCGAACATGCGCAGCGCCTCGAGCAGGAGGAACTGCGTGTTGACGTCGCTGATCGGCAGGAGCTCCTTGAGCGAGACGCGGATGTCGTCGGCCGGGACGTGGTCCTCGAGGTAGAAGGCGAACTGGCCGCGCGTCCACCCGACGATCTCGCCGAGCGTGAGCTCGATCTGCCGCTTGACCGCTGCCGCGAGCTGCGCGCTCGTGACGACCCCGCGGCGCACCAGGATCTGCCCGAGGAGCTCGCCGGGGTGCTTGTCGCCGAGGGCCTCCTGGATCTGCTCCTCGGTGACGACCCCGCCCTCCTTGAGGAGGCGTCCCAGGTTGATGCGCGCCGGCGTCGAGGCGTGCAGGATGCGGCCGTTGTGCAGGACGACGTAGAAGACGTCTTCCTCGCCGCCCTCGACGCGGCGCCGCACCTCGAGCGTGCCCGTACGGCCGCTCGCGTGCAGGAACTGGAGGAGGTCGACGACCGGGACGTCCTCGAGGCTGCCGGCCAGGCTCGACTGCTGCTCGCTCAACGCCCGCCCCCGCCCGTCACTTCTTCAGGAGGTTCATGAGCGACTCCATCGTCTTGACCTTGCGATGGAGCCGCGCGTAGGCGTTCGCGCCGACGAAGGCGGTGGCCGCGTGCCCGCCGAGGAGGGACAGGACGTCGCCGTCCTCCGCGGCGAGCTCCTTCTTGTGATCGAGGAGCTTGAACACGACGATGACGCCGAGGTTGTAGGCCTCGCCGGTCGCGTCGGTCATGCGCAGCGGCACCGCGGCGATCGCGCCCGGGGCGCCGTCGTGGTGGGCCACCGTCGCGGGCTCGGTCGCGATGACGACGTTGCCCTCGTCGAGCGCGCGCGTGACGAGCGGATCCCGCGCGAGCGAGGCCCTCGCCCGCGCCTCGTCCACCTGCTCACAGCGCACGAGCTCGAAGGGCGCATCCCTGCCCTCGCCGTCGCGCACGGCGATGCAGAACTCCTCGGCCCCGACGAGGTTCACGAGGATCTCCCAGATGCTGGTCGCGACCTCGCGCGGCTCGAGGCTCGCGTGGAGCCGCTCGCTCGAGACGAAGAGCATGACCATCGCGGCGTGCTGCCGGATGAGCTGGTTGCACCGGTCCTCGAGCCCCGAGTTCTCGACGCGCAGGCCCGAGATCTGGTCCTCGTAGCGCTGCACGTCGCGCTCGCCCGTGCGCTTGGACAGGCCGTCCGCGAGCACGTACGCCTTCGCGAGGAGCGCGGCGAGCTGCTCCTCGGTGGTGGTGGTGGCGGTGGCCGCCTCCGGCGAGGGCGAGGGACGATCGGCCGCAGCAGTGGCGCCGAATTCGTTCGCCACGGGCTAGCCCCCCTTCTCCCCGAGAAGGCGGCGCACCTTCTTCCCGAGGTCCACGCGATCGATGGGCTTGGCGCAGAACTCGGAACAGCCCGCGTCGAACGCGGCCTTGACGTGCGTCGGGGTGTTCTTCGTCGTGCAGACGATGACGGGCACGTCCTCGAGCGCGGCGTCCTCGCGGAGCTGCCGCAGGAAGGCGAGGCCATCCATCTCCGGCATCTCGAGGTCGAGCAGGATGAGGTCGGGTTTTCGGGCGCGGGCGACCTCGAGCGCCTTCAAGCCGTTCTTGGCGGTGTCGTAATCGTACTCAGGTCCCAGAGAGAGCTTCTGGAACATGAGGACGGTCTCGGTGTCGTCTACGACCAGGATCCGGCGCTTGGCCATGGCAAAGGTCTCAGCAAGATATCACGGTGGGGGGACAGAGGCGCGAGCCGAAAGGGCAGCCCCCAGCTCGCGCGCCAGACGCCCGAGGGGCAGGAGGTGATCGACGACGCCGAGCTCCACGGCGGCGCGGGGCATCCCGTAGACGGCGCACGAGGCCTCCGCCTCGGCGAAGGTGAGAGCGCCGGCCTGGTGCATCGCGCCGAGCCCGACGGCGCCGTCGTCGCCCATGCCCGTCAGGAGCACGCCGATCGCGCGGCGGCCGTGCACGCGCGCGACCGAGTGGAAGAGCTCGTTGACGCTCGGACGGTGGCCTCCGACGGGGCTGCCGTGCCCGAGCCGGGTGCGCCCTCCCCGCTCGACCGTCAGGTGCACGTCGTCGGGCGCCACGAGGACGACGCCGGGCGTCAGGATGTCGCCGCCGGCGGCGACGCGCACGTCGTGGCCCGTCGTCGCGGACAGCCAGCCCGTCATGGTCGAGACGAAGCCCTCCATGATGTGCTGCACGATGACGGTGGGCATCGGCAGCGGCGGCTTGATGTCACGCAGCAGGCGCGAGAGCGCCGCGGGGCCGCCGGTCGACGCGCCGATCGCGAGGAGGTCGGCGCCGCGCGCGGGCACGGGCGGGAGCGACCCCTCCGGCGGCAACGAGCCTCGGCGGACCACCTTGACCTGCGACATGAGCCTGAGCAGCGAGCGGAGCCGGCCGGCGTCGTCGGCGCGCTGCCCCTCGAGCCCCGCGCGCGGCTTGCGCACGACCTCCACGGCCCCCGCCGCGAGCGCGACGAACGAGATCTGCGGGTCCTCGTCGAGCTGCGTCCCGCTGATCACCACCACGGGGAGCGGCGCGCGGGCCATGATCTCCTTGGTGGCGGAGACGCCGTCCATGATCGGCATGCGCACGTCGAGGAGCGCGACGTCGGGCCGCAGGCGGACGCAGAGCTCCACCGCCTCGGCGCCGTCGCGGGCCTCGCCGACCACGACGAGCGAGCCGTCGGCCTCCACGGCGGCCTTGAGCGCGAGGCGGGCGGTGGCGGCGTCGTCTGCGATGACCACGCGGATGGGGGCGAGGGCCTCGAGGCTCGCCATCAGATCACCGTCGCGATCACGTCCAGGAACTGCCCCTGGTCGAACTGGCCTTTGGTGATGTAGGCGCTCGCGCCGAGCTGCATGCCCTTGGCGCGCTCCTCCTGGCTGGAGAGCGAGGTGACGAGGACGACCGGGACCCTGCCGAACGACGCCGACCCGCGCACGCGAGCGAGCAGCTCGAACCCGCTCATCTCGGGCATGTCCACGTCGGTGACGACCGCGTCGACGGTCTCCTGCTGCAGGACATCCCAGGCCTCCTGGCCGCTCTTGGCCACGAGGACGCGATAGCCCGCGTGCTCGAGGATGGCCTTCTCGAGCGTGCGCGTCGTGAGCATGTCGTCCACCACGAGGACCCGGCGAGTCGCGGTCGGCCGCACCGGGGCGGGCCGGACGTGGGGCCTCGGGGTTTCGACACCGGCGTTCTGCACGGCGCGCGCGGAGGCGACGAGGTCGGTCGGCGAGAGCACGGGCAGGACCTCGCCGTTGCCGCGCAGGGCGGCGCCAGCGAGGTTGCGCAGGCGGCGCACCGGATACGGCAAGGGCTTGACGACCATGTCCTGCTCACCCGCGACGTTGTCGGTCACGAACGCCACGCGATCGTCGCCGGCGGCCACGACCAGGACGAGCACGCGGTCGTCGGTGCGCTGGCTGTCGACCTCTTCGTTGCGCTGGAGCTGCAGCACGGTGTCGAGGCGCGCCACGGGCATGGGCGGGCCGCCGTGCTCCTCGCCCTCGCGGAACACCAGGACGCCGCCGATGCGCTCGAAGCGCTGCGGCGAGATGCGCAGGACGCGCGAGACGGCGCCGACGGGGATGGCCAGGGTCTGGCCGCCGACCTCGAGCAACAGGCCCCGCGTCGTCGAGACCGACGGCGAGATGAGGAGCTCGAAGGTCGTGCCGCGTCCAGGCTCGCTCTTGATGCGCAGGCTGCCGCCGAGCGCGCGCACGCGCTCGCGCACCACGTCGAGGCCGACGCCGCGGCCCGAGGTGTCGGTGAGCTCCGCGGCGGTCGAGAAGCCCGGCGTGAAGAGCAGCTCGAGGACCTGCTCGTAGGGCGCGTCGGCGGTCAAGCGCAGGCCCAGCTTCTCCTGGGCGGCGACGAGGACGCGCGTGCGATCGACCCCGCGGCCGTCGTCCGCGATCGACAGGAGCAGCATGGCGCCGCGCATCTCGGCGTGGACGCGCAGCAGGCCCGTGGCGTTCTTGCCGAGCTGCAGGCGCTCGTCGGGAGGCTCGATGCCGTGATCCACCGCGTTCCGCACGAGGTGCATCAGCGGATCGCGCAGCTCCTCGATCATGCGCTTGTCGATCTCGATGCCCGCCGCGGAGATCTCCACGCGGACGCTCTTGCTCCGCGAGCGCGCGACGTCGCGCGCGATGCGATGGACGGGGCCGAGCGCGGCGGCGAGCGGCAGCGTCATGATGCGGCGCACCTCGCCCTCGAGCTCGTCGGTGAGGATCGAGAGCTGGACCGTGTCGCGCATCGACTCCGCGTAGATCGTCTGCGCGCTCTTGCCGATCTGGGCCAGCGCGTTCTCGGCGCGATGCACCGCCTCGGTCAGGCGCTTGCCGGCGCTCGTGCCCCGGCGCGCGTTCTCGCTGCCGCGGCGGGCGACGCGCGCGGCCTGGAACAGGCCATCGCGCAGGCCACGCAGCTCGGCCAGCCGCTGCTCCGCGCGGATCTTCGCGAGCCGGAGCTCGGCGACCTGCGCCATGAGGCGCTCGATCTTGCGCTCGTCGATGCGAACACCCGACGAGCGCACCTCGGGCTCCGCCGCAGCCGCGGCTGGGGGCTCCTGCACCACGGGTTTCCTGGCCCCGGCCGGCTCGAGCGCCTGCGAGGGGGAGGACGGAGGCTCGGCGGCGTGCGCGGAGGGGGGCGGCGCGGGCGGCGGCGTCGCTCGACCGGGGTGCTCCCCCGCGGCGATGGGTCGCGCGTTCGACAGGATGCCACGCACGCGGCGCAGCAAGCTCTTGAGCCGCTTGGGATCGAGGTCGCCCGACACCGACTGGCCGAGCGCGTCGCACAGCTCGTAGCCGAGGTCGAAGAAGGGCTGGACCTCGGCCGGATCCTCGATGCGCAACCGCTCGATCACGCTCTCGAGCTCGTGCGAGAGATCGCGCGCGGCCTCGTTCTCCACCGTGGCCGCGATGCCCTTCAAGTTGTGCGCGGCGCGCGCCGCCGCGTGCAGGCCCGCCGAGCGCTCCTCGGGCGTCTTGAGCGTCTCCGCGCCGATGAGCGCGCGGTTGATGCTCTCGATGAGCTCCGGGGCCTCGCCCCGGAACACCTCGACGAGCTGTGCGAGCGTCTCGTCCACTAGGCGCCTCTCCCGAGCACAGGTGCGACGCGCAACACGGAGGCTTCGTCGTGGCCGAGCCGCGGCGCGAACAGGCTTCGGGCTACAGGCTTCGCGCTACAGGTTCCGGACGGGAACAGCAGCCGTCGGCGGCATCCGAGCACGCGGCCGCTGCCCCGACGCGGGGACGGGCCTGAAGCCTGAAGCCTGAAGCCTGAAGCCCGACGCATCACGCCTCGAGCGTGTCCAGGAGCTCGGTCAGGCGCTGGCCGAGGCGAGCCAGCTCGCGCGCGGTGCGCTCGGAGGCGCGGATGGCCTCGAGGGCGTCGCTCGTCGCTCGGTTGATGCTCGACATCGACAGCGACACCTGCTCGATGCCGAGGTTCTGCTGCTTGGCGCTCGTCGCGATCTGCTTGGCCGCGCCGGCCGACTCCTCGATCGATCTCGCCAGCGAGTGGATGTTCTCGCCGGCGTTCGTCGCGAGGTCCGCGCCGCGCTCGACGCGCTTGGCCCCCTCCTCGGTCACCATGACCGCGCTGTTCGTGGCCTTCTGGATCTCGCCCAAAATATTGCGCACCTGCACCGTCGACTGCTTCGACTGGTCGGCGAGGCTGCGGATCTCGGTCGCCACGACCGCGAAGCCCTTGCCGTGCTCGCCAGCCTTGGCCGCCTCGATCGACGCGTTGAGCGCCAGCAGGCGCGACTGCTCGGTGATGTCGTTGACCGACGCGATGATCTCGCCGATCTGCTGCGTGTGCTCGGACAGCGCGAGGATGCGCTCGGCGATCGACTCGACCTGCGCCTGGATGCCGCGCATGGCCTCGACCGAGTCGGCCACCGCCGTCGCGCCCGAGCGCGAGGCCTCGACCGAGCTCTCGGCGAGCCGGATCACGGCCTGCGCGTTCTCGAGCGACTGGATCGACGTCTGCCGGATCTCGTTGATGGTGCTCGTGATCTCGGCGATGGCGGCCGCCATCTCGCCGGCCGAGGCGCTCTGGCGCGTGCTCGACTCGAGGAGCTCGCTCGCCACGTTCGCGAGCTGGCTCGCGAGCTCCCGCACCTGACGCACCGCCTCGCGCGCCTCGCCTTGCGCCTGCTGGGCGGCCGTGATGTTCGTGCGCGAGGCCGCGTCGAGCGCGATGCCGATGTCGAGGAAGAGGCCCTTGGCGAGGGTCGCCATCGCGTCCTCGAGCCGCGCGGGCTCGGCGCCGTAGAGCTGCACGAGGAGCGCCAGCGACTTGCGGAAGTACGAGTGGTAGGCCTGCGCCACGAGCGCGCCGATCGGCGTGATCTTGCGGAGGGCATCGCCCGCCGCGCTGCGCCTGCGGACGTGCTCTCCGTCGTAGGGACCGCGCAGGAGCGGCGCGTAGAAGTCGCGCAGGTCGCGCCGCTGGCGCGCCATCGCGGTCGGATCGAGCAGGCCCGAGCGCGTCGCGTCGAACCGGAAGAGCACGTCGAGGATGCCGTCTACGGCCGGCGTGAGCGCCGGCTCGACGGTGTCGGCGAGCTTCTCGAGCACGAGCGCGTCTTCGCCGTCGATCGAGGCCGCCGCGAGGTGGGCGGTCTCTGCGTCGGCGAGCGGTACGGGAGGCGGAAAGGTCGGCATGGGGTCCTCGCTCGGTCCTTAGGTCGTGATCTCGTGGGAGGAGAAGGTGTCGCCGAGCTCCAGGAGGAGCGTGCCGTCGGGCAAGAGGCCCCGGACGAGCTGGCGCTTGCGATCGGAGAACGTGTGGAGCGCGGGCGCGAGCCGCGACGAGTCCACCGGGAGGATGCCGGTGATGCGATCGGCCGGCAGGGCCACGAAGCCGAGCTCGCGGCGCTGCTCGCCGACGCCGGAGCGCACCGCCGCGACCACCATGTGCTCGGGCGGCCGGTCGCGCCCGGCCCCGTCGAGGAAGTCGCCGAGGTCGACGACGGCGATGATGTCGCCGCGCACGTTGACCATGCCCCACACCCAGGCGGGAGCGCCCGGGAGCTGCGCCGGCACGACCCACGGCTGCACCGAGTGCAGCGTCCCGAGCTCGATGGCGAAGCGCTCCTCGGCGCGCTCGAACGCCAGCACCTCGACGAGCGCCTGACGGACCGCCAGCCCGCGCGGCACCTCGCGCAGGCGGGCCGCGCGATCCGCGAGCACCCGCTCGCCCTGCGCCGCGGTGACCTGCATGGTCTCCGAGAGCAGCGCTCCCACCTCGTCGAGCTTGCGGCGGAGCTCGTTCCAGTCGACGTGCTCACTCATGGCCATCAGACCCCCATCCCTGCGAGCCAGCTCTTGAGATCCGCGACCGTCGCGCCGTCGCCGTGCGGGACCGTCACGCCGGGGCTCTGCCGGTCGAGCAGGTGCTTGATCGCGCGCGCCGCGCGCTGGGCGCGCTCCTTGTTGCCGAGCGCCCGGGCCGTCACGAGCGCCTCGATGTGCGCGACGACGAGCAGCGGATCGAGGTAGGCGCAGCGATCGAGGTCGGAGAGCGCGGCCTCGAGCTCCCCCAGCTCCCTGCGCGCTCGCGCGCGCATGAGCAGGGCCGGCACGTTCATCGCGTCGTCCTCCAGCGCGCGATCGAGCACCTCGACCGCCTCCGCGTAGCCGCCGCCCTGCGCGAGCCGCTCGGCCAGCGCGAGCGAGCTCAGCTCCGCCGTCTTCGGGCGCTGCGGCTCGTTGGCGGGGGGGACGCGCGTGAGCCTCGGGCCCCTGCCGAGCGTCTTCGGCGCGCCACCCTTGCGCTCGAGCAGGAAGCAATCCCCGCAATCGACCAGATCGAGGCCCGGGATCCCGCGGCCGAGCTCGTGCTCCGCGTGGCCGAGCAGGAGCGTGCCGCCGGGCGCCAGCGTCTCGGCGAAGCGACGCACCACGTCGCGCGCCAGCTCCGTGCGGAAGTACATGAGGATGTTCCGGCAGAGGATGAACTGGAACGGCGCGACGGGCGGCGCCGGCACGATGCGCGCGGCGAAGTCGGCGAGGTTGCCGAACTCGAAGCGACAGAGCACCGCGATGTGGCGGCGCACGCGCTTGAGGTCCCCCAGCCTGTCGAAGTGCTTCTCGATGAGCTCGGGTGGGCAGCCCCGGAAGGACCAGCCCCCGTAGATGCCGCCGCCCGCGCGCCGCAGCGACGTCACGTTGAGGTCCGTGCCCACGATGAGCGGCTCGTCCCCGGTGTGTCCCGCCTCGCGCAGCGCGATGGCGACCGTGTACGCTTCCTCGCCCGTGGAGCAGCCCGCGCACCAGACCCGCGGCGCCGTGCCGGCGTCCAGCGCGCCGCGGAGCCGATCGCCGAGCGCGCGGATCTGCCCCTCGTCGCGCCACAGGTGCGTCTCGCCGATGAGGACCTCGCGCAGGACCGACTGCAGGTCGGGCGAGTCGAGCGGCTGCGTCGCGAGCGCGGCGAGGCCGCGATCCATCGCGCGCTGGGGCGAGCCGGCGTCCTTGAACACCGCCTCGACGGCGCGCCGCAGGTCCTCCCAGCGCTCGGCCGGGAGCTGGTAGCCCGCGCGATCGGCCAGGACGTGCGCCGCGCGGCGGATGGCCTCGTTCACGCGGCTCCTCGCCCGAGGCTGTGCACGCGCGCGGCCTTGACCATGCCCTCGACCGACAGCACCGTGAGCAGGGTCGGCCCCACGCGCGCGACGGTCTGGTAGACCGGGATCTCGACGTCGGCCATCTGCACCGGCGACAGATCGCCCGCCGACACCGACAGCACGCCGTGGACGTCGTCGGCCACGATGCCGGCCTCCGCGCGCACCTCGCGCCCATCGCCCAGGCACTGCAGGATGAGCACGTACTGGTCCGTGCGCAGGTCCCAGCCGAGGGGCCCCGCCGGCAGCGCGAGCACCGGCCGCACGTCGTAGACGGGGATGACCGCGCCGCGCAGGTCGAGCAGCCCGCGACGGGTGAGCGAGCCGTCCGGCAGCTCCGTCAGGGCGGGCATGCGCAGGATCTCGCGCACGCGATCGACGGAGATCGCGAACGCCTTGGACGACAGCTGGAAGTGCAGCAGAGACGGCACCTACGCCCTCGCACACCCGATCGATGCAGACACGGACACCTCTCCTGCACCCGCGCGGAGCCCCCTCATGTCCCCTGCCCCTGCCCCTGCCCCTGGAGCTCCTGCAGGGAGCCCTCGAGGACGTCGACGACGCGTTGCAGCTCGGAGAGGGCGCGCTCGCCGTCGCGGAGCTGCTCCCGCACCGAGGCGGCGCTCGCCGTCACCGCGCCCACGCGCTCTCCGATGTCCGCCAGACCCGCGCGCTGCTGCTTGGCCGAGGCGCCGATCTGCTTGGCCGCGCCGTAGGAGTTCTCGGCGCTCGACACCACCTCGCGCACGCCCTGGTGCGCCCGCTCGACGACCGCCGCCCCCGCGTCGGCGCGCGCCGAGCCGCGCTCGGTGACGTCCACCGCGAGCCGCGCCGCCTTGTGGATCTGCGTCAGGATCCCGCGAATCTGCGCCGTCGCGCGCTTGGACTGCTCGGAGAGGCTCCGGATCTCGGCCGCGACCACGGCGAAGCCCGCGCCCTGCTCGCCCGCCTTGGCCGCCTCGATGGAGGCGTTGAGCGCGAGCAGCTTCGACTGCTCCGCGAGGTCGCTCGACGACGCCAGGATCTCGCCGATCTGCAGGGTCTGGGTGGAGAGCGCGACGATCTGCTCGGCGATCGACGCGACGTGGCGCTGGATCTCCTGCATGACGACGCGGATCTCCTCGAGCTCGGTGACGCTCCCGGAGGCGACCGTGCGCGCCACCTCCGCGCCGACGCCGATGACGTTCGCGCAGTCGGCCGTCTGCGCGACCGCCGCCTCGACGTCCTTGAGCGTGCCGCCGATGGCGGAGGCGTCCTCGAGGACTGCCTGCTCGGCGGACTCGAGCGAGCCGAACAGCTCGCGCAGCCGCGGCGACAGGTAGGCGATCGCCTGGGTCGCCGAGCTCAGGTTCTTGAGCGCGCGCTCGTTCTTGCGCACCCGGGCGAGCGAGACGCGCGCCGCGCTGGCGAACGCCTCGACGATGAGCGTGATGTCCATGAACGTGGCGAGCATGAGCGCGTCGAAGGCCGCCTCGCCGCGGGCGGTCTCCGGGAGCCCCGTCTTCATCCGCCCGAAGGCGCGCTGCAGGATGCGCGCGCGCGCGAGGATGGCCATCGTCGGCGTCGCCCTGAACTTCTCGTACAGGGACCCGAGGTGGTTGCGGCTCTTGACGAACGTCTCGTCGTAACGCCCCGAGAAGAGGTCGGCCAGGTAGGACCGCTCGCTGCGCCGGAAGCGCCAGCGCGCGGGCGTCGAGGTGTCGAAGAACCCCTCGGTCGTCTCGAGCTTCTGCACCTCCGCCTCGAGCGCGTCGACCACGGCCTCGGCGTCGTCGCGGAGCTCGGGTCCCAGCTCCGCAACGGCGTCGGCCGACGCGCCGTCGAAGCCGAGCAGCCGACGGATGATGTCCACGCCAGCGCCCTGGAAGCCGGGGCCGTCGCTCTTGCGTGGAGCGTCGCTCCTCCTGGGCTCTCGCCCCGGCTTGTCGCCAGTGCTCATGGGAGCGCCATTTTATCTCGGTTCTCCCTCGCGGCGTTAGACCTTACCGGGCTACGGGCTACGGGCTGCGGGCCACGGCCGGATCCGGAGCCGCCGGCACCGCGAGGCCGATCGCCGAGAGCGGGGGGCAACACAGCTCAGCTTCGAGTCGCGCGCGGTGCCCATCGAAGCACCGGAGCCCACGCGTACCGATGTGGGTTCGGACTACTTGCGCTTCTGCAGGCCGAACTCGGCCAGGCGCAGCTCGAAGACGCGGCGGCTCGTCCCGAGCAGGCTCGCGATCTCCTCGTTGGAGAGGTGGCCATGCTCGGCCAGGGCGCGCTCGCAGAGCTGCCGCTCGAGCTCCTTGATCACCGCCTGCAGCTCCACCCACCCGTTGCGCGTACCCCGCACGAACTGACCGAGCTGGGGCTTGGCGTCGCCGCGGGGGCCGATCGGCAGGTCCGCGCGCTGGATCTCGGCACCTTCGGCGAGGATGCTGGCGCGCTCGAGGATGTTCGCGAGCTCGCGGACGTTGCCGGGGAAGTCGTAGGTCTCGAGCGCCTCGCGGGCCTCGGCGGACAGCGCCTTGGGCGGCCCTTCGAGCTTGCGCGAGAGGTCCCCGAGGAAGTGCTCGACGAGCAGCGGGATGTCCTCGCGGCGCTCGCGCAAGGGCGGCACGGCGATGGTGACGACGTGGAGCCGGTAGTAGAGGTCCTCGCGGAAGCTGCCGTCGGCGATGGCCTTCTCGAGGTCGCGGTTCGTCGCCGCGATGACGCGCAGATCCGTGCGCAGCGTCTGCGAGCCGCCGACCCGCTCGAACGTCTTTTCCTGCAGCGCGGTCAGGAGCTTGGTCTGCAGCGCCGGCGGCAGCTCGCCGATCTCGTCGAGGAACAGCGTGCCGCCGTCGGCCTGCTCGAGCCGCCCGATGCGCGTCTTGACCGCGCCGGTGAAGGCGCCGCGCTCGTGCCCGAAGAGCTCGCTCTCGGCCAGCGACGGCGCCAGCGCCGCCACGTTGACGGCGACGAAGGGCCCGTCGGCGCGCTTCGACCGGTAGTGCACGGCCCGGGCGACGAGGCCCTTGCCGGTGCCGCTCTCGCCCGTGATCAGCACCGTGGCGTCGGTCTCCGCGGCGCGCTCGATCGTGTGGAAGATGCGGCGCATCGCCTCGCTCGTGCCGACGAGGTCGCCGAAGCGGCCTGCCTCGAGAGCCGCGCGCAGCCGGCGCGTCTCGCGCACCTGCGCGCCCTGCTTGAGCGCCGCCTCGACGATCGCGACCAGCTCCTCCGGCGCGAAGGGCTTGATGAGGTACTCGAACGCGCCGGCGCGCATGGCGGCGAGGGCGCTCTCGACGGTCTGGTACGCCGTCATCAGCACGACCTGCGTCTCGGGCGACGACTCGCGGACGCGCCGGAGCAGCTCGAGGCCGTCCATGCCGGGCATCGTGAGGTCGGTCAGGACGAGGTCGGCGGGCTCGCGGGCGAGGCGCTCGAGCGCCTTCTCCGCGCTCGCCGCCGTGGCCACCTCGAGCCGGTCGTCCTCGCCGAGCAGGATCTCGAGGGTGCGCCGCATGTTCGGCTCGTCGTCCACGATGAGCACCTGAGCGCGCATGCGCGGAGCTTACGCCAGCGCCCCGCCGAAGGTGCGATCGGGGATTCCGTCTCCTGGACGTGGACGCGTTCCGCGGCAGGCAAGCCGTCCAGGGTGGCGTTCAGGTTCACGTTCAGGTCAACGTCAAGGCTCAGAGGTCCCTGGATCGCGACCGGGCGTTGCGCTCCTTCGGCTCGACCGGCCCAGGGACCCGCAGAGCGCGGAGCGGGAGAGACGCAGCTCAGCCGCGAGTCGCCCGAGGTGCCCACCGAAGCACCGGAGCTCCCGCGAATCGATGTGGGTTCGGACTACCGGAAGAAGAACACGGGCAGCGAGAACTCGCGGCCGCGGAGCTGCGCCGCGAGCGCATCGAGCGCGGCGGCGTCGGCGGGGGAGAAGGCGCGGAAGCGGCCGATGGACCAGAACCGCGCGGCCGCGCCGGAGGCGTCTCCGGCCGGCGTGCCGTCACGCACGGCGACGAGCGCCGCGGCGAACGCCTCGGCCGGCATCGCGGGGCGGCCCGCGGGCGCACGCACCACCACGGCCGGAGGCACGGGCGCGGACACCAGCGTCCGCAGGAGCGCCGCGCGATCGGCGTGCACAGCCTGGTACCTCGCCCACGCGGCCTCGTCGCACAGGGCCGCATCCGCGGCGCCGGACGCCACGTCGTCGAGCGCGAGGTCGACCTCGCGGCGCAGCGCGCCCGGGACTGCGAACGCGCGCTCGGGCGCGAGGCCCGCCGCCGCGAGCCAGCCCTCGAGCGCCCACAGGCTCTCGTAGCGCGCGGTGCCGACGCCGAGCGCCTTTCCGCGCAACGCGGCGACGTCGGCGGTGGGGTCCGCCGCGCGCACGATCACGCGCGCCCCGAGGGCCGGCGCGTCCGCGGACTCGAGGACCACCGCGATTGGCTCGACCGGCCACGCGTCGCGGATCCACACGTGGTCCGGCGCCGGAAGGATGGCGAAGTCGGCTTCGCCCGACAGCACGCGCTCGGCGGCGAGGTCCGGCGCGAGCGCCTCGACCGCGACGACCTTGCCCGTCGCCTCCGAGAGCAGCCGCTCGAGGAGCAACTCGGCCACGCGGAGCTCGCCGGCCGTCGGGTCCGGGTCCTCCAACGGGTCCATGCGCCGCAGGAGCAGGTTGCCGAGCAGGAACGTCCACGGCACGGCCACGCGCAGCTCCGCCGTGTCGGCGCTCGGCGCCGCGGACGCCCCGGCAGGCGGCTCGACGGGCGGCGCGATCGCCGGCGGGGCGACCCCCGGCGCGGCGGCGATGCCGCACCGGTCGCGGCGGAAGCTCTCGAGGCTGCAGTGGCGCCCCGTCGGCGAGCGGTCGCCCACGAAGCGATCGGCCGCGAGCTCGTCGGGGCCCCTCGTGTCGCCGCGCGCGGGCGGCCAGGCCGGCACGCCGAGGAGCGAGCCCTCGAAGTCGCGCGACAGGAGGTTGCGGTAGACGAGGATGGGCGCGAGCAGGTGCCCCCGCGGCAGAAAATTCAGGCCCGCCGCGCGCACCTCGGCCTCGAGCGCGTCGGGGCCGATGACGAGCGCGACGAATCCATCCGCGGAGGCGGATGCTTCGTAGTCGGCCAGGCACGCGGAGGTCTGCGTGGACGCGCCCCCGATGCACAGCGACCAGTAGCGCACCTCGGCGTCCGCGCCGAACGCCTTGCCCGCGGCCGCGGGGCCGCTCGGCCAGCGCGGCGGACGCACGCGCACGACCGCGACCTCGCCCGCGTTGAAGTCGAGCCGCGCCGCCACGTACTGGTTGTCGAGGTTGCCGTAGAGCGCGCGCCCCTTGGAGGCGTAGCTGCGGATGGCGCCGTCCTGGCCCCGCGGCGGGTAGTTCCCGAGCGCCGCCACGAGCGGCGGACGAGTCGAGCGCCGCACCGGGCACGCGATGGGCTGGCCGGTCTCGGCGTCGAGCGCACGCACCTCGGGCAGCGGCACGCCGCCGTTCCGGTCGAGGCCGGGATCGGGCGCGTACACGCGATACCAGAGCTCCGCGCGCTGCACGTCCACGCCGCCGGGCGGCAACGGCAGCTTGAGGACGTTGCCCGGCCCACGCGCGAGCGCGGTCGCCGGCGGCGCCACGCGCACCGTGTACCGGCCGGGCTTGCCGGACGCCGGCCCCGAGAACGGGTTCTCGCTGCCTGGGTCCGGCGCGATGGCGCGGTCCGGCAGCGAGTCGCTCGGGTCGATCGTGTCCTGGTCGTAGGCGTTGAAGTTCACGTAGCGGGCGCGCGCGTACTGCCCGTGCACCTCGAGCGCGACCCGCGCCGGCAGCGGCATCTCGAAGCGATAGCGCCAGTAGGTGACGTGCGTGTCGGGCAGCGCGATCTCGGTGTACGGCGCCTCGAGGAAGCGCTCCCACACGCCCTCGCACGGGATGCCCGCGACCGGCGCGGCCGTGCCCTCGGCGCCTCCGGTGCCGCCCGCGCCCGCGCTGCCCGCAGGCCCGGAGCCACGCTCGCCACAGCCGAGCCCCACGAGCCCGATGAGCCCGAGCATCCATCCGCTTGTCCGCATGAGCCTCCCGGTCCCTGGCGAAGCAAGGCGCGCGCCACGCGTAAGCCCGCAAGAATTGCCAGGAGGGGGAGACGGTGCGGGTCGTGGTCTGCAGGGTCCAGACCGCAGGAGCTGACCGGATCGAGCACGCGCACGAGCACGGATGGCTCTGGTATCTATCGGTGCATGCGGCTCATCGATCTGCGTTCCGACACGGTGACGAGGCCTTCGGCGGGGATGAGGGCCGCGATGGCGGCAGCCGACGTCGGTGACGACGTGTACGGCGAGGACCCCACGGTCAACGCGCTGCAGGCCCGCGTCGCGAAGCTCGTCGGCAAGGCCGCCGCGCTCTTCGTGCCGTCGGGCTCGATGGCGAACCAGACGTGCATCAAGGCGCACACCACGCCCGGCGACGACGTCCTCGTGGGCGACGGCGCACACGTGATGCTCTACGAGTCCGGCGCCGCCGGCGCGCTCGCGGGCGTGCAGCTCACGGTCGTGGGTCAGGGGGGGCTCTACGACGCCGCCGCGTGCGAGGCCGCCTTCAAGCCCGACAACCACCATCACGCGCCCACGCGCCTGGTCTGCGTCGAGAACACGCACAACCGAGGCGGGGGCCGCGTCTGGCCGAAGGCGCAGCTCGCCGGCGTCGTCGAGTGGGCCCGGAAGCGCGACCTCCGCCTGCACCTCGACGGCGCCCGCCTGTGGAACGCGCACGTCGCGACCGGGCTCTCGCTCGCCGAGCTCGCCGCGCCGTTCGACTCCGTCTCGGTGTGCATGTCGAAGGGCCTCGGCGCCCCGGTGGGCTCGCTCGTCTGCGGGGACGCGGCGTTCGTGCACCGCGCCCACCGGATCCGCAAGATGTTCGGCGGCGGCATGCGTCAGGCCGGGATCCTCGCGGCGGCGGGCCTCCACGCGCTCGACCACAACCTGCCGCGCCTCGCGGACGATCACGCCACCGCGAAGGCCCTCGCGGAGCGCCTGTCCGCCGCCGGTGCCGCCCTGCCCTACGGCGCGGAGACGAACATCGTGATCTTCGACCTTCGCGGACCCGCCGCGCCCTACGTCGAGGCCGCTCGCGCCGCCGGGGTGCTCGTCAACGCCGTCGGCCCCGCCCGCGTCCGGGCGGTGACCCACCTCGACGTGGATCGCGACGCCGTCGCAGCCGCCGCGACGGTGCTCGCGGACCTGCTGCCGCGCTGACCGAGGAGGAGTATCCTTGCGGCATGAGCGACGCGCTCGAGACTGCCGTGTACGTGACCGAGGATGCCGCCGAGGCGGAGGCCATCTGCGACGAGGTGCTCTCGCCGAACGACATCGAGGCCTACGTGCGGGATCGCACCTCGCATGTGTTCCCCGTGCCGGCCGCGGAGGCCGGCGCCTTCGTGATCGTGGTGGCGAGCGCGCACGCCAAGGACGCGCGCGGTCACCTGGCCGAGGCGCGCGAGAGCGGCGTCATCTCGAAGCACGGCGAGATCGTCGCCTAGCTACGTGACGATCGGCCGTCGCAGACGACGGCCGCAGGCGGGGCGCGCCGCCCCGCCCCCGCTCGGCACCGCCTCGCGGGCCCCCCACCCTGCGTCTTCGCTCGCTGCGCTCGCTACGCCCTTGCGGCTCGCTGCGCTCGCCTCGAAGTCGGAGCGACTTCAGGAACAGGCTCCGGTTCGAACCCCCATCGATTCGCGCGCTCCAGCGAGGCGAGCGCAATGAGCCCGCCTTCCGAGGCGGCCACACGCAAACTAGGGCTCTATCGTGACCTTGGTCATCTTGTCGCCGACCTGGATCTTGTCGACGACCTCGAGACCCGAGATCACCTGACCGAACACGGTGTGCTTGCCGTCGAGGTGCGGAGTCGCGGTGTGGCAGATGAAGAACTGGCTGCCGCCGGTGTTGGGGCCGCGGTGCGCCATCGACAGCGAGCCGCGCTGGTGCTTCTGCCGGGGCGCCTTGGTCTCGCACTGGATGCTGTAGCCGGGTCCGCCGGTGCCGGTCCCCTCGGGGCAGCCGCCCTGGATGACGAAGTTCGGCACCACGCGGTGGAAGGTCAGCCCGTCGTAGTAGGGCCGCTTGACCTTCTGACCCGTCTTCGGGTCGGTCCACTCCTTGGTCCCCTGCGCGAGGCCCGCGAAGTTCGACACGGTGATCGGCGTGTCCGTGTCGAAGAGCTCTGCGACGATCTCACCCTTGGTGGTCTGGAAGCGCACTTTCATGGTGCGAAGGAATAGCACGCAACTCTGCCGCCGCGCCGCCGATACACCCTCCAACGGAGGTCCTCATGGAGAGCCCGCGCATCGGCATCGGAACCGGAAACGTCGTCCTCGAGCCCCCTCACCACCGGCAGGCGACCCGCCCGCGATCCTTCGAGGAGGCCATGAAGGGCGGCGTGCAGACGTTGCTCCGCGGCGCCGAGATCGCCACGGGTGCGATGGGCGCGCCGGCCCTGTCGGCGGCGGTACGCGGCATGCGGCAGAGCGCGGCGCTCGCCCTGCCCCAGCCCGGGCTCCCGGCCGGGTACCCGCCTCTCTTGCCAGGCATGTCGCCCGGCGCGCCAGGTGCCGCGGGCGGGCTGCTCCCCGGCGGCGTCGTGCCGGGCAGCGATCCCGCCACCGCTGTCAGCGGCGCGGCCGCGGATCCCAACCTCGACGCGGTGCGCAACCTCCAGCGCGAGGCCCACGACTACAACCTCGAGCTCCTGGTCCTCCAGGAGTCCACGCAGCGCGAGAACCAGCGCTTCTCGCTGGTCTCGAACACGCTCAAGGCGATGCACGACACCGCCAAGGCGGCCATCCAGAACCTCCACGCCTGACCACTCGTGCTCGTGCCCGTGCTCGATGCGGGCCGTCGGAGTAGAATCGGAGCGTCGCGATGAAGATCCGTGGACCCAGCGACCCGCGCGGCCCCATCGAGGGCGCCGAGGGCACCACCCCGACGCCTCGAACGCCGTTCGCCGAACGCCTCGATCGGGCTGGAGCGGCCGCGGCCCCCGAGCCTACGGTCGCGGTCGGGCCGGTCTCCGAGGCGGCCCGTGCGCTCGAGGCCGGCAAGGCCACGCCGCGCGAGGTGCTGGACCGCCTGATCACGCAAGCCGTGGACGCCCAGCTCGGGCCCGGGGCGCCGGCCGAGGCGCGCGCACGCCTCGTCGCGGCGATGACCGAGCTCTGCGAGACCGATCCGCTGATCGGCGAGCGCCTGCGCCGGCTGGGAGAGAAATCGGGCCGATGACCCGCGCGCTCCGGTGCGCGCTGGTGGGCATCCTCTGCCTCGTGACGCCGCCGGCGCGCGCGGCCGAGCCCGCCGTGACCGTCGTTGCCGTGCCGGGCTCGGGTCCGGACGCGGCGCGCTCCGCGGCGCTGGCCGACGAGGTCACGCGCCTCCTCTCCGCGCACGGCGTCGCGACCCGCACCGACGCCAAGACGGCCGTGGGCCGGCTCGACCGGGCCCGCGCCGAGCAGGCCCGCGCCGCGGCGGCTGCTGCGCGCAGGCTCCTCGACGAGATGCGCACCAAGGAGGCGGCCCGCGCCCTCGAGGCAGCCGCGCGCGGGCTCGAGGCGGAGCTCGCCTACCTCGGGTCCGGCGAGCTCCCCGAGGCGCTCGTTGCGCTCGGCGTGGCGCGCGGGCTCGAGGGCGACGAGGCCGGCGCGCGGGACGCGTTCCGGCGGGCGCTCGTCCTTCGCCCGACGCTCACGTACGACACGCGGCGACATCCACCCGCGCTCGCCCCGCTGTTCGGCAAGGCCCACACGGCGCTGCGGCGCGCTCGGAAGGGCGGTCTCGCCATCGTCGCGCCCGACGACGCCGACGTGTTCGTCGACGGGGCACCCGCCACGGGCCCCACGCAGGACGGCCTCTTGCCCGGCGAGCACTTCGTCGTTGCGGTGGTGCCAGGGCACCTGCCGGCGGTCGCCCGCGTGGTGGTGGAGCCGCACAAGCGCGCACAGGTCACGCTCGGTGCGCTGGAGGACGGGCGAGAGGCGGTGCTCTCCGCCGCCCTCGCGGCCGTGCTCGATGGGGATCCGCCTGCCGCGCAGGTCGCTGCCGCTTGCCAGATCGCGGAGACGCCGCGGCTGCTCGTGCTGCGCGCCCGCGCCGACGGGCTGGCCGACGTCGCGCTCGTCGACACCCGCGCGAAGAGGCGCACCCTCCGGGTGGAGCGCACCGGGGCCCGCGCGATCGTCAGCTCGCTCTAGTCCACGAGTGGCCGGCTGGAAGCCGGCCACCGCCGACCCCCTACAGCTCCGTGCCGTGCACACTTGGGTGCCGTCGCAAGCCCCTTGCCTGGAGGTCTGCGCAGCGGGCACGCTGCCCTTCCCCCGCCCGGGCAAAGCCCGGTCGGGCCCCCTAACCT
>CAZQJC010000321.1:0-22543 GCA_964593795.1 uncultured Myxococcales bacterium | reverse complement strand
GGAGCCCTGGAGCGGGGTGCCCTGGAGTGGGGTGCCCTGGAGCGGGGTGCCCTGCAGGGGCGTGCCCTGCAGGGGCGTGCCCTGCGAGGTCGGCCGGGCATGCGCCGCGGCCGCGTGGAGCAGCAAACAGGAGGACCAGAGGAGGTGTGCTGTGCGCATGCGTGTGCCTTCCGTTTATCAAGCCGCGTGCCCGTCGCGGCGCTGACAGATCTCGGGTGCTTGGCGCCTCGAGGCGCCCGCGACACGCAGCTCCTGCATGGTTCGATCGCGCAGGTGCTGCATGTCAGGGGCGCTTGGGCGCTTCCATCTCCTGCGGCAGCGGGTACACCGAGCCGCCGAGGTCCTCGCCGATGGACACGGATGCCACGAGCGGATCGGCGCCGAGCTCCCCCAGCGCCTCGAGCTCCTTGCCCGCCGGGACCTCGAGGGTCCAGCCGTCCACGTCGCTCCCGGAGAGGGCGGTGGCGTGGTGGCGCTGCACGACCTCCTCGATCTTTCCGCCCGTCTTGAGGGAGACGACGAGGCTGTAGCCGAGGAGGGGGCCACCGACCCCGGGCGCAGCCGCGCTCGGCCGCCTCGCTGGCTGCTGCGGCTCCTTCGCCGGGGTAGTCGTGCTCGCCGGGCCGCTGGCGGTCTGGATCGGCGCCTTCGCGGACGGCGCTTCGAGGGCCGAGGGCGCGGGCTTCGAGCCGAGCTGGGGGAGGAACGTGAGCAACGCCGCTGCGCCGCCTCCGCCGACCAGCAAGCCCACCCAGGCCCCCAGGGAGAGCCCCAGCACCTTCCGCGCGGGACGTCGCATCGCCCCACGGTACCCCGAAAAGGACCGAGGCTGTGTATGCGGCCTTACGTCAGCGCAGCGACCACAGCAGCAGACCCACCACGATCACGACGAAGCCCACGCCGAGCCCGAGGAGCAGGTCGCGCGAGAAGCGGCGGCGTTCCTCCTGTGCGAGCTCGCGCTCGACCATGCGCTCGACCTCGTTGCCGCTCGCGAAGCCGACGAACTCCTTGAGCTCGCGCTCCACGTCGCCCGCGAAGTTGGAGAGCTCGGCGACGTGGCGGATCCGCGTCTCCTCGAGCGCGCGCGACACGATGTGTGCGAACAGCACCAGGCCCGGCGCGCCGGGGCGCGGCGACAGCGCGATGCGCACCTCCTCGCCGACGCGCAGCTCCTCGGCGCTGAAGAACGTCACCTTGCCCCTCTCGAGCTCGCGCAGGAACGCCTGGGCGAGCTCGGTCCCGCTCGTGAACTCGCACGGGATCACACGCGGCACGTACTCCGCGAGCTGCTTGGCGCCGCTCCGCCGGCCGATGGAGCCCCGCCGGTGCACCTCGCGCTCGATGCGCTCGACGAGGCGCACGCCGAGCGCGCGGGACAGCGCGCGCAGCCCGAGGCCCACGTGATAAAGCGGCGCGTCCACCTGGGCGGGCGCCGGCGCGCCGCACGTAGCGCACGCGAAGCTGGCGCCGCGGAACGTGCTGCCGTCGAGGCGCGTCTCGCCGCCGAAGCCGAGCGACGCCTCAGCGCTGCGCTTGACGGAGCTCTCGAGCCGGCCCGTCGCGTCCAGGTAGCCGGTCCAGCCACAGACGAAGCAGTGGAACGTCGGCTGGACGCGGCCATCCACCTCGACGGGTGCGCACATGCGGAAGCTGCGGACCACGCGGACCGGCAGCGCGAGGGGCTCGACGTCCACCTCGTCCGGCGGGACGACGAGCGTGCCGCTCTGGCCCGGCTCTGTCTCGAGCGTGCCGACGATCCCCGCGCCCATGCGGGACAGGTCCGTCAGGCCGTCGATCGATCGCCCCTCGATGTCGAGGGTGCCCGGGCGGTCGAGCAGGATGCGGCGGTACTTCCGCTTCTCGATGAGCTGCGTGCCGTCGATGCGCGTCTGCTCGCCCGATGCCACCTGCGACGACTGGGTCGCGAAGTCCGCCGGGGCTCTGCCGCCGCCGTAGGGCGCCCTGGTCACGCGCGCATCATAGCCCGGTCACAGCGGATGGCACGGATCCGCACATGCCGGGCGTCAGGGTGAGAACAGGCCGATGACGAGCGAGATGCTGACGACGTTCACCCCTGCGACCAGCATCTGCACGCGCCCGGTCACGCCGTAGTTGAGCGTGCCGCTCGCCCACTCGAGGCCGAATTCTCCCTGGCCGCCGATGAACGAGCGCTGCTGTGGCGCGGTGCCGAAGCCGATCTCCTTGAGGCCCTGGATGGGGTGGGTCGAGCCGAGCACCACGGCCTGCGCCGTCACGTAGAAGGCGAGCGGCTTGAGGTACGGCACGGTCTCGAAGAAGCGCAGCCCGGCGCTGCCGGTGCCGGTCCACAGCGTCTCCGGCTCCGCGCCGTAGCGCGTCACGTCGAGCTGGATGACGGGCCCGAAGTGCCACTTGAGGGCCCACGACGAGTCGAAGCCGAAGTGGAAGCCCGCGAGGTCGACCCGGCTCGGCTGGGGCACGAGCAGCGACGAGCCGAGCTGCACGCCGAAGCGGCCGACCTCTTGCGCCCGCGCCGTCGCGGACGAGAGCGCGAGCGCGCACACGAGGAGCAGCGCGCGCCCGAGCCTCATCAGCGCATCGCCTCGATCACACCGGCGGTGAAGCTCCGCGTGTTGCCGCGGCCGCGCAGATCGCCGGTGCGGACGTCGTCGCGCTCGAGCGCCGCGATCACGGCGGCCTTGAGGCGGTCGCCCGCCTCGCGCTGGTCGAGGTGCTCGAGCATCATGGCCGCCGACAGCATGAGCGCAGACGGGTTCGCGATGCCCTTGCCCGCGATGTCGGGCGCGGTGCCGTGGACGGCCTCGAAGATCGCGCAGTCCTGGCCGAGGTTGGCCGCAGGCGCGAGCCCGAGCCCGCCGACCAGGCCCGCCGTGAGGTCCGACAGGATGTCGCCGAAGAGGTTCATCGTCACGATGACGTCGAAGCGCTCGGGCGCGACGACGAGCTTCATGCAGGTCGCGTCCACGATCGACTCGTCGTAGGTGATGTCGGGGTACTTCTTCGACATCAGCCGGCCGACCTCGACGAAGAGGCCGTTGGTCGTCTTGAGGATGTTCGCCTTGTGCACCACCGTGACGCGCTTGCGCCCGTGCGTGCGCGCGTACTCGAAGGCGTACTCGATGATGCGCTCGGAGCCGGCGCGCGTGATGATGCAGATCGACTCGGCCGCGGAGCGCTTCGGGTCGATGAAGTGCTCGACACCCGCGTAGATGTCCTCGGTGTTCTCGCGCACGACGACGAGGTCCACGTTGTCGAAGTGGCTCGGGACGCCGCGGATCGTCTTGACCGGCCGGACATTCGCGTAGAGGTCGAACGTCTGCCGCAGGGCCACGTTGACCGAGCGGAAGCCCTCGCCGATCGGCGTGCCGAGCGGGCCCTTGAGGGCCACGCGGTGCTTCTTGATCGACTCGAGCGTGACCTCCGGCAGCGGATCGCCGAGCTTCTCCACCGCGGTGGTGCCGGCCAGGTGCGGCTCGAAGTGCACCTTGCCGCCGGCCGCCTCGACCACGCGCAGCGTCGCCTCGGTGATCTCCGGGCCGATGCCGTCGCCGGGGAGCAGGATCACCGTCGGCGTGGCCGCCAGGCGCTTGTGGATCGGCGTGAGCTGCGTGGCGTGGATGGCCGGCCGCGGCTTCGACGCCTTCGCGGGTTGCTTGCCTGGGGCGGGGCGCTTGGGGGCGGCCTTCGTACGGGAGGACGCAGCGCGCTGCTTCTTCGGGCCATTCTTCTTCGAGGTCGTCTTCAAGGGGCTCTCTTCGTCAGGGGCGGGCGCGGACGCGCACGTCGTCGATGCCGAGCGCGTCGAAGCCGGAGTTCACGGTGGTACGGAAACGGAGCTGGAATCCGGGGCCGCGCAGGGCAGGGGGCACGGGCAGGTCGAGCATCGCCCACCAGCACGGGGTGCCTGGCTGCTGGCTGCCCACCTGGCAGGTGTCGTTGGTGTCCGGAAAGGACGTGCTCGGGAAGAGGCGCGCGAGCGGCAGCCACTCGCCGCCCTGCACGCGGCCGTCCACCTGCGCCGTGTCGTTGGTCATGGGCTCCAGGTCGAACACCAGGAACGCGAACGCGAAGGTCGAGCCCGCGCAGCCGGTGAGATCGACCGGCGGCGTCAGCACCGCCGCAGCGCCGTCGCCGCCGAAGGTGCTCGGCCCGTCGAGCCGCACCCAGCTCGTCGAAGAGCCCGCGCCCGGGCCCGGGCTCTCGAGGAGGTCGGACGTGGACACGATGGCGGCGCGCCCGAGGCCCGAGACCTCCTCGTTCCAGCCGGGCAAGCTGCCGCCGCTCGGCAGCATCTCGAAGCTCTCGAACGTCTCCCCGGAGCGGCACGCGCTCATCGGCGGAGCGTCCAGCGGCCGCGGGGCGTCGGACATCCGTGGCGCGTCGGCCTGCGCGCGCGGGCCGTCGTGCGCCGCGTCCGCCGAGGCCGGTGCGTCCAGCGCCGGCGGGGCGTCCGGGCGCCGTGGGGCGTCGCCCGCGGGGCTCGCGTCCACCTCGCGAACGGGGGCGTCGGGCCTCGTCGGGCGCGAGGGCGCGACCCCGGCCGCGTCGAACGAGCAGGCGCCGAGAAAGATGGCGCACAGGACCGCGGCCCGACCAGGCGGGCGACGCACGTTCGCGGGGGAATCGGCGGCGTGGTCCAAGCGAGGGCGGAGGATATCATGCTAGATAAGCGGCTATGGAGACGACGGGCCCCAAGGACGGAAAGCACGGCCGCTACGCCACCATGTCGGGCCTCCCGCTCGAGAATCACTACGCGCCCCCGGATCTGCCGCCGGGAACGACCGAGGAGCTGCCGGGCGACTACCCGTACACGCGCGGCGTCCACCGCACGATGTACCGGGGCAAGCCCTGGACGATGCGCATGTTCGCTGGCTTCGGCACGCCCGAGGACACGAACCGCCGCTTCCGCTTCCTGCTCGAGCAGGGGCAGACGGGCCTGTCGACCGCGTTCGACATGCCGACGCTCATGGGCTTCGACCCCGACCACCAGCGCTCGCTCGGCGAGGTCGGCCGCGAGGGCGTCTCCGTCTCGTGCCTGGCCGACATGGAGCGCCTCTTCGCCGAGATCCCGCTCGGCGAGGTGACCACCTCGATGACCATCAACGCGCCGGCGATCATCCTGCTCGCGCTCTACGTGGCCGTCGGCGAGAAGCAGGGCGTCTCGCCCGCCAAGCTGCGTGGCACGATCCAGAACGACATCTTGAAGGAGTTCATCGCGCAGAAGGAGTGGATCTGCGGCGCGGGCCCGTCGATGCGGATCATCCGCGACATGATGGTCTACGGCGTCAAGGAGATGCCGCTCTGGAACATGATCAGCATCAGCGGCTACCACATCCGCGAGGCCGGCGCGACCGCGGTGCAGGAGCTCGCGTTCACGCTCGCGGACGGCATCGGCTACGTGGACCTCGGCGTCAAGGCCGGCCTCGACGTCGACGCGTTCGCGCCGCGGCTCTCGTTCTTCTTCGACGTGCACAACGACTTCTTCGAGGAGATCGCGAAGTTCCGAGCGGCGCGCCGCATCTGGGCGCGCGTGATGAAGGATCGCTTCGGCGCCAGGAACCCGCGGAGCTGGATCCTGCGCACGCACGCGCAGACCGCGGGCGTGTCGCTCATGGCGCAGCAGCCGCTCAACAACATCGTGCGCACGACCGTGCAGGCGCTCGCCGCGGTGCTCGGCGGTACGCAGTCGCTGCACACGAACTCCTACGACGAGACGTACGCCCTGCCGACCGAGGACGCGGCGACGATCGCGCTCCGCACGCAGCAGATCCTGCTCGAAGAGACCGGCGTCGCGGCGGTGGCCGATCCGCTCGGCGGCTCCTACTTCGTCGAGTCGCTGACCTCCAAGATGGAGGAGGAGGCGATGGCGTACATCCGCAAGATCGACGAGATGGGCGGCATCGTGCGCGCGATCGAGGAGGGCTATCCGCAGCGTGAGATCGCGAACAGCGCCTATCAATTCCAGCGGCAGGTGGACGCGGGCGAGCGGGCCATCGTGGGCGTGAACAAGCACCGGAGCGGGGAGGACCGCGAGAAGATCCCGACGCTCAAGATCGAGGCCCGCGTGGAGAGCGACCAGATCGATCTCGTCAAGCGTGTGCGCGCCACGCGCGACGCCGCAGCGGCCAAGCGCTGCCTCGACAAGGTGCGCGACGCGGCGCGCGGCGACGACAACCTCGTCTACCCGATCCTCGAGGCGGTCAAGGCCAGCGTCACGCTCGGCGAGATCTGCGACGTCTTCCGCGAGGTCTTCGGCGAGTACCGCGACCCCGCCTGGCTGTAGTGCGATCGGCGGCCTCGAGGGCCGCCGCAGGAGACCGCCGCGCGGTCTCCCCCGCCCGGGCCGAGCCCGGTCGGGCCCCCCTCTAGCGTCTTCGCTCGCTTCGCTCGCTACGCCCTTGCGGCTCGCCGACGCTCGCCTCGCGGACGGCTGGGCGACGATCTGCGGACGCAGGAGCGGCCACTCCTCTGAGCGGACTCGAGGTGCCAAGCCCGCCCCTGCGCTCCGGATCGTGGACGTGGACGTGGACGTGGACGTGGACGATCCGGAGCGGTGCCCGAAAGGCGTTGAGGCCCAACACGGTATCTTGCGGGGCCGCTTGGTCCGAGTCGTCCCGGTTCCCGTTCCGCGACCCGACCTGGGCGGCGCGGGTGGGCCGGGATCAGCGGTCGCCGAGGGCGCGGGTGAGGTCGCGCTCGACGGCCGAAGCGGCGCGCCGGATGGTCGCCATGCGAGCGGTGGCGTCGTCGACGAGCGGCGGGCCTTCTTGCGGCCACATGGTGGCCACCACGCGCGTGAGCGCGTCGCGGGACTCGCGGAGCGCGGCGCGCGTGCGCTCGAGCTCGGCGCGTGCGCTCCGCACCTCGGCTGCGAGCTCCGCGCTGCGCGCGCGGGCCCGCGTCGTCCGCATCTCGGCTCGCTGCGCCTCGGCCGCCCGGAGCGCGCGATCGTCCACCAGCCGCGCCGCGGCGAGCACTCCGGCGCACACGAGGACGAGGATCATCGCCCGTCGCAGCCACGGATCCGACGTGGGCACGTAGAGGGGCGCGATCCGGCCGGGCATCGGGCCGGGCACGAGGTCGGCGGGCTCGGGCTCGAGCTCGAGGAGCTCCGGCTCCGGACGCGGCTCCGGTCGGGGGGCCTCGGCGCGCAGGGCGACCGGCGGATCGGGCACGAGCCGGATCGGTGGGGCGGGGGCCGGGGGCAGCGGCGGCGGGCTCGGCGTGGCGCGCGGGGCCACCTGCAGCTCCGGTCGCGGCAGTGGGGCCTCGCCGGGCGGCAGATCGATCACCAGCACCGGCCCGACGCGTCCGAGCTGGACCCGGCTGCCGGGCCGCAGGTACGTGCCCCCGGTGGGCACGCGCTTGGCGTCCACGAAGAGGTCGCCTCGGCCCCCGAGGTCCTGCAAGAGGATCCCGGGACCGCGCTGGATCAGGATGGCGTGATGCTTCGCCACCGCGTCGCGCCGCGGATCGAAGCGGATCCCGCAGTCGTCGCCGTGGCCGATGAGCACGCCGGCCGCGATCTCCTCCGGCGACACGGACAGCAGGCCATTGCGACCGGCCGAGTGCACGCGCACCGACAGGCGCAGCGCGGGCGCCGGGGTCCCCTGGCTGGGCCGGCTGGGTCGTGAGGGCACGGGCTGGAGCACCGATCTCCTGCACTCCACCGATCGTGCCAGCTCCTCGGGCCTCCAAGTGCGCGTCAGGACTGAGCCGTGCCGCTGGCGGTGAGGGGACACCCTCCTCACATCGGGGTACCGCACCCCACCTGTTTCACCTTCGAGAAGGTGCGGACGTCATTCGCCCAGCAGCGCGCCCTCGGCCTCGAGGCGGATGGCGGCGCGCGACAGGCGCAGCGACGCCAGGGCGAGGACCGCCACGCCGGCGAGCAGCAGCACGGCCGCGACGAAGGTGAGCGCGGGCACGAGGCGCACGCTCGTCATGATCGACAGGAGCGACGTCAGCACCAGCGACAGGAGGGACGCGTAGTCGAGCTCCAGCGCCCAGCAGAGGAGGTTGTGGCGCCGCAGCAGGATGCGGATCTGCGCGTCCACGAGCCGCCGACGCGCGTGGCTCTCGCCGAGGGCGCGGTGCTCGCGCGCCAGGTCGCGCACGCGCGCCGTCATGCGCCCCGCCTGGTTGTCCAGGCCGAGCGCGATGAGGCCGCAGGCGGACACGAGCACCGCGGGCGTGACCGCCGTGGCGATGCGCTCAACGAAGGCCGGCTCCATCAGCCGAGCCGGATGACCGAGCGCAGCACCTCGCCGCGCTCCATCGCGGCGAACGCTTCCGGCACGTCCTCGAGCGTGATCGTGCGCGTCACGAGCGCGTCGAGATCGAGCGCGCCCGCGCGGTACCAGTCGGAGAAGCGCTGGAAGTCGCGCACGGGCACGCAGTCGCCGCCGAAGGTCGTGGTCAGCGTCTGCCGGCCGTAGAAGAAGCGACCGAGCGGCAGCTCGAGCTTGGCGCCGGGCACCGGCACGCCGATGAGGACGCACGTGCCGCCGAGATCGAGGCTGCCGAGCGCGCCCGCGAGCGTCTCGGGCAGGCCCACGGCCTCGAACGCGTAGCGCGCGCCCGTGCCGCCGCAGAGCTCGCGCACTCGCTTGGTGGGGTCGCCCGCGCGCGCGTCGACGACGTCGGTGGCGCCCAGCGTGCGCGCCCACTCGAGCTTGCGCGGCGCCACGTCCACCGCGACGATGCGCGACGCATTGACGAGGCGCGCGCCGAGGATCACGCACGCGCCGACCGCGCCGCAGCCGAACACGACGACGCTCGAGCCGGGCTCGACGCGCGCGGTGTTGAGCACGGCGCCGACGCCCGTCGCGACCGCGCAGCCGACGAGGCACATGGCGGCGGGAGAGAGCTCGGCGGCCACCGGCACGCACTGCGCCGCAGCCACGATGGTGTGCGTCGCGAAGGTGCCCAGGCCGAGCACGCGCCCGAGCGGCTGGCCGTCGCGCGTGCGCATGCGCGGCCCCGCCACCGTCGGCCGCGCGCACGACGCCGGGTCGCCCGCGACGCAGAAGCGGCACGCCCCGCACGGCGCTCGCCAGGTCAGCACCACGGACTGCCCGGCGGCGAGGCCGCGCACGCCCTCGCCGAGCGCCTCGACCACGCCGCACGCCTCGTGGCCGAGGAGGTAGGGGAACTCCTTGCCGAAGTCGCCGCGCTGCGCGTGCAGGTCCGAGTGGCAGACGCCTGTCGCGACGATGCGCACGCGCACCTCCCCCGGGCCAGGCGGATCGAGCTCGAGCTCCTCCACCACGGGGGGGGCTTTGGGCGAGCGGACCACGACACCACGCGCGGCAAGGGTCGACATGGCGCGTAGGATATCCTCTCGGCATGCGCGCGTGCTGGCCGGCAGTCCTGCTCCTCGTCGTCGCCTGCAGCGAGGACCCTCGGGGAGCCGGAGGCGCGACCGCCGACGGCCCGCGCCGGCGGGACGCCGCACCGGCCGACGCGCGGCGGCCGGACGCCACGGCTGCCGACGCCGGTGGGGGCGGTGCGCAGCGACCCGACGCGGGGCGACCCGACGCGACGGCCCCGGCGATGGATGCGTCTATGCGCCTGGATGCATCTGTCGGCCCCGACGCGGCGAGCTGCGACCTCGCGACCCCCGGCGCCGCCGATCGCACGCGCGTGGTCCTCGTCGGCCACGGCTTCACCGCGACGCCGGGCGTGGACGGGCAGGCCGTCCGGACCCTGTCGCTGTCCGCGACCGGCGAGCTCGCCGACGACGGGATCCGCCTCGACGTCGGCACGCGTCCGTCCCGCATCGCCTTCGTGCCCTCGGGCGCCATCGCGCTCGTCCTCGGCGAGGACGGCACGCTCGTGTCCTTGCGCGTGCGCGACGTGCGGACGCTCGAGCCCGCCGGCCGCGTGACGCTCCCGCCCGCCGGCTACGGCGACCTCGCGGTGGCGGCCGATGGGCGCAGCGTGCTCGTCCCCGGCAGCAACGTCACCACCGCGGCGGGCGTCTCCCGCGTGCTCATCGGCTGCGACGGGGCGCTCGCGATCGACACTGCGGCCTTCCTCGGCCTGCGCCTCGCGGACTCCGTCGCGCTCCTGCCGGGCGGCCGCGCGCTCGCGCTCGGTGGCCAGGCGACCTTCGCGCCAGAGGACGCGCGCGATCTGCGCATCCTCTCGGTCGGCGCGGGCGCCATCACCGAGCTCGCCGCCTTCGATCTGTTCCACGACGTCATCGACGCCACGCGCATCGCGACGTCGCCCGACGGCACGACCGCGATCGTGCCGAACGCCTCGCCGTTCTCGGCCGAGGGCGGGCAGGTCGCCGTGCTCGCGCTCGATCTCGGGGCGAGCCCGCCGACGCTCCGCGAGAGCGTGCGCCTGACGAACCTCGCCGACGCGCACGAGGTCGCGTTCTCGAGCGACGGCCACACGGCCCTCGTCGCGCGCGTCGAGCCCGGCCGCGTCACCGTCCTGTCCGACGCCACCGGCACCTGGGCCGTCTCCGGCGAGGTCGCCGGCGTCGGCCTCGCGGACGCCCTGGCGCTCGTGCGGCGCGGCGGCCAGCGGGATCTCGTCCTGGTGAGCTCTGTGGACGCCTCCGCCGGGTCGAACATCGCGCGCCTCCGCATCACCGGCCCCGGCGCGGTGAGCGATCTCGGGCAGATGCCGCTCGGGATGGGCGCCTCGCAGATCCCTGGCGCGCTCGACGTCCAGCCCTGATCGGGCGCGATGTGCGCCGGGGTCGCACCCTCGCCGCAATTGCGCAAGGACGCGGCGCCGTCTACGATCACCGTGAACACCCGGCTGTATGTCGGGCACGAACCAGTCCAGAGAGCCCGTTGCAACCGGTGCCCACGCCCACGCCCGGCAGCTCGCCGGATCCCTTCTCGCTCGAAGGGCAGCGCGGACCCTCGTCCGCCGAGGCCGCCCAGCTCCTCATCGGCAAGGTGCTGCGCATCTGGTACACGCTCCGCCGACGCTGGTGGGTGGTCGTGCTCGCGTCCGCCGCGTCGGTCGTCGCGGCGGCGAGCTGGGTGGTGCGCCAGCCGCGGGTCTACCGCGCGACCGCGCAGGTGGTCCTCGACCTGCGCGCACCCGTCGTCATCGACAAGGTCACGCAGGTCTCGGACATCCGCGAGGCCGCGATGGACAGCGACCAGTTCGTGCAGACCCAGATGCGCGAGATCGCTGGCAAGGACCTCGCCGAGCAGGTGGCCAAGCGGCTCCGGCTGCCCAAGGGCAACCTGCTCGGTCGCGTGGCGGTCGATCGCGATCCGAGGGCGCTCATCCTCTACCTGTCGGTGACCGACGGGGATCCCGCCCGCGCGGCCGCCATCGCCAACGGCTTCGCGCACGAGTACGAGCGCATGTCGGCGGCCAAGCGGCGCGGCATCAACGAGAACGCCGTGAAGTTCCTCGAGGACGAGACGAGCAAGCTCCGCAGCAAGCTCGAGTCCTCCGAGCGCGCGCTGTCGCTGTTCTACAAGAAGAACGAGCTGCCGGGCGCCAACTTCGAGGACTCGCACCGCATCCTGTCGTCGAACCTCACCACGCAGAACACGCGCCTGTCGGATCTCCGCGCCCGCAAGACCCGGCTCGAGGCGCAGATCGAGGAGTTCCGGGAGGCGGTCAAGTCCTCGCGCATCCCGGCCACGATCCCGGTCGAGGAGGCGGCGGAGCGGTGGGCGGAGCTCTACAAGGCGCACACCGAGGCGAAGAACACCGCGGAGGTGCTCAAGCAGCGTTACGGCGAGCGGCATCCGAAGATGCGCGACGCGCAGCTCGCTGCGATCGCCGCGGAGCAGGACCTCAAGCTGCAGATGACGCAGCTCAAGAGCGACATCGAGTCGCGGCTGCACGCGATCGAGAAGGAGGAGCGCATGCTCTCCGGCTCGGTCCGCACGGAGACCAGCCGGGCGCTGTCGCTGCGGCAGTTCGAGGGCGAGTACCTGCGGTTGCAGCGCGAGATCGCGGGCGACCGGGAAGCCTACGACCTCGTGGCGCGACGCCTGCGCGAGACCCAGCTCACCAGCATGCTCGCGGACGGCTTCGCCAAGGTGCTTGAGGAGGCGCCGGAGACCTCCGCGCCGATCTCGCCGCGCGTGGTGCTCACGCTCTGGTCGGCCCTGCTGCTCGGCCTGGTGCTCGGCGTCGGCCTGACCGTGGTGCTCGAGTTCATCGACGACTCCGTGCGGGCCCCGCAGGACGTCGAGGAGGTCGTGGGGCTGCCGCTCCTCGGGACGCTGCCCTCGATCCTGTCGTCGCTGCAGAGGAGCAGCAGCGCGCGCCCCTCGGTCGAGGTCGAGCTCGCGCGAGCGGAGTTCATCTCGAAGAACCCGCGGTCGGCCGCGGCGGAGCACTGCCACGCGTTCTCGACCAACCTCTACTCGGTGTTCCTGCGGAACCCCCCGAAGTCGATCGCGGTGGTCGGCTCGAGCCCGTCCGAAGGCAAGTCCTTCGTCGCCATCGGGCTCGGCTCGACGGTCGCGAGCCGCGGTCGCCGCGTGCTCATCGTGGACTGCGACCTGCGTCGCGGCCGCATGCACAGCACCTTCGGCTTGCCGCGCGCCGACGGCGTGTACGAGATCCTGACGAGCGACGTGCCCATCGAGAAGGCGATCCGTCAGAGCGGCCTGCCCAACGTCGACCTCCTGCCGACGGGCATGGTGCCCGAGATGATCAACCCGATCCGCCTGCTCGAGCTGCCGGACTTCCCGAAGCTGGTCAAGGAGCTCGAGAGCCGCTACGACCTCGTGGTGTTCGACACGCCGCCCCTGAGCCTGGTCAGCGACGCGCAGATCATCGGGCCGCTGTGCGACGGCGCGCTGGCGGTGACCCGCTTCGCGCGCTCGACGCGACGGAGCCTGCGCAACCTCGTCGCGAACCTGCGCAAGGCGCACACCGAGGTCGTGGGCGTCGTGATCAACGACGTCGACACGGCGAGCGGTCAGTACCAGTACTACTACCGGAGCTACGGCTACGCGTATACGTACGGAGGCTACGGGACCGGCGCCGAGGAGCACACCTCGTAGCAGCCCCGTAGTAACGTTCGAGGGGCATGCGCCGCATCGCCAGCATCGACATCGGCACCAACACCGTCCTCCTGCTCGTCGCGGAGGGTGAGCCGGGCCAGCCGCCCCGCGCGCTCGTCGAGCGGTGCGAGATCACGCGGCTGGGACAGGGCGTCGATCAGACGAAGGTGCTCGCGCCCGAGGCGATCGCGCGCACGGTCGAGGTGCTCAAGGTGTACGGGGCGATCGCGCGCGAGCAAGGCGCCGAGGTGGTCGCGGTGGGGACGCAGGCGCTGCGCGAGGTGCGGAACGCCACCGTGTTCCTCGATCCGGCCCGGCGCGCGCTCGCCGGCGAGATCGAGATCATCAGCGGGGCGCGCGAGGCGCAGCTCGCTTACTCGGCGGTGGCTGGCGCGTTCCCCGGGCTGGCCGCGCGGTGCGCCGTGGTGGACGTGGGCGGCGGCTCGACCGAGCTCACGCTCGCGGACGGCGGCAAGGTGACGTCCAAGCAGAGCACGAAGCTCGGCTCGGTGCGGCTGCACGAGCGCTTCTGCAAGAGCGACCCGCCGTCGGAGGGCGAGTGGGCGGCCCTCGCGGCCCACGTCGAGGAGACGCTAGCGGCCGCGTTGCCGGCGGGTCTTCCGGCGCAGACCCCGCTCGTCGGGATCGCGGGCACGGTCACGACGCTCGCGGCGATCGTGGGCGAGGTCCACCCCTACGACGGTGCGAAGGTGCACGGCACGAAGCTGTCCTACGCCGAGGTCGACGCGCTCACGGAGCGGCTGCGCCGGATGCCCGTGGTCGAGCGCCTCAAGGTGCGCGGGCTCGAGCCGAAGCGCGCCGACGTCATCGACGCGGGCGCGGCCATCCTGCGGGGCGTGATGACGCGCGCGGGCGCGTCCGAGGTCGTCGTGAGCGATCGCGGCGTGCGCTGGGCGCTCGTGTACGAGAAGCTCGCGTAGGCCGCTGCTCAGGCGGCCGCGCGGACGGCGTCGAGGAGCGCGCGGAGGTCGGACTCGGCGGTGAGCGGGTTCATGATCGTCGTGCGCAGGTAGCGCCGGCCGTCGAGCCGGGTCTCGACGAGGTAGAACGCGCCCGAGCGCAGGATCTCCGCACGCGCGCGCGACTGCAGCGCGTCGAGGTCGGCGGCGGGCACGCCGGCGGGCGTGTGGCGGAAGCACACGATGTTGCAGTCGGGCTCGAGCGCGAGCTCGAAGTCGGGCGCCTCGGCGACCAGCGCGGCGAGGCGCGCACCGAGCTCGAACGTGCGTTCCACGTGGGCGCCGAGCACGCGCTCGCCGTCGCACGCGAGCGTCGCGTAGAGCTCGAGCGACATCATGCGCTTGGTGCACTCGAGGGTGCGCTGGCCGACGTCCCACTCGTTCGCGTCCCCGAAGAGATACGAGGCCCGCTGCGCGAAGGTCTCGAAGGAGCGCCGGCCCTCGCGGAACAGCACGGCGGTCACGAGCGCGGGCTGCGCCAGCATCTTGTGCGCGTCCCAGACGATCGAGTCGGCGCGCTCGATCCCCGCGAGCAGGCCGCGGTGGCGTGGCGAGAGCGCGGCGGCGCCGCCGTGGGTGGCATCGACGTGGAGCCAGAGCTCGTGGGCGGCGCAGAAGTCCGCGATCGGCGGCAGTGGGTCGAACGCTCCGGTGGCGGTGGAGCAGGTGCTCGCCACGACCGCGATCGGGCGGCGGCCCGCGCGGCGCGCGCGCTCGAGGGCCGCGGGCAGCGCGGCGGGGTCGAGGCGGTGCCGCGCGTCGAGCGCGACCGGCACCACGGCGGCGGCGCCGAGGCCCATGATCTGCGCGGCCCTGGCGACGGAGTAGTGGGCGTCACCGCCCGCGAGGATGGCGAGCGGCGGGCCCGCGTGCACGCCGTCGGTCCACGGATCGAACCCGGCGCGCGCCTGGCGCGCGGCGAGGAGCGCCGTGAGGTTGCCGACCGAGCCTCCCGACGTGAGCACGCCGCCGGCGTCCGGGGGCAGCCCGAGCTTGTCCGCCATCCACCGCAGGCACGCGCGCTCCATCGCCGTGGCGGACGGGCCCATCTCGAACACGGCCATGCCGTTGTTGAGGACCGCGGCCGCGAGCTCCGCGAGCGCGGCGACCGGCAGCGGCGCGGAGACCTGATGGCCCACGTAGCGCGGATGGTGCAGGTGGTTGGACGTCGCGATCACCCGAGCGACGAGCGCGCGCAGATCGACGCGGGCGTCGAGGGCGGGCACCGGCCAGTCGTCCGCCTCGTCCGCGGGCGGGCGTACCGGCAGCACGGGACCCTTTCGCGCGTGCGCCTCGGCGAGGTGATCGGCGAGCAGGTCGATGAGCTCGTGGCCGAGCGCGCGGAAGCGCTCCGGGCCGAGGGCGTGGTCGAGCAGGCTGGACACGGACGGCAGGATAGCGGCTCCGGACCGGGGCCCGGGCGCCACGAACGGTTCGCGCCCTTGGCAGTTGCGGTAGCCACCGGACGCCGGCCGGGGGTGGCGTCTCGAGTAGCCGGTTCGCAAGCAACTTGTCGGAAACAAAAGCGGGAGAGCGTGGCGTGGGCCTTGCTCTGGGGGCGGGCAGCCGGCGACAGCGCCGTGCGTAACCGGACCCACTTTCGGAGGCTACGATGAAGCGTATCGCGTTGGTTTCGGTGCTCGGTCTCTCCCTCGCCGCTTGCGGCGCGGACGACGCGCACCAGTCGAACAAGCAGGAGCAGCTCGGCGTCGATTTCGGCGAAGATGGCAAGGACGACTCGGCGACGGCGCCGGCCTCGATCGAGGACGTGGCCTTCGGCGACGTCAAGACGACGGACTTCTCGCGGACCGCCAAGTACCGCGGCTTCCGCTTCACCGGCGGCGCCGGGCAGAAGGTCGACATGTACGTCGACGGCCTGCGCGGCCTGGACACCGTGCTCTACCTCTACAAGGCGTCGGCGACGACCGGCAAGCCGACCGGTCGCCCGATCGCGTCGAACGACGACACGCGGAGCGCCGGCTGGACGCTGCGCACGAACACCACGCCGAACCCGTACAGCTCGAGCGTCAATGACTTCGCGCTCCCGGCCGCGGGCCGCTACGTCATGCTCGCGACGACGTACAACCAGGCCTACTCGGGCCGCGCCGAGGTGACCGTGAAGTCGGCGCCTGCCAACCAGTGCTCCGTGGATTCGGACTGCGACGGCATGTCGCCGACCTACCGCTGCATCGGGTACTTCTCCTGCGAGTCGGCCCAGTGCGTGTACCACTGCGGGACGCGCCCCGGTGGCGAGGGCGCTACCTGCGGCGGCCTCCGTGGCGCGCAGTGCGCGACCGGCTTCTACTGCGACTTCGCGATCGACGCTTCGTGCGGCTTCGCCGACCAGACCGGCACCTGCCACGCGATCCCCCAGGTCTGCACCCGCGACTACCGCCCGGTCTGCGGCTGCAACGGCCAGACGTACGGCAACGCGTGCAGCGCGCACGCGGCCGGCATCTCTGTCGCCAGCAACGGCGCTTGCGCGCCGGCGGCGGGCGGTGAGGGCGCGACCTGCGGCGGCCTCCGTGGCCTGCAGTGCAACGACGGCCTCTTCTGCAACTTCGGCGCGCACTGCGGCGCCGGCGACCAGACCGGCACCTGTGGGCGCCGTCCCGAGGTCTGCACGCAGCAGTACCAGCCGGTCTGCGGCTGCGACGGCCGCACCTACGGCAACGCGTGCTCGGCCGCCTCGCACGGCATCTCGGTCGTCAGCACCGGTGAGTGCGCGCCGGTCGGTGGCCAGCAGGGCGCGACCTGCGGCACGCGTGGCGCGGGTCCCTGCGCCGCGGGCCTCTTCTGCCAGTTCCCGGCGACCGCGAACTGCGGCCGCGCGGACGCGCCCGGCACCTGCCAGCCGCAGCCGCAGGTGTGCACCCAGATCTACCAGCCCGTCTGTGGCTGCGACGGCTCGACGTACGGCAACTCGTGCGTGGCCGCGTCGCACGGCGTCTCGGTGGACCACACCGGCACCTGCCCGTAATCACGCTGCAGTGACGTGAAGTGAAGCGGCCTCCCGGGGAAACCCGGGGGGCCGTTTGTTTTGGTGGTACACCGCGCCCGCATGCACACGCCTCGCGCGCGCTTCTTCTTCCTCTTCTTCGTGATGTCGGGCTTCTGCGGCCTCGTCTACGAGATCGTCTGGACGCGCCTCGCGATGGCCAGCTTCGGCGTCACCACGACGGTCGTGTCGGTGATGCTGTCGCTCTTCATGCTCGGGCTGGCCGTGGGCTCGTGGCTCGCCGGCTGGGCGCCGCTGCTCGCCTGGCTGGGGACGGGCCGGCGCTTCCTGCGCGCCTACGGGACGGTGGAGCTCGGCATCGCGGTCAGCGCGCTCGCGGTGCCGTGGGCCTTCCAGCGTGGGCGGGACCTCATGCTGGGCCTCGGCGAGACCGCGTCCGCGCCGTACCACGCCATCTGCGCCGCGCTGCTCGCGATTGCCGTGCTGCCTTGGGCGACCCTGATGGGGGCGACGTTCGCGCTGGCCCTCGGGGCCCTGCGAACGGCCGCGCGGTCCCGCCCGTCCGCGGACGGCGAGCGGGCCTTCAGCTACCTCTACCTCGCCAACGTGCTCGGTGGCGCCTGCGGCACCCTGCTGACGGGGCTCGTGCTGGTCGAGCTCTTCGGATTCCGGGGCACGCTCGTCGTGGCCGCGGGGGTCAACGCGGCCATCGGACTCGCGGCGTGGGTCCTCGCGCGCGATCCCGCGTTCGCCGCCGAGGTCGCCCCCGCGCCCGCGGCGCCCGATGCGGCGTCCGGTGCGGCGTCGGATCGCTCGTTGCTGGTGGTCCTGTTCGTGACGGGCCTGACCTCGATGGCGATGGAGCTCGTGTGGACCCGGCTGTTCGCGCACTACCTCGGCACGTTCGTCTACACCTTCGCGGCGATCCTCTTCATCTACCTCGTGGCGACCTACGCGGGCTCGGCGCTCTATCGCCGCCGCGCCGGGCGCGGTCAAGCGACGCACGCCGGCTTCGGCTGGGCGACCCTGGCGGCGCTCAGCGTCCTGCCGCTCGTCTACGCCGACGAGCGCCTCGTCCCCCACGGCTACGATCTGCACCTCGAGGCGCACTGGCTCGCCCTCGCGATCGCGCCGTTCTGCGCGGCGCTCGGCTACCTCACGCCCCTGGTGGTGGACCGGTACAGCGGCGGCTCGGTCAGCCGCGCCTCACGTGCCTACTCCGTCAACGTGCTGGGGTGCATCCTCGGTCCGCTCCTGGCCAGCTATCTCGTCTTGCCCTACACCGGCGAGCGCCTGGCCGTGCTGTTGCTCGCGCTACCGCCGCTCGGCATCGGACTCTGGGCCGTCGTCCGCGCGGAGAAGCGGCGCTGGGTGGTTCGCGCGTTCGCGCTCAACCTGGCCGTGCTGGGCGCGATCGGCGTGGGCTTCCGCACCTATGTCGAGGAGATCCCCGACGCGCTCATCCGGCGCGACCACACCGCGACCGTCATCGGCCATGGCAAGGGGCTCGACAAGCGCCTGTTCGTCAACGGGGTCAGCATGACCTACCAGACGAGCATCACGAAGATCATGGCGCACCTGCCGCTGGCCTTCCTCGAGCACCCGCCGAAGAGCGCGCTCGCCATCTGCTTCGGCATGGGCACGACCTTTCGTTCGCTGTCGACCTGGGAGATCCGGGCGGTGGCGGTCGATCTCATCCCGTCCGTGCCCACGTTCTTCGGCTTCTTCTTCCCGGACATCGCGCGCGTCTTCGCCGGTGGACGGAGCGAGGTCGTCATCGACGACGGTCGCCGCTACCTCGATCGCACGCGCGCCGAGTTCGACGTGGTCACGCTCGATCCTCCACCCCCGGTCGCGGCGGCGGGCTCGAGCCTGCTCTACTCGCGGGAGTTCTACCAGGCGGTCAAGCGCCGGCTCGCGCCGGGGGGCATCCTGCAGCAGTGGATTCCCCGTGGTTCGTTCGGGAGCCCGGCGGAAGATCCCGGCCTGATCTCGGCGGTGGTCCAGGCGCTGCGCGCCGAGTTCCCGCATGTCCGCGCGTTCCTCGCCAACGACGGGCCGGGCCTGGAGTTCCTTGCCAGCAGCGCACCGCTCGAGGGCCGCACTGCGAAGGAGCTCGTGGCGCGGATGCCGGCGGCGGCGCGCGCAGACCTCATCGAGTGGAGCCCGGGCGAGACCCCGGAGCACATGCTCGGGGCCGTCTTCGAGCGCGAGGTGTCGGTGGACGAGCTGGTTCGCCGTGCCCCCGGCGTGCCGCCGCTGACGGACGATCGGCCCATCAACGAGTACTTCGTCGTGCGCTGGGCCCTCGGCGGCGTCGGCGGATCGACCGTGGCGGTGCGCTGATCGGGACGGTTCGACGGCCCCATGCCTGAGCGAGGTGGCCGCCGAAGCGGGCGATGGCTACCCCGGGGGATCCTCGGGGCCTCCGCCTGATCCGCCACTTCCGCCGCCTGCGCCGGCATTGCCGCCGCCGCCGGCGCCGGCATTGCCGCCAGCTCCGCCGCTGCCATTGCCGTTGCCGCCGCTCGGGTTGCCGCAGCCGCCGCACGTGGCGTAATCGACCATCATGGGCGGCGTCATCGGCGCGGGGCACCCGGGGAAGCGGTAGTCGGGGAGCTCGACGCGCGTCTCGGTTCCGTCCACGGTCACCGTCACCCGGGCCGTCATCGGCGTGTCGTGGTCGAACTTCACGAGCACCATGTGCCCGCCGCCGTTGACCGTGATCGTGCCGGTGTGGGGCAGGATCTCGCAGAAGCGCTGCTGCAGGTCCGCGATGCGGAAGTCGAACCGGCGCGCGCCGTCGATGTCCACCGTCACCGTCGCGTCCATCGCGAAGAGGAGCTGGGGCAGGTTGACGATCACGCAGCCGGCGACGTGGTTGACCACGCTGTGGCCGTCCTTCATCGCCGAGACGTCGGCGCGGACCGCGACATGCAGCACACCGGCGCCGAACCCGACGTCGACCGAGCCGTCCACCTGGACGTCCGCCATCGGCATCTGCGGGGACGTGACGCGCACGTGGTACTCGACGTGGACGCCGAACGGGCCGCAGCTCGAGCCGAGGCGCACGATCACGGTGCCGCTGAAGCGGCGGCCCGAAGGGAGCTCGCACTCGCCCATCACCTCGATGCGGCCGGCGCCGAGGTCGAAGCGCGCGTTGCAGCCGGCGGGCAGGACGAGCGGCGCGGACTCGAAGCCCCCGGCGCCGTTCGTGGACTTCGGCAGCGGCAGCCGGATCTGCTGGCCCAGGAACGAGCCGAGCTCCGCGGCGATGCCCGCAGCCTCGACCGCCTGCGCGGCGGCGGCTGCGGCCTCGGGCGCCTTCATCGGCGCGGCGGGCGCGCCCGAAGCGGTGGCCCCGGGGCCGGTCGGCGAAGAGGGCGGGGCGCTCTCCCCGCCGCAGGCGGCGAGCGTCGTGCACAACGTCCAGGCGATCCATCGCAGCTTCATGTGCTCTCCTCTCGAGCCGGTCGCCGCACCACAAGAGCAACTCGCGGGCCGTTCTTCGCGTCTCATGGGACGTGAGCGAGGTGCGCGGATGTGTGAGCCTTGACGTCACAGGGGCCCATCGATCGTGGTGGGGTCGCGCGGGTTCGAGGGTGCTGGGAGTCGCCAGCGGTCCGCGGGATCTGGATCACGGCGTGTGCTAGCCTGAGCTGCTCATGGAGCGGTCGCGTATCCTGGTCGCGGACGACGAGCCGAGCCTTCGGCGCGTGCTCGGCGCACTCCTGCAGCGGCAGGGGCATCAGGTGCTGACGGCCCAGGACGGCACCGAGGCCCTGTCCCTCGCCTCCGCCGAAGGGGGCGTGGACGTCATCGTCACGGACCTCAAGATGCCCGGCATCGACGGCATGGAGCTCCTGCGGCGGACGCAGCTCGACCACCCCGACGTCCCGGTCATCCTCATCACGGCGCACGGCTCGGTCGAGAACGCGGTCACCGCGGTCAAGCTCGGGGCGTTCGACTACATCGAGAAGCCCTTCGAGAATGACCAGATCCTGGCGGTGGTCGACAAGGCGCTCCGGCAGCGCGTCGCCTCCAAGCGCGACGCGCGCGTCGAGCCGACTGCGCCCGACCGCGGGGGCGGCCGCCGCCTCATCGGCGAGAGCGAGGGCATCCGGCAGATCCACCAGATCATCGCCAAGGTGGCGGACACGCCGTCCACCGTGCTCATCACGGGCGAGAGCGGCACCGGCAAGGAGCTCGTGGCCAAGGGCCTGCACGAGCAGGGCGCGCGCAGCAAGGGACCGTTCATCAAGATCAACTGCGCGGCCATCCCCAAGACGCTCATGGAGAGCGAGCTCTTCGGCTACGAGAAGGGCGCTTTCACGGGTGCGGTGGGCTCGAAGCCGCGGCGGATACATCTGGATGACGGGCGGACGCTCTTCCTCGACGAGATCGGCGAGATCCCGGTCGAGATGCAGGTCAAGCTCCTGCGCGTCCTGCAGGAGAGCGAGTTCGAGCGCGTCGGCGGCGTCCGCACCATCAAGGTGGACGTACGCCTCGTGACCGCGACCAACCGCGACCTGCTCAAGGAGATCGAGTCGGGCGGGTTCCGCGAGGACCTCTACTACCGGCTCAACGTCGTGCCGATCCACCTGCCGCCCTTGCGCAGCCGGCCCGACGACATCCCCATCCTGGTGCAGCACTTCCTGGGCCGCTTCAACGAGCGGCTCAAGAAGGCCATCACGGGGATCGAGCCGGACGCGGTGGCGTGCCTGTGCGCCTATCCCTGGCCGGGCAACATCCGCGAGCTCGAGAACGTGCTCGAGCGCATGGTCCTCTTCGCCGAGGGGCCCGTGCTGCGCCACGCCGACCTGCCGCCCGAGTTCCTGTCCGCGCACCCGCCGCACCCGACGTCGCCGCCGCCTTCGGGGCCCACGACGTACACGACGCCCGCGCACGGCATCCCGGCGCCGGCCTTCGCCACGGACGCGCATGGCTCGCTCGACGCACCGGCGTCGTCGCTCAAGGAGGCCGTGCGGGTCGAGACCGAGCGGGTCGAGCGCGAGATCATCCAGCGCGCCCTCGAGGAGACCGGCGGCAACGTCACGCAGGCCGCCAAGAAGCTGAAGATCAGCCGAAAGAGCCTGCAGACGAAGATGAAGCAGTTCGGCCTGCGCGACTAGTGGCGTGTGGCCGTCTCGGAAGGCGGCCACCGTCGGCCCCCTATTGCTTCGTGCCGTGCGCACGTCGTGCCGTCGCAGGCCCCCTGCCTGGAGGTCCGCGCAGCGGGCACGCTGCCCTTCCCCCGCCCGGGCAAGTACTTGACTGCGCGCCTTCGGCGCGACCCGGTCGGGCCCCCAACCTGCGTCTTCGCTCGCTGCGCGAGGGACGCCCTTGCGCCTCGCTGCGCTCGGCTCGAACGCGCCCGCGCGAATCACTACGCCTCGGTCGAGGCTCCTAGTACCTCGCCACAGGGGTCTTGATCGGTTGGTGGGAGGTGGCGGGGTGAGGTACTAGAGCACCGAACGGGTTGAACTGCGTTGGAGAATGCGGGCTTGCGCAGGCCCGCTGATCCGTGGACGAGCGCCGTCGCTGAAGGCTTCGGGCTTCAGGCCTCGGGCTTCAGGCTCCGGATCCGGGTCAGAGAC
>CAZQJC010000320.1:0-46157 GCA_964593795.1 uncultured Myxococcales bacterium | reverse complement strand
GTTGGCCGCGAGCCGCCTGCGGCGGCTTGATGCAAGCTCAAAGCCCTGGGCGCACCCGAAGTGGGCTGGCCGAACGATCCAACTCCTCGTGATTCCTCCACCGTCGAGGGGTGTCTCCGAATCGCGGCCGGTCATTTAGGGCATCGCGGCCAGCGCCATGCTGCGCCCGGCGAGGCGCCGCAGGGCGCCGTCGTCGATCACCGCGAGGTGCTTGCGCGTGAGCTGGACGATGCGGTCCTTGGCGAGCTGCGCGAGCGCGCGGGAGAACGTCTCCGGCGTCATGCCGAGGAGGCTCGCCACCGTGCGGCGCGGGATCGGGGGGGCGACACCGCCCTCGGCCTCGTCGCAGATCCAGCGCGCGACGCGGCGAACCGCGGAGCCGTCCGTGCCCGCCGTGCGCGGCGCCTCGCCCACCATCATGTGCAGCACCTGCTCGAGGGCGGTGCGCGCCGGCGAGCCCGCCGTCCCGAGCCAGGCGTCGGCGGTGTCCTTGGTCGCGCCGCAGAGGGTCGTCGGCCACAGCGCGTGCGCCTGGTGCGTGTAGGTCGGGCGCACGAGCGCCTCGAGCCCGACGAACGAGCCGGCCCCGCGAATCGACTGCACGTGCTCCTTGCCGTCGGTCTCCGGCTGGACGCGCGTCAGCGCGACCGCTCCGCGCTTGACGAACCAGATCATGTGCGCCGGCTCGTCCTGCACGTGGATGAGCTCCCCTGGCCGTCGTGAGCGCGTGACCCAGGGGCACATGCCCCCGTGACCGACGCTCGATGCGCGTCCTACCGGGCAGGAGAAGCAGCTGGTGATCGGCTGGCTGGCATGGCTGGACATGACGCTTGGTCCTGCCACACGCGTGCCAACTTGACGGGAGTGAAGTCGGGCGATCGCGCGCATCCGGTGCGCCGGGCCCTGGAGACAGATGCATTCGATGCGCGGCGCGCAGCTCGTCTGGCGCGTTGCGACCCCACGGCGCTTGCGGCAAGCTTGCCGCCTTGCGCCAGTTCGCGTCGCCAGGCTTTCGCCTCTGGAACCTCGGCCTCGAGGCGAAGATCATCTACTCGTTCTTCCTCGTCGCCTCCGTCGCGGCGCTCGTGGTGTCCGTGCTCGTCGCCGAGGACATGCGCGCGCTGACGCCGGAGCGTGCGGCGGCCTACTACCACGGTGGCGCGCAGGGAGCCGCGCGCCCGCCTGCGCGGCCCGCACCCGCGGCCGGGCCCGACATCGCCGTGCCGGTCGAGGAAGAGGCGAGGCTCACGCAGGACGAGGGGATCTCGTACCGCCGGCTGCTCGAGGTGACGCACTTCCACCTCTTCACCGTGCCGGTCTTCGTGCTCATCCTCGGGCACCTGTTCGCGGGGACGGCGGCGCGGCGCAGGCTCGCCTGGGTGATCGCGCTTTGCGCCTCGAGCGGGCTGCACCTCGTCGCGCCCTGGTGGGCGAGGGCGGCGCCCGCCCTCGGTGCGCCGCTCCACGTGGTCTCGGGTGGCGTGCTCGTCGTCTCGTCCGGCTGGATGTGCGTGCTGTCGCTGGTGGCGCTGTGGCGTCGGCCCGAGCGGCGAAGCGCCCCCCCGCCTGCCGCCTGATCGCGCCTGCATCCGCGGATCGCGCGGCTGGCATCCTGGCTGCAAACCGGGAGCGCGAGCGCGCTGCAAACTGTTCGCTTGACGACGATGGCCGATTCGACGAACCTTCTGATGTTGAAAACCATTTTCAATTTCATCGGTGGCCCGGCCCGGCGGCTCGCCCTGCCGGCCCTCCTCGGGACGGTGACCTTGCTCGGCGGGGTGCGCCCCGCGACGGCGGAGCCCCAGGTCTTCTTCACGCACCGGAGCCTGCTCGCGTCGTTCTTCCCGGGCAGCGAGCGCGTGACGTTCCGCAAGCTCGACCTCGACGGCGAGCAGCGCGCGCGCCTCGGCAAGCGGCTCGGCGCTGCGCTGCGCAAGGCGAGCTACACGGTCTTCGTGGCGACGACCGGCACGCGCGTGGACGGCTACGCCCTCATCGATGACGAGCCCGGGCAGCACGAACCGATCACCTTCGGTGTGCGCGTCTCTCCCGCGGGCGTCGTCGAGCGGCAGGAGATCCTGGTCTACCGCGAGCCGCGGGGCGACGAGGTGCGAGCGGATCGCTTCAGGCGCCAGTTCGTCGGCAAGTCGGCGCGCGATCCGATCGCGGTGAGCGTGGACGTGGACGCCATCAGCGGGGCGACGATCTCGTCGCGCGCGATGGCGACGGGCGTCCGGCGCGCGGTGCTCCTCGTCGACGAGCTCCTGCACCCGACCCGCGGCGGCCTGGCGGCGAGCGGAGCGCGGTAGCTCCGACCGTCACCCCTCGCGCGCGTGCTCGGACTGCAGGCCCCACAGGGCCGCGCCGATGGCGCCGGCGAACGCGGCGAGCGGGTGCGTGAGGATCTCGAGCGGCGCGCACTCGAGCCCGAGCTGCGCGATGAGCGCGCCATCGGTGGCGCGGCCACCGGTGACGAGCACCGGTGACGGGGCGCGGACCTGGCCGAGCAGTCCGCCGAGGTGCTCCACGGTCGGGGTCTCCGAGGACTCGACCAGCACCGCCACGCTGCCGTCCGCGCCGAGGCGCATGGCGGCGCTGTGGTGATCGCCCACGTCGAGGACGCCGCGCACGCGCGCGTTGAGGTACCGCGCGCCGCGGGCGTGTGCGATCGCGGGGATGACGTGCACCGCGCCGGGCTCGCCCGGGGGCTCGCCGGTCGAGGAGATCACCGTGACGTCGCCCCGCAGCGTCGTCGTCTCTCGCAGCATCCGGTCGATCACTCGCTCGAGCGTGCCGAGGGCATTCGCGTCGGGGCGGCGCTCGCAGGCGACGCCGCACAGCTCCACGCGCGGGCCGCGCTCGGCGAGCAGCGCCGTGCGAAGCGTGCTCGATCCAGCATCGATGCCGACCGCGCACAGCTCCACGCACGCGACCGGAGCATTCCGTGAATGCGCCATGACGCGACCCTATCCGAGGGTTGCGCAGGGCCTCTTGACGCCGATCAATCCCGGCTCGAGATGCGGCGTCTCGCTGCGTCCAGCGCGAGCGCGAGGCGGCTCTCGAGCTGGACCTCGGCGTCGCCGGTCGTCTCGATCGTGACGAACACGGTGCGCGCGCGGCGTGCCAGCGCGGGCACCACGCCGTCGGAGAGGGCGCTCGAGGGCATGCAGCCGAACGGCTTGATCGACACGACGACGTCGTGGCTGCGATCGCGCTCCGCGGCCAGGAACGTGGCCACCTCGAGGTGCCCCAGGCCGCCGCGCAGCGCGGGGGCGTAGTGCGGCCGGGCCAGGTCGGCCAGGTCGTCGGGGTCGCCGAGCGGCTCGCGGACGCCCGCGGCGGCGGCGTAGCGCCCGTAGAGCGACGCGAGGTGGCCCTCGATCCCGCGAGCGCGCGGCGTCCGCTCGCGCGCCTGCCAGGCGAGGTAGAGGAGCCAGTCCGTCACCGCGGGCACGGTGACGGCGGCCCCCCTCCGCTCGAGCCAGCGGGGCAGATCGAGGCCGCCGTGCCCGTCCGTGGTGGAAGCGAAGAGCTCGCCGGTGATGCGCACGCGGACGCGCGCCCGCGGCGGGGCCTCGGCGAGCGTCGCCAGCGCCCTGCCGAGGGCCTCGAGGTGCGGCGAGACGGCGGCCCGCTCGACAAGGGCGCCCTCGATCCCACGGCGCGCCTGCACGATCGCCGCGTCCACGGCGGCGGGATCGGCGGCTCGCGCGCGGTGCTCCGCGCCTGCGCGTGCCAGCACGTCGGCGGCGACGATCGCGCGTGACATCGCCGCGAGGAGCCGCGCGTCCAGCGAGACGCCGACCTCGGCCAGCGCCGCCGTGGGCCTCGGCGAGGACTGGTCGATGACCGCGACGCGGACGTCGGCGAGCCCGGCGGCGGCGAGCGCCCGACGGTGCTCGGTCGCGTACGTCGCGAAGCGACAGGGGCCGCACGAGCCCGCGGTGAGGTAGGCGAGGGCGCCGCGGCGCTCCGGCGGCTCGGCCGCCGCGCGCTCCACGACGGCGCCGGAGAGGTAGTAGGTCGGATTGCAGTGGCCCCGCGCGAGCAGCCGCTGTCCGGTCGCGAGGGCGCGCGCGTCGGGCGGGGGCAGGGGCGTCGCGTCGAGGCCGCGCCCGCGGAGGGCCGCCGCGAGGAGCGCGTCGTGGCCGCTCGAGAGCCCGCCGACGACGACGGTCACACGAACCCCCGCTCGATGAGCGCGTGCGAGAACGTCCGCAGGCGCAGGCGCAGCGAGGCCACGGGCCGGGTCTCGTCGAGATCGTGCAGGCACAGCGTCGGGACGCTCGCGCGTTCGAGGAGATCGCGGACGGTGGCGTGCAGCGGCGCGTCCTGGCCGCACTTGAAGCTGGACAGATCGACGACCGCGATGCGGCCGTGCCGCGCGGCGAACCGCGCCGCCCACAGGCGCTCCGCCGCGCCGGAGTTGGTGCAGTCGGGCGAGAGATCGCGCACGTCGAACGGGTCGGCGATCGTGCCGGCCGCGAGATCGGGCGCGAGCCAGCGGGACAGCTTCGCGGCGTCGCGCGGGAGCGAGCGGATCGACAGGACCGGGAGGCCCAGGGCCTGGAGCTCCTCCGCGACGTGGTGCTGGATGCCGGGATCGGCGTGGTAAGGGCGGCCGAGGACGAGGGCGGCCGAGCGGTGCAGGCCCGCGTCGAGGTCGGCGAGGATCCGGCTGGCGCGCCCGCCGAGCTCGGCGTCGAGGGCGCGCATCGAGGCGAGCCCCGCCTCGACGGCGGCGTCACTGGCGGCCCGGCTGGCGCCCAGGAACGCGCCGAGGCCCTCGTGCATCTGGCCGCCGAGGGCCCCGCGATCGGTGATCGCGATGACGGGCGCGAGGAGCGCGATGCCGCGCGCGGCGAGCGCCTCGTCGAAGGCGGCCTTCACGAGCGCGGGCGCGCCGGCGACGCTCGGGCACGACGCCGAGTCCACCACGTGGCGGATCGGCGTCAGCGCGTGCGTGAAGTGCGGCACGAAGAGGGCGTCGAGCGGCCGGCCGCGGTCGTGGACCGCGTGGACGAGGTGGTGCACGTGGGCGAGGCTGACCTTGACGGGGAAGCAGGGGTCGGACGCGCCGTGGCGGGCGCCGCGACGCCAGAGGCCCGGGCTCGTCGGGGGCGAGAACACGACCTGGCCCTCGCCGAGGCCCAGCGCGGCCAGGTAGGCGCTGAAGAACGGCGCGGCGCGGTACATCGACAGGACGCGCGGGATGCCGAGGCGTAGCGGGCGCGGCGGGCGCGAGACGACCGGCGTCTGCGGGTGCGCGAACAGCAGGCGGACCTCCTCGGCGAGCAGGTTGGGCGCGGCCTCCTGCTGGGCGCGCTTGCGGGCCCGACGCTCGCGGGGCGCAGCCGCCGCGCCGCCCTCGGCGCAGCCGTGGCCGAGCACGTGGGTGGCGGCCGCCGACACGCCGCGGGTGATCTCGACGAACGTCCGGGGGCAGCGGCTCGGGCAGAGGTCGCACCGCGTGTGCTCGTCGGACCGGAGGCTGACCGCCACGTCAGAAGGGGCGGCGATCGCACGGAGAGCGCGGCGCGCGATCCCGGCGGCCTCGGCCGCGAGGAGCGCGGCGCCGATGGCGCCGGCCTCGGCGGCGTGGGGATGGAGGATGACACGCGCGCGGGGGACCTCGGCGAGCAGGTGCTCGCGCTGCGCGTCGGCCGCGGCGGCGTTGCGCTGCACCCCGCCCTGCAGCACGAACACGCGCCCGAGGCGGCCGGGCGGCGCGGAGGCCACCTGCGTCCACACGATGCGCGGCAGGGCCCGGCAGAGGCCCGCGAGGATCTCGGCCGGTGAGAAGCCCTGGCGCTGCAGCGTCACGCGGCTCGCGTCGAGGAAGACGCCGCACGCATCCGCGATGTACGGCGCGCGGGTCGCCGAGCGCGCCCGCTCGGCGAGCTCGTCCGCGCCGACGCCGAGCTCGCGCGCGGTGGTCTCGAGGAAGAGGCCGATGCCGGCGCTGCACTGGCTCGAGAGGCGGAAGTCGCGCAGCCCGCCGCGCCCGTCCAGGCAGAGGATCTTGATGTCCTGGCCGCCGACGTCGCACACGACCTCGACGTCCGGTGCCACGGCGCGGGCGGCGCGGGCGTGGGCCAGCGTCTCGACCGGCACGACGTCCGCCTCGAGCACGGGCCCGAGCACGGCGGCGCCGTAGCCCGTCACGCCGAGCGCGCGCGCGGTGTCGACGCCGAGCGGACGCAGGCTCCCGGCGAGCTCGGCGAGGACGGCCTGCGCGTCGGCGACCGGCTCCACGCTCGGCCGCGAGGCGGCGGCGAGGAGGCGGCCGGTCGGATCGATGGCGACCGCCTTGGTGCGGGTCGAACCGGCGTCGATGCCGACGTAGACGATGCCGGCGTGCGGGCACGGGGGCTCCTCGCGCGGCGCGCGCGCGGCCGGCGGCAGCGGCGGGTCGAGCCGCGGGGTGGGCTCGTCGGCGCGCGGGGTGCGTAGCCGCTCGATGCATTCGCTCATGCGCATGGGTGCATGGGACGCGTCGAGGGCAGCCAGCGCGCCGAGCGCCGCGTGGAGGACGGCGTCCGCGGGCACCACGACCGTGCCCGCCTCGACGCCGCGCTCCCGCCACAGGGACTCGAGCGCGTGGCGCCAGGCGAGGCGCAGGGCGCCGAGGTGGACGTGCGGCCCACCGAGGAGCACCACGGGCGGCGGCGGCGTGAGGCCCCGCGCGAGCACGGCGAGCGACTGGGCGACGAGGGCGGACGCGAGGCTGCCGACGAGGTCGCGCAGCGGCACGCCGGCCCGCGCGAGACCGAGCAGGTCGGTCTCCGCGAAGACCCCGCACTTGCCCGACACCGGGCGGACGCCGGCCGGGTCGAACACCACCTCGGCGGCGACGTCGGCCGGGATGCCGAGGCGCGCCAGGCAGCGGTCGATGGTGACGCCGGTGCCGGCCGCGCAGCGGTCGTTCATCGACATGTGCGGGCGGAGGCCGCCGGCGTCGCGCTCGAGCAGGATGAGCTTGGCGTCCTGGCCGCCGAGCTCGATGACGGTGCCGGCGTCGGGGTACCGGTCGAGCACGGTCGCCAGGACCGCGGTCACCTCGTGCACGTGCGGCACGTCGAGGCGGCCCGAGACGAGCGCGCCGCCGCTGCCCGTGACGGCGATCCGTGCCTCGAGGTCACCGGGGAGCTCGCCGAGCAGGCCCGCCACCGCGCCCGCCAGGTGGCCGTGGTGGCGCAGCGTCCGCGGCGCCGGCGCGCCCGGTCCGCGGAAGACCGCCTTGAGCGTGGTCGAGCCGACGTCGAGGCCGATGTCGAGCATCAAGGGCGCGTCCCGGGCACGCATCCATTGCACCCGGATTGCGCGGAGCCGACTTGTGTCCGGTCAAGTCGAGCCCCCGGCCATGACGCGATTCTCGAGGCGATGAGGCGCCTGGCGATCGCGAGCTGGTTGGTGGTCGGTGCGACGGCCACGGCGCTCGCGGCGCCGCCGCAGAGCCCGGGGCGAGCGGCGCTCGGCCGCGTGGACACGAGCTTCCCGCGCACGCGCCACTGGTTCGAGCAGGCGGTCGGGATCCAGGTGGAGGTGCACGAGGGTGCGCTCGTGCCCGACTGGGAGACCGTCCAGCACCCGCGCGTCCTGCGGCGGGACTCCGCCGGCCAGCGCCTCGCGCCGCGGCTGCCGCTGTCGGCCGCGGGCACGACCGAGATCGCGGTCGAGGGCGAGCCGGGCATGTGGGTGCGCACGACGCCGCTCGACGTGCGCGACGTCGCGGCGGAGGTGCACGACGGGCTCGTCGTGTACCCGGGCGCTGCGGGCCACGGCACGCGCGACCTCGTCTACAAGCTCACGCCCACGCACCTCGACGAGTACGTGCTGATCCCCGAGCCGGTCGCGGCCGACGTGCGGCGCTTCCGCGTCGTGTTCGGACCTGCCGTGGGGGGCACGCGCACGACGGCCACCTCGATCGAGGTGCTCGACCGGAGCGGGCTCGCCCGGCTGCGCCTCGAGCGGCCGTTCGCGCGCGACTCCGAGGGCCGGCGGCGCGATGGCACGCTGGCGCTCGAGGGCGAGGTGCTTGTCCTGTCGGTGGCGCTCGAGGGGCTGACGTTCCCGGTGCTCGTCGACCCGGACTGGAGCACGACGGGGCGCATGTTCAAGGAGCGCTTCGTCATCGGAGTGCACCGCCTGCCGGATGGCAGCGTGCTGGCGCCGGGCGGCTGTCACCTGTCGGCGTGCTCGCGCGGGCTCGATCCGCCGAGCTGCTCGGTCGTCCTCGAGCTGGCCGAGCGCTTCGTGCCCTCGCTCAACTCCTGGCGCCAGACCGGTCCGATGAGCGAGACGCGCTTCGCGTACGCCAGCGCGGCCCTGCCGTCTGGCGAGGTCCTCGTGGCGGGCGGGTGCAGCCAGGCAGGGTGCATCGCCACGAGCGGCACGGCCGAGGTCTACGACCTCGCGACCGAGGCGTTCACGCCCGTCGGTCCCCTGTCGTCGCCGCGCGCCTTCGCGGCCACGGCGCCGCTGCCGGGAGGCGACGTGCTCGTCGTCGGCGGCTGCGATCCGACCGGCTGCTACGCCTCGGCCGAGGTGTTCGAGCTCGCCTCGCGTCGCTTCCGCGCGGCCGCGTCGCTCGGGACCCCACGCGGGCGGGCCACGGCCGTCTCCCTGTCCGATGGGCGCGTCCTCGTCGCGGGGGGCTGCGGCACGCTGTCCTGCTCGAGCGCGCTCGACAGCACGGAGATCTACGACCCCGTGAGCGATCGCTGGACCGCGGGCCCGCCGCTCTCGCTGCGGCGCGCCGGCCACACGGCCACGCGCACGCTCGAGGGCGACGTCGTCATCCTCGGCGGCTGCCCGGACACGACGTGCGCGTCCACCTGGCAGAACGGCGAGCGGTTCTCGCCCGCGGACGGCGCGATGCACGCGATGCCGGACATGCACCTCGCCCGTTACGGACACACGGCGACGCTCCTGGCGGACGGCACCGTGCTCGTCGTCGGTGGCTGCGCGGGCCCGGGGTGCACCGACACGAGCGAGGTGTTCGACCCCCTGCGCGAGTCGTGGTCCGACGCCGCGACGATCCCCGCCCAGCACGGCTTCACGGGGCAGCGCGCGCACCACGCGGCGGCGCTGCTCGACGACGGCCGCATGGTCGTCGTCGGCGGGTGCAACGGCTCGACGTGCATCCCGACCTCGGCGGTGTTCCCGGCGGTCACCCCGAGGCCCGACGGCGGAGCGGGCACGGGCGGCATCGGCGGTGGCGGTGCAGGCCAGGGCGGCGGGGGCACCGGCGGCAGCGGTGGGCTGGGTGGAGGTGGCGTCGCGGGGCGCGGCGGCGCGGGCGCGGGCGCCGGCTCCGGCGACGGGCCGTCCATCCCCGGCGCGGGCGGCCTCCCGGGCGCTGCGAACGGCGCGCTCCCGCCTCCGTTGACCGGCTGCGCGTGTCGCGCGGCGGAGCGCACCGGCGGCGCGGCGGGGCAGGGCGCGCTCGCGGTGCTGGGCGTCGCGTGGTTCCTCGGGCGCAGGAGGCGTGGCGTGCGAAGATGATCGCCCCATGGCCGATCGACCGGACGCGAGCCGCCGTCCCAAGGCCCCCTGCGCGCTGGTCGTCTTCGGAGGAACGGGCGATCTCGCACGCCGCAAGCTGATCCCGGGCCTCTACAGCCTCTGCAAGGATGGCCTCCTGCCGGCCGGGTTCGCCGTGGTGGGCATCGGCCGCGGGGCCCCCGATCTCGAGTCGTTCCGCGCGCTCCACCAGGAGTCCACGTCGCGCTTCGCGAGGGCGCGCCCCCTCGAAGACGCCGCCTGGGGCGCCTTCGCCTCGAGGATCGAGTACGTCCGCGGAGATCTCACCGATCCCGAGATGTACGGCCGGCTCCGCGCGCAGCTCGACGAGGCCGACCGCACCCACGGCACGGCGGGCAACCGGCTCTACTTCCTCGCCATCCCACCGTCGGACTTCCCCGGGGTGCTCGGCCAGCTCCGCGCCGCGGGCCTGCTCTATCCGCTCGGCGACGAGCGCTTCTCGCGCGTCATGATCGAGAAGCCGTTCGGCCGCGATCTGCAGTCGGCGCGCGAGCTCAACGCGATGTGCGCGGAGTTCCTCGACGAGTCGCAGACCTACCGGATCGACCACTACCTCGGCAAGGAGACCGTCCAGAACATCCTCGTCCTGCGCTTCGGCAACGCGATCTTCGAGCCGCTGTGGAACCGCAAGTACATCGACTACGTCGAGATCACCGCGGCCGAGGAGCTCGGGGTCGAGGGGCGCGGGAAGTTCTACGACGAGACGGGCGTCCTGCGCGACGTCGTGCAGAACCACCTGCTCGAGGTGCTCGCGCTGACCGCGATGGAGCCGCCGGTGTCGTTCCGCGCGGACGACCTGCGCGACGAGCGGGTGCAGGTGCTGCGCTCGCTGCGCCCGATCACGGGCGCCAGCGTGGACGCCGAGGTCGTGCGCGGCCAGTACCGCGGGTACCGCGCCGAGCCGTTCGTCTCGCCCACGTCGACGACGCCCACCTACGTCGCGCTGCGCGTCATGATCGACAACTGGCGCTGGCACGGGGTGCCGTTCTACCTGCGCGCCGGCAAGCGCCTCGCCGCGCGCCAGACCGAGATCGCGATCCACTTCCAGCGCGTGCCGCTCGTGCTCTTCGGGCGCGAGGGTCAGACGCTCGACGGCAACGTGCTCGTCCTCAAGATCCAGCCGGACGAGGGGATCCGGCTGCGCTTCGTGTGCAAGTCGCCCGGCGACGAGCTCCACGTCTCGAACGTCACGATGGACATGAGCTACGCGGGGTCGTTCGACACGCCCGCGCAGGAGGCGTACGAGCGGCTCTTCCTGGATTGCCTGCGCGGTGACTCGGCGCTCTTCGCGCGCCGCGACGACGTGGAGCACGCGTGGCGCTTCGTCGACCCGATCCTCGCGCGCTGGGCCGAGCAGGCAGGGGCCGCGCACGCCGGGGGCGCGATCGAGACCTACGAGCCCGGGACCGACGGGCCTGCCTGCGGCGCGGCGCTGCTCGCGCACGACGGTCGCAGGTGGCGGGACGTGCGATGACGGATCCGGGGCCGCTCGTCGTGGTCGAGCGCGGGGAGCTCGGGGCGCTCGGCGCCGCGTGGATCTCGGAGCGCGCCCGGCACGCCATCGCGTCGCGAGGCGCGTTCTCGATCGCGCTCGCGGGGGGGACCACCCCGCGGCCGATCTACGAGGCGCTGGCCGCGATGCCGCGCGCGCGCGCGATCGACTGGGCGCGCTGGCACGTCTTCTTCGGGGACGAGCGCTGCGTCCCCGCGGAGTCCCCGGAGTCGAACCACCGCATGGCGCGCGAGGCGCTGCTCGGACGGGTGCCCATCCCCGCGGCGCAGGTGCACCGCATCGCGGCCGAGGGCGATCCCGAGGCGGCCGCGCGCGCGAGCGAGACCGCGCTGCCCGAGGCGCTCGACGTGGTGCTGCTCGGCGTGGGCCCGGATGGCCACGTCGCGTCGCTGTTCCCGGGCTCGCCGCTGCTCGAGGAGCGCACGCGGCGCTACGCGGTGGTGAGGGGCGCGCCGAAGCCGCCGTCGGTCCGCATCACGGTGACGCCGCCCGTCCTCGCAGCCGCGCGCGCGCGCCTCGTGGTCGCCGCCGGGGCGGAGAAGGCCGACGTCATCGCCCGCGCACGACGGGGCGACGAGACGCTGCCCGCCGCCCTCGCGCGGCCCTGCACCTGGATGGTCGATCGCGCCGCCGCGGGCGACGCAGCCTGAGCTGGAGGAACCATGTCCGAGACCCCGTTCGGCATCATCGGTCTGGCCGTCATGGGCCGGAACCTCGCCCTCAACATCGAGGAGCATGGCTTCCCCGTGGTCGCGTGGAACCTCGAGCAGGAGGGGACGACGGCGTTCCTGGCCGAGAACCCCGGCAAGCGCCTGCGCGGCGTGGCCACGCTCGCCGAGCTCGTGGCGGCCCTGCCGCGGCCGCGGCGGATCCTCGTCATGATCAAGGCGGGCGCGCCGGTGGACTCGCTGCTCGATCAACTGGCGCCGCTCCTCGCGGAGGGCGACACCGTCATCGACGGCGGCAACTCGTTCTTCCTCGACACGCGCCGGCGCGAGGAGGCGTGGCGCGCGCGTGGCCTGTGTTTCATGGGCTCGGGCGTCTCGGGCGGGGAGGAGGGCGCGAGGCGCGGGCCCTCGCTCATGCCGGGCGGCGACCGCGCGGCGTGGGAGCGCGTGCGCCCGGTGCTCGAGGCCATCGCCGCGAGGACCGAGAGCGGCCCGTGCGTGACGTACTGCGGTCCCGACGGCGCCGGCCACTTCGTCAAGATGGTGCACAACGGCATCGAGTACGGCGACATGCAGCTCATCGCCGAGGCGTACGACGTGCTCGCGCGCGCCGGCGGGCTCGGCCCCGCGGAGCTCGCCGCCGTGTTCGACCGCTGGAACCAGGGGCCGCTCGGCTCCTTCCTCGTCGAGATCACCGCGCGCATCTTCGGCGTCCGTGACCCGGAGACGGGCCGGGCGCTGGTGGACCTCGTGGAGGATCGCGCGGGGCAGAAGGGGACGGGCAAGTGGACGGGGCAGGTCGCGCTCGACCTCGGCGTGGCCATCCCGACCATCGCCGCCGCCATCGACGCGCGCGTGCTCTCCAGCCTCAAGCCCGAGCGTGTGGCGGCCGCCGCGCGGCTCCGTGGCCCCGCCCCCGTCGCTGCGGGCGATTCCGGGGAGCTCGTCGCCGCCGTCCACGACGCCCTGCTGTGCGCCAAGATCTGCGCCTACGCGCAGGGGATGGCGCTCATCCGCGCCGCCTCCGACCACTACGGCTGGGGCATCGACCTGGGCGAGATGGCACGTATCTGGAAAGGCGGATGTATCATCCGCGCGCGCCTGCTCGACCCGATCCGCGCGGCGTTCGGCCGCGATCCTGCGCTCCCGAACCTGCTCCTCGACGGCGACCTCGCCGGTCGCATGGACGGCGCGCAGGGCGGCTGGCGCCGCGTGGTCGCGCTCGCCGCCTCCGCAGGCCTCCCCGTGCCCGCCTTCGGGGCGAGCCTCGCCTACTACGACGCCTACCGCACCGCGCGCCTGCCGCAGAACCTCACGCAGGCGCAGCGCGACGCGTTCGGCGCGCACACCTACGTGCGCACCGACCGTCCGGGCGCCGTGCACACCGGCTGGCTGGGTTAGCGCACCGCCATCAAGAAAGCGGGAAAAAACTGCTTGACCGGCCCGACCCGTACGGATTACCAGATGTCAGACCAGTTGGTCTTACCAGTCCGTCTGGTCGCTCCCCATGACGAACGAGATCAAACGGTTGGGCTTCCTGGTCGGCTGCTTGCTGGCCGCGTGTGGCGAGCGTTCGCACCTCGGTGCGGCGGCGCCGATGACCGACGGCCCGGCGGCGCCACCGCCCCGATCGGACAAGCCGTTCTCGCCCGCGGAGGGCGGCCTGCGGCGGCTCACCGAGCTGCAGTACGCGAACGCGGTGCACGACCTGTTCGGGCCCGACGTCGTGGTGCCCGCGCGGCTCGAGCCCGACGTCGCGATCGAGGGCCTGGTCGCGCTCGGCGCGGCGCGCACCTCGGTCTCTCCACGGGGCGTGGAGCAGTACGAGTCGGCGGCGCTCGATCTCGCCGCGCAGGCGCTCGGCACCGGCCCCGCCAGCGCCCGCGGGAGGCTCGTGACCTGCACGCCGGCCGGCATGGCCGACGACGCCTGCGCGCAGACCGTGCTCTCCACGCTGGGCCGCCGCGCCTTCCGGCGGCCGCTCACGTCCGGCGAGCTCGCGCGCCTGGTCAAGCTCGCCGGCGACTCCGCGCGCGCCCTCGGCGACTTCCACCGCGGCCTCGAGCTCGCGGTGGCCGCGCTCCTCGAGTCGCCGAACTTCCTCTTCCGCGTCGAGCTCGGCGAGCCCGATCCAGCCGCGCCGGGGCAGCTCCGCTTTTCCGCCTGGGAGATCGCCTCGCGCCTCTCGTTCCTCGTGTGGAACACCATCCCCGACGACGAGCTCCTCGACGCCGCGGCGCGCGGGGACCTCGTCACCGACGCCGGCCTCGACGCCGCGCTCGATCGCCTGCTCGCCTCGCCCCGCGCGCGAAAGGGGCTGCGCAGCTTCTTCGTCGATCTGCTCGAGCTCTACCGCCTCGACGAGCTGGTCAAGGATCCGAAGATCTTCGTGCAGGCGAGCCCCGAGCTCGGCCCGGCCGCGCGCGAGGAGACGCTGCGCGGCATCGAGCACCTGATCTTCGACGCCGCGGGCGACTACCGCGAGCTCCTCACGACCAGGCGCACGTTCCTCGACCGCCGCCTCGCCGCGCTCTACGAGGTCCCGGCGCCGGCGCGCGAGGGCTTCGGCATGTACACGTGGGCCGACGACAGCCCGCGCGCGGGCCTGCTCAGCCAGGCGAGCGTGCTGGCGCTCCAGTCGCATGCCACGTCGTCGTCGGCCACGCGCCGCGGGAAGTTCGTGCGCAAGACGCTGCTCTGCGCGAACCCGGCGCCGCCGCCGGTCGACGTCAACACCATGCTGCCCGAGCCCTCGGGCAACACGCCGACCCTGCGCGACCGGGTCCGCGAGCACCTCGAGAACGAGAACTGCGCGGTCTGCCACCGCTTCACCGATCCGATCGGCCTCGGCCTCGAGAACTTCGACGGCATCGGGCGCTACCGCACCACCGAGAACGGCGCGCTCATCGACGCGACGGGCGAGCTCTCCAAGGTGCAGTTCAAGAACCCGCGCGAGCTGGCCGCCGCGATCACCCAGCATCCCGACTTCGTGCCGTGCTTCGTCAAGTCGGTCTACCGGTACGCGGGCGGCCACCTCGAGACCGCGGGCGAGGCCGGCGTGCTCGAGGACCTGACGAACGACTTCGCCGCGGGCGGCCACCGCGTGCTGCCGCTCCTGCGCCTCCTCGTCAAGAGCCCCGGCTTCCGCCGCCTCGCGCCGCCGTCCGACACCGCCTCCGCCAAGCGAGGGTCGCCATGAGCATCGTCCACATCGGTCGCCGCGCCCTGCTGAAGGGCCTCGTCGGCGGCGCCGCCGTCTCCGTCGGGTTGCCGCTCCTCGATCGCTTCCTCGACAGGAACGGCCGCGCCTACGCCAGCGGAGACGCGCTGCCGCGCCGCTTCGGGGTCTGGTTCTGGGGCAACGGGGTCCTGCCCGTGCGCTGGGTGCCCCCGACGCAAGGGGCGATGTGGCAGCCGTCCCCGACGCTGATGCCGCTCATGCCCGTGCGCGATCGCGTGACGGTCGTGTCGGGCCTGCGCGTGATGACGGGCAACGAGCGCGCGCACGACTCCGGCTGCGCCGGCGTGCTCACGGGCGCGCCGCTCTTGTTGCGGGGCGCAGAGTCGACGTTCGCCCAGCCGTCGCTCGACCAGGTGGCCGCCGACGAGATCGGGGGCCTGTCGCGCTTCCGCTCGCTCGAGCTCGCCGTCGCGCCGCGCACGAGGGGCCAGTCCTCGGTCGGCCCCGACAGCAGGAACCCGCCGGAGCTCTCCCCGCGCGCCGTCTTCGCGCGCCTGTTCGGCCCCGACTTCGTGTCGCCCGGCGATCACCCCACGGTCGATCCGAAGATCGCGCTCCGCCGCAGCGTGCTCGACGGCGTCATGGAGGACTCGCGCGCGCTCGCGGCGCGCGTGGGCGCCGCCGATCGCATGCGCCTCGACAAGCACTTCACGGCGGTGCGCGACCTCGAGCTGCGCCTGCGCCGCCTGCAGGAGAACCCGCCGATGCTGTCGGCGTGCAGCAAGCCCGTGGAGCCCACGCAGGACGGCGCCGCCGACGAGGCGCGGCCGCCGCTGTCGGACATCCACCGCGCCCACGTCGACCTCCTCGTGATGGCCCTCGCGTGTGATCAGGCGCGCGCCTTCTCGATCTGGTTCTCGGACCCGGTCAGCGACACGCTGTTCCCCGACGCCAGCGACGGGCACCACCGGCTGACCCACGACGAGCCGGGCGAGCAGCCGCAGGTGCAGCGCATCCTGCTGTCGATCATGGAGGAGTTCCGCTACTTCGTGGAGAAGCTGTCGTCGGTGCAGGAGGGCGACGCGACCTTGCTCGATCGCTGCGCCGTGCTCGCGACGTCGGACTGCTCGTACGGCCGGCAGCACTCGGTCGACGAGTTCCCGATCCTCATCGCCGGCAACGCGTGCGGCGCGCTCAAGCAGGGCATCCACCTGCGCGTCGAGGGCGAGAACGTCAGCAAGGTGGGCCTCTCGCTCCTGCGCGCGGTCGGCGTGCAGAAGGCCTCGTTCGGCGTGGACGCCGGCCACGTCACCGAGGGCCTCTCGGGGATCGAGGCGTGAGGGCGCGCAGCTTCGTCGCCGCGGCGCTCCTCGCCGCCGCGTGTGGAGACGGACCCACCACGGGTGGCGTCGTCGATGGGGGCGCGGGTGGGCAGGGCGCGGGGGCGTGCGCCGCGCCTCCCTGCGCGCCGCGGATCGCGGTCGCGCGCGCGCTCGCCTTCCAGACCGAGATGGGCGGCGTCTCGCGCGGCTTCGATCTCGACGGCCGCGTGAGCGGCGACTCCGACATGGCGTCGTGCAACCAGACCGACTTCACGAGCCCCGAGGGCACGCCGGGCGTCGACAACCAGTTCTCCGTCCTCGCCAACACGCTCGCGAACATCGCGGGGGACGCGGTGCAGGGCCTCATCCGCGGCGCGATCAACGACGGCACGCTGCTCATTCTCCTGCGCCTCGACGGGGTCGACGGCCTCGCCGACGATCCGTGCGTGGACGTGACCCTCGTGCCCGGCGTCGGAAAGCCCCTCGTGGGCACCGACGGCATGGTGCTCCAGGGACAGACCTTCGATCCCGACCCGGCGACCCCGCCCAGCACGGTCCGCTGCGGCACGATCAAGGACGGGGTGCTGCAGGCCGGGCCCTTCGAGGCGCTCCTGCCGTTCCAGGTGCTGCAGGTGCGCGGCGTGCTGCGCATCCACGAGACGCGGCTGCGCGCGGAGCTCGGCGAGGACGGCGGCATGAAGGTGCTGCTCGGGGCCAACGTCGAGGTGGCCCAGGTGAGCGCGCTCGCGCACACCGACGGCGCGTTCTCCGCCTCGAACGTGGAGCTCGTGGACGTGGTGCTCGCGAGCATCGCGGACGCGGCGCCCGATTCGACCGGCAAGTGTCAGCAGATCTCGACGGCCATCACGCTCGAGCTCACGCGCGCGTTCCTCTATGAGTAGCCGCGTCGGGCTCGGCATCGGGCTCGCGCTCGGGCTAGGTTGCGGCAGCGGCGGTGGCGGGACCGGAGGCCCCGGTGGTGCGGCCCCGGCGCGTGACGCGGGCGCCAGCGCGGACGGTCCCGCCGCGCCCGCTGACGTGGCCGAGCGCGGCCGCTTCCGCATCGGGCACCGCCTGGAGCAGCTGACGTACCGCCCCGCCGGCGCGACCAAGGATCGCACGATCCCGTTCGACGTCTGGTACCCGACCAGCGACACCACGGGCGCGGACGTCGTCTACTTCGACATCTTTCGCGACGCCGGCGCGTTCGAGGGCGCGAAGCCCGCGGCGCCGGCCGACGGCGCCGGCTACCCCGTGCACGTGCACTCGCACGGCTCGCACGGCTTCGGCGCGACGAGCTGGAACGTCATGTACCACTTCGTCTCGCACGGCTGGGTCGCGGTGGCGCCGACGCACATCGACAACACGCTCACCGATACGGGCGAGCCGCCGCCCGCGCACCGCGCGTATCGCTCGCAGGACGTCTCGCGCACGCTGGACGCGACCGCGAAGCTGCACGAGGCTGGAGTGCTCCCGGCGCCCGCGCGCACGGACCGCGTGCTGCTCTCGGGGCACAGCTTCGGCGCCGGGTTCACCGCGTGGGCCACCGTCGGCGCGACCATCGATCCGGCCGTGGTGCGCCGCGAGTGCGCGGGCACGCCCGCGTGCACCGCGGGCGAGATCGACTCCTACGCGAGCCTGCGCGATCCGCGCGTCGTCGCGGCCGTGCCGATGGCGGGCGGCGGGACCGACTGGATCTCGGGCTACCAGGGTGTGACGGTGCCGGTGTTCCTCATGACCGGCACGGAGGACGACGTCGGGGCGGCCGCGCTGTGGGACCGCACCGCGGGCGTGAAGCTGACCTGGATCGACATCACCGGCGGCTGCCACCAGCTCTTCGCGTTCGGCGGCTGCGTCAGCGTGCCCGACGCCGAGGGCTTCTCGATCGTCGGCACCTACGCGCTCGCGTTCGCGCGCCGGCACCTCGAGGGCGACACGAGCGCCCGCGTCGCCGGCATCCTCGACGGCACCGTGACGATCTCGCCCCGCGTGAAGCTGAAGACGCGCTAGTGCCTCGACCACGGCGTACTGATCATCGCACCAATGCTGATCGGTTGGCGCCTAGCGATCGACCTCGCTGAGCTTCTGCACGGCTCAACCGTCACGGTCACCGTCATCGAACTCGTGTCGGTGGCCGTGGCCGTGGCGTGCCCGTGGCCGTGCCCGTGTCGGTGGCCGTGCCCGTGGCCGTGCCCGTGGCCGTGCGGAAAAGCAAAAGGGCCCGAGCGTCTCCGCCCGGGCCCTTTCTTTCACTTCATTGGACCCCGCCGTGCCGTTCTCCGAGGCGAGCGTCCCCTCGCCGCAAGGGCGTAGCGAGCGCAGCGAGCGAAGACGCAGGGAGGGGGGCCCGGATGGGCTTTGCCCATCCGGGGGAGGGGCAGTCGTGCCCCTCCTGCGGCGGCCTTCCGAGGCCGCCGAATACTACTAGTTGTCGGCGGTGGTCAGCGTGAACGAGCTGGCCGCGTAGCCCTGCACGAGGATGTAGAGCGTGCCGTTCGAGCTCGGCGTGTACGAGAGGGTCTCGTTGCCGCTCGAGGTGTAGGCGCGGCTGAGGTACGCACTCGTCGTCGGCGCCGCGTTCATCTGGAAGTACATGTCCACGTCGTTCGCCGCCATGGTGCGGGCGACGATCTTGCGGCCGGCCAGGACGTTGACCTGGAAGACCTTGCCCTGGCCGAGGGCGACGCTGTCGTTGACGTTCAGGTGCGTGACCGTGCCGGTCGAGCCGCCCGAGCCGCCCGCGCCGCCGCCGCCCGTGCCACCGGTGCCGCCCGAGCCGCTGGCCTCGGGGTAGGTGATGGTGACGCTGTAGTTGCTGGTCGTGGCGTAGCCGTTGATGGACACGTAGACCTGGCCGGGGCCGGTCACCGAGCAGGACTCGTTCGAGCCGTTGGCGTAGGGACGGCAGTCGTAGGTGGCCGTCGTCGGCTGCGCGCCCTTGCGGACGTAGAGGTCGGCGTCACCGGTGCCGGTCATGTTGACCGTGAGCGTACCGCCCGAGGCGACGTTGTACGGGCCGAGGTGCTTCCACGCCGCCTTGGCGAGGGTGCCCGAGTCCGTGACGGTGCGGGGGGTGCCGGTCGAGCCGCCACCGCCGCCCGCGCCACCGCTGACCGACTGGTCGAGGATCTGCTTGACGTGCGGCCAGTCGATGAGGCCACCGGCGACCGTGCCCCGGCGCGAGATCGGGAGCCAGAGGAAGTCCGGGTGCGCCTTCTTGGACGCGCCGACCCACTCGCCGCCGACGATCTTGCCGGTCGAGTCGACCTCGAGGACGTACTCGTAGTTGTCGCTGTGCGTGTAGCTGTCGATGCGCGAGGAGAGGTTGCCGTCCGTGTTGGACGACGACTCGCCGATGTAACGGGTCGTCATGCGGACCTGGTAGAACTTCGCAGCCGCCGGGTTCCACGAGTAGGTCGTGGCGGTCGTCGTGCCGGTCACGAGCTGGGCCGCCTTGGCCGCCGTGACTTCCTGCTGCAGGGTGATCTGGTACGAGCGCATGGGCTGGTTCCAGACCTCGTAGTTGCGCGTCCGGTCCTCGACGAACGAGGCGTGCTGGATGCCGAGGTAGTTCGTCACGATGACGTGGTAGGTGCCGGGGTTCGTGTCGCGGCAGTCGGCGCCCGTGGGGCGGCCGTAGTTGTCGAACGCCTCGGTGACGGCCGGATCCGAGCCGGCCTCGCAGCGCAGCGAGACGAACTTGGTGTTCGTGCTGTTGTACGAGAGCTCGACGAGCGCCTTGATGTCGTTGACCTTGAAGGTCACGCCGTTGATGGTGACCGGGTTGATCGGCTCGGGCTCGATGATGGAGGCCGGCGACCACGCGTGGCAGATGCCGAACCACGTCTGGATGCAGCGGCCGTTGGCCTGGCCAGCGCGCTTGGCGCAGGTCTCACCGAGGGCCGAGTTGCACTGCGACGCGGTCGTGCAGGTCTTCGCCCACGTCATGCTGTCGATGCCGTGCTCGCTCGAGACGGCGTTCTCGACCGTGGTCGGGTTCAGGCCGAAGGCCTGCGCGAACTTCGCGGGAGCCGACGTGCTGCTCGCGCCGTCCCACTTGTAGTTGATGTTGTCCTCGAAGGTCGGCCAGTAAGAGGCCGCCCACGGGATCTTCGTGGCCTGGCCGGACATCGGCAGGCTGGCGATGCGGTACTCGAGGTTCGACGCGAACCCGTTCGGGTTGTCCGCCGTGCCCCACGCCTCGCTCTTGGACTCGCCCTTGATCTGGTCGCCGTCCTTCGTCTCCGTCATCTCCTGCTCGTCGGGCGCGGCCGTCTCGGCTCCGCAGCCACCGAAGAGGAGCGAACCAATGATGCTTCCGCCCAGCAGTACCTTGCGCATCTTCCCGTCTCCTTGTGTCACCCGCAGCCGCGGGGACGAAAGTGCTGGGCGGCCTTCTCTCCGCCCGGCTCGTTCAGTTGCCGCGGGCTAGAGCAGCATCCGTGCCACAAGGTGCGACGATGTAAGTATGCGGAGTGGGTCCAGAAGTGGGGCCTGCAGTCCCCCTAAGCTGGCTTACACAGTGGCTAGTGTTTCAGCCAGGTATCGAAAAGCGGCTGGTCGACTAGCCGGCCCGACCGCCGACCGTAACCCTTGGAAGACGCAGGGTCGGCTGGCCGTCGGCGACCGGGACGTCCTGCCCGTCCTTGCCGCAGATCCCGATGGCGAAGCCGAGGTCGCTACCGATCCGGTCGATGGAGCGAAGGACCGTGGGGCCGTGCCCGGTCAGGGTCGCACCGCGCACGGGGGGGCCGATCGCGCCGCGTTCGATGCGGTAGGCCTCGCCGACCTCGAAGACGAAGCGGCCCGACACGGTGTCCACCTCGCCGCCGCCCATCTGGCAGACGAGCAGGCCCTCGTGCGTGTCGCGGACGATCGCGTCCGGGTCGTCGGCGCCGGGGAGGATGACGAGGTTCGACATGCGCGGGATGGGGCGGTGGCGGTACGACTCGCGGCGTCCGTTGCCGGTCGAGCCCGTCCCGGCGCGGAGCGCGCGCAGGCGATCGTAGAGGAATCCACGCAGGATGCCGGCCTCGACCAGCGTGGTGCGCCGTGCCGGTGTGCCCTCGTCGTCGATCGCGTAGCCGCCGCGCAGGGCCTGGCCGCCGGCCGCGAAGGTCGGATCGTCGATGACGTGCAGGAGCGGCGCGCCGACGCGCTTGCCGAGGTGACCCGCGTAGAGCGACATGCGCTCCTCGAGCAGGTCAGCCTCGAGCCCGTGGCCGAGGGCCTCGTGCACGAACGTGCCGCCGGCTTGCGACGACAGCACGACCGGCATCGTGCCCGCGGGCGCGGGCGGGGCGGTGGCGGCGGCGAGGGCCCGGCGCGCCGCGGCGCGGGCGACGGCCTCTGCGTCGGCGGGCGTGAGCGCGCGTCCGCCCATGCGCGCGGCGGACTCGAAGCCGGTCTCCGGGCCGTGCTTGCCCTGGGCGACCACGGTGACCGAGAGGGACGCGGCGCGCTGGACATCGTCGCCGCGCGTCCCGTCGGCGTTGACGACGGCGAGGCGGCGCTCGGTGATGCGGTGGACGACCTCGACCTGGCGGACCCTGCGGCCGAGCGCGCGTGCGGCGGACTCGGCGTGGCCGACCAGGGCGCGGGCGTTGCGCGTGGCGAGGGCGGGGGCCTCGGGCGGCGCGACGTCGAGCCGGGCGCGCGAGCGCGCGCCTCCGAGCAGGCTGGCGGAGAGATCACGCAGGCCATCGGGCGAGACATCGGACGAGAAGCCGAAGCGGCTGGTCTCGCCGACGAGCGCGCGCAGGCCGAAGCCGACGTCGAACCCGTGCGACGCGCGCTCGATGCGTCCGTCGTCGAGCAGGATCACGAACGAGCGCGTGGCCTCCGCGAAGAGATCGCAGAGGCGCGACCGGCGCGCGAGCGGCCGGAGGAGCGAGTCGACGTCGAGGGTGAATGCAGATCCCAAGGCCGCACCATAGTAGCCCCCCGGCCATCGTGTTCGAGCCCGAGCCCGAGCCCGAGCCCGAGCCCGAGCCCGAGCCCGAATCCGTGCTCCGTGCTCCGTGCCCCGTGCTCCGTGCTCCGTGCTCCGTGCCCCGTGCTCCGTGCCCCGTGCTCCGTGCCCCGTGCTCCGTGCCCCGTGCTCCGTGCCCCGTGCTCCGTGCCCCGTGCTCCGTGCCTGCTCCGAGAGGGGGATACCCGTGGGTCGGTACTTGCTCCCTCGAGGCCAACGGAGTCTATTTCGCGCATGCGACGCCGCAATCTGTGGAGCTTCGGGCTCGGAGCCCTCCTTCTCCTTCCTTCGCTCGGGGGCTGCGGCGATGACGCCGGCGCCGCGGGGACCGGGGGAGGCAGCGCGGGCTCGGGCGCCCGTGGCGGCGCAGGAGCCTCCGGCACGGGCGCGGGAGGCGCAGGCGCGGGTGGCGCGGGATCCGGCGGAGCTGGTGCGGGCGGAGCTGGTGCGGGCGGAGCCGGTGCGGGCGGAGCTGGTGCGGGTGGAGCCGGTGCGGGCGGTGCGGGCGCGGGTGGCGCGGGCGCGGGCGGTGCGGGTGCTGGCACTGGTGGCGCGGGATCCGGGGGAGCCGGTGCGGGAGGTGCGGGCGCGGGAGGTGCGGGCGCTGGTGGCGCGGGCGCGGGAGGTGCTGGCGCGGGCGGCGCGGGGATGTGTGGACTTCCGACACCCGCCCTCGAGACCTGCGCGGTGACCGGGGCGCGTCGGACGTTCGAGGGGCGCTTCCGTGGCGAGGGCACGCTGGCCGTCGCCTTCGCGACCGACGGCACCCTCACCGGCACCGCGGCCAACGGCATGCCGATGACGGGTACCTACGAGGCCGACGACCGCATCGCGATCCTCCGCCTCTCGACGGGCAGCGCGACGCTCGAGACCTGCAGCACATACCTCTACGCCGTGGGCCAGTACTTCGCGCAGAACGCCGCGCGCCCGGACGGTGCTCACCAGGGCCTGACGGGCACCTGGCGCTCGATGTACCGGCTGACGACGTCGACCGGATCGGTGATGCAGAGCAACGAGCTCTGGACCATCACCGACGCGGGCGGCGACTTCGAGGTGCGGTACCTCCAGGGCACCACGCCGACGCTCAACCGGGCGAGCGTGACCCGGACCGACGCGACCCACGCGACCGCCGACAACGGCCAGTGCGTCTCGGGCTTCGCGCGCACGCTGGTCGGCGACGGCCTCACGCGCCCGCGCGATTTCTGGGTGCCCTGATCAGCGCACCCAGAGCGCCGCGGAGCGGGCGCTGCCGCCGCCGTCGTAGCCGGTCACCGAGCGCGTCCGGTAGCCCATGCCGGTCCACTGGTCGAACCCTGCCTGGTACTGCGCGGAGTCCAGGCCGTGGCGCGCCACGAGGCCGCCGGCGGGCACGCTGTTCCAGATGGCCGAGATGCGGGGCGTGCTGCCCTCCATGAACGCGTTGACGTAGGCGAGCCTGCGGCCCGCGGCGGCGTTGGCGTCGAACTGCGTCTGGGCGAGGTGGCTGGTCCTGAGCATGCGAGATCTCCTTCCAGATCTGCAGGCTCAACGGCGGGATGCGGGGGAATTCCCGCGCGATCTGCGCGGATCAGGGGCCGGTGGTGACGCCGGCGGGGCCCTGCATCAGGAACTGCTGCGCACCGATGAGGCGCGTACCCGCGACGACGAGCTTCTGCGCGAACCACTCGTCGCCGATCGGCGGCGGCGGCGGCGGCGGGCTCTTGATCTGGCCTGCGCTGCCCGCGAAGATCCCCTCGAGGATCGAGCCGCCCGGCCCGCCCCCGGCGACCGGGACCTGCTTGCGCAGGACCTCGGCGTCGATGAGGCCGAGCGCGCGCCCGAGCTCCGCGTTCGGAACCGCGATCTGGAAGACCACCTTGCGGTTCGTCACGTCGACGCCCCACAGGGCCATCGTCGTCGTCGGGGCCACGCGATCCTTCGTGTAGAACGTTGCGACGGCGCGCGTCGCGGACTGCGCCGGGTAGAACTCCACGCCGCGTGCGAGGAAGCGCGCGAGGGTCTCGCGCGGGGGCAGCGTCGGCGCCGTCGTGGGCGCCGTGTTGGCGGCGACGAGCGAGTCGCCCTTGTCTTCGAGGCCGAGGTCCGCGCCTTGCTGCGCGACCTCGCCGCCAGTCGTGTCTCCGCCACAGCCGAGGAGCAGGGCGCCAGCCAGTGCCATCGAGATCGTCCGAGCCTTCATCGCCATCCTCTTTCCCATCCTGGCCTGCGCGCCCCCGAGGGGGCGAACAGGTCGTAAAATGGGCGCCGCGGGGCGCCCGAGCCACGAGCTATTCGAAGACGAGCACGTCGCGCGCCCAGCTCTGCGGGTTCCGTGCCAGCCAGGAGGCCCTCTCGTCACGCAGGGCCACCGACGCGCGGGCCCCGGCGCGGATGCGCGCGCGCACCGCGTCGAAGAAGCGCCCCGCGTCCGCGTCGCCGATCGGACTCGGCGACGCCAGCACGGCGCGCGCCCCCGCAGAGACGAAGGCGAGTGGCAGGCTCCACGGCTCGTGGAGGTACGGCGCCACCTGGGCCGCACGGCAAGCCGCGAGAATCACGACAGGCGAGCCGCGCAACCGGGTCCCGCGCAGGTCGCCCGCGCTGAGCGCGAAGCGTTCGTCGGTCTCGGGCGAGAGCACCACGAACGACGCATCGTCGCGGCCGAGGTCGACGAGCCCGTGCGCGTGCAGCTCGATCTCGCTGGCATCCTGCATCTCCGCGAGGACACGGCTCGGCGTGGCATCTGCACCGCGCAGCAACGTACGCGGGACCACGCCTTCGTCGGGCCCCGCCCAGGTGGACAGCCGTGGCAGGCCGAGGTGCGCGGGCGCCTCGATGTCCGCCACGACGAGGCGCTTTGGTGCAGTGGCGGTGGCTCCTGCAGTCGCCAGGGGGTGGCCCATCCGGTAGCTCCAGGCGATGGTCGCGTCGAGCAGGCCCGGGGTGCCGTGGAGCGGCGGCCGGGCGAACACGTCGACGTGATCGCAGCTCGCGAGCGCGGTGCGCTGCTCCTGCGAGACGAGGCTCGAGGGCGGCGGCACGGCGGTGGTGAGGCCGGCCTCGAAGCGACCGACGATGCGGCCGTCGGGTCCCCTGGCGATCGAGGCGAGCCGACCGTCCTCGACGGCGAGGCCGAGCGCACAGCGATCGGGTGAGGAGGCGCCGGTCTCCGCGGCCAGCGTCGCCAGCGCGGCGGCGTGCTCGCCCGCTGCCGCCGCGTCGAGCGCCAGCGCCGAGTACGCGTACGCGCGGGCCTTCTGCGCATCGACGTCCCAGCGGGGCAGCTCAGAGGCGGTGGCGACGACGCGCTCGAGCGTCGTGCGGCCGGCGGCGCGATCGCTCACCAGCAGGGCGCGGCCCTCGATGCCGGTCGCGAGCGCGACCTCGCCGGGGGACAGCCCGCCCGCGGCGCGGGCGGCGGCGAGCTTCGCGGCGATGCCCTGCGCGGCGCCGGCGTGGCCGGGGAAGTGGTGGAGGTCCACGGCGACCATCGCGGCGAGCAGCGTGATCGGCTGGTCGCACTCGGGGGCCATGGCGAGCTCGCGCGCGGCCTCGGCCGGGCGCGCGTCGTTCAGGTGCAGGGCCGCGACGGCGGCGTGGACGTGCCGCTGCACGGCGCAGCTCTCCGGATCGCGCAGCAGGTCCTCGTGGAGATACGCGGCCGCGAGCGCGTGTCCGCCCCGGAAGCGCGCGATCTGCGCGAAGAGGCGCAGGGCACGCGCCTCGGCGCCGGGGTCGTTCTCGCGGGCGGCGCGCTGGCGCGAGCGCTCGACGTGGCGCCGCGCCTCCGGGAGCTGATGGAGTGTCGTGTAGAGGTCGCCGAGCTCCTGCTCGAGGTAGCCGCAGCGGTAGTCGATGCGGGCGCGATCGCAGACGGGGATCGCCGTCTCGAGGCGCTGTACGGCCGCGAGCAGCTTGCCGCTGGCGATCTCCGCCTTGGCGGTCTCGTGCGCGGCGAGCGCCGCGAACCACGGGTCCTCGCTGGCCTTCGCGAGCGCCTGGTACTCGGCGAGGTTCGCGCGGACGATCTGGAGCTGCAGCAGCGTACCGAGGAGCAGATCGGGCTGCCGAGCCTTGCGCACCCTCGCGAGGTACGCGGCTGCGGCGGCGGGCTCTCGCGGGCCCGTGGCGCCGGCGACGAGCTCCGCGTAGGTGCGCGTGAGCGGGGCGCGCGCCGCGAAGTCCGCGCGTTCCAGGCGACGGACGAGCTCGGTGAGCACCTGACCGCCCGCGAGGCCGTCGAGCGTGCTCGCGAGCGGTGCCAGCGCCCGCACGCGGGCCGCATCGGGCGCGGTGCGTAGCGCGTCGTAGAGCATCAGGCGCGCGAGGCCCGGGTGGGCGCGCGCGATCTCGGGGGAGAGCACGTCGCCGCCCGCCACCATCGCGCGGCCGCGGGTGAAGGCGTCCTGCCACGATCGCCGGCGCGCCGCGGTCTGCTCGGGGAGGGCCGCGGCGCGGGCGCGAGCCTCCGCGCTCCAGCCCGGCTCGCCGAGCGCGGCCACGGCGGCGAACGCCTCGACGGCGCCGAGCGGCAGGCCGAGCTCGCGCAGCACGAGCGCGCGGTTCCAGAGCGCCTGGGCGTGCCGCGGCTGCGCGGCGATCACGCGATCGAGGTGCAGGAGCGCCTCCTCGAGCGCACCGCGCTGGAGCGCGAGGACGGCGCGGTCGGTCTCGACGTCTGGCCCGGCGCCCGCACGGGCGAGGAACGCCTCGGCCTGCGCGAGGTCGCCCGAGAGCAGGTAGGCGGCGCCGACGCCGTGGAGGTCGCCGCGCTTCTCGAGCTTCGCCATCGCCTCGAGCGGCACGGGCTGCTTCGGGGCGTCGCCCGCGCGCAGCGTGTCGTAGGGGCGGTGGCGATCCGCGTCCGCGTACGCGAGGCGCGCCTCGAGCGTGCGCGAGGGGCCCTCGAGGACGAGGCCCGTCGGGCCGCGCCCGAGCCAGAGACCCGCGAACGTGGCTGCAGCCAGGAGCGGCGTCACCGCGGCCACGATCCGGGTGCGGCGCTGGCGGTGCCAGGCGATCGGCGTCACCGGGGCGACGCGCGGGGCCTCGGCGGCGCGCGGCAGCGGCAGCGCGGCGAGCTGCATCACCGCGAGCAGCTCCGCCTGGCAGCGCGCGCAGTCCGCGAGGTGCTCGCGGAACGTGTCCGCGGCGGCCTCGTCCAGCTCTCCGTCGGCGAAGGCGTGCAAGAGCTCGCAGGTCATCCTGCCTCCTTGCCGGTGCGCGCGACGAGCAGCTCCTTGAGCTTGCGGCGCGCGCGGATGAGGCGGGTGCCCACGGTGGCCTTGGGGATGCCGAGCACGTCCGCGATCTCCTGGTAGGAGCGGCTCTCGACGGTGGCGAGCTCGTAGACGCGGCGGAACTCCTCACCGAGCTGCGCGAGCGCGGCCTGCACCTCGGCGGGGGTGATGCTCGACCAGGCCGGCTCGGCCTCGGGCTCGGGCGCGGCGACCTGGATGTCCTCGATGGGCTCCGACCGCGGCGTGCGCTTCTGCTTGCGGCAGCGGTCGATGAACAGGTTGTGGAGGATGGTGACCAGCCAGGCGGCCTCGTTGCTGCCGGCGACGAGCTGGTCGCGGCGCGTGAGCGCGCGCTCGAACGTGTCCTGCACGAGGTCGTGCGCGTCGCTCGGGTTCTTGCAGAGCTTGAGGGCCATGCGTGACAGCGTGGGCTCGTGCGCGAGGATCATCGCCTCGAAGCGGCGGTCAGGGCCGGCGGCGGCCAGAGCGAGCACGAACACGGAGCCCGCGTTCTCGCACGCGCGCGGGCGCGTCGCAAGCCGGGGGGACCAGCAGTCGAAGACGGCGGCCGAGGACATTCAAAGGGACAACGCCCGCGCCGAGAGAAATTCCCGCGGCCGCGTCGATCATCGGGAGGCCGTTGAAATCACGTGGTTCGGGACGCGGGGGTCAGGGCGCGGTGGCGAGGAGCACGAGCGCCCAGCCGAGCGACGTGGGGCGGACCCCATCCACGCGGGCGCCGGCGTCGCGCACGACTCCGGCCAGGCGCGCGGGGGTCATGCGGGACGGGTGGATGTCCCGGCGTGTGAACCCCTGGACGCGGGCGACGGCCTCGAGGGCGGTGCGCTGGAGCAGCGGCAGGCCGGCCAGCGGCAGCGCCCACGTCAGGGCGCGCGCGGCGCGACCGCGGGGTGGCGGCGCCGCGAGCGCGAGGAAGAGCCAGGCGAGCGGGATGAAGCGGAGGTAGAGGAAGTACTGGCTCGTCATGAGCACCGCGGCGAGCGCGCAGCCCGCGCCCAGCAGCGCGTGACGTCGCGCGAAGAGGCGGGCGCGCAGGGACGGACCGGGACCAGGCCGGCGGAGCGCCGCGACCGCGCCGAGGGTCGCCCAGGCGACGAGGACGGCCTTCAAGGGCAGGCTCGCCCACGCCGCGCGCCCGGCATCTCCCCACCACGCGCCCTCGGTGAGGAGGTCCCAGGCGCGCTGCGCGTGCGGGACCTCCGTGAAGTCGTGGGCGAGCCAATCGAGGTAGGGAGTCTGGCGGATCGACGAGGCGTAGACGAGGGCGACGGCGGTGGTGCCGGCGGTCGCGGTCAGCGGCAGGAGGAGCGATGGCAAGCGGGCGGGTCCGAGGACGACCGAGGCCGCGGCGAACCCGAGGAAGAGCGCCCAGGTGAAGGCGTGGGCCTCGTAGCCGACGAGCACCATCGCGGCCAGCGCCGCCGACGTCGCGCGGCAGGGGCGCTCGAGGTGGTGCTCGAGGGCGAGCAGCGAGAGGACCAGCGTCGCGTAGCCCCAGGCGAGCCCGACCAGGCCGAAGGAGAACGTGCAGCCGAAGACCGCGAGCAGCGCGGTGGCGCCCAGGGTCGCGGGACGCCCGAGGCGCCGCGCGAGCAGGCCCGTCCCGACGACCAGGAGCGCCGCCGCCAGCGCGAAGGAGAGCTGGGCGGCGCCGTAGGCCCCGAGGACGCCGCGAAAGGGCAGGGCGACGGCGTAGAAGAGCCAGTAGGGGCTCGCCGGCGAGAGCTCGAGGCCGAGGTCGTGGCGCTCGTCGGGGCTCGCGATGAGCTGGACGAGCCGGGCGTGCTGGGCGAGGTCCACGGCCGGCAAGCGCCGTGGCGCCATCAGCGCGAGCAGCGTCGATCCGCCGAGCACGAGGCTCGCGACGAGCGGCCACCGGCTCGGATGCCGTCGCTCCATGGGCGACAGGATAGGCGCACCTGGCGAGAAGGACCGCCGGTCAGGTTAGATTGTCGGGATGACCCATCGCGACCACGGGCACGCCTGTGCGGGGGAGTTCGCCGCGCCGGGCGACGAGGCCCACTACCCGCCGGACCTGCGGCTCGAGCCCGTTCACCTCGACATCGGGCTCGCGGTGGATCTCGAGCGGGCCAGGGTCGCCGGTGAGGTGAGCGTGCGGCTGCGCGCGCGCGTCGACGACGTGGCGAGCCTGGTGCTCGATGCGCTGGCTTTCCACGACGTTGCGGTCGAGGGCGACGGGGTCGACGCCACCTACGACGGGCGGCGCATCGCCCTCGGCTTCCGGCGGCCATTCCGCGCGCTCGAGGAGCGAACCGTCACCATTCGCTACAGCGTCGAGCGGCCGGCGTCGGGCCTCTTCTTCTCGTATCCCACGCCCGAGATCCCCGACGCTCCGAAGTTCGCGATCACCGATCACGAGACCGAGCGCGCTCGCCACTGGCTGCCCACGGTCGACCACCCCGCGGTGCGGCCCACGCTCGCGTTCCGCGTGCGCGCGCGCGCCGACCTCGAGGTGCTGGCCAACGGCCTGCGCACCGGCGAGGAGCGGCATGCCGATGGCACGCGCACCGTCACCTATCGCCTCGATCACCCTTGCCCGGCGTACCTGACGTGCTTCGCCGTCGGCGAGCTCGTCCGCGCCGACGGCGGCAACGTCCATGGCCTCGAGGTGAGCGCCTACGCGCCCGCGCCCGCGACGGTCGAGGCCCTGCAGCGCACCTTCGGGCCCACCTCGGAGATGCTGCGCTTCCTCGAGGGGCGCCTGGGCGTGCCGTACCCGTTCCCGAAGTACGCCCAGATCGCCGCCAAGGGCATCGGCGGGGCGATGGAGAACATCTCGCTCGTCACCTGGGACGACCGCTTCCTCCTCGACGCCGAGCAGGAGCCGGAGGAGCGGCAGCTCGTGGACTGCATCAACGTCCACGAGATGGCGCACTCCTGGTTCGGCGACCTCGTCGTCTGCCGCGACTTCGCGGACGCGTGGCTCAAGGAGTCGTGGGCCACGTACATGGAGGCGGTGTGGCTGGAGTCGTCCAGCCGTGACGCGTTCGTGTTCGACATGCACGTCAACGCCGACGCCTACTTCCAGGAGTGCGACGAGCGCTACCGGCGCCCCATCGTCACGCGCCGCTACGCCACCTCCTGGGAGATGTACGATCGCCACCTCTACCCGGGCGGCGCCTGGCGCATCCACATGCTGCGGTGCCTGCTCGGCGACGCGGTGTTCTGGCCGGCCGTCACTGACTACCTCGTGACGCACGGCGGGGGCCTCGCCGAGACCGACGACTTCCGGCGCGTGCTCGAGCGGCACTCCGGCCGCTCGCTCGTCCGGTTCTTCGACGCGTGGCTGCGCTCGCCGGGCTTCCCCGAGGTCGCGGTGCAGCTCGCCTGGGACGCGGAGCGCAGGGAGGCGACGCTGTCGTTCGAGCAGAAGCAGCCGGACGCGGCGCTGGGCGTCCCGTGCTTCGACCTCGAGCTCGACGTGCTCCTCGTGGCGGGCGGGCAGGAGCACCGCAAGCACGTGCACCTCGAGGGGCGCACGGCCGCCCTGGTCGTGCCGCTGCCGGCCGCGCCAGACGAGATCCAGCTCGACCCCGACTACCGCGTCCTCGCGCGCTTCGACTTCGATCCGGGACGCCCGCGCCTCGAGAAGCTGCTCACGGCGGGGCGGGACGTGCGCGCGCGAATCGATGCGGGGCGGAGGCTGCTGCGGGGCGGGGACGCACGGGCGGCGGCGACGGTCCAGGCGGCGTACGCCAGGGAGCCGTACTGGGGCGTGCGCCTGCGCTGGGCCGAGGCGCTCTCCGAGGCGGGGACGGAGGCGGCGCTCGGGGCCCTCGTCGAGCTCGCTCGCTCGGAGCGCGATGCGCGCGTGCTGCCGGGGTTGTTCCGCGCGCTCGGCCGGCACCGCGATCCGCGCGTGACCGACGCCCTGGTCGGGCGGCTCGGCGGGCCGCTCGGGCCGCGGGCGCGCGAGGCGGCGCTCGAGGGGCTCGGGGCGCAGCGCGAGGCGGCGCCGCTCGCGCTCCTGCTGGAGGCGGCGAGCACCGCGGGACCGACGCCGTTTCCACAGGCTGGTGCGCTGCGTGCCCTCGGCGCCACGCGGCGCGTCGAGGCCCTCGGCCCGCTCGTCGAGGCCAGTCGCCCGGCGGCGCGGCCCATCCGTGTGCGCCCCGGCGCGTGCACGGGGCTCGGCGAGCTCGTGCGCGCGCTCGACCGCGGCGACGCGGCGCGCGGCATCGACGCGCTCGCCGACCGGCTGCGCGATCCCGACCACAGGGTCAGGGCCGCCGCGGCGGACGGTCTGCTGCGCGGCCGGGCCCGAGAGGCCGAGCCCGCCTTGCGCGCCTACCAGCGGACGCTGCCCCAGCAGGAGGCCGTGCGCGTGGACCGCGCGATCACCGCCATGATGGCGGCCGCCGAGCCGGCCTTCACCGAGGCCCAGCGTCGCGTGGAGTTGCTCTCGGCAGACCTCCGGAGGCTCGAGGGGCGGCTCGAGAAGCTCGAGTCGCGCGCGGGCGGGACGAAGGCCCGGCCCCCCGCGAAGGTGAAGGCCGGCGCCGGCAAGGCAGCTCGCAAGGGCAGGGCGAAGGCGAAGCGGAAGCGCTGAGCGGCGCCCGGGCGCCCTTGCCTTCGAGATTCGCCTGCTCGACGATGAGGGCGATGAACGGAGCCGTTCGTTCCCTCGCCCTGCTGTTCACCATGACTCTCGGGTGTGGCGCCTCGAGCCAGAGCCTGAGCCGCACCGCCGGCAGTTGCCCCGCGGGGCGCACCCTGCTCGACGGCGTCTGCGTCGCCGAGCCGGTGGCCGACTACGTCGCCTGCGTGCGCGCGCAGGGGGCGCAGCTCGGCGGCTCGCGCAAGGAGCAGATCTCCGCGGACGCGGGCGCGCTCGGCATCCGCGTCGGCGCGGCGGCCGAGGTCAGCGAGAGCCTCGAGAAGAAGTACGTGGCCTCCGACGCGGCCATGCTCGAGATCGTCCGCCGCTGCAGCGCGAGCATGGCGCCGGGCGCCGCGAGCACCGCCGCGGTCCCGGACGTCACCGGCACCTGGAAGACGGTGGTGTCCTGGGAGAACGGCCGGCAGCACGCGGACGTCACGGTGACGTTCACGCAGAAGGGCAGCGACGTCGTGGGGGTCTTCTACCTGCCGAACGAGGGGCGCATCACCGGGCGCCTCCAGGGCACGGAGCTGCGCGGCGCCTGGTCACGGCCGCCGCACGCGGGCCACATCGAGCTCAAGTTCGACGCCCAGGGCGCGTCGTTCCAGGGGACCTACGGCGACACGCCGCAGGCGGCCGACACCTGGACCGGCCGACGCCAGTGAGCTGACCGCGCGGGCCTGCTACCCGTCCGATTGGCCGATGGCGACGCAGTCGTCGCGCAGGATCCCTTCGCGGAGCGCGATCTCGTCCTCGTCGTCGATGTCCGCGCGCAGCGACGCGATCATCTTCAGCACGCCCTCGGCGAGCACGCGCCCGTCGCCCGGCGCCAGGAGCTGCCGCTCCATGTCCACGACGTGCGCCCGCTGCTCTCCGTGATCGTGCGTGAGGCGCTCGAGCCGCACCTGCGCCCACGCGTCGGCCTCCTCCAGCGCCGGGAACAGCCACTGCTCCTCGAACCGCAGGTGGTCCTCGAGCCACTGGCCGAGGCCGCGCAGCTCGCCGGTCAGCGCGCCCACGTGGCCGCTGGCGCCGAGGACATCCTTTGCGCACACCTCGACCCGCGTGAGCCACTCTCGCAGGTGCGAGTGCTGGCCCAGCACCGTGTTGCGAATGGCGCTCGGGCTCATCTGCTTGATGGCGACCATCGACGACCTCCCACCGCCTGCAGCGGCATGACCCTCTCTCGACCCGATCACTTCGGCAGCAACGCGTCGAGCACCCGCGCGCGCGGCCTGGCGTCCGCTCCCAGGGACGCCGCCCGCTCGGCGAGCTGGCCCTCGTACGTCGGGGGCGGGCTCGGGTCGCGATAGAACACGCCCGTGTGCAGCGCGTGCGCGTACTGCTGCGCGAGCACCAGCGCTTGCGTGCGATCGGCCGGGTCGTGGCCGATCGACGCGAGGGTCTTCATCTGGTCCTTGTGCGCCTTGATCTGCGTGTGCTCGTCGCCGAACGTCACGCACGGCGACCGCACGTTGACGAAGGAGAAGCCGGGGTACCGGATGGCCTCCTCGATGAGCGCGGTCAGGCCCGACATGTCCGCCGGCGTGCCCTGGGCCACGAACGGCGCCCCGTAGGAGAGCACCGCGAGCAGCGGGTTGATCGGCTCCTCGATGCTGCCGTACGTGGAGGTCACGCTCTTCTGCCCGCGCGGCGCGGTCGGCGAGAGCTGGCCCTTCGTGAGGCCATAGGTCTGGTTGTCCATCACGACGTACGTGAGGTCGAGGTTGCGGCGGACCGCGTGCGGCACGTGGCCGCCGCCGATGGAGAAGCCGTCGCCGTCGCCGCCCGCCGCGAGGACGAGCAGCTCGGGCCGCGCGAGCTTGATGCCCTGCGCGATCGGCAGCGCGCGCCCGTGCACGGTGTTGAAGCCGTACGCGGTCGTGTAGCCGGGGATGCGGCTCGAGCAGCCGATGCCCGAGATGAAGGCGATCTCGTGCGGCTTGCGGCCGATCGCGGCGAGCGCCCGGTAGAGTGACTGCAGGACGCCGAAGTCCCCGCAGCCAGGGCACCAGATCGGCTTGAGGGGGCTCTTGAAGTCCTTGGCGTGGAGGGTCACTGGCTCGGACACGTCATGCCTCCATTCGCTTGGCGGCCGCGGCCAGCTCGGCGACGAGCTCGGCGGGACCAAAGGGATTCGCGCCGGTGCGGGCGAGCGAGCGCAAGCCGCGCGGCAGGTCCAGGTACATGCGCAGGAGCCGGTAGAGCTGGCCCTGGTGGTTCTGCTCGACGACGAAGCCCGACCGCACCCCCTCGAAGAACGCCGTGTAGACGGCCTCCGCGACGGGGAACACCAGGCGCGGCACGAGGAGCTTGGCGCGCACGCCCTCCGCCTCGCAGCGCTCGATGGCCTCCCGCGCGACGCCGGCGACGCTGCCCCAGGCGATCATCGCGAGCGGCGCCCCGGGATCGCCGTGCACCGTGAACAGGTCCTTGCGGTCGGTCAGCCGCGCGAGCTTGCGCTGCCGCTTGTCCATCATGCGCGCGTGCATCGCGCCGCTGTTGGTCGGGTTGCCGTGCGGGTCGTGCTCGATGCCGCCCGCGAGGTAGCTCCCGCCCTCCATGCCGGGGTGCGTGATGGGGCTGATGCCCGACTCCGTCAGGGCGAAGCGGTCGTAGCCGGCCGCGAGATCCTCCGGCTTCGGGCACAGGCGCTCGACGAGCTCGATGCGCGAGGTGTCGATGGCGTCGAAGGTCTCCTTGCGCTGCGCGATCTCCTGATCGGACAGGACGATCGTCGGCGTCTGCAGGGCCTCGGCGATGTTGAACGCCTCGATGGTCGTCAGGAACGTGTCCGCCACCGACGTCACCGCGAGCACCGGGCGCGGCGCGTCGCCGTGCGCGGAGAACACGGCCTGGAAGAGATCCGCCTGCTCGCTCTTGGTGGGCAGGCCCGTCGCGGGTCCGCCGCGCTGCACGTTCATGATGACGAGCGGCAGCTCGGCGATGGTCGCGAGGCCCATCATCTCCGACTTGAGCGACATGCCCGGGCCCGAGGTCGCCGTCATGGACTTGTCGCCCGCGAAGGACGCGCCGATCGCCGCGCCGATGCCGGCGATCTCGTCCTCGCACTGCAGGACCGTGCCGCCGTACTTGGGCAGGTCGCGCTGCAGGACCTGCATGACCTCGGTCGCCGGCGTGATGGGATAGCCGCCGAAGAAGCGGCAGCCCGCGAAGATCGCGCCGGCGGCGCACATCTGGTTGCCGTCGGCGAGGTGGCGCACCTTGGCCTCGGCGGGACGCTCGAGCGTGCGCGGCCGCGCCAAGGGGTTGTCCGCGGCGTGCTTGCCGCCGGCGGCGAAGCCGAGCGCGATCGACTCGACGTTGGCCTTCTTGCCGAGGCGGGCGCGGAGCGCGGCCACGAGCGCGTCCGCCGGCAGGTCGAGCCAGCCGGCGAGCAGGCCCAGGATGACCGCGTTCTTCGCCTGATCGTCGCCCGTCGCCTGCTTGGCGATGGCCGCGAAGGGGATCGCGAACATGTCGGTCGGCTTGACCGCGAGCGGGATCTTGTCGGCGGCGACCTTGCTCGCGGCCTCGTACACGACGAGCGTGTTCTCGTCGATCGGGAGCTCCGACGAGAGGCGCGCGTAGTCGTCCCAGTCGAGGACGACGGCGACGTCGAGCGCGCCGGCCGGCGTGTGGAGCACGCGCGTCGACAGGCGAACGCGGCAGCTGCTCTCGCCGCCGCGGATCTGCGAGCCGAAGCTCTTGGTCACGATGGCGTGGTAGCCGGTTCGCGCGGCCATGTTGGCCAGCGCCTCACCGGCGGACACGACGCCGTCTCCACCGGAGCCGGCGATACCGATCACGCAATGTTTGGCAGGCACGACGGGTCGTGATGCGAGAGCTGGACCAGGCTGAAATCGCTGCATTGGTTGCACAGGCGCGCAAATGGTTCGCCTCCCACGAAGGGCAGGTGCACCGCTTGCGCACCGTGGGGCATCACTTGCCGGCGCCCTTGCCGGCGCCCTTGCCGGCCTTCTTTCGCCACACCGGCACGCCCTCCTCGTCGCGGAGCGTCACGGACCGGCCGTTGGCCTCGATGGTCGTCACGAGCAGCAGCGGCTCGGCGTTGCACTTGACCCGGGAGGCCGTGAACGTGACCTCGTCGCCCTCCTTGATGCGGACCCCGGCCTCGTCGAGGATCCGCGCGGGCCCGAGGCGCACGGCGACGCGCTCGGAGTCGAGCTGCACCTGGAGGTGGACGGCCTCCGAGCCCTTGACCTCCGTCTCCTTGGCGACCTCGCGGACCTTGCCCTTCTGCTTCTCGAGCTTCTTGGCGTCGAAGCGATCGCCGCAGTGCTCGTGGTTGTTCGTGCGACCCTTGCGCGGGTAGGCGCTCGCGAGCGGCGACGAGAGCAGCAGCGCGGCGGCGAGGAGCGAAAGGCTTGCGATTCTGGGCATCGGAATACCTCCGGTGCCCGAGGTGGGTGCAGGGAGGATGCCAGCGGGCTCAGGGGCGCGACAGGACGGTCACGGCGTCCCCGCAGGCGAGCTCGCCCGCCGAGACCACGCGGAGGTAGATGCCGCGAAGGTTGAGCGGGCGGAGGTCCGCGCGGGACACGACCTCGAGCGCGTCGAGGCCGAAGCGCGCGCGGAACTTCTTGCAGCCGTTGTGGGGCTTGGGCGTCACCTCGAGCACCGCGGCGCCGATCCGCAGGCGCGACCCGATGGGCAGGCTCGCCGCGGACAGGTCGAGGTCGAGGAAGAGCTGATCGCCGAAGAGCTCGAGCGGCTGGCCGCCCGCGAGGAGCCGCGCGACGGGGGTCTGCATGACCGCGAGCTGCGCCTCCGGGGCCAGCGGCGGCCGGCGCTCCCACGCGTCCCCGGGCAGGCCGCGCTCGGGGGAGACGCGCGCGTGGGTGAGCGTCTCGCGGCGGCCCCCCTCGAGCCGGCGCACGAGGACGTCGAGCCGGCCCGCGTCGCGCGGCGAGCTCAGGCCTGCGAGGGCGCGCTCGAGGTCCGCCTCGGTCGGGAAGCACCGCGGGTCGCCCTCGCTCGTCGAGTCGATGGGATGGCTCATCGCAGCACGCGCAGCGTGGGCAGGAGCGGCGCGAGATCGTCGGTCCACAGGAGCGTCTCCTCGCTCTCCTTGTCGGCGGAGAGCCCGAGGCCGCGCAGCCAGCGCGGGAGATCCGGGTCCTCGGTCAGGAGGAGCCAGCGCGCGCGGTTGATGCCGCTGTCGAGGTCGCCCGGGCTCACGACCGTCGAGAACGAGAGCCCGCCCGCGACGGCGTGCGCGCGCACGACGGGCCCGAGGTCGAGGTGGCGGTTCGAGACGTGCACCGCGATGACGCCGCGCGGGGTGAGCCGGCGCTGGTAGAGCGCGAAGGCCTCGCGCGTCAGCAGGTGCGCGGGGATGGCGTCCCCGGTGAACGCGTCGAGGACGATGAGGTCGTAGGGCGCCTCGTCGCGCTCGTGCGCGAGCGAGAGGCGCGCGTCGCCGAGGACCACCTCGGTGCGGGCGCGGCTCTTCGGCAGGAACGTGAAGAAGCGGCGCGCCGCCAGCTCCACGCCGGGGTCGAGCTCGAAGAAGCGCACGAGATCCCCCGGGCGCCCGTACGCAGCCAGCGTGCCCACGCCGAGGCCGACCGCGGCGACGCGGCGCGGGGGGCGGCTCTCGGCGAAGCGGAAGTAGAGGCCCACGCCGCTCCTCGGCGCGTAGTACGAGAGCGGCTCGGACTCGTCGTCGTCGAGGCTCTGCCGGCCGTGCACGATGCGGCCGTGGTTGAGCTTGCGCCACGAGCCGTCCGGCGACTGCCACACGGTCAGGAGGCCGAAGAAACTGCGCTGCGACCACTGCGAGCCTGCGATCGCCGAGAAGCTCGCGCGGCGGAGCGCCTCGGCCGGCGAGACCAGAAGGACGAGGAGCGCGGCGGCGATGGCCGGGGAGAGCGGCCGGCCCGCGCGCTTGCGCTCGCGCAGCCAGAGCGCCGAGGAGCACGCGCCAGCGCAGACGATCGCGATGGGCAGCTCGAGGCGCACCGGCAGCAAGAGCGGCGCGAGGATGCTGACGGCGCCGCCGCCGACGGCCCCGCCGACGGAGATCGCGAGGTAGTAGCCGGTCAGGCGCTCGGTGCCGGGGCGCAGGCGGACGAGCTCGCCGTGGGCGACCATGAAGAAGACGAGCGCGGCGGCGGAGAAGCTCGCGAGCTGGACCACGAGGGACTGCTCGTCCTTCTGGAGCGCCCACGCGACGAAGCAGGCGGCGGGAAAGAACAGGGGCAGCCACACGCGCCGGTCCGCCCAGGCGGGGCGGCCGAAGGCGACGATGAACGACACGAGGTAGAGCGCGAGCGGGAGCACCCAGACGAACGGCGCCGCGGTGATGTCCTCGCTCATCGCCTCGGTGATGGCGAGCAAGAGGGCCGATCCCAGGGCGGACAGGCCCACCCACGCGACCCGCTCGACCACGGGCGGCGGCGCGCCTCGGGTGATGCCGGCGGAGGTCGCCTGCGCCCCGGCGCGTCGCCACACGAACGCGCCCGTGAGCGCGATGGCCGCGGCGATGGCCCCGTAGCCGAGGCTCCACGCGCGTGACTGCGCGGCGAGGCCGAGGCGCGGCTCGAACACGACGGGGTAGGCCGCGAGGGCGAGCAGCGAGCCGGCGTTCGACCACGCGTAGAGCGCGTAGGGGCGTCGCACGGCCGCGGTGCGCGCCGCCCAGGCCTGCACGAGGGGCGCGGTCGCGGACAGGAGCAGGAACGGCCCGCCGACGCTGCGCGCGAGCAGGACCACCACCGCGAGCGCGGGGTGTCCCGAGGCGCTCACGGTCGCGGTGTCGGGGGTGACGGGCAGGAGCGCGAGGGAGCCGACGAGCAGCCCGGCGTGGAGCGCGATCGCGGCGCGGAGCGGCAAGCGCGCGAGGAGCAGGTGCGCGTAGAGGTAGCCGCCGAGGAGCGCGAGCTGGAAGAACAGCATGCACGCCGTCCACACGGCCGGCGCGCCGCCGAGGGCGGGCAGGGTGAGTCGGCCGATCATCGGCTCGACGACGAAGAGCAGGAACGCCGACGACGCCGTGGTCGCCGACAGCAGCACGGCCGCGAGGGCGCCTCCCCGTACGGGCGGCTCGAACGCGGCGGGCTCCATCACGCGCGCATGCTACCCGACCTACACGCCCAGCATGCGGACGAAGGGCACCACCGCGCGCACGCCTTCGCGGCGGAAGAAGGTCTCGCCGTCGGCCACGAGCGCGGCGCCCTCGGTGCCGCCGAGGAGCTCGCCGCGGCGGTAGCGGGCCGCGACGGCCCAGAGGTGCTGCTCCCCGGCGTCGAGCGCGCGGGCGGCCACGTCGAGGCGGCTCGCCGCGAGCTCGGTGTCGCCCGTGCGCAGCGGGATGGCGGCCTCGATGAGCCTGCCGAAGCCGATGCCGTAGGGCGTGCCGGAGCGCACGAGGCGCGCGGCGTCCTTGCGCGCCCGTGCGAGCGCCGCGCCGCCGGTCGCGACCGCAGCGCGCGCCCGGGTGAACATGGCCGAGGCGAAGACCGCCTGCACGCGCAGCAGCATCGCGCGCTCGAAGTCCGGCAGGCGCGCGTCGATGCGCGCGAGGGCCTCGGCGCCGCGGCCCTCGTAGAGGTCGATGTTGCAGACCGCCGCGAGCGCGTTGAAGTGCTGGATGTGCCGCGCGTCGGGGATGCTCCAGCGCTCGAGGGCCTCGGCGAGCTCGCGCCGCCCGCGCGCCGGATCGTCGATCGAGAGCCAGTGCAGGTGCCCGATCGTGACCTCGAGGTTGGTGCGCGCGTGCAGGTCGCCGCGGTCGGTCGCCTCGGCGACGAGGGTCTCGAGGCGCGCCCGCAGCTCCCTGAGCTCGCCGAGCAGTGACTGCGAGTAGAGGCCGAAGAGCTGCGCCGTGCCGATCTCCCACGAGCGGCCCGTGCAGCGGTCGCGGAAGATCTCCTCGGCGCGCCGGCAGGCCTCGAGCGAGGCGCGGAAGCGGCCGTACTGGTGCGCCACGACGCCCTCGGCGAGCGTGAGCGCGGCCAGCCCCTCGGGGCTCCCGAGCTGCTCGGCGAGGCGCTGGGCGGTCACGCGCACCGCGTCGACGGCCGCCGCCGACTGCGGGCCGCGCAGCGACCGGAAGCACATCTCGACCGCCAGCGCGCGCAGCACGCGCGACGGCTCGCCGGCGTCGAGCGCGCGGGAGAGCAGCTGCGCCTGGAAGTCGGCGGAGCGGATGGCGTCCACCATCGAGAAGCCCGTCGTCATCGCGTAGCCGACGTCGATGCGGGTCAGCTCGTCGGGCGGGACCTGGCTCGCGTCGCGCTCGGAGAACTTCAGCCCGCGCAGGCGCAGCCCGGCGCGACGCCACAGGAGCGACAGCAGCGCCGAGCGGGGCGTGGTCGCGATCTTCATGCCGACGGCCGCGCACACCTCGCGCGCCAGCGCGAAGCCCTCGGCGATGTGGCCGGCGCGCAGGAGCGCCTCGGCCGCGCGCCGCCGCAGGTCGAGCGCCTGCGCGGCGTTGGCGCCGGGCTCGGCGGCCAGGTACGCCGAGGCCGCCTCGCGTCCGCGCCCCGCGTCGGCCAGCGCATTCGCGAGCCGCACGCGGACCTCCTGCGTGCGACCGGGGTCCGCCGAGTCGAGCTCGAGGACGAGGCGATACAGGCGCGCGGCGCGCTCGAAGGCGAGGGCGGTCGCGGCCCGGTCCGCGGCGCGCAGCGCCCAGTCGGCGGCGCGGACCGCGTCGCCGGCCCCGCGCAGGTGGATCGCCATCGCCTCGGGATCGGGCACCGGCGTGGTCTCGAGGACGAGCGCGATGCGGCGGTGCAGGCGCCTCTGCGTGCCCTCGTCGAGGCCGCCGAGCGTGCTCTCCCGGATGCGGTCGTGGGCGCACTCGAGCTCGGCCTCGCCGCCGCTCGCCCGCACGAGGCCCGCGGCGCGCAGGATCGCGACGCCCGTCGGGTCGCCGACCTCCGCGGCGCGCTCCGCGATGCGCTGCGCGATCGGCCGTCCCGCGAGCGCCACGACCTCGAGCAGGCGCCGCGCGTGCCCCGGGAGGCGATCGATGCGCCGCTGCACGATGTCCTCGAGCGACGCGAGATCCACCTCGCCCGTCTCGTCGCGCACGTGCCGGCCGAGCTGCTGCAGCGAGAACGGAGATCCGGCGGCCTCGTCGACGATGCGCGCGACCAGGCGGCCCACGTCCGGCGCGGGATCGCTGCCCCCGGAGCCGAGGAGCGCCCGGACGACGCGCGCCGCCTCGTCCGCCGGCAAGGGGCCGAGGCGGAGCCGCTCGGGCGCGACCCCCGCTCGCTCGAGGTGCGCCTCCACGCCGGGCAGGAACTCCCCCGGGGACTCGTCGAGGTCGCGGCAGCCCAGGACGAGCAGCACCGCCGGCGCGTCGGGAGGTCGCAGGAGCGCCCCGATGACGGCCGCGCTGTCGAGGTCACCCCATTGCACGTCGTCGAGCACGAGCGCCAGCGGCCGCCGGTCCGCCATCCGCGCGAAGAGCTCGCGCAGTGCGCCGAACGCGCGCCGCCGCACCTCGCCCGGATCGGGCGCCTCGGCGTTGCGCCTGGGCGCCGCGGCGATGGCCTCGACCTGGCGCAGGACCGGGAAGACGCGCACGAGCGCGGCGGTGTCGCGCGGGACGAGCCCCTCGGCCTCGAGCCGATCGAGGCGCAGGAGGTGCCCGGCGAGCGCGTCGAGCAGGCTGTCGAGCGCCTTGTACGGCACCTGCTCGCGCTCGAAGCAGCGGCCCGCGAGCACGACGCCGTCCTGCTGCATGCCCTGCCGGAGGACCCACTCGGACAGGAGCGCGCTCTTGCCGTTGCCCGACGGTCCGCCGACGACGAGGACCACGGGCTGCCCCGCGGCCGCGCGCGCGAGCGCGTCGTCGAGCGCGGCGAGCTCGCCCGCCCGGCCGATGAAGGCCGTGTTGCCCGAGGTCGAGCCGGGTCGCGGCGGCAGGGTCCGAAGGGGGCTGCCGAGGGCCCGCAGCACCTCGCGCGCGCTCGGCCGCGCCACCGGATCCCGCTGCAGGAGCGCACACGCGAGCGCGTCGAGGTCCGCCGGCACGTCCTGCACGAGCGCGCGCGGCGGGAGCGGATCGCGCACCTGCTTGTCGATCAGCACGTCCGCGGAGCCGCCCGAGAACGGCAGTCGCCCCGTCAGCGTCCGGTAGAGCACGACGCCGAGGGAATACCAGTCGGAGGGCGGCCCGAGCGGCGCGCGCGCGGCCTGCTCGGGGGACATGTAGTCGATGGTGCCGGCGAGCTCGACGTCGTCGGTGCGCTCGCCGAGCGGACGCGCCAGGCCGAAGTCGAGCAGCACCACGCGCCCGTCGCGCGTGACGAGCACGTTCGACGGCTTGAGGTCGCGGTGCAGCATGCCCGCCTCGTGCAGCGCCGCCACGCCCTCGGCGAGCTGGCGCAGCGCGGGGCGCAGCTTCGTCAGGTTTGCGCAGGTCGCCGCGCGGAGCTGCACCACCACCTGGGCCTGGCCCTGGACGGGCGTGACGCGAACCGTTCGCGCGGTGTCGGCGTCGGCCACCGCCGGCTCCGCCGCGTCGCCGAGCCAGTCGAGGAGCGGGAGGCCATCGACGAGCTCCATCGTGAAGAAGGCCTGCTCGCCCTGCGCCCACAGCTCGTGCAGCGCGACGAGGTTCGGGTGCGACACGTCGGCGAGCGCGCGGAACTCGTGCTTGAGCCGCACGAGCAGCGCCGTGTCGGGCTCGCGCAGCGTCTTGAGCGCCACGCGTGTGCCGCGCTCGCGATCGAGCGCCTCCCACACGACGCCCATGCCCCCCGCGCCGAGCATGCGCAGGAGCTCGAACCGGCCCTCGAGCATGCGGGGGCCCTGTGCTCCGGGATCGGTGGTTTCCAGCCAGCCGATGGTAGCAGCGGGTTCGCTACCGCAGGAACGACCTCGGGCGTGGCCTCGGCTTTCGCACCACGCCCACGCGCGTGCAGACCTCCTCGGCGAGCATGTCGAAGAGGAACGCCACGGGCCGGACGGCGTCGCCGCTCACGCGCAGCGGCATGCCCTCCTGGGTCGCCTCGGAGAACGCGTCGGAGCGCGGGATCGTGGTGTCGAAGAGCTGGTGGCGGTCACCGTCCTGGCAGATGCCGTGGAAGGCCTCGATGGACCCGCCGGCCCGGCCCTGGAACATGTTCACGACGACGCCTGCCAGCTTGGGGCGCTCGGGCTCGGGCAGCGCGTGGACGGACTCGAGGAACACGGGGAACGAGCGGCTCGAGACGGGGTCGGCCTGGAAGACGCCCACCACGTGGGTCGCCGCCCCCATCACCGCGCGCGTGGTGTGGAACATGCCGGCCGGGCAGTCCACGAGCACGATGTCGCAGACCTGCACGATCCGCTGGATCAGGCGGCGCCAGACCTCCTGGAGGTCGCCGCGCTCGGTGGCGCCGAACGGGATCGTCGCGCCGCGCGCGGGCAAGACGCGCAGGCGCGGCTCGGTCGTCTGGCGCAGCGTGGCCTCGACCTGCTCGGGATCGTCGAGGATGTCGAACGCCCCTCGCTCGACCTTCCCCTGCGCGTCCACGAGGCTCAGGATGTCGCCGTTGATGTCCGCGTCGACGATGACGGTGCGCAGCCCGCGCTCCGCCAGGCTGAGCGCGAGGTTGAGCGTGATGGTCGTCTTGCCGACGCCTCCCTTGGGACTCGCGACCGCCACGACGACCTTCGCGTCGCCCACGCGCTCGATGAGCGACGACAGATCGATGCGGTTCGTGTCGCCGAGGTGCTCCGGGGGCCTGGGCGTGGGCGCGGGCTCGGCCGCGGTCGCGGCCGTGGGGGCCGGGGGCGGGGCGGGGAGCGGCGCGCTGGCCGCGGGGGCGGGTGGGGCGCTGCTCGGACGGTCGGCCGCCTCGACGAGCAGGTTGACGAGCGGCCCGAGCGGCCGCGGGTACACCTTGGGGTCCGGCAGCCGGTAGACCACGAACGTGTCCGGGAGGTGCTCGAGGAGCTCGAAGAACGCCGGGCGACCCTGGCGCAGGCCGTGCTCGACCTTGAGCACCTGGCCCGCCTTGAGCGCGATGGCGCCCTTGCGCTTTCCGTCCTTGCCCTGCAGCTCGACGACGGTGTGCTGGCGGCTGGTGCCGACGCATTGCAGGACGTCGAACAGCTCGAATTCGCGGAGCGAGCCCCGCATGACGACCGTTTGATTAACCATCTGCTGTCTGCAGCGCGATGACGCTGCCCTCCCCGATCGCGCATCGGCCCATCTTCATGGTCTTCGAGAGGAGCGCATACACTCGAGACCATGCTTCCTTCGTCTCGGCCGTGAAGGCCTCGCCGAGCCCGTAGTCGAGCGCCCACAGGAGCGCCTGCCCGACCGCGTCGTAGGATTCGTCCGGGATCTTGTAGAGCTCGCTGTGGCGGCGGCCGAGCGCCAGCACCACGAGGAACAGGTCCTGGTCGGCGTCGACGGTCTCCTGCCACGCTTCCTCCGGCCAGTCGACGGCCTTGACGACGAAGGCCAGCATGGCGAGCAGCTTCTTCTTCTGCGGCACCAGGTCGGCCTTGAAGAGGGCCCGGTACTGCGGGCGGATCTCGAAGAGCCGCTGGTAGAAGAGGTCGGCCGCGGTGTCCGCGATCGGCGTGACGAGCTCCCAGCTCCGCTTGATGGCCGCTCGGTGTGCGGTCGTGATCATCATGGCAACGTCACCCTAGACCATTGCCAATTCATTGATCAATGGGGCTCGGGGTTCGTAATGGCAATGACGACGCGCGGGACGCATTGAAGTCGGATGCGCGGTGGATCTCCCGGGCGGAGAAGTGGCGGCGCCATTACGATCGCCGGCGTCACAGCTCGTCGGGGCGGATGCGCGCGCCTCCGCGGCGGGGCCTCGCACCGCGGGCGGCGGCGTGTCATGATCCGGGTGGAAATGGCCGACTTCCGCGCGCGCATGACGGGGCTCCGGCGGGAGCGCATGGTCGCCTCGGCCCGCTACGCGGGGGAGCGATTCCTAAACACCTCGCGCGTGCAGCCGCGCCTGGAGCCGGGCAAGGCCCTGCCGCTCGCCGGCGAGTACTTCTTCGGCGGCGGCCGCCGGGCGCCCGTCGCGCCGCTTCCATCCAGCAGCCCGCTCGATCGCTGGGCGACGCGCGCGGAGACGGGCCTTCGCGCCACCTGGCTCGGCCACTCGACGGTGCTCCTCGAGATCGACGGCCTGCGCGTCCTGACGGATCCCGTCTGGGGCCAGCGTGCCTCGCCGACGAACCTGGCCGGCCCGAGGCGCTTCCAGCCCGTGCCGGTCACGATCGCCGCGCTGCCGCCGCTCGACGCCGTGATCATCTCGCACGATCACTACGACCACCTCTGCCACGAGAGCGTCCTCGCGCTCGCGCGGACCGGCGTGTGCTTCTACACGTCGCTGGGCGTGGGGGCGCGCCTCGAGACCTGGGGCGTCCCGGCCGGGCAGATCGTCGAGCTCGACTGGTGGGAGAGCGCGACGCTGCCGCGGGGTGACCTGCGCATCTCGGCCGCGCCGTCGCAGCACTTCTCCGGGCGCGGGCTGCGGGATCGCAACGTCACGCTGTGGTCGTCGTTCGTCCTGCGGGGCGCGCGACACGGCGTCTTCTTCAGCGGCGACACGGGCCTGACGCCCGAGTACGCGGAGATCGCCGCGCGGCTCGGACCCTTCGACCTCGTGATGCTCGAGGTCGGCGCGTTCCACCCCGCGTGGGGGGAGATCCACCTCGGCCCGGACAACGCGCTCGAGGCGCTGGCGCTCCTCGGTGGTGGGAGCTTCCTGCCGGTGCGCTGGGGCACGTTCAGCCTCGCGCTCCACGACTGGGACGAGCCGGCCGAGCGCCTCGTGGAGCTCGCGCCCGCGCGCGGCGTCCACCTCGTGATGCCGCGCCTCGGTGAGGCGGTCGAGCCGGGCCGCGTGGAGCAGGTCGAGCCGTGGTGGCGGACCATCTCGGCCCTGGAGCCCCGCGCGCCGCGCCCGCGCGAGCAGGTCGTGGAGCTCGTGACGGTGCCCGATCCGATCGATTAGTCTACGAGTGGCCGGCTGGAAGCCGGCCACCAGGAGGGGCGCGCCCCCCCACCCCCACTTGAGCAAAGCTCAACTGGGCCCCCCACCCAGCGTCATACCTAGCATCGCGCGCGACCCCCATGCGGCACGCG
>CAZQJC010000319.1:0-7391 GCA_964593795.1 uncultured Myxococcales bacterium | reverse complement strand
GCCCAACTGGGGGAGGGGCGGCGCGCCCCGCCTGCGGCGGCCTTCCGAGGCCGCCGATCTTGAACTAACCGCCGGTCAGCTTGGTGACGAGCTCGGTGAGCTTGCCGGCGCTGATGGGCTTCTCGAACGTCTCGTTCGCGCCTGCCGCGCGCGCAGCCGCCCGCGACTCGTCGGTCCAGTCGCTCGTCATCACGATGATCGGCACGGGACCTACCGCCAGCGCCAGCGGCCCGCGCACGCGCCGCACGAGCTCGAGGCCGTCCGCGCCCGGCAGGCGCACGTCCGTGATGACGAGGTCGATCTTGCGCTCGCGCAGGGTCCGCACCGCCTGATCCACCGAGCCCGCCTCGAGCACGTCGAAGCGCTCCTCGTCGAGGTGGAGCTGGATGACGCTCCGGATGATCGGGCTGTCGTCGACGACGAGGATGGCCTTCACGCGCGGTCCCTGCCCTTCCGCGACGGGCGCGCGACCAGCACGCCCCGCGCCACGAGATCCGCCGCCGCCGCCGTGGCCGCCTCGAGCCCGATGTCCGCGGCCCTCGCCGCGTCCGCGAGGCGCTTGCCCTCGACCGCCGCCTTGATCGCGAGGAGCTCCACCGCGCGCACCTGCTCGCGGCGGACCCCGCCATCGCCGGTGCGCCAGAAGACGACCACCGCGGGCGCGCGCGCCGGCGCCCGCAGCCCTCTCCGCTCGGCGTCCGCCCAGCCGACGACGTCGTGCACGTAGGACCGCACCGCCACGCCCGCGCTCACGCGGTGCTCCGCCGCGCCCGAGAACGGCGGGGCGTCGCTCGGCGCGACCTGGACCGCCCACTCCCACCACTCGAGGTCCGCCAGCTCGACGAGCCACGCGGGCAGCCGCTCCGCCGCCGCCTCGTCCCGCAGCCACCCGACGAGGGGCTCCGCGTTGGCGTTGAGCTCCCACTCGCGCGGAGGCCGCGCCAGGAAGAACGCGCGGTACGTGGCGACCCAGCGGGCGCCGAGCGCGCGCTTGACACCCGGGTAGATCGCCGCCAGCAGGTCGCGCCGGTGGTTGTCGCAGAAGGTCGCGTACACCTCGAGCCGGCGCGGATCGACGCCGAGCTTCGTCGCCGCCTCGGCGACGCTCTGCCGTCCGACGAGCACGGGCTCCATCGCCGCGAAGAATTCGCCGAGGCGCATGCGTTTCGGGGTGCCCGGCATCGCCTTCACGCGCGCCTCCGCGCGGCCGCCCGGGCCTCGCGCCGCGCGCGATCGGCCTCGTCGCACACCGCCGCGAGCGACGGGATGTCCTGGTCCCACTCGACGAGCGTCGGCGTGCCCGCCGGCAGCCGCGCCATCGTCCACCGGTAGAGCGCCCAGACGGCCTCGCAGACCGGCGCCGCGTGCGTGTCGATGACGAGATCGGCGTACGGCGTGTGCCCCGCGAGGTGGACGTAGCCGACGCGATCGAGCGGCAGCCGCTCGATGAACCGCTTCGCGTCGTACCCGTGGTTCTGCGCGTTGACGTACACGTTGTTCACGTCCAGCAGGAGCCCACAGCCACTCTGCTGGACGATCTCGCACAGGAACGCGGCCTCGTCCATCTCGGAGCCCGGCATCACCGCGTAGTACGACGGGTTCTCGAGCAGGAACGGCACGCCCACGGCGCGCTGCACGCGGGCGACTCGCCTGGCCACGTGGCGCACCGCCTCGCGCGAGAAGGGCAGCGGCAGGAGATCGTGGAGCTCCACGCCGCCGAGCGCGGAGTAGCAGACGTGGTCCGAGAACCAGGGGCTGCCGACGCGCCTGCAGAACGCGCGCACCGCGGAGAGGAACTCGCGGTCGAGCGGCTCCGGCCCGCCGATGTCGAGGCTGACGCCGTGCGGCACGATCGGCCAGCGCTCGCGCGCGGCGTCGAGCACCCGGTCGACCCATCCGCCAAAGCGCATGAAGTTCTCGGGGACGACCTCGAGCCAGTCGAGCTTGCGCTCGGTGGTGAGGATCTCGTCGTAGTACGAGCGGCGCAGGCCGATGCCGATGCCCTGTACCGGGTCCGTCTTGCTCATGGCGCGCAGTCGAAGGCCGAGGGTCGAAGGTCGAAGGTATCCGGATGCATCGTTCGGCCGCCCGGTGATCGCAACATAGCGGATCCGTCCCAAAAAAAAAGCCGAGGGGGACCCCCTTGCGGCGGTCCCCCTCGAGCGAGTCACGGTCCAGGGATCGCGGCGATCCCCCGTCACACGTCCGGTCGCCGTCGCGCGTTCACGCGGTCGCGACCGGATGCGGCACTACTTCTTGTCGCCGCCGCAGCTCTTCTCGCCGCCCTTCTTGTCGCCGCCGCAGCTCTTGTCGCCGCCCTTCTTCTCGCCGTCCTTCTTGTCGCCCGAGCAGGCCTTGTCGCCGCCCTTCTTCTTGCCCTTCTTGCCCTTCTTGGCCGGGGCCGGCTCGTCGCCTTCCGCACGCGCAACCGACGTGCCGAGAGCCGTGAACGTGAAGGCCGCGAGCGCTGCACCGAGGATCGTCTTGTTCATCGCTGTCTCCTTAGCTGTCATGCGCGGGAGGATCTCCCGCACGTCCGTTCCCCCCTACGGATGAACCCCCCGTCCAGTTACTCCCCCAACCTCGAACGGATGAGAGGCACGACGACTTCGGAGTGCTTCCGCGGGCGGCCGGAGAGTACGATCGAGTCGTGCGCGAGCGCAATACCTGCGCGATCCTCGTGGCCACGGGGCTGTTCTTCGGCCCCCTGGGCACCGGGGAGGCGGCGCCGCTCCGCTACCTGGTGCACGTCGGCCTCGAGGCCGCCGACGTCGAGCTCCTGCTCCCCGAGGGTGCGGTCCGCCTCGCGGCGGGCGACGACGGCGCCGAGGCCGGCATCTCCGGGCTCACGCCCTCGCGCGGCCGCGCGGTCTCCGAGGACGGGGGCTTTCGCCTGAGCGGCGTGGGTCCCGGGAGCACGGTGCGCTACCGCGTGGCGCTCGAGCGCGCGGCCTCCACGAGCTTCGGTGGGCGCCTCGACGACGGCGTGGCGCTGCCGGCCGACGCCCTCCTCCTCCGGCCCGCGCGTCTCGGAGACGACGGGGCCGAGGTGACCCTCACGACGGCGCCGGGCGTCTTCGTGTCGGTGCCGTGGGTCCGCGCCGGCGCACGCCACGTGCTCGATCGCGACGCGCTCGTCGAGGGCGGCTGGATCGCGGTCGGCAAGCGCCCGCCCACCCTGCGCACCGTCGCCGGGGCCCGCCTGGAGATCGCCGTCCTCGGCGCCGGCCCGGACGCCGACCGCTTCGTGCGATGGGTCGAGGAGGCCGCGCGCACGGTGGCCACGGTGTCGGGCGGCGCGTTCCCGACACGCCGGGCGCAGGTCGTGGTCGCGGCCCTGCCCGGCCGGGAGCGCCCCGTGTTCGGCGAGTGCCAGCGGGCCGGCGGCCCCTCCGTGATCCTGCTCGTCGGCCGCGAGAGCACCGACGCAACGCTCGCCGAGGACTGGATGGCGCCGCACGAGCTCTTCCACACCGGGGTGCCGCGCATCCACCCGCGCACGCCCTGGCTCGCCGAGGGCCTGGCGACGTACTTCGCCGCCGTCGCGCGCGCGCGCGCGGGCAAGATCGACCGGGCGCGCCTGTGGCGGATGCTGCTCGCCGGCGCCCGCGACGCCGACGGCGACGGCTCGCTGGGCACGGCCTCGGCGACGCTCGGCAGGCACCACGACTACGATCGCGTCTACTGGGGCGGGGCGTCGGTGGCGCTGCTCATGGACCTCGCGCTCCGACGCGCAGGGGTGTCGGGGGGGCTTCCTGCGCGGCTCGAGGCCCTGCGCCGCGCGACCCACGACGCGATGGACGTCGTGACCCCCGAGCGGGCGCTGCGAGCCCTCGACGGCGGCCTCGGCGTGCTCGGCCCCCTCGTCGAGCGGCACGTGGCGGGCGCCGTCTCGCCCCGGGTCGCCCTCGACGCGCTCTGGCGGCCGCTCGGCGTCTCCGGCGACGGCGACGGCGCGCGGCTCGACGATCGCGCGCCGCTCGCACCCCTGCGGCGCGCCATCGACAGCCCGTGATCAGCGCCGGCCTGCGCGCGGGCCCTGCGTGGTAGGCTCCGCGCCCATGTCTCACCGGGCCCTCGTCGTCGTCGTGTGCACGCTCGCCGCGTGCGGTCCGTCCAGCAAGTCCGCGGAGCCCGATGCGGGCGCCGCTGGAGGCCACGCCTCACCGGACTCCCCGCTGCCGCCCATCGCGGACGGTCCGGTGCGCCGGCCCGACGGCCCCGTCGTCGACGGCCAGGTCGCGACGAACGTCGTCATCTACGCGCACTCGCCGACCGAGCTCTTCCGGATCGATCCGCAGACCTTCGAGCTCACCGTCATGGGCACGTTCAGCGTGCCCGACCGCATGACCGACCTCGCGGTCACGCCCGACGGGACCATCTACACGATCTCCTACACGATGGGCACGAGCACGCTCTGGCAGGTCGAGGCCTCGAGCGCGCGCTGCACCCGCGTCGTCGACATCACGAACTCGCCGAACGCCGTGGGGATGACGTTCCTGCCGGACAACACGCTCCTCGTGGCCGACAAGGACGGCCAGGTGTTCCGCGTGGATCCGCGCGCGGGTACGGCCACCAAGATCGGCGAGTACGGGATGATGATGAGCACCGCGGGTGATCTCGTCGCGGTCGCCGACGGCACCATGTTCGGCATGAGCGACAAGAAGCCGGGCGGCGCGACCGCGGCGATGAGCAACATCCTGCTCCGCGTGAACTCCGGCACCGGCGTCGGCACGCCCATCGGCACCGGCATCGGCTACGGCAAGGTCTTCGGTCTCGCGTTCGTGCGCGGCAAGGTGTACGCGTTCACCGACGCCGGAGAGATCGTCGAGATCGACCACATGACCGGCACCGGCCGCCTCGTCCGCACGCACGCGGGCAAGCAGTTCTGGGGCGCCGGCGTCACCCCGCTCGTCACCATCGGCTAGCCACTTCCCTCCAAGGAGGAACGACCGTGATCGCCTCTCCCCTTCTCGTCCTCGCAGCGCTCTCGACCCCGATCGAGGTCATCTACCACGCGGATCTCGAGGGTCAGATGGCCATCCCGCAGTGCGGCAAGGCCGCGACGGAGCCACCGGACTACGCGGCGCTCGTGGCCACGGTGAACCGCCTGCGCAAGGAAGCGGGCGAGCGCGGCGCGCACGCGCCCATCGTGCTCAACGGCGGCGACAGCATCGCGCCGGACCTCTTCGTGCGCGGCATCCTCAAGCGCGACAAGGAGGCAGGCGCCAAGGACGTCGCGCTCGCGCTCAAGCAGGCCGGGTACGACGCGATCGCGATCGGCAACCACGAGCTCGCGACGGACCGCGACCGCTTCGAGCGCTTCGCCGCCGCCGTCACCGACCTCGGCATGCCGCTCGTCCTGTCGAACCTGCGATGCGACGCCAAGGTGCAGCCGTTTTGCCAGTACGTCCGCTCCGAGGCGATCGTCGAGCGCGGGGGCCAGAAGGTCGGCATCCTGGCGGTGCTCTCGCCGCGCACGCTCTCGGGCGTCAAGGGTGACAACGTCAAGGGCATCCAGCTCGACGAGCCGGTCGAGGCCATCACGGCCGGCATGGCGCGCCTGCGCCAGGCGGGCGCCGCGGCGGTGGTGCTCATGGTGCAGATCAACGCGAACCAGACCGGCTTCGACGAGGTCTGGGCGCTGCAGCAGAAGCTGGCCGCCGGCGACGCGCCCGAGGTGATCCTCTCGAGTGGCCTGGCCGAGCAGGACGGCGCGACCGCGACGCGCCTCGTGCGCCAGGACAACGCTCCTCCGCTCGTGGGCTCGTCGGGCGGCACCGTCAGCGTGACGCGCGTGACCATCGCGGCGCACGGCACCAAGGGCCCGCGGGTGGACGCGATGGGGGAGGCGGCCCGCGCCGACGAGCGCGATGCCGAGACCGCGCGCATCATGGCGCCGCACATCGCCAACTACTGCGACCGCTACGGCAAGGCCGTGGGCCCCGGCGCCGCCGCGCACCCGATCACCAAGCCCGAGTTCCTCGAGTACGTGCTCAACGTGATGCGCCGCGCCACCGGCTCCGAGATCGCGCTCCTCAACACCGGCTTCGTGCACGCCAGGCCCTTCCCGCTCACCGGGGGCCTCACGCAGGCCGAGCTCAAGCGCGCCATGCCGCACAAGGCCGTCGTCGGCACCGCGCGCGTGACCGGCACCGCGCTCGAGGATCTGCTCGGGGCGGGCCTGGCGAACAAGAAGCTCGCCGTGCTCGGCGCGACGAAGGACGGCGGCATCAAGGTCAACGGCCGCGCCCTCGACAAGTCCCGCGCGTACACCGTCGCCACCGTCGAGTTCGTCGCCAAGGGCGGCGACGGCATCTTCGGCGCCACCGACCTCGAGGCGTGGCACCCGATCGAGGGCGAGCCCGACATCCGCGATCTGGTCGACAGGGTCATCGAGAAGGAGACGGCCCGCGAGGACGGCAACCCGTCGATCGATCCCGCCACCGACTTCGGAAAGCCCGCCACGGATCGCCTGCTCACGGTCGCGATGGCCGACCTCGGCGCGGACTTCACCGACACGAACATCTCGAACGGCAAGTCCTACGGCGACGCGCAGCTCACGCGCGCCGAGCAGCGCGCGATCAACGCGCAGTTCTCGGGCATCCTCCAGCTCAACCACCCGATCCACAACCTCGACAACCGCCTGTCGCTCAAGTACGGCTACGCGCGCACCAAGCCCGCGGGCATGCCCGCCGCGTCGCAGGAGACGCTCGACCTCATCCAGTTCACGTCGATCTACAGCTACAAGGGCTTCAAGGACGTCAAGGCGCTGCCGAGCGCGGCGGTGCCCGATCCCTACATGCGCGCGTTCCTGGAGTCCGAGTTCACCAAGCCCGATCAGGTGATGGGCATGGGCCGCACCTACCAGCACCTCGAGCTCACGCACACGGCGGGCGCGCTCTTCACGCTGCACCCCAAGCTCAAGCTGCGTGGCGGTGCCGGCTACCGCAAGGAGCTCGCGGCGAGCGCGAGCTCGGCCGACCCCGCCGAGGCCAACGTCGGCGAGGTTCGCTTCATCGCCGAGGCCGGCGCCACGCTCGATCCCATCGGCGTCGCGAGCCTCGGTGACATGCCCATCAAGTTCGAGGCGCTGTTCGACTACTTCATGATCAACCCGAGCGGGAAGACCGAGCACCAGATCCGCAGCTCGGGCAAGGTCTCGATGCCGCTCCTGCCGCTGCTCTTCCTCACGGCCGGGCTCGACATCTTCGCGGTCGACCGCAACGGCGCGGGCTGGGGCGCCAGCTTCGACACCACGATCGGCCTCCGCGTCCACTTCGACGGCGCGCACCAGTCGCTCTAGTTGCGTGTGGCCGCCTCGGAAGGCGGCCACCACGGCGGGGACGACAGCCCCGCCCCCCCATGGGCCCACCCCAAGGGGGGCCCCC
>CAZQJC010000318.1:0-28318 GCA_964593795.1 uncultured Myxococcales bacterium | reverse complement strand
CAGACGTCGGCGCGCGCGTCGATGGGCAGGCCCTGGCGCTGCTCGGGCGCCATCAGCGTCGGCGTGCCGACGACCTCGCCCTGGCGCGTGAGCGCGCGCTCGTCGCTGAGCTTGGCCACGCCGAAGTCGAGCAGCACCACGCGCCGCCCCCCGCGCTGCGAGTCGAGGAACACGTTCTGCGCCTTGAGGTCGCGGTGCAGGATGCCCTTGCGGTGCGCGGCGTCGAGCGCGTGCGCGACGGGGGTCAAGAGGAGCACCGTCTCCTCCAGCGAGCGCGGGCCGAGCCGCGCCACGTGCGCGAACAGGTCCTCGCCCTCGAGCAGCTCCATCAGGAAGTACGGCCGCCCGTCCTCGGAGGTGCCGAAGTCGAAGATGTCGACGATGTTCGGGTGGCGGATGAGGTTCACCGCGCGCGCCTCCCGCTCGAAGCGCCCGAAGGCCTCGGGGCTCGCCACGAGATCGGCGTGCAGCATCTTGAGCGCCGCGGGTCGCCGCAGGAGCACGTGCTCGACGCGGTACACGGCGCCGAAGCCTCCCTCGGCGATCTGCGCCATCACCTCGTAGTCGCCGACGAGGCTCCCTGCCGGCAGCGAGTCGTCGAAGCGCTCGGCCGAGGCGGCCTCACCCGGTCGCGCTCGCTGTGTCCGCTGCGGATCGTCCCCGCCCACGCGCACCAGGATAGCCGCCCCGAAAGCGGTTGCGGCGCCCGGCGAGCGCGAGGATGATCGATGGTCATGGCGGCCTCGCGCGGTCGGTGGAGCCCGCCGCGTCAGATCGACGAGTACCGCCTGGTGCGCCGGCTCGGTCGGGGCGCCATGGGCGAGGTCTTCGTCGCGCACGACACGGCCCTCGGGCGAGAGGTCGCCCTCAAGCTCGTCGCGCTGGCCGAGCCCGATCCGCTCGTCTGCCAGCGCTTCCTCGTCGAGGCCAAGGCCGCCGCGCGCGTCCAGGACGCCAACGTCGTGACCGTCCACCGCGTCGGCGAGGTCGAAGGCAGACCGTACATCGTGTCCGAGCTGGTCGGCGGCACGAGCCTCGACAAGGTCGCGCGCCCGGTGCCCGGCCCGGGGCTGCTCGGCATCGCCGTGGGCCTCGCGCGCGGCCTCGAGGCCGCGCACCGCGCCGGTGTCCTGCACCGCGATCTCAAGCCCGGCAACATCCTCCTGTCCGAGCAGGGCCAGGTGAAGATCGCGGACTTCGGTCTCGCCAAGCTGGTCGGTCCCTCGGCGCTCGACGAGACGATGTCGGCGTCCGATCTCGATCCGCGCCAGTCCCTGACGCGCGTGGGCGAGGTGGTGGGCACGCCCGATTACCTCGCGCCCGAGCTCTGGCTCGGCGATCCCGCGACGCCGCGCACGGACCTGTGGGCGCTCGGCGCGGTCCTCCACGAGCTCGCCACCGGCCGCGCTCCCTTCCACGACGTCCCCGCGCACGAGCTCGGCGTCGTGATCCAGACGCGCGACCCGCCGCGCCTCCTCGGGCGCGTGTCGGGCATGGACGCGCGGCTCTGCAAGCTGGTGGACCGGCTGCTCTCCCGCGATCCGTCGGCCCGCCCCACGTCGGCCACGGAGGTCGTGCGCACGCTCGCCGAGGCGCCTCCGCAGGCCCTGACGATGGCCGCCGCGGCCGCGCTCGACCTCGTGCGCGCCTCGACCGATGCGAGCGGCCCCTGGTCGCCGCCGCAGGAGCTCGACGAGTACCGCCTGCTCCGCCGCCTCGGCCGCGGTGCGATGGGCGAGGTCTTCCTCGCGCACGACACGCTGCTCGAGCGGCCGGTGGCCGTGAAGTTCTTGACGGGAGCGGGCCTGGCGCAGGAGGCCGTCGAGCGGTTCCTCGTCGAGGCCCGCGCCGCGGCGCGCCTGCAGCACCCGAACGTGGTCGCCGTGCACCGCGTCGGGCAGGTCGACGGCCGCCCCTACCTCGTGTCCGAGTACGTGCGCGGCACGAGCCTCGATCGCGTCGCCAAGCCCATGCCCTGGCGGCGCGTCCTCGAGATCGCGCTCGGCCTGTGTCGCGGGCTCGCGGCGGCGCACCGCGGCGGCGTCCTGCACCGCGACATCAAGCCCGGCAACACCGTGATCACCGAGGAGGGCGAGGTCAAGCTGCTCGACTTCGGGCTCGCGAAGCTGCTCGTGGCGGGCGACAGCCTGATGGCCTCGGCGACCTCGTTCGAGGCCTCGCGGTCCGGCGAGCTCGATCCGAACGCCGCCACCGAGGTCACGCTCGAGGTCGAGCCGCCCGTGTCGCAGCCGGCGGTCGCCTCGTCCCAGCAGCTCGCGCTCACGCGCGCCGGCGCGCTCCTCGGCACCCCCCTCTACCTCGCGCCCGAGCTCTGGGCGCGCGAGCCCGCCACGCCGCAGTCGGACCTCTACGCGCTCGGGGCGCTGCTCTACGAGCTCTGCGCGGGCCGCGCCCCGCACGTCGCCACCACGCTGCACGAGCTCGAGCTCAAGATCCTCTCCGATCCGCCGCCGCTGCGGAGCGTGGCCCCGGCGGCCGATCCCGACTTCTGCGCGATCATCGACCGCTGCCTGCACCGTTCCCCCGGCAAGCGCTTCGCCAGCGCCGACGAGCTGCGCGGGGCGCTCGACGCGCTCGACACGCCGCAGTCGGGGCTGCGCCTCCCCGAGGGCTCCCCCTACCGTGGCCTCCACGCGTTCGAGGATTCCCACAGGGACCTCTTCTTCGGCCGCGGCCGCGAGGTGGGAGAGGTGCTCGAGCGCCTGCGATCCCAGCCGTTCGTCCTCGTCGCAGGCGACTCCGGCGTGGGCAAGTCCTCGCTCTGCCGCGCGGGGGTGCTGCCCATGGTGCGTGAGGGTCGCCTCGGGGGACCTTCGAGCTGGCAATCGGTGACGCTCCTGCCGGGTCGCGCGCCGACCGAGGCGCTGGCGGCGGCGCTCGCGCCGGCCACCGGCCTGTCGGAGGAGGCGCTCCGCACGCTGCTCGTGAAGCGGCCGGGGGACCTCGGGCTCGAGCTCCGCCGCAGCTCGGCGCAGAGCGGCCTCGTGGTGTTCGTCGATCAGCTCGAGGAGCTCCTGACGCTCGCGGAGCCCGACGAGCGCGCGCGGGCCGAGCAGGCGCTCGTGAGCCTGACGACGGTGCACCCGAGCCTGCGCCTCCTCGCGACCGTACGCGGCGACTTCGTGACCCGGCTCGGCACGCTGCCTGATCTCGGAGGCGCGGTCGGTGCGGCGCTGTTCCTCCTGCGACCGCTGACCGCCGAGGGTCTGCGTGACGCGATCACCGGGCCGGCGCGCCTCTCCGGGTTCCGCTTCGAGTCCGAGCGCACGGTCGAGGAGCTCATCCGCGCGGCGCAGGAGGCCGAGGGTGGCCTCCCTCTCCTCCAGTTCGCCCTCGCCCAGCTCTGGGAGGCGCGCGACGTCGCGGGCCAGCGCATCCCGGCGGCCGCGCTCACCGGTATCGGTGGCGTCGAGGGCGCCCTCGCGCGGCACGCCGACGCTGCGCTCGAGCGCCTTCGCCCCGCCACGCGCACCGCCGCACGCGCGACGCTGACGCGGCTCGTCACCGCGGACGGCACCCGCGCGCGCCGCTCCGTCGCCGAGCTCGGCGCGCAGGACGACGTGCGGAACGCCCTCGAGGAGCTCGTGCGCGCGCGGCTCCTCGTGGTCCGGGAGGGCGAAGGTGCGGCCGCCACGTACGAGCTCGCCCACGAGGCCCTCATCCACGCGTGGAAGACGCTGCGCGACTGGCTCGACGATGACCTCGACCGTCGCCGCGCGCTCGAGCGCCTCGAGCGCGCAGTCGCCGAGTGGGAGCGCCTCGGCCGCGCCCGCGAGGCACTCTATGGACGGACGCAGCTCCGCGAGGCGGACTCGCTCGCGCCGGACTCGCTCGCGCTCGAGGTCCGGACGTTCCTCGACGAGTCCCGGCGTGCCGCGCGCGTCCGCCTCTGGGCACGCGGCGCGCTCCTGGCCGCGCTGCCGCTCGTGATCGCGACCGCCGTGCTGGGCGCACGGGCGCTGTCCCGCTGGGAGCTGGCGAGGAAGGTCGAGACCAAGCTCACCGAGGCGCGCGGCCTCGTGGACAAGGCCAGGGCGAGCGAGGCGAGCCTCGCGCTGGCGCGCAGCGAGACGCTCGCGCGCTTCGACGCGGGCGACCGCCAGGACGCGGAGAGGCGGTGGGCCGAGGTGCGGCACGAGGCGGAGGCGATCGAGGGCAACCTGCGCGACGCCACCGCGCAGCTCGAGGCCGCGCTCCGCGTCGATCCGCAGAACGCCGCCGCCGAGACGCTGCTCGCCGACGTGCTCCTCTCGCGCGCGCTCAGCGCCGATCGCGACGACCAGCCCGGGCACGCGGCCGAGCTCGTGTCGCGCCTGCGCCTGCACGACGTCACCGGCGCACGCCTCGCGCTCTGGAGCCGTCCTGGCGGCTTGACCGTCCGCAAGCGCCTCCCCGAGGCGAGCGTGACGATCGGGCGGTACGAGCGCCGCCCGGGCGGGAGGCTCGTGCTCGTCCCCGTCGCCGGGGTACAGGTCGAGTCCGGCCGTCGCATCGAGCTCCCGGCCGGCTCCTATCGGCTGACGGCCGTCGCCGACGGCCACGTCCCCGCGCACCAGCCCTTTCTGGCGCGGCGTGGCGTCGACCTCGAGCTCGAGGTCGATCTGCCGCCGGCCTCCGCGGTCCCCGCGGGCTTCTCGTACGTGCCCGCCGGCCGCTTCCTCACCGGCGCGACCGGCGACGAGGCGGTGCGCCAGCAGTTCTTCGAGGCCGCGCCCATCCACGAGGTCTGGCAGAAGGGCTTCGCGATCGCGCAGCACGAGACGACCTACGCGGACTGGATCGCCTTCCTCGAGGATCTGCCCGAAAAGGAGCGCGCGCTCCGCACCCCGGGCGTCCCGGTCGAGACGCACTTCTTCGGCTACCAGACGGTGCAGCAGCTCAAGAAGACCCGCACGGGCTGGCAGATCACGCTCGCCGCCGCGGGCAAGCAGGCGACGGTGACCTGGGACGAGCCCTTCCGCTACCCCGGCCGCCAGCGGCGCGCGTCGCAGGACTGGCGGCTGTTCCCGGTCGCGGCGATCTCGTGGGAGGACGCGCGCGCGTACCTCGCGTGGCTCTCGCGTACCGGCCGCGTACCGGGCGCACGCTTCTGCACGATGCTCGAGTGGGAGCGCGCGGCGCGCGGCGCCGACGATCGTCACTTCCCGCACGGCTACGCCATCGAGCCCGACGACGCGAACTTCGATCTCACCTACGGCCGCAACAACGACCTCATGGGGCCTGACGAGGTGGGCGCACACCCGGCGTCACGCAGCCCCTTCGACGTCGACGACCTGTGCGGGAACGTCTGGGAGTGGCTCCACGCGGGCGACGATCCCGCGACGCTCGCGCCGCTACGTGGCAGCTCGTACTCGCAGAAGACCGTGGTCACGAACCTCGAGAACGCCGACGCCGCACCCAAGCGCCTCCGGAACCCGCAGATCGGCGTCCGCGTGTGCGCCGACGTCGCACCCTGGAGCCGGAAGCCGCGGTAGCCAATTGCCTGGCACGGCTCTGGCTTAGTAATCTGGCTCATGATGATTCGATGGCCGAATGTCTGCGTGGGGGTGGCCGCTGCTCTCCTGATGGTGAGCGGGCCGGCGAGAGCCGAGGACATCGGCAACGGCGCGGCGTGGAACGGCGCCGCGTGGAACGGCAGTAACTGGACGAGCGTCCCGAGCACGACGGAGACCTTCACGGCGTCCCTCTGGCCCGGCACGAATCGCCTCAAGGTCACGATCAACACGCGCCGCGGCAGCGTCGTGCAGCCGAGCGTCGTCGGCCTGACCCTCGGCATCGTGATCAGCGGCGTCACGATCCCGATCCGCTTCGAGACCGAGGAGTCGAAGGTGCTGCCGACCGGCGTCAACTGGTCGTACTTCATCTCGGTCCTGAACCCGCAGACGCTGGCGTGGGAGAACCTCTGCGGCGTCGATGCCGACGGCAACAAGCTCGAGACGCTGTTCGTCAAGGGCGTCTGGGACTACACGACAGGTCACAAGGTCTCCGAGAGCGGTGCCACGCTGGCCTGCAGACGCGGCGGCTCACTGGCCAAGGCGCTCGACGCGGGCTTCCTCGCGCACGAGCTCAACTACTACATCACGGTCAAGGACCCGGTGAACGGCACCATCACGTACGCCTACCAGGACATGTCCTGGTATCACCAGGCGGCCAACGCCGCCGTGCGCTACGCGCCTTGCCTCGACGTCTCGTACACGCAGACCGGCATGCTGATCGACATCTTCGCCCTCGGCATGGTGGCCGCGGAGGCCAACTCCGGCGGGTACACGGTGGAGTCGGAGTGGGCCGCCTCCGGCGCCGTCGCGATGCACCACCAGCGCGTCAAGGAGCTGCAGAGCGTGCCCGGCCAGCCGTACTGGTGCATCCCGCCCAGCATCGTGGAGGGTGAGGCCAACTACGCGCACGATTGCGTGCAGAACGCGGAGGTCGCGATCGCGAACGCGACGCTGACGACCGACGAGTTCGTCAAGTGTGGCCACCGCGTCTTCGTCGAGAGCTGCATCTACAACGACCTGCACAAGTGCGATCCCGCGCTGCCCCTGGACGGCCCGATCGACATCCTGCCTGGTGGCGGCGGAACCCGCGGCGGCGGCGGCGGCGGTACGACCGACGTCAAGAGCGGCACGACCACCATCAAGACCGACACCAGGAGCGGCACCACCACGTCGCCCACCGGCACCACGACGACCACGACGAGCACGCCCACCGCCGATCGCTCCGGCGGCTGATGGGCGAGGAGGGCCCCTCGAGGCGAGCGCAGCTCGCCGCAAGGGCATAGCGACCTACTCGGTCAGGTGGACGGCGCCGAAGCGCTCCAGCACCGAGTGCTCGGCGTCCGACTGCGAGTCCGGCCACTCGGCCCGCTCGAGCAGCGGACCTGCACAGGCCTCGAACCGCGGATAGCGCTTGCCCATGAAGGCGGGCTCCTCGATCCGCGTCTTTCCCCCTCGCGTCTTGAGCTTGAACTTGAGGTGGACGAACTCCTCCGCGCCGAGCCGATCGCGGCAGGGCCGGAGGTGCGTCAGCAGCCGGCTGCGGCCCGCCCCGAGGCGCGCGCGGATGTCGGCGGGCGCCGGCGGGGGCAGGGGGGAACGCACGGCGCCGTCCCGAGCGGCCTTGGACTGCGGCGCTGCATCCGCCGGGCGCTGGCCCGCTGCCGCGCCGTCCGAGGGCGCCGGCCCGCCGGTGAAGACGTGCTTCGGCACGAAGAGCAGCGCAGCCACGCCGCCCGCAACCGCGAGGCCGATCGCGAGGCCGATCGCGACCTGCCGGACCTGCCGCGTGTTACCTTCGGACACGCCGGCATGGTAGCGACCCTCGTGCTACGCGGCAACGTGGCGCTGGTGGCGGCCGCCCCCGGCGGCTGGGGGCTGGCGCCACCATGAAACCCCGGTTCGGCGGGCGGCGCGCGGCCAGCGACTTCTCCACCCAGACCTCGCGGGCCGACGACGAGCTCACCCGGGCCGACACGTCGCAGACGCCGGTCGACCGCCGGCGCTTCCGCCGCGTGGGGCTCGATCGATCGGGCCTGCTCGAGTCCGCCGGGGTGACCTCGGAGGCGATCCTCGACCTCGCGCGGGACGGCGCGGGCGCGGTCTCCGCCGCCGCGGCTGCCCTGGGCGCGCTCGTCCACGTGCGCCTGCCCGCCGACGAGGGCGAGCCCGATGGTCTGCGGCTGCCCGGCCGCGTCGTCCGCACCGCGCTCGTCGTCAAGCCCGTGGGGGACGCGACGCCCCTGCCGACCTTCCACTGCTTCGCGTGCGGCTGGACGGGCTACCTCGAGCCCGGGACGGGACGCCTGCGCACGACGCTCGAGCGCTCGAGCGGCCAGACGTTCTTCGGCGAGACGCAGGTCGGCGGTGCGGCGGGTAGCGATCCCGTCGCACCTGCAGAGTGCACCACCTGTCGCGCGCCCCACCCGTGGCCTGTCCACGTGCCGCTGCACGGCTGCGGGATCCGCTTCGGCGAGCTCGATCCCACCGTGGTCGATCGCCTGTGTGCGTACCTCGAGCGCAGGCTCGCGGTGCGCGCCGGCGGCCAGACACCGACCCGCAAGATGGCCGCGGACTACGTGCCGCTTCGCTTCGAGGTGGCGTTCGCGAGCCCCGCGGAGCTCGCGAAGGACTACGCGGAGCACCTGCAGGCCGGCACCGCGATCTTCGAGTCCACGGACGTGCTCGCGATCGGCGACGAGGTGCGCGTCGTGCTCGTCGCGAGCGGGGGCGAGGCGCACGTGGTGGTGGGCCGCGTCGTCGCCAAGGCCGGCATCGAGGGCGGGCAGCGCTACACGACCACGCTCGTCGGCTTCGACGAGGCCGTCCGCGCCCGCCTGCGCAGGTTCGTCGAGGAGCACAGCGGCTCGATGCTGCGCAAGGAGCTCTCCGGGCCGCGCGGATCGACCGCGCTCTGGGTCGGCGCGGCGGCGGGCCTCGCGATAGGCCTGGCCGTCCTGGCGCTCGCGCTGCGCTGACCGGCGCCAGGGCTCACGCGAGCGGCTGCACGCGGCAGCGCAGCGCCTTGTGGTGCGGGCACCCGGTGAACGGGTCGCGGTCGGCCGCGTCGGTGAGCTCGTTGATGGCGACGCCCGTCTGCACGAGCTGGCCGGACGCGTCCGGATACCAGAGGCCGAAGCCGTTCGGCACCGCGAGGTGTCCCGCCCGCAGCGTGTCGTCGAGCGACACGGGCAGCTCGATCGCGCCCCGCCGCGTCTCGAGGCGCACGCGCGCGCCGTCGGCGATACCGAGCCGCGCCGCATCGACCGGGCTCATCGAGAGCGCGCAGTGCGGGCCCTTGCCCTTGCGCCACGCGGGATCGCGCTGGATGGTGTTGCAGTTCCACGGCGTGCGCTTGCCGCCGTTGAGCACGAACGGGAACTCCGCGTCGACGGCGGAGACGCTGCGCGTCGCCCGCGCGATCTCGTCCAGCATCGGCGCGGGCGCGAGGCGGATGCGCCCGTCCGGCGTGCGGCAGTGCGCCTCGAGGTTCCGCGCCGGGTCGAGGCGCGCCACCTCCACGCCCTCGGGGTGAGCGAGCTGCAGCCGGTAGAGCCACTCGCCGAGCGCGAGCCGCCCCATGCCCGCGGCCTCCGGGTGCGCGCGCAGCACGTCGGCCCGGCGCGTGGCGGCGAACAGGTGCGAGCTCAGCCACTGCGACGTCAGCGCGGGCGCCTCGAGCGTGGGCCCGAGGACCTCGTGGCTCCAGAAGACCGCGCGGGCGAGGGCGCCGCCCTTGCTGCGCCCGTGCAGCGCCGAGAGCCCCGCGAGCGCCCCGAAGTACGCGGCCGCGCCGAGCGTGGTGCGCGCCCGCGGCGCGAGCGCCCGCAGCGCCCGCGGCGCCGGCTCGACGAGCCCCACCGCCCGCGCGAGGCGCGCGTAGATCTCCGCCTCGGGCAGCGCCTCGTCCGGCGCCGGCAGCACCGGCGGTCGCACCTGCGCGTAGATGCCCGGGTAGCCCTTCGGGAAGCCCGCGTACTCCCACTTCTCGTAGCCCGTCGGCGTGGGCAGCACGAAGTCGGCGGCGCGGGCGGTCTCCGACATCGCCGGGTCGATCACCACCGACAGCTCGAGCGCGGCCATCGCCTCGCGCTGCCGCGGCAGGTCCGCCGCCTGCACCAGCGGGTTCGCGCCCTCGCAGACGAGCGCGCGGATCCGCTCGGGGTGGTCGCCGAGCACCTCCTCCGGGATCAGGTTCGGCGACAGCATGCCGAACGGCGCGAGCATCTCGATGGCCTCGATGCCCGAGCGCAGCGCGCGCAGCGGCTCGCGATCGATCCCTCCCGCGGCTGGCGCGAACGTCCCGAGGAAGACGTTGCCACCCTGCCGGCCGAGGTTGCCCGTCACCGCGGAGAGCACGCGCACGAGGTACGCGACGAGCGTCGAGAACGGCACCTGCTCGGCGCCGAGGTCCATGAACACGGCCGCGCTGTCGGCCGCGGCGAACCCGCGCGCCACCCGCTCGAGCTGCGCGAGCTGCACGTCGCACCGCCGCGCCATCTCCGCCGGCTCCACGCCGGAGAGCGCCCGCGCGAGCGCCGGCAGGCCCGACGCATGCGCATGTACGAATGCGTCATCGACGAGGCCCTCGCGCAGGATCACGGCCAGCAACCCGAGCAGCAGGTGGGCGTCGGTGCCCGGCGCGATCGCGAGGTGCTCGTCGGCGCGGCGCGTCGTCTCGGTGCGCCGCGGATCCACGACGACGAGGGTGCGCGCCTCGTCCTTGCCGATCGAGGTCAGGAATTCGGTCGCGTTGTGCCCGCGGTGCGAGAGCGCCGGGTTCGTCCCCAGCATGAGGACGTAGCGCGAGTGCTCCGCGTCGGGGTGCAGGAAGGCCGTCGGCGGCGCCTCGCACATCCAGCGGTCCACGAGCGCGTGCTGCGTCTTCTCCTGCGCGAGCGCGTTGAACCAGACGCGCGAGCCGAGCCCGCGCAGGAAGGCGATCGCGTAGATGCCGTCCAGGTGGTTGCCCTGGCCGCCCACGCCCACGAGCCCGAGCGCGCGCGGCGGGTGGCGCCGCAGGATCTCGCGCAGCCGGGCACCGATCTCGCCGATCGCCGCCTCCCAGCTCACGCGCTCGTGGCTGCCGTCCTTCCGCCTGCGCATCGGGAACCGCACGCGCTGCGCGTGGTGCACGTAGCGATCGATCGAGAACGCCTTGTTGCAGACGTACCCCTGCGTGATGGGGTTCGAGGCGTCCGCGCGCACCGCCGTGATGTGACCCTCGGCGACATCGACCCGCAGGCCGCAGTTGTGGCTACACAGCACGCAGACGGTCGGCAGGTCGCTCTGCAGCATCCCAACATCCTACCGTTCGTGCTCGTGCTCGTGCTCGTGCTCGTGCTCGTGCTCGTGCTCGTCCGACTCCTCAGGTCGGGTAGCTCCCCCGCGCGTACGGATCCTCGCCCTCGGCGAGGGTCTCCCGGAAGGCGTGGTCGTCGGCCAGGCGGTCGACGCCGCCGTCCATGGCCGAGAGGACGTCGCGCATCGACAGCATGCCGATGGGTCGCCCCTCGGAGTCGATGACTGGAAGGTGCCGGAACGCCCCGCTCCGCAGCCTGGCCAGACAGACGTCGAGCGAGTCCTCGAGCCGCGCGCACACGGGACGCGGCGTCATCACCTCGTGGAGCTGGGTCGCCGCCGGGTCGGCCCGGTGCGCCACCACCCGCGTCACCAGGTCGCGCTCGGTGAAGATGCCGATGAGCCGGTAATGATCCACCACGAGCACCGCGCCGAAGCGGCACTGGGTCATGCGGTCGACCGCGCCGAGGACGTCGTCGGTCGGCGCGCAGCACACGGGGTCCGGGGTCATGAGCTTCGTCAGGGGCGACATGGCCGTCCTTTCAGCGCGCCCGTGGCTCCGTGCGCGTCAATGCCGGATGTCGCTGCAATCGGCGGGCCCCGCGGGGGGCGGCCCGAATGCGCTCCATTGCGCAATCGATTCACGACCGCGCCTGCCGGCTGCAATGGATGCGCGGCGGTGGCAAGGGCTGCGTTACCATCCCCTCGTGTCGTGGTGGGCGCGGCTCAAGGGCAAGCTGGGCGGGACGCCCTCCGAGGGTGCGCCCGCGGCGCAGCCCGCCGCCCAGCCGAGGGCCCGCTGGCTCGCGCCCACGGACAACCCCTTCGGCGTCCCGGTGCTCGATCTGTTCTCGGTCACGGGCAAGCTCCTCTCGACCACGCAAGATCCCGCGCTCGCCGCGCGCGCGGTGTCGTGGGGCGATTCGATCGGGGACGAGCTCGACGACTCCGAGCTGCTCGGCGTCGCCCCCCGCCGCTGCACGCTGCGTTACCCGGCCGACCCGCTCCTGACCGATGGCCTCGTCTTTTCGCCCCGCGAGATGGAGCACAAGTGGGTGCTCGCCCTGCGAGGTGATCGAGTCCTCCTCGCCCGGAGCTGGACCGGCAAGGTCCTGGCGGTGGCCCACGCGACGCGCGAGCCGGAGGCGCTGGTGCTCGACGAGCTCCGCCTCCACGCGGAGTCCGGCCTCGACGTCTTCGGCGACCCGATCGCGACCTTCGACTGGCTCCTTCGCACGAGCGCGCTCGGCCAGTCGCTGCCGCTGCCCATCGACGAGGACGGCGCGCGCCTGCTCGAGAACGCGCCCCTGACGGTCTTCGGCACCCATGGGCACCTTGCCCGGTGCGCCGCGAGGTCCTGGGCGCCGCCTCCTCCGGCTCGTCCCGTGCGAGCCGACGGCGCGGTCGTGCGGGCGGTCCGTCGCGGCAACCTCGAGAGCCTCCGCGCGCTCGCCGCAGCCGGCGCGCCGCTCGACGCCCAGGGCCCGGTGGGCGGGCTGCGCCCGCTCCACGGCGCCGTGATCAAGCGGCATCGCACCCTCGTCGAGCTGCTGCTCGATCTGGGCGCCGACCCGAACCTCGGCGATGACCGCGCCCTCGTGCCGCTCGGTCTGGCCATCGTGCACCGCGGCGACGTCACCCTGCTCGACCTCTTGCGCGAGCGGGGCGCCCGCACCGACGCCGTGAACATCGACGGCTTCGGCCTCCTGCACGCCGTGGCCGAGACCGACCGCGCCGATCTCCTGCCCTGGATGCTCGCCCACGGCGTCCCGCTCGAGACCCGCACGCGACATGGCCACACGCCATTGCACATCGCCTGCGCCCTCGGCCACGTGGCCACCGCCGAGGCGCTCTTGAAGGCCGGCGCCGACCCCGCCGCGCTCGCCTCGGGCCGCGACGCCCTGCAGATCGCGATCGACGAGAAGCAGCCCGCCGTCATCGCCCTCCTCCGCCGCCCCGCCGAGTGACGTCGAGCGCAGCCGCGGTCGCCTGCCCCTTACGTCACTTCCCCGTGCCCTGGGCGCGCAGATAGTCGGCCAGGCTCGTCGCCAGCGAGACGAAGTCCGACGGGATCATGAGGACGGTCGTGCTGTTGTTCTCCGCGCCGACCTCCGCGATCATCTGCTCCCGGAGCCGGTCGCCGCACGCTGGATCAAGGAATCCACGCGCGCCTTCGATGTCCTCGACCAGGCTCGCGACCGCTCGCCGCTTCCCGACGAGACCCCGAACCGTCCGGACCTGGAAGCCTGGTTGATCGAGCTTCGGCGAAGCCGGTTCGACTGAGGCGTTGCCTTGGGGCTCGTCTGGGTTCGTGCCAGCGCCTCGACCACGGCGTACTGATCATCGAGCGGGCGGCATCCAGGTCGAGGCCTTGCTTGCGTGTGGCCGGCTCGGAAGCCGGCCACCGCCGACCCCCTACGGCTCCGTGCCGTGCACACTTCGGTGCCGTCGCAGACCCCGTGCCTGGAGGTCTGCGCAGGGGGCACGCTGCCCTTCCCCCGCCCGGGCAACTACTTGGTTGCGCGCCTTCGGCGCGACCCGGTCGGGCCCCCCAACCTGCGTCTTCGCTCGCTGCGCTCGCTACGCCCTTGCGCCTCGCTGTGCTCGGCTCGAACGCACCGGCGCGAATCACTACGCCTCGGTCGAGGCACTAGCGCGTAGATTCCTGCCATGCGCGCGATGGAGACGGACTACCTGGTCGTGGGTGCCGGCGCGATGGGCATGGCCTTCACGGACGCGCTGACCGATCAGGCCGACGTGCACGTGACGCTCGTCGATCGCCGTCACGCCGCCGGCGGCCACTGGCTCGACGCGTATGCGTTCGTCCAGCTGCACCAGGCATCCCTGTTCTACGGCGTCGCCTCGACGATCCTGGGGACCGGTGCGGTGCAAACGAGCGGGCCCGAGCGCGGCCTCCAGCAGCGCGCGCGCGTCTCCGAGATTCGCGCGTACTACGACGACATCCTGCATCGTCGCTTGCTCGGCTCCGGACGCGTGACGTTTCTCGGAGGCAGCGAGTACCGCGCGGAGGGCCCGGCCCACGTCGTGACGTCGCTGGTCTCGGGCGAGCGTCGGCACGTGCGCGTGCGACGCCGGATCGTCGACGCGACCTACCTCGCGCCGACCATCCCGGCGCTGACGCCGGTGCCATTCGACGTCGCGGACGACGTGCGGGTGGCTCCCGTCAACGACCTCGCGCGGCTCACGTGGACCCCGCGCAGCTACGTGATCGTGGGCGCCGGCAAGACCGCGACCGACGCCATCGTCTGGCTGCTCGGCAACGGCGTGGCGCCCGACCGCATCGTGTGGGTGCGCCCGCGCGATCCCTGGATGCTCAACCGCGCCACCGTCCAGCCCGACCCGGTCGTGGCGCTCGAGTCCGCGGCCAGCCTCATGGAAGCCGCTGCCGCGGCCGCCTCCCTCGACGAGCTCTTCCTGCGGCTCGAGTCCGCGGGCGTGATGTTCCGCGTCGACACGCTCACCATGCCGACCATGGCGAAGGCGCCGACCCTGGGCGCCTGGGAGCTGGAGCTCCTTCGCACGATCGAGAACGTGGTCCGGCTCGGTCGCATCGAGCGCGTGACCGCGCGCGAGATCGTCCTGCAGCGGGGCTCGGTCGCGTTGCCGCCGGATGCCCTCGTGGTGCACTGCGCCGCCGAGGGCCTGCGGTACCCACCCGAGGTCCCGATCTGGCGTCCGGACAAGATCCGGCTCCAGACCATCCGTGCCGGCTCACCGTGCTTCAACGCAGCGCTCGCCGGTTACGTCGAAGCGACCCGCGACGACGACCGCGAGCGCAACCGGCTGTGTCCGCCCAATGCTTATGGGGACACGCCGGCGAGCTGGGCGCGCATGCAAGCGCGAGGAACCCTCGCCGCGCGCGCTCTCGGCGCCGAGCCGGACATCTCCTCCTGGGCCAACGCGTGCGCCCTCAACCCGTTGCGGATCGATGCCGCTCGCCGCGACGACCCCGCGCTACATCCCGCTTCCGCCCGCCTCGCCGAGCACATCGAGCGTGGCCTCGCGAGACTGACGGAGCTGGGTGCGGCACCTGGCCCGAAGGCTTCCGGCGCCGATCCGTAGGCAGTTCGTGGGGCGCGGTCGCCGCTCTACGCGCGCCCCAGAACGGCGAAAGGGGCTCCGGGAACCCCGGAACCCCTAGCGTTTCTGTGGACCCGAGCGGGATCGAACCGCTGACCTTCTGAATGCCATGAGGCGCCCCGAGATGCAGTTCAGTTGAGCTAGCGTTCAATCATTGTTGTCGGATGCGGCGAGATCCCCAGTCACTTCGATCGGTTGGCAGAATCAACGATTCGCGCAGCGGAGACCAGCTTCCGCTACAGCCAGCGGGCCAGCCGCGCATCGCGGGAGGCCATGAGTCGAAGGCAGTCCTCGAACGAGCTGGCGATCACGCTGGTGACCTCGAACTCCGGCTCCTGACCGACGACGGCGCTCATCGAGTCACGCTCGATGGCGAAGTACGCATAGCCGGACTTCACCGAGATCAGGAACGGAAAGTGTCCGTTCCAGAACTCACGGATGCGAAAGCGCAAGAGGTCGTCCGCCCCGGCCGCCTGCAAGGACAGCGCTTCGAACTCGTTCCAGGCGAACGCAGCTTGCGAAGCTTCCGCGAAGTCGCTACCCGTGAGCAGCCAGGCCTTTTCGTCGGGACTGACGACCTCGTTCAGACCTTCAAGGAGGCCGAGGGTCGCCTCCGGTACCCAGGCGTAGCGGGCTCTGATCTCGGCGGGGATCACGCAGCGGTGCGGATCCTCATCGACGTGCCACCCCGAGAGGCGCAGCCTGGACACGTACGCAGTCAGGGGCGAGGAGGGCACTGACCGCTAGCCTCGCGGTCCCTGGAGGTCCCAAGACGTCTCCTCCCCGTCCCATCGCTCACCGACGTTCGCGAGCACCTCGCAGTCGCGGTACCCGCCGTACTCGCCGAGCCAGGGCACGATCACAGCCTCGTCGAGCAAGCGCGCCTGAAGAAACGCGCGTGTGCGGCGCAGCGTGTTGTCGCAGCCCTCTCGGCCGACGACGTCGTCGAGATGATCGAACAGGGCGCGCAGGTCCTCACGGCCGATCGGGCGAGCGGCCTCCTCGGTGGCGCGCGCACGATCGCTCATCTCCTGCACGATGGCTCTGCACCGAGCCTTCTCTTGCTTGCCGTGCATCCTGGCCCCCCCTGTCTTGCGAGATTGTCGCATCGCGGTGCGACAATCTCGACCACCGTCGGAATGTCTCCGCACTGCGGAGACATTGCAGACTGGGCGGCGCCTGCTGGTCTGGCTGACCTGACCGCGTTCCCGAACCCTCGATGACCTCGATCCCGGTGCGCGGTGAGCTAACCTCCCGGTCGTGTCGGATCGAGTCCCGTCCTTCTTCCTGCTCGTTCCCGGGCCTTGGCGGGATGCGAACGAGATCCTCCAAGGCTTGCTCGCGCAAGGAATCTCGGCGGAGGTGCGAGATCAAGCGATCCTCGAGAACGGGATCTACGTAGAGATCGTCGAGGACGAGGCGCTCGCAAGCGGTTTCGGGTGGGGCCCGAGCGGGCCGGTCTCCAAGACCCTGCAAGACGCGATCGGTGGCTGCCGGCGTGCTGCGCTGATCGAGGTCGCTCAGCGCATGGACGCCTGCGTGTCCCATGTCGCAGCTCTGGGGCGCGCGCTTCGTGATCTCGGCGGAGTCGCCGTGCGCATGGAGGCTTCAGGGCTAGTTTCCGCCTGGAAGCCCTGGCTGGACCAGCTGGAGCGTGGCGGACCGGCTGGGCTCTGTGCCGTGGGCGTGAGCATCGTCCAAGGCGACGAGACCTACTTCACTTGCGGCATGCACCAGTTCGATCTGCCCGACGCCGAGGTCTCGATGGCTGCACCGAGCGCTGCCGCTGAATGGTTGAGGTGCATCTCGGTCTTCCAGGTCGCTGAGCAACCCGTGCTCGCAACGGGTCACACGTTTCGCCCCGACGAGCAATCAACGCGACGCGTGATCGAACGCTGGCCCGATCACCGGCATCGTCCAGATGACGGTCGCCACAACCCGTTCGGCGTGTGGCGCATCCTGCCCGAGGGCGTTCAGGGCCTTGCCCCGCTGGATCCCGTGCCCGTCATCATGCCATCGCTCGCCGCGCAGCTCACGGCCGCGGAGCAATCGAAGGGTCGGGCCCTGACACGCGGCGAGGTCGAGCACCTCGTGGAGAAGTGCCCGGCGATCGCCATGCAGCTGAGCGACACGCTCGTGATCGAGCGCAGTCGCGGCTACGCCGACATCGAACCGCGGCGCGCGTGGGAGCAGTGGCAGATCGTTCGAGCGTGGGGCTAGCCGTCACTTCCCCGCACGTGACTGCGCGAGCCAGCATGTTCCTGTGACGTGTCGGGAGATGATCGTGGCGGATCCGGCGGTTCTGGCCGGAAAATCCGTGGTCAAGGGCACTCGCCTGTCGGTCGAGTTCGTACTCGAGCGGCTCGCAGCCGGGTGGTCCACCGAGGATCTCTGCCAGAACTACCCGGGGCTCACGGCTGAGCACGTGCGCGCGTGCCTCCAGTACGCCGCGGAGTACGTCGGCCAGGAACGAGCCCCGTCAGTCGACTCCTAATCCGTCGTCTCCTCCCACGCGGACCTCGAGCTACGATCGCCGCATGCCGGCCATCCAGCTCACACGTCGCGAGGTCCAGGTTCTGCTCGACGCGCTCGACAGCCACGAGTACTGGCAGCTCTCCGACCCCGCGTATCGTTGGAGCGGGTTCGTGATGGAGGATGGTGCCGACGACGTAGATGCCCGCGAAGGCATCGCCGAGGTTCGGCGCCTGGTGGAACGACTCGAACGCGCCACGACGCCACCCACCGCGCGCGGCGGAGGGCACTCCAAGAAACTCGGGGACCTCACCCCGGGAGCAGCGTCGCGTAACGCTCGAAAAGGGCCGCGGGCATCGCGTGCACCAGCTTCCAGGTGATCGCGATCGGTCGATCGCCCGTGTGCGACTGGTAGATGGCGGGTCCGAGGAAGGCGAAAGGGGCCTCGCGGTTCGTGCGCACGAACAGGAAGAAGGAGAGGCCGTTTCCGGGGCTCTCGATGTACCGGAGACCGCTCGGGCGGCTCACCGATGCGGCACCCTGGGTCTCCCAGTGGAAGAGCTCGCGACTGATCGCGTAGTCGCGATAGCGCGTCGTGGGCGAGAACTCGCGACCCGACTTGTCGAGCGTCACGAACAGGAGCTCCGACTGGCGCTCCTTGAGCTTGAGGATGCCGCCTTGAGGGATGTTGCCTTTCTGGCCCGGCTGCACGTGACCGACCGCGGCCACGATCTCTCGGCGCTCGTAGTGGCGATGTAGCGCGAGCGGCCAGTCGGCGACGGGGTAGACGTCGCGCGCCAGCGCGATGCGGTCCTCCAGCAGCTCGCGCAGCTCGCGGTACTCCGACACGATCGCCGGCCGAGATGCCAGGGCGGCGGCGGTCTCGTCCGGGCTGGGCAGCACCCCGCGATGCTGTAGCTGGAACGAGAGCATCGTCAGGCGTCGCTGCGAGACGACATCGGCCGACACAGGGGCGCTCCGCATCGCGCGATCGACCGCGTCCTCGTATGCGCGTAGGCGAGTGGGTTCGTCGATGTGCAGCAGCCAGCCGAGGCGCCGGCTGAGGTCCTCGGTCTCCTCGTCGCGCCCGTCGTCGAGTCCCGCGCGGCGACGCAGCGTGGTCCATCCGCCGGCCGCGTAGACCTCCTCCGGTTCGCGACAGGTCTCTTCGAGGAACTGCGACAGGCGCACTTGGGGACCCTGCGCCGCCGCAAGCTCACGAAGATCGGCTGCCAGCCGTCTCGCCCCGCCGATGCTCGCGCGCAGGGAGGCAAGCACCTGGTCGCGTGCGACGCGATCGAGGCTGACGGCGCAGCCGCTCGGGAGGAACGGGAACCCTTCTTCCAGAGCGCGCTGCAGTTGAGCTCGTGGAATCCCGGTCAACGCGCTCAAGGTGCCGTCGAAACGGAACTCCTCGCGGTGCTGGCCGATGAAGTCCAGGACGAGGCACGTAGTCTTGCGCTCGAAGTGGCGCAATCCGCGCCCCAGCTGCTGCAAGAACAGCGTCGTGCTCGACGTGGGCCGGAGCAAGAGGAGCGTATCGACGAACGGGAGGTCGACGCCCTCGTTGTAGAGGTCGCAGGTGAAGACCACGTTCACCTCGCGCTCCCGCAGCCGGCGCGGGACGTCGTCGCGCAGCTCGCCCGGTGACCCACCGTGCACCGCCAGCGAGGGAACGCCCTTCGCGGAGAAACGGGCAGCCATGTACTCGGCATGCTCCACGCTCACGCAGAATCCCAGCGCGCGGATCGCCCGCACGCGCGTCACACGGCGCGCGAGCTGATGCAGGATCAGATCGGCACGGGCATCGTTGCCGGTGTAGAGGTCTGCCAGATCTCCCGCGAGGTAGCCGGTGCGACTCCACCGGATCCGGCGAAGGTCCACCTGGTCCGAGATGCCGTAGTACTCGAACGGCACGAGCAGCTGGTCATCGAGCGCCTGCCAGAGACGCAGCTCGGCGGCGATGTGCCCGTCGAAGTCAGGGAGCAGTGACTTGCCGTCACTGCGCTCTGGCGTCGCGGTGAGTCCTACGAGGATGTCGGGCCGCAGACACGGGACGACGGCCTGATACGATGACGCAGGAACATGGTGGCACTCGTCGACGATCACGTGTCGCCAGTGCTCGGGACCGAAGCGCTCGACCAGCGGTGCGGCGCTCTGGATCGTGGCGAACACGTGCTCGCCACGCTGGAGGTCGTCCACGCCGGTCACCAGCTCACCGAACGCGCCATCCTGGAGCGTGTTCCTGAAGGTATCGCGGGCCTGAACGAGGATCTCGCGACGGTGCGCCAGGAAGAGCAGTCGCGCCCTGAGGCCAGAGGGATCGCAGATGCGCTTGTAGTCGAAGGCCGAGATGACCGTCTTGCCTGTGCCCGTGGCGGCCACGACCAGGTTTCGCCGGCGCCCGTGTACGAGTCGCTCTGCAACGAGCCGGTCGAGGATCTGCTCCTGGAATGGGTGTGGGACCAAGGAGAACAGCGTCGTCGTCGAGCCGTCCTCGCCGCGCTCCGAGCCCAGCGCCTTCGCCAGGCGTGCGCGCTGGACCTCATCGTCGGGATCGTAGCTCTCGAACTCGGGATCACCCCAGAGCGTGTCGAACGTGCCCTGGAACTTGTCGATCACCTGGGGCAGGTCTGCCGCGCAGACCTTGACCATCCATTCCTGCCCAGCGCCGAGCGCCGTCGAGGTCAGGTTGGCCGAACCGACGTACGCGGTCGACAAGCCCGTCCCACGGCGAAAGAGCCAGGCCTTCGCGTGGAGCCGTGTTCGCCGCACGTCGTAGGACACCTTGATCTGAACGCCAGGCAACCGCGCGAGCTGCTCCAGCGCCTCGACCTCTGTGGTGCCCGAGAACGTCGTGGTCAAGAGCCGCATCCGCCCCGAACCACGCCGCGCGAAGTCCTCCAGTGAGTCGCGCAGGACGCGGACGCCGCCGACCGTGACGAACGCAACCAGCGCATCAATCTCATCGGCCGTCGCGATCTCCAGTGCGAGCTCCTGCCCGAGCGGGGGCTCGGTGCGCGCTCGGGTGAGCAGCGTAGAAACGGCGAGCGAGCTCTTCGGCCGCTCGGGCGCCACGCCCCGGTGAATCGACATCAGTCGCCGCCCCGGCGAGACCACACGCTGGTCCTGCGTGGAGGAATCGTCCTCACCACTGGCCCGGACCTGCTCCTGGAGCAGGTCGAACAGGCGAGAGGTCACCTCAAGCGCGGCAGCCGCGCGCTGGTCACCAGGCAGAGCGCGCAGCACGCGCTCGACCTCACGTCCGAGATGCTGGGCAAGGGCCCGTGGTGCCTCCTCGTCCCCGAGCGCTTGCGTGAGGCGCGCCCGGCTTGGCGCCAGAGCCTCCAGGGCTCGCTCGATTTCCTCGGTGATGAGGTGCTCGTAGAGCCCGTCCTCCAACGCCCGCGGCACGGCATCATCGTCGCCGCCCGCGCGCGCATCGACAAGGCCTTCTACGGGAAGCGGCCGCGAGCCGTTTCCTCGGCTCGGATGGCCAGGACGAAGGAACGGTTCATCTGCAGGAGCGCGACCGTCGCTCGCCCGATGGGAGTCCTCCCCTCGATGCGATGCTCGGCGCCGACCACGAAGTGCTCGGACCACGTGTCAGTCCGTGGGTGGAACACCCGAACGACCGCCCCGGACGTGGGATCCCGCGCATCGGCGCGTGCGCCCTTCCGCAGCGAACACGAGACGCACGCCAGCGAGAGGTTCGCGAGCGTGGTTGGGCCTCCCTGCGCTCGGGGCGCCACGTGATCGACGTGGAACGTGGCCTCCTGGCCCGCCTGCGAGAGTCGGCAGTACTCGCAACGGTCCTGCGCACGCGCGCGCACGCGACGCTGCAACGAGGCGGGGATGTGGGGCGTGGTCACGGAGACGGGGGCGGCGAGCCGGCAGCGCGAAGCTTCAAGAGCGAGAGCAGGTCCGCCAGTTCGACCAGCCCCTCCGCCTCCGCCCGCTCATCGTCGGTGAGCGCCTCGCCACGATCCTGCTTGTCCAGGAGCGCGTGAAGCCTGCGATCCACGCCTTCAGGGAGCGAGAGCCGCGCCAGATCCTGGGGCACCAGGAGCTGGAATCCGATCGCGGTGTCGGCCGGAGCGCTCATGCCCGATCAGTCTAGCACCGGGCGCGCCTACCCCACGAATCGGTGCTCTCGATGCCAGCGGAGCGCCTCCGGATCGGGCACCAGGGCGGGGCCCGAGGGTCGGGCCAGGCCCTCACCAGCCATCTGGTAGTAGGCGCGGCCATTGTCGTAGTCCTGCGTCAGACGCTCGCCGACGACGAAGCGGAAGTCCTCGTCCACCGTGACGTAGCCGCGATCGAACACCGCAACATGCTGGCCGAGGCCAAGACCTTCTTGATGTGGTACGACGTCAAGAAGCGCTGGACCACGGGCAACGCCCTCGCGGACGTCGAGGGCATCGGCAAGCGGCGGCACGGCAAGCCTCAGCTGCGGATCGACGAGTTTCGGAAGTTCGCGAAGGTCGCCCTGGAGCTGGCGGAGAAGGGGGACGCAGGGGCCTTGTGCGCGCTCATGGCCGGCATCCTCGGCATGCGCGTGAGCGAGATCGTGGGCCGCAAGGGTCAGGGACCTCGATGACGAGGGCCGGGTGCTCTAGATCGAGAACGCGATGACACGGAAGGGGAACCGCCAGTCCCCGGACACTGGCGCAACTGGCCGAAGCACCAGGTCCATCGCATCTGCGAGCTGGCCAAGGCGCCCAGGGTCTGCGCGCACAGCATGCGCGGGCTTCCGCAACGTGCTGCGCTCGCTCTCCGACATGGGGCGGAGCCGGCTGCGCCATCGACGCCTGACCCGCGCGCGCAGGCGCAGGCTGCTGCAGCGCTGCTCGGCGTGCCGCTCAGCGCGAGCGAGGGCGTGATTCGGGCTGGGCTCCGCTGGAAGCTCGTCGCCGCGCGTCTGCACCCCGATCATAGTGGCGACGGCGCCGAGGCGCGCAAGCTGATCGCCGCGCGCGATCTGCTGCTCGCGCGCCTGCGGAGGGGCGCTTGATCCGCAACTCAGGGTTGCGCAGCCAGCGAGTAGGCGGAGAGGGGGCCCCACTCGACGCCGCCCATGAGCAGATTGCCGAACAGCTCGGCGTGCCACTCGACGATGTCGGGCGCCGCCAAGAGCCGCTCTTTCCCGCCATCCCAGGTGACGAGAAGCGTCCTGTCCAGAGGCGGCGTACCGGACTCGCAGCTGACGGCCACGACCAGGCGGCCACGGCCCTTGAAGACCTGTGGAGAGCTGCGCATTTCCTTTGCACCGCACGTTGCGAACCTGACGGTCGGGAGTGCCGTCCCTGTCATGACGTCAAGGCGCTCGACAGCGCCGCGTCGGACACAGCCGATAACGCCGGGCTCGCTGAAGAAGTCGCTCTCGTAGCGAAAGCAGCTCGCCGCGTTTTCCTGTGCGTTGCGAAACCAGATGAGGCGAGCGTCAGAGGCCGAGAACCCCTGCAGCTGCCCCGCGGCCGCCACGATGATCACGCCGTGCTCAACGTAGACGTCTGCGCCGAGGACCGAGGTGTAGCGAGAACGGATCGTTCTGGGATCGCCCCACATCCCCTTGGACCTCAGCATCAGATCCCGGTACCAGCGCTCGCCACCCGCGTGGACGTCGATGGATCGAAGGGTGACGCGATCGGTGAGGACTCGGCTGACGATCAGATGTTCGTCGCCGATCGAGATGACCTCGCCCGATCGAAGGTCCTGCCTCCAGCGTTCGGCGCCGTCCTCCAGGCGGAATGCGGCGAACTGCTGCGAGAAGGCGCCGTTCGAATCTCTGTCCAGGCATCCCTGAATGAGCGAACCCTGCAGCACCTGGATCGCGATGACGGGCGTGCACTTTGTGTCGCGCTCGAAGAGGACGTGGCCATCTCGCAGCGAGTACGCCGACAGCTTCCCGTCCCGCGTCCAAGCAAGAAGGCGTTCGCCGATGACCGCCGTCTTAGGGTTCGACTTCGGCGCGGGGCGACTCCACAGCTCCTTTCCGGTGGGGCCCTCTACCGCCACCCACCTGTTGCTCGGTGCGCGGGCGATCACGACGCCATTCGGTGCTGCCGCGACGACGGATCCGGGAAGCTGCCACAGGAGGCGGGGGCTCGGCGGTCGGGGCCCGCTCTTGTCGTCCGCAGAGGCGTGGCGCGGCCACACCAGTGCCGCCACCACCACCAATAGGGCCGAGCCTCCACGCACCGCAGAGGATCATACGACGCGACGCGGGGCGAGTCGTGAGCGTCACCGCCCTCGCGCTGGTGCGCGCCGCTCCGCGCGTCCTCGAGCCCGTGGCGGGCGTGCCGCGCTACCTGACCACGGGCGAGCACGCGTAAGAGCGCGTGAGCACGTCAACGACTCAAGTCCTCGTGGCTAGACGGAGTACAGCCGAATCGTTGTTAGATTTCGTTGTTACGTTGTTAACTGAGGTGGGAAGAAGCGGAGTGATTTCGTGGACCTGAGCGGGATCGAACCGCTGACCTCCTGAATGCCATTCAGGCGCTCTCCCAGCTGAGCTACAGGCCCGGACGTCTTGTGCTTTCAGCGCGAGTCGCTGGGGGCGACTTGCGAGGTTGGGAATCTAGGGGGCTCGCGGGCGGCTGTCAACTGTCCTGTGCACCGGGTTCGCTCGTTCGCGCGGCGCGCTTGCGGCGGCGGCGGGCGGGGGGCTTGCCGGCGGCCGCGGCGGCCTTCGCGCGACGCTTCTTGCGGCGCTTCTTCGCCGGGGACTTCGCGGAAGGGGAGGAGGCGGCGTCGATCGCGCCGTCGTCGAGGGGCGAGAGCGACGGACGCGTCGGGAGCTCGCCGGCCAGGAAAGCCTCGTGAACCGCGTCGCCGTAGGCCGCGCCGCCCTGCGCCGCCGCGATCCGCGCCTCCGCGTCGCGCACGCGCGCGTAGGGCTCGGAGAGGTCCCCGAGCGGCAGGAGCTCGCCGCTCTCGATGAGGCGCAGCACCGACTCGCCCAGGTCGCGCAGCGCCCGCCCGCGATCGCGCCGCAGGAGCGTCAGGTCGAGACCGCGCCGGCCGCGCTCCGAGCCGGTCCGCACCACCTCGCGCAGCAGGCCGAGCTGCTCGGTGCCGGTCCGCACCGCCTTGCCCATCGCGCCGAGTTGCTCGGTGCCGCTACGGACGGCCTCGCGCAGCACGCCGAGCTGCGCCACCGTGCTCCGCACGAGCAGCCCGAGCTGCCCCCAGCGATTGCTTCCTTCGGACAAGGCGGTCCTCCTCGAACGACCTTCGTAACGCGGGCGTCCGCCCACCGTCAATGCGCCAGCCGTCAGCCGCGGCCGCCTCGGCCGCCTCGGCCGTCAGCCTCGGCGCGCCTGCGCGAGCGCGGCGAACACCGCGGCCGGGCGTACGAGATCCCACATCGACGCCGCGAGCAGCTCCGGGCGCAGCCGGCCCGGCGCGCGATCGAGCGCCTGCACCGCCGCCGCCGCCTCGCCCCGCGCCGCGTGCCAGATCGCCACGTCGACGGCGAGCTCGGGGCGCTCGCGCACGGTCGCCGGCACCCGCGCGGCCTCGCGCTCCGCGACCTCCCTCGCCCCCGACGACCACAGGAGCGCCGCCATCGCGAGGCGGTCCGCCGGATCGGGGCGCTCGGCCAGCACGCCCGCGTACTGCTCGAGCGCGCGCCGCAAGAGCATCGGCACCGCGCGCCCCTCGAACCCGCGCAGCGTCAGCCACTTGGCGTGATACGCGCGCGCCAGCCGCGCCCGCCGCGCCAGGGCATCGTCGGGACGCAGCGCGAGCGGCTCGAACGGCCGCTGGTAGCCCCGCCCGCCGAGCAGGCCCGACAGCTCCGCCTCCCAGCGCGCCTTCTCCGCCAGCCTGCGCGCGCCGTCGTTCGGCGGCACGCCCCCGGTCGGCCGCAGGAGCTCCGCCACCGCGAGCTCGTGCATCCGCACCGCCTCCGTGAAGCGCCCCTCCGCGTCGAGCCGCAGGCCGAGCGCGTAGAGGCCGCCCTGCGGCATGCCCGCGTCCGCGGAGCGCGCGGCCGGGAGCACCACGCGGCGCATCGCATCTGCCTGGGCGAATGCGTCGCCAGGCGCGGCGACCACGAGCACCCCGCAGAGCAGGATCACCGGGCAGGCCATCGGCCGGGCGCGCCGCATCAGGGCGAGACTTGCACGTCTTCCGGCAGCTTCGTGCGGAACGACCGGTCGATGTGCTCGGCCAGCTCGAGGAACGCCGTCTCCATCTTGGCCTGGCCCGACACGGAGTCCGTGTAGAACGTGCCTTGCTCGCAGCCGTCGCCCGCCGCGGGATCGAAGCTCGCCTCGTTGTGGTTGCCGCCCGGGCGGCAGCGCCCGTCGATGTAGACGATGATGAACTTCTGGAACCGCTTGCCCTCGGGGATCGAGGGATTGACCATGTAATTGCCGAACAGCGCGGACAGGTCGATGAGGTCATTGGGATCCTGCCCGTAGCCGTGCAGGAAGTAGATGACCGGGTAGCGCTTGGCCGCGTTCTTCGCGTCGGTGTACCCGGGCGGCAGGAACACCGCGTACGGCGTGATGCGCCCCGAGGACGTCGTGAACATCTGGTCGCGCATGAAGTTCTCGTTCGGCAACGTCTCGATGTCGTAGTCGCCGCCGGGGAAGCGCGCCGACATCCACGCCACCATCGTCTGCACGCGCTGGAGGATCTGCAGCGCCGAGCCGACGTGCCGCCCGTCGCCGTTCTCGATGTCCGCCGGCGAGGCGTCGGGATTGCCGTAGCGGATGTAGACGCCGCGCCCCATCGCGCGCCAGTCCACGGCCTGGAAGTCGTAGTCCTGGTCGCGGGTGCCGCCCGTCAGCGACGGGAAGCCCTCGACGAAGCGCATCGTGCGTCCCGCGCCGACGAGCGAGCTGAAGAAGCGATTGGTCGAGACGTGGCCGTTGAAGAAGTCGCGGATGCCCGCGTCCGTGTAGACGTCCAGGCGATCGCGCACCGCGGGCGTCATCTGCTCCCACAGGTACGGCGCCGAGTGCTCGTAGATGCGGATCGTGGCCGGGCTCTCGGTGAACTGGCCGTCGCCCTCGCCCCAGTCGTAGCAGCCCGACACGCCCGCCGGCGGCGTCGTCCCCGCCTTGCAGCCCTTGCCGAGGACGCCGTCGATGCCGGTGTCCTCGAACGGCTCGCCCGGGTCGTGGCGGCGGTTGCCCTCGGTCCCGGCCGGGTTGCGCAGGTAGTCGAAGTCGTCACCCGCGGGGTCGGGGTTCGTCGCCGCGTCGTACCCCGGCTCCATCGCCGAGGGCACGCCGTCCGTGCCGAAGTCCGAATAGGGCTCGCCCTCGAGCGCGACGATGCCCTCGCCCGAGTCGCGCTTGCCGTTTGCGTTGTAATCGACCGCGAGGAGCGGCGCGACGGGATCGGTCTGCATCGCCGTCGGCTCGTAGACGCCGAACGTCGGGCCCTTGTCGCCGCCGTCGCAGAACGTGATGACCGGCTTGCTGCCGTCGGGGTTGAAGCGGCGGTGGTAGAAGTCGCGCAGGACGACCGGCGTCGTGCAGCGCGCGGGATTGGCGAGCCACGCGTCCGTCACGCCGGGCGGCAGCCACGCGTGCGCGGGATTGACGAACCCGCCATTGCCGTAGGCCTTGGCGAGATCGCGCAGCGCCTTGACGTAGAGGCTCCGCCGCAGCGTCAGGCCCGTGCCCGAGCCCTCCTCGTAGATGAGCCGCTCGAAGTACTCCTCGCGCTCGAGCTCGCCCGCGTAGAGCGGGCGCTTGGGCGTCTCGCACTTCTCGAAGCACTCGGTGCCGGCCGCGCAATTCGTGCCCGGGCGCGCGAGCTTGCCGCTCTCCGCGTCGCAGAACCCCGACAGCGCGAAGTTGCGCAGGTAGTCGAGCGTGTAGCGGGCGTCCACGCCCGGATCGGCGCCCAGGATCCCCACCGCGTCGAACATGTCCGGGTGCCGGAACGCGAGCGAGCCCGTGCCCATGCCGCCCATCGAGACGCCCGCCATTGCGCGGTAGACGTAATGACGCGTCTTCGGCTCGAGCGCGTTCGTCTTGCGCGCGAGCTGGAACGTGCCGGGCTCGTCCCACTTGAACGTCGCCTTCCACGTGGGCGACAGGCGCAGGTCGAGGTTCGAAACGCCCGCCGAGAACACCGCCTGCTTGCGCCGCTTGACGAGGACCTCGACCACCTGGGCCTTCTGCGGGTCGGCAGCGAAGGGCAGGGTGACCTTGCCGCCCGCGGGCGCCGCGTCGAGGCGCACGGCCGGACCGAGCGCGGTGTAGCCGCTCGGCGCGATCGAGTCGGTGCAGACGCCCGGATCGCACGGCGGGTTCTCCGGCGGAGGCGTGGTGGAGCCGCCCGCGCCGCCCTCGCCACCGGCGCCCGCGCCGCCCGCGCCGCCGACGCCACCCGTGCCCGCACCGCCCGCTGGATGGCTCTCGTCTCCGCAGGCGGACAGCAGGACGACGACCGTGCACAGGATGAGCGAGCGACGCATCGGGGGAGGATACCCGGTTTCTCCCCGGCGGCGCGCGTGGGCGTGCGCACGCCGCTTTCGCATCACTTCGGCATGAGGATCGGGACGCCCTTCTCCTCCTTGATCACCAGGTTGTCGCCGTCCTTGCAGAAGCCGGAGACCGTCTTGCCCTCCTTGCTCTTGCCGAGGATCTTGCCGGCGGCGATCGACGTCGTCGTGTGGCTGCCGACGCTCTGGTTCGACGTGTTGCCCGACTCGACCGTGAACGAGTACTTGGTCTCGTTGGCGACGCGGCAGCTCGCCGAGGCGAGGCCCTGGGACGCGAGGACGAAGGTTCCGGCGAGGAGGAGGGTTCGCATGGGGCCCACTCTAGAGCACCGATCATGTTGAACCGTGTGCTGCAACGCGGACTTGCGAGCTGTCATGCGAAGAGGCTTCAGGCTCCAGGCTTCAGGCTTCGGGTCTCTGACCCGGATCCGGAGCCTGAAGCCCGAGGCCTGAAGCCCGA
>CAZQJC010000317.1:0-3688 GCA_964593795.1 uncultured Myxococcales bacterium | reverse complement strand
GGCAAGGCCCATCTGGGCCCCCCTCCCTGCGTCTTCGCTCGCTGCGCTCGCTACGCCCTTGCGGCTCGCTGCGCTCGCCTCCCAGTCCGCGGCCCCCTCCTCCGGGTCCGTCCCTGTTCCGGTTCCTTGGTCAGGCAGCCTCGGGGTCGAGCTCGTGCGCCCGCAGCTCGTCGGTCTCTTCGACCAGGACTTCCGATCCGGCTTCGAAGGCCTGATGCAAGTCTCGCTGCCGATCGAGGCCCTCAAGCGCATGGTGCCGCCTCGCTTCGAGGCCTGTGTGAAGGCGCTCGCGCGCTGGCGCTCCAACCTCGGCCGGGGCAGCGACGAGCCAACCTGCAGCGTGCGGTGATCGCCGCGCAGCTCCTCGTGGTGACGAGGGCGCGGTCGTCCCGCCACCCCGGGGCTGCCCTCAGCTCACGGAACCTGCGACGTTCGCTGCGGCAGGAGGCGAGGCAACCGAGGCGTCGGGTCTCGCCGGGCACTCCGTGCGGAACGCGAGCGTGCTTCCACAATCGGGGCAGTCACGCATTGCGAAGAAGAGCTGCCGACCCTGCTGGACGAGCAGCATGCCTGCGGCGCGTCCGGCCGGCAGGACCGTCGAGCATTCGAAGCAGCTCCATGACCTCTTGAGCTTCCTGTGACTCGTCGCGCTGCACATGCCTCACCTACCTCACTGTTGGCCGTCTTCCCCTGACAGCGCCGCAACCAGGAGCTGCATCCGACGTGCCCGTACCATCGGGGTCGAAGGCCGCGTGATCACATGCCAGGGCCTGGGGCGCGGCGCCTCGTACGCAGGCATTGCCTGGGCAGTCATTGCATCGTCTACGTGACGACGATCGCATTCGCCGCCATGTGGCGCCACTTTTCGTCGGAATGTGGTTGCTCGACGACTACAGCCCGCGCCGCCATTCGGGGCGGAGCGCGATGTCGCCGGCGAGCGCGCGGTCCACGACCTCGACGATGCGATCGCGATCGTGCGGCAGGCGGCCCGCGAGCGGCAGGTAGTTCGACGCGTGGTTGGTGCGGAAGATCGCGTCGGTTGGCTCGGCGAGTGCGACGATCGTGCGCAGCTCGCGCAGCATGCCGTCCACGGCGGGCAGCGCGAAGCGCCCGCGCCCCTGCAGCGTGGCGAGCGGCGTCCCCGGCACGACGGTCGTCGTCAGGAGCGACAGGAACGCCGGATCCATCGCGGTCGCCAGGCGCGCCGAGGCCTCTGCGTGCGCGTCGCTGCGCTCCGTGCCCGCCACGCCGAGCAGGAAGATGGCCGAGAGCGTCATCCCCGCGGCGTGCGCGCGGCGCGCGGCCTCTACGTGCTCGTCGTAGCCGGCGCCCTTGGCGATGCGGCGCAGCGTCTCGTCGTCTCCGCTCTCGGGGCCGATGTAGAGCTGCGACAGGCCGAGCTCGCGCAGCCGCGTCAGCTCCTCCACGCTCTTGGCACCGAGGTTCATCGCCGTGGCGTAGGCGCTCACGCGGCGCAGGCCGGGGAACGCCTCGCGGCAGGCGAGCAAGATGGTCTCCCAGCGCGGAAGGTCCATCACGAGCGCGTCGCCGTCGGCGACGAAGACCTTCTGCACGCGCGGCCCGAAGGCGCGGCGCGCGGCGGCGATGTCCTCGAGCGCCTCGCCGAGCTCGCGCAGCCGGAACGTCTTGTCCCGGTACATGTCGCAGTACGTGCAGTGGTTCCACGAGCAGCCGATCGTGGCCTGCAGGATGAACGCGTCGGCCTCGCTGGGCGGGCGATAGAGGGTGCCTTCGTAGCGCATCGTCACGCCCGCTCGCGCCCGGCGCGCCAGGCCTCGTGGATCCGGCCGAGCTCGGTGGACGGCGGTTCGTCGAAGAACAGCTCCCGCTGGATGCGGTGAAAGTTCGCGCGCGCCTCGAGCTGCCCGAGGATCGAGTAGACGCCCCACTGGATGCGATTGACGAACACGAAGTCGGGCGGCATGTTCGTCTTCTTCGTCAGGCCCGCGAAGCGGCCGTCGGGGGCGAACACGAGCTTGAGCGACGCCGCGTTGTACTCGCGCGAGAACGTGAACTCCGCGTCGTCGTGGATCGGCCGGTAGAAGTACTCGAAGTAGTCGTAGAGCAGGTCGGTCGGCAGCGGCGTGTCCGGCCGGATGAAGCCGAGCTCTAGGAGCTGCGCGCGGAAGCGATCGCGGTGCCCCTCGAGGTGCGCGACGACCAGCGAGCGCCAGCCCGCCACCATCTCGGCGGGGAAGCGCTTGACGCACCCGAAGTCGAGGAAGACCACGCGGTCCTCGTCGTCGAGCAGGTAGTTGCCCGGGTGCGGGTCGCCGTTGAACACGCCGTGGCGGTGGATCGATCCGAACACGAAGCGGTAGAGGATCTCGCCCACGCGCTGGCGGCGCGCGTCGTCCATCGCGAGCACGTCCGCGAAGCGCTTGCCCGCCACGTACTCCATCGTCAGCACGCGACCGGTCGAGTGCTCGGGGAACACGCGCGGGACCCGGATGTATGGGTGGCCCGCGTACAGCTCGGCGAACAGGCGCTGGTTCTCGGCCTCGTGCGCGTAGTCGAGCTCCTCGAGCGTGCGTGCCCGCAGCTCGTCCACGACCGGCCTCGGGTCGAGCGCGGGGTATGCCAGGCTCATGAGGTTGTAGAGCACCGCCACGTTCGCGAGGTCCGCGCGGATGGCCTCGGCCACGCCGGGGTACTGGATCTTGACCACCACCTCCTGCCCGCTCGCGAGGCGCGCGCGGTGGACCTGGCCGATCGACGCGGCCGCGAGCGGCGTCGTGTCGAACGCGGCGAACGCGCGCTCGAGCGGCTGGCCGAGCTCACGCTCCGCGACGTCGCGGACGAGCGGGAAGTCCATCGGGGGCGCCGCCGCCTGCAGGGCCGCCAGGGCGCTGCGCATCTCGGGCGGGATGTCCTCGGACACGAAGGACAGCATCTGCCCGAGCTTCATGAAGGCGCCCTTCATCTGCCCCATCGTCTGCGCCACGCGCTCGGCGTCCGCGCGGCGGCGCGCCTCGTCGATGCGCACCCGGCGCTCCTTCGAGGCGAACGTCCGCCGCAGGTGCGCGCCCAGCCACGACGCCGAGATCGCCGCCCACAAGCGCCCGATGCGCGCGAGCCGCGCCGTGCGCCCGCGCGGGACAGCGCCGCGACCCGCCAGCAAGAACACCGAGAGCGCCCCCGCCGAGAGCACGCCGAGGACCACGATCGCGCCGAGCGCGAGGGGATGCACGGCGGCATTGTGGCACAGCAGCGGACCACAGGCGCCGGCACCGGGACGGCGAAGGTACCCCCTCGACGAAGGTACCCCTTCGAGCCCTCTGGTACGCGGTCTCGTTGTGCGGCGAGGAACTCGGCCTTGTCTGCTGGCATTGGGCGCTCGCGCCCAGGATCAGCCGTCGCTTCGCAAATTGCAGAGACCCGATCTTGAAGGAGGTCTGGGGCCCGAACGCGCAGACGCAGACGCACTACCTGCGCGTCTACATGGCGCAGCTCCGCCGCAAGATCGAGGAGGACCCCGCCCGGCCGCGCTGGCTCGTCACCGAGCCCGACGTGGGGTACCGCCTGCGGGGCTAGAGCACCGATCATGTTGAACCGTGTGCTGCAACGCGGACTTGCGAGCTGTCATGCGAAGAGGCTTCAGGCTCCAGGCTTCAGGCTTCGGGTCTCTGACCCGGATCCGGAGCCTGAAGCCCGAGGCCTGAAGCCC
>CAZQJC010000316.1:0-47787 GCA_964593795.1 uncultured Myxococcales bacterium | reverse complement strand
TTGCACCTGGAGGGCGACATGGGACCGTGGTGGAGGCGGCACTCGCGAGCGCGGAGCGCGAGCCAACGAGACACCTGGTGCTGCCCGTCCGGGATTCCCCAGGCTTCCAGCTGGTCCGACGGCCGGCCCTAGGTGCTGGTCTTGCGCACGCTCCGCGTGCGCGAGTGCTGCCCCCACCTGGCGTGCACAGCGCTCACGTGTCTGAATGCCGGTCCACTTCTGACGGGCAGCACTAGTGCCCGTCCGGCTCCTCTGCGCGGCGATCGTCGCGCTCGTCGCCGGGATGCTGGCATTCACCGAGGTCTCCGATCCGGACCTCGGCTTCCACCTCGCGACGGGGCGCGCGATCCTGGCGCTCGGCCACCTGCCGGCCACGAACGTGCTCTCGTTCACCGAGCCCGATCACCCGTGGCTGCTGCACCAGGCCTGGCCCGCGGTGGCGCTGGAGCTGGCGTGGCGGCAGGGGGGCTTTCTCGGCGTCCTTGTCCTCAAGGTCGCCCTCGTCGTCGCGCTGTGCCTGCTCGTCTACCGGGCCTGCCGCAACACTGGCGCCCCGCCGGTCCTCTCGGCCGCGTGCACGCTCCTCGGTGCCTGGGCCGGGGCCGGCCGCTTCGTCGAGAGGCCCTTCCTCGCGGGTGACGTCTGCCTGGCCGGCGTGGTGGCGCTCCTTGCCGCCCGCGGCGCCGGGACGCCCGGCGAGGCACGGCCCGAGCGCAGGCGGCTCGCGGCCATCGCCATCGTCATCGGGCTCGCCTTCCAGCTCCACGCGGGGGCGATCTTCGCGGTGTTCGCCGTGGTCGGCACGGCGGGCCTCGAGCTCGCGCACGCCTGGCTCGATCCGCGACGGCGCCCCGGCTGCGTCGCGCGCGCGGCGGGCCTCCTCGGGGCGAGCGCCGTCGGGGTCCTCCTGGCCGCGCTGATCCTCGCCGCCTACCACCCCTACGGCGCGCGCGCGCTGCTGTTCCCGTTCGACATGGCCACGGATGCCACGCTCGCCGAGCACATCGTCGAGTTCCGACCGCCGTGGAGGTTCGCGTTCGGGGCGCTCGCCGGCTACTGGGTCCTCCTCGGCGCGCTGGTCGTCGCGCTCCCGCTGCGCCTGGCGCGCGTCCCGTCGGGGCTCCTGGCGGCCACGCTCGTCGGGCTCGCGGCCTCGCTGCGGCACGCCCGCTTCGCCGACCTCCTGATGATCGGCGGCGCACCAGCGCTGGCCGCGGCGCTGCCGTCCCTCGTCCCCGGCGCGCGCGGCCGGCGCCTCGCGCCGCTGGGTCTCGGGGTCGTCGCGGTGCTGTCCGTCTTCCACCAGTGGTCGTGGCGCCCGCCGGGCGTGGGCCCGTCGCCGTGGACCTGGCCACTCCAGCTCTTCGAGGTGGTGCGGCGCGACCACCTCGTGGGGCCCGCCTTCGTGTCGGACGTCTGGGCGGGGCCGTGGCTCGGCCTCTTCCATCCCGGCGAGCGCGCCTTCTTCCACGCGTCGTTCGAGGCCTACTCGCGGCAGTTCGCCCTCGGCGAGTACATGGCGATCCGTCGAGGCGCCCCGGGCGCGCTCGATCGCCTCGATCACCATGGTGTCGAGCTATGCATCCTGCGCTACTCCACGGCAGGCGAGCGCGCCTACGCGAGCGGTCGACCGGACCTCCGCGCCGCGCTGGCGCGCGATCGTCGCTGGGCGCTCGTCGCGTTCGACGACACCGGCGCCGTGTTCGTGCGCAGGGCGGGCAGGAACCGCGACGCCGCCGCGCGGTTCGCGATCGACGGCCTCGACCCCGAGGGGCCGACGTGGCTCGGGGATCCCGCCGCAGCCGGTCCGAGCCTCGAGCGCGCCTGGGTCCGCGGACCGCGATCACGCCTGCTCGAGCAGCTCGTCGTGCAGGCCCGCAGCAGGTCCCCGTAGGTGCATCAGTAGCGAACGTGGACGAGCGCGAGGCCGCGGGCGGGCGCGGTCATCCCCGCCTTGGTGCGGTCGCCCTGGTCGCGGATCCGCGCGACGTCGCCCGCTGTGAGGTCGCCCCGGCCCACCGCGACGAGCGTGCCCGCCAGGATGCGCACCATGTTCTTGAGGAACGCGTCGCCCTCGACCTCGATGGTGATCTCATCCGCCTGGGCGAATACATCGACCCGGTCGAGGGTGCGCACGGTCGTGCGCCGCTCGCAGTCGGACGCGCGGAACGCGGCGAAGTCGCGCCGCCCGACGAGGTGGGAGGCCGCCTCGCGCATGGCCTCCACGTCGAGCGGCCGGCGTACGTGCCAGACGTACCGATCCCGCAGCGGAGCGCGGCACGGCGCGGCGAGGATGCGATAGCGGTAGAGCTTGCCGCGCGCGGAGAAGCGCGCGTCGAAGTCGTCGGGCACCTCCTCGGCCGAGACGACCGCGATGTCTCTCGGCAGGAGCGCCGTCACGCCCTTCCGAAACCCCTCGACGGGGATGCGCGCCTCCGTCTTGAAGCTCGCGACCTGCCCGAGCGCGTGCACACCCGCGTCGGTGCGGCCCGCGCCGCGCAGGAAGAGCTCCGGCTCGCGCGTCATCTCGCGCAGCCGGTCCTCGATCGCCGCCTGGATCGATGGCGCGTTGAGCTGCCGCTGCCAGCCGCCGTACGCCGTCCCGTCGTACTCGATGACGAGCTTGATGGTGCGCGGCACCGCCTCAGAACTCGAAGGTGATGCCCGCGAGCCAGGTCGTGTCGCCGACGTGGAGCTTGTGGGCCGCGCCGAGGCCGCTCGCGGCCACGTGCGACAGCTCGAAGAACAGGTACGTGCTGTTGATGCCCATCTCCGTGTCCATCGTCAGCGCCGCACCCGGGTCGAGGAAGTCGATGTTGAGCGCGAGCCCGAGCGTGCCCTGCCAGCCCGGGGTGCCGCCGCGCGCCGCGTCCTTCTTGCCCGCCGCGTCGGTGAACGTCGCCGTCTCGCCCTCGGCCTTGTCGATCCACCAGAACGTGTAGTTGAGGCCGACCTTGCCGTAGGGAACCAGGGGGAATCGCTCGACCCACGGATCCAGCCGGTACACCGCGACGAGCGCGATCGGCATGAGCTTGATCGCGGTCTCGTCCGCCGAGGGCATGGTGGTGCCCTGGATGAGCGCCTTGGCCGAGTTCGTGAACGTCGTGAGCTCGGCGCCGAGGTAGAAGCTCCCGAAGCCGCTCCACAGCAGGTGGTCGTACTCGCCGCCGTACTTGAGACCGACGCCCTCGCCGAAGAGATCCCGGTAGGGGTGCGCCCGGCCGTTGAACTCGTCGTCGATGTGAGGCCTGTACGGGCCGAGCTTGAACTCGAAGGTCCCGAAGCGCGGGGACTCGTAGCGCGACGAGGACATCGACGCCTCGTCGAGGACGGCCGGCTGTGCGCTCGCGTCGCCGCCGCTCAGGAGGGAGACCAGCGGCACGAGCGCGAGCAAGCGGGCGCGCCGGCGGCGCCAGAGGAAGAGGGCGGAGACCAAGAGGGCGAGCCCGAGCGGGGCCCGCACGCGCGTCCATGGGCTGGCCGCGCAGTAGCCCCCACGGGCGTCGCCGCCGCTGTCGCGATAATTGCGCCAGAGGTCGGTGACCGGCACGGGCATCCCCTGCGCGACGGCCGACGTATCGCTGACGTTGCCGTACTTGTCGATCGCGACGACGGCGACCTCGTACGCCACGTTGTTGACCAGTCCGTGGACCCGCGCCTGGCCCGAGCTCTTGCTCGTGACCTCGCTGCACACGAAGGCCGGATCGCGCCGCGTCAGGGGAGTCGACTCGGTCGCGCCGCCCGCACCCGCGCCGCCCGCACCCGCGCCGCCCGCACCCGCGCCGCCCGCACCCGCGCCGCCCGCACCCGCGCCGCCCGCACCCGCGCCGCCCGCACCCGCGCCGCCCGCACCCGCGCCGCCACCGGCACCCGCGCCGCCCGCACCGGAATCGCCGCCGGCACCCGCGCCCCCCGCACCGGCATCGCCGCCCGCACCCGCGCCCCCCGCACCCGCATCGCCGCCTGCACCCGCGCCTCCGCCGAGGCTGATCGCGAAGCCGCTGGTACCGCTCGTCCCCGCAGAGCCCGCAGAGCCCGCAGAGCCCGCAGAGCCCGCGCTCCCACCCGAGCCGGAGGTCCCGGTGGTCGGCCCGCCGCTGAGGTTGCATCCGCGCACGCACATGGGCTCCACCGCGTCGAACCCCGCGCAGGCGGGCTTGGCGAACACGGGCACGTCGGGCTGGTCGACCCGCCTGCACAGCACCTGGAATCCCCCGAGGTCCGTGTCGCCCGTCGAGGCGTTCCACTTGACGATGAGCGACTCGTCGCCCCCCTCGGCGGACACGTCGCCGGGCGCCGAAGGCGGGGCCCCGTCGACGGTGAACCCCGTGAGGTTCGTGCCGGCCGGAGCGTACTGCTGGGTGTAGTCGGCCGTGCCGTCACCCCCTTGGTCCACGAGCAGGAAGATGCCCCGCATCGGTGCAGCCGTGGTGCAGACCGGCTCCGTGGCGCTGTCGGCGAACGAGACGTCGAGCGCATCGAACGTGAACGTCGGCGACTCGCTGAGGAACTTCCCCAGCATCACGGACGGTCCTAGCTGCCGGCACCGGTTCAGCCGCGCCGGGTCGTTGATCGAGATGCCCGTCTCGCCGCACGCGCCGCCGGCCCACACCGTGACCGACTCGTTGTTGGCGCCCTGCAGCGAGATGCCGGCGTTGACGCTCACCTCGAGCTCATAGGCGGTCCCGCACTCGCAGTTCGCCTTCGAGAACTCGCTCTTCAGATCGGAGGTCCCGAGGTCGGTGGTCTTGCCGTCGGCCTTTCGCTTGAGCGTGATGCGGAAGGCGTTGGCGGGCGGGACGAGGGCGGCCGCGTCCTCGGAAACGAGCGCGCCGAGGAGACCGAGCAGCACGGCGCGGCGGAGCAGGGCAGGGTTCATGGCTGGCGTATCCTACTGCCTGTTACGCAAGTTCGGGGCCGGCGCCTCGGCCCGGTAACGAGTTGAAATGTCGTCCAGGCGTGCCGAGGTGCGCGCGGGTGCGCTGCCAAAGTGGCAAGGCCACCGCCCGGCGCGTGCCGAAGCGGCGCTACGACCGGGCCAGGTCGCGGCGGAGCGAGTCGAGCACCTCGCGCTGCGCGGCCACCTCGCCGAAGCGGCTCGCGTAGTAGACCGCCGTGACGCGCTCGAGCAGCTCGGCCTCGGCCGGGTCGGTCGCCCGCAGCGCGCGCGCGAGCTCGAGCGGCGTCTGCGCGGCGCCGCGCATCACGCCCTTGCGCTCGAGCCTCCGGAGCGCAAGCTCGAGCAATCGATCCTCCGGTCCGTGCCGCCGCCTCGCCGGCCCGCCGCCGCCCCTGCGTCGCAGCCTCCACACGACGAAGCCGACGCCGAGCAGCGCGCCCGCGATCGCCGCCGGCCGGAGCAGCCCGCGGACGTCGAGGCCCTTGCCGCCCGGGCGCTTGCCGCCCGGACCGCCGAACGAGAGCGCGCGCTTGATCCCGAACGCGAGATCGAGCTGGCGCCGCATGTCGTAGTCGACGACCCACTTGAACCACTTCATCTCGAGCACGTCGACGATCTCGCGCAGCCCGTCGCCGAACCCATTGCCACGCCTCGCGCCGCGCCCCTGGGCCGGTGTGAAGTCGAGCGTGACGAACCCCTGGCCGGGCAGCCACGCCTCCGTCCACGCGTGGGCGTCGCTCTGACGCACCGCGAGGAAGCCGCCCATCGGGTTCCAGGCGCCGCCGTGGAAGCCGTTGACCTCGAGTGCCGGGACGCCGGCGGCGCGCAAGAGGAGCGTGCCCGCCGTCGCGAAGTACTCGCAGTGGCCCCTGCGCGCGACCTCGAGGAAGTGCACGACCGGGTCCACCCCCGCCGGCACGGGCGGCATCTCGGTCGTGTAGTGGAAGCCCTTCTTGAGGTACTGCTCGATCGCCGACACCTTCTGCGCAGGGCGCTGATCGGGGCGAACGATTCGGCCCACGATCTCCTCGAGCTTGGGGCGCAGGTGATCCGGGATCTGCAGGAGGCGCTCGTGCAGCGCGTCCTGGTACTCCTCGACGCGCTTCTGCGTGCGGAAGCGCCGCGCGTACTCGGCGTCGGTCTCGTGCTCGCGCGGCTGCTCCCAGCCGTCGGGGAGCACGGTCGCCTGGTCGCGATCGCGCGGCTCGTCGGGGTCGGAGAAGGCGAGGTAGCGGGCGGGCCGGGAGCCGTCGTCGGAGCGCACGAGATCTCCGTCGGTGAGCCGCTCCACGCCGTCGATGCCGCGGCCGCCCTGCAGCTCGCCCCATCCGGCCATCACCGGTGTCGTCGCCGCGAACACCGCGCGCGTGCCCATCGGCGTCAGGAACACCGTGTGCTTGAGGAGCTTGGTCTCCTGCCGGTGCACGCGCTGGGCGACGAGTTGCTTGGTACCGCGCTCCGCCCGCGCGAGGACCCGGCGCGCCTCGGGCGATCGGCTCCAGCGCCCCTCGTCGTACGTATCGAAGGAGATGCCGCGGAAGCGGAGCTGATCGCTCGGCGGTGCGTCGAGCTCGACGCGCATGATGACGTCGGGGTTGTCCTTGATGGTGCCGTGCTGGCCGAGCTCGACGCGCTCCGAGAAGCCGGCCATCTGGTGGCCGCGGTTCTGCTTGAGGCCCATCAGGCCGAGGCCGATGCGGGGGAACAGGAAGAACGTGATCGACGAGCAGACCAGCATCGCGATCGAGAGCGCGCCGGTGCCGAGCAGGAACCTGCCGCTGACGATGCGGCGCGAGCGCAGGAGGCGCTCGGCGTCCACCGGCGTCGACGCGTCCGCTTCGTGGCGGACGAGCGTGCTCTCCTCGATCTGCCGGCGGATCGACGAGAGCGCGAGCGACCAGGTGATCGCCACGACGTACACGATGAAGCACGGCGCGAACACGAGGTCGGTGTTGAGCACGGTCGCGCCGAGGAGCAGGCCGAACGAGATGACGTAGAGCAGCAGGTAGTCGCGCGCGCTCCGCCGGTTGAAGAGGCGGTTCAGGGCCAGGATCGTCAGGAGCTCGATGAAGGTGTGCGCGAGCGAGCCGTTCTGCCGGTAGCGGAGCGGCGTCCCGAGCAGGCAGAGCAGCGTGACGACGTTGAAGGCGAGCTCGAAGCGCCCGGTGCGCACGCGCGGCTCTTCCCACCACCACGAGGCGAGGGCGAGCACGACGAACACGGCGATGAACGGCGGCGCGAGCTCGTCCGCGAGCGCGACGGTGGAGAACGCGGCCGCGACGGCCAGGTACGAGGCGGCCTTGAGCGTGGCGTCGAACCTCACGCGCGGTGTCCCATGCGTAGATCCGCATGTGTTGCGCGGGCGCCGCGCGCGCGGTCCTCCAGGGCGACGAGCGGGGTCTCGGGCCGGGCGGCCGGCACGAGCGCGAGGAAGCGCAGCACGGACTCCGCGTGCGCGGGCCCCGCGCCGAAGGGCAGGGCGTCGCCCCGCGTGATGATCGCGACGGACTCCCCTCGTCCGAGGTGGGCGAGCGCGAGGCCCGCCGCGGTCGACACGGCCGCCTCGAACGAGGCCAGCGTCTCGGGCGCGTCGTCGGCGAGGCCGTTGTCGAGCTCGAGCGTCACGCGCCTCGCGCCCTCGTCCTCGCGCTCGCGCACCACGGGCCTGCCGAGGCGCGCCGACAGGCGCCAGTGGATGTCCGAGGCGTCCTCGCCGGGGCGCAGCTCGCGCGCGGCGAAGAACTCGCCGTGACGCCCGCGCCGCGGAAGGCGCTCCTCGCCGCGTCCGCCCGCGTCGACCACACCCGCGCCGCTCTCGGCGATCGCCGGGTAGACCAGCAGCTCCGCCGGCGCGTCCACGTACACGTACTTGACGAAGAGGCCGAACGGGAAGCGCGTGGCGATGCGATGGCCCGCGAGCGTGTGGCGCCCGCGGCGCGGGAACGCGTAGCGATAGGTGGCGCGCTCCGCCGACCGCGCGGCCACCGACAGGAAGAGGCAGCGTCGGCCCGTGCGCGGGACGTCCTCGCCGGCGGCCAGATCCTCGACCTCGAGCAGCCACGAGGGGATGCGGCGCTTGGCGTTGTCGACCTCGAGCCCCACCAGCGCCGGCGTGCCCGCGAACGCGCGCCCCGGCAGCTCGCGGCGGACCGTCAGGCGCAGGAGCACGAGGTGCGAGAGCACGCCCGACGCCAGGATGAGGGCGAGCAGCATGCCGAGCACGAGGTAGAGCAGGTTGTTGCCGGTGTTGATGGCGGCCACGCCGACGGCGAACGTGATGCCGAGGAACCACCAGCCGCCCGGCGTCGGCTCGACCGGCCGCGGGAACCTGCGCCTGCGCTGCCAGCGCAGGAGCCTGCTCGGTCGCGCGGGCGGTGTGTCGCCAGCAGCCTGCGCCGCCACCGTCACTCCGGGATCGGCGTCCGCTCGAGGATGTCGGAGATGGCGCGCTCGGCGTCGGCGCGACCGCCGCGGAGCCCCGCAGGTCCGCCGATGCTGATGCGGTGCGCGAGCGCGGGGATCGCGGTGCGCTTGAAGTCGTCCGGGACGACGAAGGCGCGGCCCTCGGCGAGCGCGTGCGCCTGCGCCGCGCGGAACCACGCCTTGGCGCCGCGCGGTGAGACGCCGAGCGACACGAGGCTCGACGTGCGCGTCTCGGCGACCACGGCGAGCGCGTAGTCGAGCAGCGCGTCCGCGACCTTGACCTGCGCGGAGGCGCGCTGGAGCTGCAGGATCTCGTCGAGCGTGACCACCGGCTCGAGGTCGCTCGCGGGCTCGTGCGCGCCGCGAAGCACGGAGCGCTCGTCGTCGCGCGACGGATACCCGATGCCGATGCGGAGGAGGAAGCGATCGAGCTGCGATTCCGGTAGCGGATACGTGCCCTGGTGCTCCTGCGGGTTCTGCGTCGCGAGCACCACGAACGGCCGCGGCAGCGGGAACGTCCCCTGATCGATCGAGACCTGCGCCTCGTTCATGGCCTCGAGCAGGGCCGACTGCGTGCGCGGCGCGGCGCGGTTGATCTCGTCCGCCAGCACCACGTTTGCGAAGAGCGGGCCCGGCTTGAACTCGAAGCGCGCGCTCTTCTGGTCGTACACGGAGACGCCGATGACGTCGGCCGGCAGGAGATCGCTCGTGAACTGGATGCGGTGGAACGAGCCGCCGATGGAGCGTGCCATCGCGCGCGCCAGCGTGGTCTTGCCGACGCCGGGCACGTCCTCGACGAGCAGGTGCCCGCCCGCGGTGAGCGCGACCATCGCCATGCGCACGACCTCGGGCTTGCCGCGCAGCGCCGAGGACACGTTGACCTCGAGGCGGTGGATGACGGCCGTCGGCGAGGACGCGGGCGGGGTCGAGGCGCGGGCCGGAGACACGCTCACGCGGTCAGGATAGCACGCAACTCAGGGGACGCCGCCGAGCCACGCGGTGATCGCGAGGGCCACCTCGTCGGGGCGCTCGTGGAACGGGAAGTGCCCGGCGCGCGGCAGGGTGAGGTGCTCGCAGCGCGGGAGCAGACCCGCGAGCTCGGCGGTCCTGCGCGGGGAGATGAGGACGTCGTCCGCGCCGCCGAGGACGAGCGCGGGCTGGGCGAGCGTCGCGGCGAAGGGGCGCGAGTCGAAGAGGGCGCAGGCCTCGAAGTCGCGCGCCGCGAGCTCGGGCGTGCACGCCGGCAGCCCCGCGCCCCAGCGCTCGGGGACGCTGCGCGGCGTCTCCGGCGAGTACCCCGCACGCGCGACGAGCGCGGGGAAGTCCTCCGGGCGCCGCCGCAGCAGCTCGGGCGTCGCGGGGTGCACGGGCATGCGCGCCCCTGCGCCGACGAGGATCATGCCCGCGACCTTGTCCGGCCACGCGTGCGCCGCGAGCTGCACGATCGCCGCGCCCATCGAGTGTCCGAGCAGGATCGCGCGCGGCAAGCCCATCGCCGCGCACAGGTTCCCGGTGGCGTCGCGGTAGGCCCCGAGCAGTCCCGCGACGGACTCGTCGGCGAGGGCCTCGGAGCGTCCGTGGCCGGGCAGATCGAGCGCGATCACGTGGCGCAGCGCGCCGAGGCGTCGTGCGAGGTCGAGGAATCCGAGCGAGTGGCCCGCGGCGCCGTGGACGAGGACGATGGGCGTGCCCGGGCGCGCCTCGCCGCCCTCGGGCCCGCCGAATTCGTGGAAGTGGAGGCCATGACGCGTCGGCACGGCGCGAGTCTACGCCAGCGACCGTGGTATCCGTCGACGCACATGCAGGTCTGGCGGCTGCGAAAAGGGGCGGACCGGCGGTTTCGCGCGGGTCACCCGTGGGCTTACTCGAACGAGCTCGCCGAGAGCCCGAAGGGCATCGCGCCGGGGGAGCTCGTGGAGCTCTGCGACGCGGGGGGCGCGTTCCTCGCGCGCGGGCACGGGAACCCCGGCTCGCTCATCGCGTTCCGGGCGCTGTCGCGGGACCGCACCGAGCTCGAGCCGCTGGGCGCCGAGGGCCTCGGGTGGCGGCTCGGGCGGGCGCGCGACCTGCGGCGCGCCCTCGGGCTCGAGGCCACGAGCCATCGCCTCGTGTTCGCCGAGGGGGATGGCTTGCCGGGTCTCGTGATCGACGCATACGCACTGGCGAATGGATCGCGCGTCCTCGTCGTCCAGGCGCACACGGCGGGCATGGACGGGGCGCTGCCGGCGATCGACGCGGCGCTCGACGGGATGTACCCGGGGGCGGGGCTCGTCGTGCGCAGCGATGTCGGCGCGCGCGCCCTCGATGGCGTGCCCGTCGAGCCGCCGCGCGTCGTGCGCTCTCCGGGCGGCGTGGACCTCGCGGCCGCGCGCATCCGCGTGGCGGGCCTCGAGCTCGAGACCGACCTCGCCGCCGGGCAGAAGACGGGCTTCTTCCTCGACCAGGCCGCCAACCTCGCGCTCGCGGCCGGGCGCCTCGCCGGCATCGGCGCGCGCGAGCCGGGCGCTCCGGTGCGCGTGCTGGACCTCTGCTGCTACGTCGGCCAGTGGGGCGCGTACCTCGCGCGGGCGATCGCGCTCGGGGGAGGCCGCGCGCACGTCACGCTCGTCGATTCCAGCGCGCGCGCGCTCGAGGTGGCGGCGCGCAACGTGGCAGGGCAGGGCGCCGACGTCGAGGCCCTGCGCGCGGACGTCCTGCGCGACCTCGGGGCGCTGCCGACCGGCAGCTTCGACGTCGTCGTCGCGGATCCGCCGGCGCTCATCGGTCGCCGGAAGGACGTTCCGCAGGGCACGCACGCGTACCTCCAGCTCTTCACGCAAGCGGTGCGCCTCGTGCGCCCAGGCGGCGGCCTCGTCGCGTGCTCGTGCTCGGCGCTGCTCGAGGAGGCCGCCTTCGACGGCGCGCTGGCGAAGGCCGCCCGTCGCAACGACCGCACGGTCCGCTTCGTCGCCCGCGGCGGCCAGGCCCCCGATCACCCCGTCCTGCTCGAGTTCCCCGAGGGCCGTTACCTCAAGTGCTGGGTGGGCGTGGCGTGACGATTCTGGTCAGTTCCGCAACCGCCTGTATTGACTGGATTCCCTGCTGAGTTACGATCTCGCGCGTTGGTCCAGCGAAGAGCGCTCGCAGTCGCCCGGGACCCCGGGCACCTCGAGGCGATAGGTAGGGCCCTGCGCGCCGCCGGTGCGGACGCAGAGCTCGTGCCCGGCATCGCCGCATTGCCGCGCGGTCCGTTGTCGCATCGGTTCGTGTTCTTCGCGTCCGACGGCAGCGTGCGGGAGCGCGAGGAGCTCGCCGCCCGGCTGCGTCGGGGGGCCACGGTGGTGGCGGTCCTGCCGTCGTCGGACCTGTCGAGCTTCGCGGCGGTGCTGCGCGCGCCGCGCTTCGATCACGTGGTCGCCGCGGACGACGCGCTCGAGGACGGCCTCCAGCTCACCGCCGGCAAGCTGTTCTCCGGCGACATCTTCGGGATCGAGAAGCACCTGCCGCCCGGCACGGACATCAAGTACCTGCGGATCCGCGACAACGTCGGCCGCGCCAAGGCCATCGACGACGTGAGCAAGTTCGCCTCGGAGGCCGGCGTGCGCCGCGCGCTGCGCACCGCGATCCAGCAGGTGTCCGAGGAGCTGCTCATGAACGCGCTCTTCGACGCGCCGGTCGACGAGGCCGGCCGCTCCATCTTCCACGACGTCTCGACGACGGAGCGCAAGGACCTCAAGAGCCCGCGTCCGGTGTCGATCCGCTTCGGCGTCACCGACGAGTGCTTCGCGGTGTCGGTGCGCGATCGCTACGGGTCCTTCGACAAGCAGACGCTCCTCGACTACATCGAGAAGTGCCTGCACTCGGAGAACCAGATCGACCGCAAGGCGCGCGGGGCGGGCCTGGGCCTCTACCTCATCGCGAAGCACGCGACGCAGTTCGTGGTCAACATCGCGCCCGGCGTCGCGACCGAGATCGTGTGCACGTTCGACCGCCGCGCCAACCGCGTGCCGCTGCGCGTCCTCTCGGTGTTCGTGCATCCTGGGACCAGCCCGGCGACGCAGTCGCTGCCGAGGCCTGCGCGCAATGCATGACCGCGCCTTCGGCCACTACCGCCTGCTGCGGCAGATCGCCGTCGGTGGCATGGCCGAGATCTACCTGGCCAAGAGCCGGGGCATCGGCGGCTTCGAGAAGTTCGTCGCGCTCAAGGTGATCCACCCGAACTACTCGGCCGACGAGCACTTCATCCAGATGCTCATCGACGAGGCGAAGATCACCGTGCAGCTGCAGCACGTGAACATCGGCCAGATCTTCGACCTCGGCCGGATCGGCGACCAGTACTTCATCACGATGGAGTTCGTCGACGGCGCGGACCTGTTCAAGGTGCTGCGTCGCGCGAGCGAGATCGAGTACGACGTGCCCGTCGAGGTCGCCGCCTTCGTGGTGCAGGAGGTCTGCGCGGCGCTCGATTACGCGCACAACAAGAACGACGACCTCGGGCGGCCGCTCGAGATCATCCACCGCGACGTCTCGCCGCAGAACGTGCTCATCAGCTACGCGGGCGAGGTCAAGGTCGTGGACTTCGGCATCGCCAAGGCGGCGCTGCGCGCGCGGCAGACCGCCGCCGGCGTCATCAAGGGCAAGTACTACTACATGTCGCCGGAGCAGGCCTGGGGCGACCCGGTCGACCAGCGCTCGGACATCTTCTCCACGGGCATCCTCCTCTACGAGATCCTGACCGGTCAGATGCTCTACCTCGAGGAGGACCTGACGCTCCTGCTCGACATGGTGCGCAAGGCGGACATCGAGCCCGTGTCGCGGCGGCGCCGCGAGGTGCCACCGGAGCTCGAGGCCATCGTGATGAAGGCGCTGCGCAAGCGGCCCGAGGACCGTTACCAGTCGGCGCACGACTTCCAGGACGCGCTGCAGCGGTTCCTGTACCAGTACGCGCCCGACATGAGCGCGTCGAAGCTCGCGGCGACGATGGCGCGCGTGCTCGGCGAGCCCAAGGCGCAGCCGCCGCCGGTCTTGCCGCCGGCGCCGCTGCCGGGGCGCAGCGCGGCCATCCAGACGCGCGAGATCGACGAGCGCCTGCTGATGTCGCGCGCGGACTTCGCGCCCGATCGCGAGCACAGCGTGATCTTCAGGCTCGACAGCGTCCTGCAGCCGATCGACATGCGCGGCGGCAAGATGCACACGAGCGTGAGCGAGGAGCTCGACTTCTCGACGCAGGAGCACACGACGCTGTCGGCGCCGCCGGACTTCGAGGCCGTGCCCGAGCGCGGCTCGCTCGATGGTCTGTTCGAGGACCTCGACCTGTCGAGCGCCCCGCGGCGACGGCAGGACGCGACCGCGAGCGTCACCGTGCCGATGCCGATGCCGCCCGATCCGCTGGACGAGGACACGCCGCCGGTGGTGATGGTGCATCCGCCCCCGCAGTCGAGCCCGGCGCCGCCGCCGCGCTCGGCGGGCGGGCGCAAGTCGAGCATCCCCCCGCCGATGCCGCCCATGCCTTCGCCGGGTGGGGTACCGCCGTCGACCCGGCGTGGGACGCCGTCGCCGCGGCGCTTCGAGGGCTTGCCCGGCGCGTTCGACGGCGAGGCGATCCCGCGCACGAGGCAGCCCACGCGGCAGATGTTCGGAGGGGCGCCCTCCGACCCGTTCGCGATCCCGAACGGCGGCATCCCGCACGCCATCCCCGGGCAGCCGCCGCCGGCTCCGTCCGCCTCGGGGGCGATCTCGGGGGCGATCGAGGTGCGCCCCGCGCTCGCCGGAAACACCGGGGACTTCATGACCCCGGTGCAGAGCGTGCCGTTGCCCGAGTTCATGGGCGCGCCGCCGCCGGCGTTCGACCTGCGGCCGGGGCGCGGCTGGGGAAAGATCATGGCGATCGCGGTCGGCGTCATGCTCGCCGTCGGTGCCGCCGTGGTGCTCTGGCCCGAGGGTGGACCGCGCGTGTCGACCGGCACGGTGTGGGTGGTGACGCTGCCGGCCAACGCCCTCGTCACGATCGACGGCAAGCCTCTCGGGAAGTCGCCCGTGCGGGCCGACGACATCGCGCTCGACAGGCCGCACAAGCTCGAGCTGCAACTCGCGGGGCACCTGCCCCTGAGCGAGGAGTTCACGTTCTCGGCGGGCGAGCGGGAGCAGCAGCTCGTCAAGCGCCTGTCGGCCGACATCGGGGACGTCTACGTCGAGTCGGTGCCGTCGCGCGGCGAGATCTTCGTCAACGGCTTGCCGTGCGGCCTCGCGCCGCGCCAGTGCAACAACGTCCCGCGCAACCGCCCCGCGAAGATCGAGGTGCGCCTGTCGGGCCACCAGACCTTCAGCCAGGAGCTCGCGTGGGGCGAGCGTCGGTCGCTGCGCGTGGTCGCCAAGCTCGATCGCCGGCGGTGAGGTCACCGCGGGCGTGGCTCGCGCCTGTCGTCGCGGGCCTCGTGGCGTGCACGGGTGGGGGCGCGCCGAGCGCACCGCCCGTGGTGGCAGCTCCGGATGCGGCGCCCGCGGTGGATGCGCGCCCCGCGGCGGACGCGATCGGCCGCTCGTGCCCGGCGCTCGAGGTCTACGCGCTCGACGACGAGTGGCCGATGCCGGCGCCGACGGCCGAGGGCATCGCCTACGCGGTCGAGGCGGCCGGATCGGTGCGGAGCGTGCGCTTCTGGGCCGCGACGAGCGAGGCGATCCTGCGCGCCGCCGTGGGCGGGGTGCGCTTGCCGAAGGGGCGGAGGATCCTCCTTGGCTGGGGCGCGATCGCGCCGGACGAGCCGCGCTTCCGCACGTACGTGATCACCGGCGCGAGCGCGCTGTCGAGCGCCGACCTGCGAGGCGTGCGGCGCGAGGCGGATCTGTCCGGCCAGCCCGCGGTGTGGATGGAGCTCTCGCCCGAGGCCGCGCGACGCTTCGCCGACTTCACCGCGGCCCACGTCCGCCGGCGCGTCGCGATCGTGCTCGAGGAGCGCGTGCACTCCGCTCCGCTCGTCATGTCGCGCATCGACGGGGGGCGCCTGCAGCTCTCGCTCGGCGCCGCGAGCGCCGACGCCGAGGGCCTCGCCGAGGGTCTGGGCCGCTGCGGGGTCGAGCGCCGATAGCGCGTCAGAGCGCGGTCATCGTGCACTGGCCGTCGAAGACGACGCCGCGCTCGACCGCCAGGGAGGGCGTCTGCAGGTTGCCGCGCACGACGCCGGGGGCGCGCAGCTCCACGCCGTGCTTGGCGCGGATGTTCCCGACGACGGTGCCCTGCACGATGACGGTGCCGACCTCGATCTCGGCGTGGATCTCCGCGCCTTCGCCCACCACGAGCACGTCGTCCGAGAGGATCTCGCCCGTGAGCCGTCCGTCGATGCGGACCGTCCCCTCGAAGGTGAGCTTGCCCTCGAAGGACGCGCCGCGGCCCAGCAGGGTGGTGATCTCTCCGGTGTTCTCGGGGCGCGCGGGCGTGGGGACGAGGAGCGGTGCAGCCATGCGGGGAGCTTACATCGAGATCAGCCGCGCGCGCGGCGGCGGTGCAGCGCGAAGGGCACGAGGGCGAGCAGGAGCATCGGCAGGCGCGAGGTCGTTCCGGGCGCGGTCGTCGCGCAGCCGCTCGCCGGGGCGTTGGTCTTGGTCGCGGCCGGGTCGAGCTCCGCGGGCGCGCACCACTTGAGGCCGTCGTCGTAGAGCGCGAGGCACTTCCAGCCGCCGCCGCACTGGCTCGCGCCCGTGCAGTTCCTCGAGCAGACGCCGAGCTGGCCGCCGTCGTTGCCCACGCAGGTGCAGCCGGGGCGATCGCTCTCGCAGTCCTGGCCGTAGCCGTCCGTCGTGCCGCCACCACCGCCGGACGTCCCGGCGCCACCCGCCGTGCCGCCCGTGCCTGCGGTGCCGCCCGTGCCCGCGGTGCCGCCGCCCATGCCGGCGCTGGAACCCGCGCCGCCTGCCGAGCCTCCGGCGCCACCAGCGCCCGCGCCGCCCGCGCCGCTGTCGCCACCCATCCCCGCGCCGCCCATGCCACCGGCGCCCATCTCGCTCACCGTGAAGCGCACGACGGTGCTCGTTCCCACGTTGTTCGCGGAGTCGAGCGCGGTCGCCTTGACGGTGTGCATGCCCGGCGCGAAGCGGCCGGTGAACGTGAAGGGCGCCATGTCGTCCGTCGAGCGCGCCTCCGTCGGCAGGCCCTCGTCGGCGATGAGCGTCGCGCTCTTGAGGAAGTTGAGCGGCCAGTCGTCGTCCACGGACACGCGCACCGTGACGTCACGATCGGGGCGGAAGCCCGTCAGGCCGTCGGTGGGATAGATGACCCGGACCGTGGGCGCGGCGGTGTCGGGCGGGCCCGCGCCGGTGATCTCGAGCATCCGGCGGTGCGAGTTCTGGGTGCCGGCGCCGGTGCACTGCGACCGTCCGTTGGAGATTGTTCCTGTCTGGTAGTTCACGTTCGCGATCGGGAGGTCCTGATCGAGGAAGCCGAGCACGCTCGGCGTCGCGAACGGATACAGCATGTCGCGCATGTCCGTGGTGTGCTCGAGACCAAACGAATGCGCGTGTTCCTGGGCGATCGTGGTCGCGACATCGAAGGGGTCGTTCTGCGCTGCTTCGGTGAACGCGAACGTGATGTCGTTCGGGTTCTCGTCATTGCAGTCGATGGAAGGGGCCACTCCCAGGGCTTCGCCCATCCCGCCGGTGGTGAAGCACAGCGCATCCTGGCGTCCACCCATCATGATCATCGAGTAGGGACCGGCGGCCGGCCGCGTCGTGACGATCTGGATGTTGTACGGACGGTAGTAGCGCGTCAGGAGGTCGAGCGTCTGCTGGCGCTGCTCCGCCGTGCCCGAATACGCGGGGTACGCCATCGCGGAGGGGCAATCCGACAGCGAGCTGCAGTTCGTGGGAGCATCCGAGCAGCGACCGTTCGAGGTGATGCTGGCACCATCGAAGTTGATGAAGAGCACCTTCGCGGCACCTGCGGTGACCGGCCCCTTGGGCTCGTGCGTGGGGAGGCTGACAGGCGGATTGAACAGATCGATGGGCTGCGGGTTGGCGGGCTGCTCAAGCACCGGATCCGGAGCCGGCTGCAGGCTCGAGGTGCAGGCGCCCAGCAGTGCAAAGCTGGCAATGGCAATGCGCTTCACGAAAACCTCCGGGGGCTGGAGTGGCTCGTGTGACGGGGACTACGTCTGGGGATCAGGCGAGGCGAAGGATCGAATCAGGCGCGCCGGCGGCGGATGAGGAGCGCGGCCAGGGCCGAGAGCGCGAACCAGCCAAGGCCGGCATTGCTGCCGCCGGTGGCGCAGCCACTGGCGGGCGTCGTCTTGCCCTGGACCTCGAATTCGGCCGGCGCGCAGTACTTCGAGCCGTCATTGTAGACATTGACGCACTTGAAGCCGTTGCCGCCGCACTGGGTGCCGGACGTGCACTTGCGCGAGCAGACCCCCATGTCGCCGCTCTCGAAGCCGACGCAAAGGCAGCCGCTGCGATCCGCGCTGCAGTCCATGCCGTACTGATCGGTCCCCGAGCCGCCGCCGGAGCCGGCCGAGCCGCCGCCGGTGCCCGCGGTGCCACCGCCGGTGCCCGCGGTGCCGCCGCCGGTGCCCGCGGCACCCATTCCACCCTCTCCCATGCCGCCGCTGCCACCCGCGCCGTCCGAGACCGTGATGTGCACGACGGTCGAGCCGGTGTTGTTGCCGCTGTCCTTCGCGGTGGCCTTGATGGTGTGCATGCCCGGCCCGAGGCGCGCGGTCATCCCGTACGGGATGCTGTCGTCCGAGGCCATCATCATCCCCGGCATGCCCTCGTCGATGATGATGTCGACCTTGGGGATGAGGTACGCGGGGAAGTTGTCGTCGACCGAGACCTGGATGCGGATGTCGCGATCCGGCCGGAACCCGGTGGTGCCGTCGGTCGGGTAGACCATCTTGACGACAGGCGCCTCGGCGTCCGGAGCCCCGGGGCCCGCGATGTTCAGCATGCGCATGTGGGAGTTCTGCGAGGCGCTGCCGTCGCACTGCGAGCGGATGGGCGTGGTCGAGAGGTCCGCATTGAGCGTGACCACGTTCATGCTCTTGTTGAGGTAGCCCCAGATGCTGTCGCCGATGGCGACCGGATACAGCGCGTCGTGCGTGTCCTCGGTGTGCTCGAGGCCGTACCCGTGCGCGTGCTCCTGCGCGATGGTCTGAGCGATCGTGAGCGGCTCGGGGCTCACGCCCGAGAAGGCGAACGTGATGTCCGCCTTGTTCGTGTCGTTGCAGTCCATAGGCGCCACGCCGAGGGCGCCCTGCGTCGGGTAGCAGATGTCCATGGGCGAACCGCCGACGACGACCATCGAGTAGACCGCGCCGGCAGCGGGCCTTGTCTCCGTGATCTGGACGTTGAACGGCGCCAGGTACTTCTTCAGGTACTTGAGCGTGAGCTGCTTCTCCTCGGCCGTCCCGGTGTAGGCGGGCACCATCGCCATGCCGGTGCACCGGACGATGAACGAACATCCCTGCTCGGAGTTCGAGCAGTTGCCTCCGCGCAACGTCGCGCCGTCGAAGTTGACGTAGAGGATGTAGGGCTCTCCGGCCGCCTCGACGTGCTTGGGCCGCTTGATCCGCGGCACATCGTCGGGGAGGGGAATCGCCTCGACGAGAGGGCGATGGAGCCCCGGATCAGGAGGCAGCGGAGCGGGGTCGGGAGTGGGCTGGAGCGAGCTCGAGCAGGCTCCCAGGAGGGTCATCGGCAACAACGCGGCGAGAAGACGGAGCGTGCTCTTGTTCACATCACACCTTTTCCAATGTGCGGCGCGTACTTTAGCCGTCGAGACTGGTGTGTCAACGCGTCGCAGGGGCCCGCGGCCCCAAATCCGTGCCAACGCGACGGATGACGCCTTGCGTCATTTCAGCCTGGGTGATTGACGTGGATCTCAGCAGCGGCGGCGGCGGGCGAAGAGCAGGCCGAGGAGCGGGAGCAGGGCGAGCGGAGACGTCGTGCCATTGCCGGTGGAGCAACCGCCCGAGCTCGCGGGCTTGGCCGCAGGGGCGAATTCGGCCGGCGCGCAGTACTTCGAGCCGTCACTGTAGAGGTCGAGGCACTTGAAGCCATTGCTGCCGCACTGCGTGGCGGACGTGCACTTGCGCGAGCAGACGCCGGTCAGGCCATCGTCGTTGCCGACGCACATGCAGCCCGCGGCGTTCTCGGTGCAGTTCGCGCCGTACATATCGGTACCGCCCGCGCCTGCCGCGCCGCCGCCGGAGCCCGCATTGCCGCCGCCCGCGCCTGCATTGCCGCCGCCGGTACCGCCGGTGCCGCCGCCCGCGCCCGCCATACCGCCGCCGGCGCCCGCCATGCCGCCACCGGTGCCGCCCGCGCCGCCCGCGCCCGCGCCGCCCGCGCCGGCATTGCCGGCGACGAAGTGGACGAGCGACGACATGCCGACGTGATTGGCGCTGTCCGTGACCTTGAGCTGCATCGTGTGCGCGCCCTCGGTCGCGACCTGCACCGTGAACGTGTACGGCCACATGGTCTTCGAGATGGTCTGCGCGGTTGGCAGGCCCTCGTCGACGACGAGGTCCACGCTGCGGTAGCGCATGGGCGGGAAGTCGTCGTCGATGGTCATGCGCACGCGGATGTCGCGGCCCGGACGGAAGCCGGACTGGCCGTCCATCGGGTAGGTGATGACGGCCGTCGGCGTCTCGGTGTCCATCGCCCCGGACGGGCCGGACGTCTGCAGCATCAGCCGGTACGAGTTCTGCGTCATCATGCCGGTCCAGACCGACCGGGTCGGGTTCCCGGCGGCGTCGAGCAGGCCCATGTCCCTGTCGAGGTAGCCCGCCGACTCGATGCCCGGCAACGCGACCGGGTAGAGCAGGTCGTACATGTCGTTCGTGTGCTCGAGGCCGTACGCGTGCGCGTGCTCCTGCGCGATCGTCAGGGCCACCGTCGAGGGGTCGTTCTGCGAGGCCGCGGCGAACGCGAACGTGACGTCGTTCTCGGTCATGTTCGCGGGATCGAGGAGCGCGACCCCGAGCGCCTGGTCCGTCGGGTAGCAGACGTCGGACGGCGTGCCGCCGACCATGACCATCGAGTAGTTCCCCGTCGTCGGGCGCGTCGTGACGACGGAGATGTTGAACTCGATGTAGTAGCGCTTGAGGATCTTGATGAGCAGGGCCCTCTGCTCGGGCGTGCCCGTGTAGGCGGGGAAGGCCGTGCCTGCCGAGCAGGGGCTCTGGACGATGTTGGAGCAGTTGGCGGGCGCGTTGTTGCACGAGCCGCCGCGCATCATGGCGCCGTCCATGTTCACGAAGAGCACCTTGGGCGCGCCGCCCTCGTTGGCCAGCTTCGGCCGGCCGTCGCTCTCCGCGGCGAGCACCTCCGGCGGCATCGGCAGGACGTCGAACGTCCCGGTGATCGCGGGAGCCTCGGGCGGCTCCGGGGGCTCGGGGGCCGGCTGCAGACTGTTCTGGCAGGCGGCGATGGACAGGGCGAGCGAGCAGACGAGCAGGGTGTGCTTCTTCACGCGATGACTCCCTCGGAAAGTGGGCGGACCTTGGCCGATCCTGCGACGATCTGTCAACCTTGCTCGGTTCCGGCCGTGCGCCTCCTTTCGCCGCGCCGCGTCACATCGAACCCGTGCCCGCCCACAGGCGCGCTGGTGGCCGAGGCGAGCAGCCAGCGAGCCGCAAGGCCGAAGGGCCGCGATGCCCCGAGGCGAGCGCAGCGAGCCGCAAGGCCGTCCCTCGCGCAGCGAGCGAAGACGCAGGCAGGGGGGCCCGCGAGGCTGTGCCGAGCGGGGGCGGGGCGGCGCGCCCCGCCTGGTGGCCGCCTTCCGAGGCGGCCACACGCAACCTAGTCCCCGGGCTCGCCGGGATCGTCGGCGCCGAGCGGGCCGTCGGGCGTGATCGACGCGCGCGGGTCCGGCAGCGCCATCGACGTCACGATCGCCACCGCGAGCGCCCCCGCGACCACGCCGAGCGAGACCGCGATGGGGATGTGCACGAAGTGCGCGAGCAGCATCTTGCCGCCGATGAAGATCAGCACGACGGACAGGCCGACGCGCAGGAAGCGGAACTTCCCCATCATGCTCGAGAGCAGGAAGAACAGCGTCCGGAGGCCCAGGATCGCGAAGATGTTCGACGTGAAGACGATGAAGGGATCCAGCGTGATCGCGAAGATCGCGGGCAGCGAATCCAGCGCGAAGACCACGTCCGAGATCTCGATCGTCACGAGCACCAGGAGGAGCGGCGTCGCCCAGCGCTTGCCGTCCTTGCGCACGGTGAACTTCGGGCCGTGGAACTCGCTCGTGACCGGCATGATCCGGCGCAGCCAGCGGATGATCGTGTTGTCGCCGGGGTCTGTGTCGTCTTCGCCGCCGCTCGTGAGCAGGCGCGCGCCCGTGATCACGAGGAACCCGCCGAAGAGATAGAGCAGCCAGCGGAACTGCGAGATGAGCGCCGTGCCCGCGAGGATGCACGAGGCGCGCATGAGCAGCGCCCCGAGGACGCCCCAGAACAGCACGCGCCGTTGCTGGTCGAGCGGCACGCGGAAGTACTTGAAGAGCACGAGGAAGACGAAGAGGTTGTCGACCGACAGGGCCTCCTCGATGAGGTAGCCGGTCGCGAACTCGAGGGCCTTGGCCTCGCCGAACTTGACGTAGACGAGGGCGCAGAACGCGGCGGCGAGCGAGACCCAGACGCCGGTCCAGCGCAGCGCGCTCTTCGGCGAGACGGGCTTGGCGTCGCGGTGGAGGAGGAACAGATCGGCGAACAGCAGCGCGAGGACGAACGCGAGGAAGCCGAGCCAGTGCGCGGGAGTGCCGACGGTGTTCATCTAGAAGGGTCTGGTTGTCTAGCGCCTCCCGCGGAGCATGTCGAGCGTTTCCAGCCGGTCGGGCGGCAGCGACGCCTCGAGCTGGAGCCGGGCCCCGGTCCGCGGGTGGGGCACGACGAGGCGCTCGGCGTGCAAGAAGAAGCCCGGCGCATCCCACGCGGGGCCGCCGTAGCGCGTGTCGCCGACGATGGGGGCCCCCAGGGCGGCGAGGTGCACGCGCACCTGGTGCAGGCGGCCCGTCTGGGTCGTCGCCGCCACGAGCGCGCGGTCGCCGAGGTGCTCCACGGGCTCGATGGCGGTGCGCGCGGGGCGGGCGCCGAGGGCGGCGGCGCGCCCGGGATCGGCGACCGTCATCGCGCGCGCCGGGTTCTTGGGCGCGTGCGCGATGGGCAGGTCGATCACCGTGCGCTCGAGGCGCGCCGCGGCGACGACGAGGGCCAGGTACGTCTTCTCGGCCTGGTGGCGCGAGAACACCTCGCGCAGCGCCCGCCAGGCCTCGAGCGTGCGCGCGGCGAGCAGGACGCCCGTCGTCCCCCGATCGAGCCGCTGGACCAGACCCCCTTCGCGCGGGTCCTCGCCTGCGTGCGCGCATTCGGGGTAGCGCGCCACGAGCGCGTTCGCGACGGTGCCTCTCTCGCCGGCCGCGAGCGGATGCGACGGCACACCGGAGGGCTTGCACACCGCGACCACGTCGCCGTCCTCGTAGAGCACGTCGAGGACGAGGGCGCGATCGGGCACGGGCCGCAGGGCCTCGTCGTCGGGCGGCGCCGCCAGCACCTCCACCTCATCGCCGGCCGCGACGGGCGTCGCCTTGTGCGCGCGCGCGCCGGCCACGCGCACGGCCCCCGATTCGCAAAGGCGCATGGCGGCGGCGCGGCTGCAGCCGAGCACCGCGGCGACGAAGCGATCCGCGCGCAGCGGCCCGCCCTGGCCGAGCACGTCCTGGGTCGCGGTGAAGCGCTGGCCCATCTGGCCCCTACGGCAGGCGGAGGACGATCGCGGTGATGGGCTCGCCGGCGGCGGCGTCGCCGCGCTCAGCCGGCAGCTCGAGCAGGGCATCGACGCCGACCATCGAGGTCAGCGCCCCGGAGCTCTGGCGCGGGTTCGGCGTGGCCACGATCGCGTCACCGTCACGCTCGAGGCGCGCGCGCACGTAGCTCGCCCGCCCGGGGGCCTTGCCGATCGCCGCGGCCAGGCGCACCGTCACGCGCGGGCGGTCGTCGGCGAGCGCGTGGCCCATCATGCGGCGCAGCGCCGGCCGCGCGAAGAGCTCGAAGCTCACCATCGACGAGACGGGGTTGCCTGGCAGCCCGAAGAACGGGCGAGGGCCGTCGGGGCCGGCGAGCACGCCGAACGCCACGGGCTTGCCCGGCTTCATCGCGACCTTCCAGAACGCCACCTCGAGGCCGACGGCGGTCATCGCGCCCTTGACGTGGTCGTGATCGCCCACCGAGACGCCGCCGGACGACAGCACGGCGTCGAACGACAGCGCCTCGCGCATCCGCGCCGCGATCTCGTCGCGATCGTCCCGCGCGATCGGCAGCACCACGGCGTCGGAGCCGAGCTCCGCCGCCTGCGCGGCGAGCGCGAAGGCGTTCGAGCTCACGATCTGCCCGTCGCCCGGCGTCTCGTCGACGTCGACCAGCTCGTCGCCCGTCGACAGGATCGCGACGCGGGGCGCGCGGTGCACGGTGACGCGCGCGTGCCCGAGCGCGGCGAGCAGGCCGAGCTCGCCCGGCCCGAGGGCCGTGCCCGCGGCGAGCCCGCGAGCTCCCCGCGCGAGATCCTCGCCGCGATGGCGGACGTGGGCGCCCGGGGGCACGGCGACGCGCACGGTGACTCGTCCATGCACGCCGGCCCCGTGGTCCGTGTCCTCCTGCATCACGACGGCGTCCGCGCCCGCCGGCATCGGCGCGCCCGTGAAGATGCGCGCGGCCTGGCCCGGTCCGAGCGTGACCGTCGTCGGTCGACCCGCCGGCACCTCCGCCACCACCGCGAGCGTGGTCCCCGGGGCGGCGCAGTCTGCGGCGCGCACGGCGAAGCCGTCCATCGCCGAGTTGTCCCACGGCGGCAGGTCGCGCCCCGATGCCAGGTCGCGCGCCAGCACGCGCCCCCGCGCGGCCAGCAGATCGAGCCGCTCCGGCCCGAGCGGCCGCACGGCCGCGAGGATTCTCGCGCTCGCCTCGGCGACGGTCAGCACGGGCTCACCGACGCCGGCGGCTGCCCGAGCCGCCCTTGGCCTTGCCGCGGTCGCGGTCCCGGTCGCGGCCGCCGCGGCTGCTGCCCGCGCTGTGCCGATCGCCCCCGCGCTTGCCGCCCCGCGAGAACTTGCGCAGCCGCCGGTCCGCCTGCGCCACGCGGGCGCGGCCCTTGGCGCGCGCCTCGGCCGACACCGGCTCGTACACGATGATCTCCTGGCCCCGCTGCAGCACCACGTTGTTGCCGAGGCGGTTGATGCGGCCGAGATCGCCCGCCGTCAGGCCGTAGCGCCGGCCGAGCTTCGCGAGGGTCTCCCCGCCGCGCGCCGTGTACATGATGCGCCGCCGGCCGCGCTGCTGCGCCACGAGCTCCATGAACTCGGGCGCCGTGATGGTCGCGACGCGCAGCCGCTTCGGGTCGAGCAGCACGGCGCCGCTGCGGTCCGCGCCCTTGCCCAGGTACGCCTGCAGCACCATGCCCGGCTGCATCCGCGCGCGCAGGTCGAGGTCGTTCCACTCGCAGAGGTCCTCGAGCTTGACGCCGAGGCCCACGGCGATGTCACGCGGCGTGTCGCCCGCCACCACGCGGTAGAACACGCGCTCGCGGTCCCTCGGCGCGTTCGGCCGCTCCGGCACCGCCACGAGCAGCACCTCGTCGCCGAGCGCCGCGGGCAACTCCTCGTCGTCGTCGTCCTCCTCGTCGATGTCCGTGCCCTTGGCCTTCGGGACCATCAGCTTCATCCCGGGCCGCGCGAGCGCCGTCTCGGCAAGGCCGTTGATCTGCCGGAGCATCGCCACGCCGACGCCGCGGGCGCGCGAGATCGCCTGCAGGTCCTCCCCGAGGCGCACCGTGATCGTGGCGTAATCCGTGTACTCCTTCTCGAGCTGCGGCGCTGCCTGCGAGAGCAGCTTGCCCGCGCCGACGGGCACGCGCAGCTCGTAGCCGCCCGGCGGCGTGCGCGCCTGCTTGAGCTCGGGGTTGAGGTCCTTGATGCGCTCGACGGAGGTGCCCACCATGACGGCCACGCGCGAGAGCGGCACGGAGCCGCCGACGCGCGCCCGGTCGAAGCGCAGGGGCGGCTCGAGCTGGACGTCGCCGAGGCCGAACGCCTCGGGGTTGCGGAGCGCGATCGCCGCGGCCAGCGCCTTCGGCACGTAGTTGCAGCTCTCCCAGGGCAGGCCCGCCTCGTAGCGGCAGAGCTGCCAGAAGTCGTTCGTGTTGTAGCGCCGCACCGACTCGACCACGCGGACGTGGCCGCCGTTGTAGGCCGCCATCGCGAGCTCGGTGGACCCGAGCCGCGCGTAGAGGTCCGAGAAGTAGAGCAGGGCGGCCTCGGTGGCTCGCTCCCAGTCGCGCCGCTCGTCCACCCACGCGTCGAGCCGCAGGCCGTACATCTTGCCGCTGTCGGGCATGAACTGCCACACGCCGCCCGCGCCCACGCGCGACGTCGCCTTCGGCGAGAAGCCGCTCTCGATCATCGGGATCGCGGCCACCTCGCGCGGCAGGCCGTGGCGCGCCAGCGCGTTCTCGATCTGCGTGCGCAGCCGCCCGCTGCGCGCATACCACTGGCGCAGGATCGCGCGGCCCCGCGGGTCGTTGCGGAACCACTTGAGGTAGCCGACCAGGCGGAAGTCCAGGCGGACCGGCATGTCGATCGGCCGCAGCGCCTTGATCCACTGGAGCTCGGGCGGCAGCGAGTCGACCTTGTACTCGCCGCCCGGGACGCGCAGCGCGGGCTCGCGGAACATCAGCTCCTCGAAGCGCCGTAGCTCGGCCAGCTCGGGGCTCTCCTCGGGCTCTGCCGCGAAGGGCTGCCCGCGCACCTTGGCCCGACGCGCGAGGTCGCCCTGGCCGCCCGAGGGCTGCGCGGGAGGCAGCGCGGGAGCGACGACCGGCGCGGTGGGCCTCGGCGGCGTGGCGGGCGCGGCAGGCGGAGGTGCCGGGGGCGGGGCGGCCGGCGGAGCGACCGGCCGCGCGGGTGCGGTGGGCAGGGGCGTCGTGCCCGTGGCGCCGGGTGGCGTCGCGGGCGTCGCGCCGGGTGCGCCGGCCGCCCCGGCCGCGGTCGGCGGGGCCGGTGGTGCCTTCGTCGGTGGCGTCTGGGCCGCCGCGCGCGCCTGCCACGTCCCCGTGGCGAGCAGCGCGCCGAGCAGCGCGACCTGGTTCTTGGGCCATCTCCGCATCCCATCGATAATAGGACACAGTCCGGGGGGCTCAACTTTGACGAGATCCGCTGCATCGCCCGCCGCTCCGCGGCCCGTGCACCGCTCGCGCGAGTGCTTCGTGTGCGGCACCGAGAACCAGGCGGGGCTCGACCTGGCCCTGACGTGGGACGGCGCGCGCTGCCGGGCCGAGTACACGCCGCGCCGGCTGCACCGCGGCTACGGCAACGTGCTCCACGGCGGCATCCTGTGCGGCCTGCTCGACGAGGCCATCTGTGTGGCGGTCGGCGAGCGGATCGGTGGCAAGGTCATCACGGTGCGCCTCGAGGCCACGTATCACCGGCCCGTGCTGGTCGAGCGTCCGGTCGTGGTCGAGGCCTGGTTCGTCCGTAGCCGCGGCAAGCACCACTACGGCGCGGGGCACGTCGTCGACCAGTCGACGGGCAAGGTCTGCACCCGGGCGCGCATGACCTGCCTCCTCCTGCCCGCCGAGCACGCCGCCACGTTCCAGGGCCGCTGACGTTGATTCCCGACAGGTGCGCCGTCGGGCCTGCCGTGCTATAGACCTCTCGAGCGCTGCAAGATGCCTGGAATCACCGAGCTGATCGTCATCCTGGTCATCGTGCTGCTCGTCTTCGGGCACAACAAGCTGCCCGCGCTCGGTGACGCCCTCGGCAAGAGCATCAAGAGCTTCCGCCGTGCGGCGCGCGGCGCGGACGACATCGAGGTCACGCCTCGCGACGGCGGTCGTCTCCGGTCGCCGGGTGAGGGTCCTGAAGATCAGGATCCGCCTCGGTCTGCGTAGCGGCCTCGAGCTCCACGATCCCGAGCCGGCCCGGCCGTAGCCTCCGCGCTGCCGACTGACGCACGGCGTCCGGCAGGTCGAGCGCCTGCGCGATCTCCGCGAGGTCCTGCTCGGGCAGCAGCGACAGGAGGCGCAGCGTCATGTCCGTGGGCGTAAAGGGGTTGCGCGCGAGCGCGCGCCGGACCGCCGGCCGCGCGATCCAGCGACCGGCCAGGAAGATCTCGAGCTGGATCGCGGCCGTGGTGGGTCTGCGCGAGGCCAGCAGGGTCACGTCCCGCTCGACCAGGCGCGCGTTCAGCAGCAGGTTGCGGATGACGCGCGCGTCGGTGTCGCGGAGCAGCCGGTCGAGCTCGGTGCGCGTGGTGTTCCGCGCGGCCTGCATGCGCTCGCCCACCGTCAGCACGCGCCCGCGACGCTGCAGGAGGCCCATCGGCTCGAGCTCTGCGCAGCGGGCCGGCTGGGGCGAGAGGAGCAGCTCCTGCAGCTCGATCTCGCCGGTTCGACGCGCCTCGGCATAGAGCACCTCGAGCCGGTCGTAGGGCACCGTGTCGGTGGCGAGCGCGGTCGCCAGGGCGAGCAGGGCCGCCTCGAACGGCGGGCCCGCCGACCGCCCGCGGCGCACGATCTCTCCGAGGATCTGCACGAGCACCGCGGGTTCGACGGTCACGATCTCGGCGGCAAAGAGCGCCCTGCGCATCCCGATCTCGGGCAGCGCCGCGACGCGTCCAGCCAGCACGTAGGCAGCCGACATCGGTGATTCAGCATAGCACCGCCCAAGTTTGCCCACCGGCCCATGCCGCGCCGTGTTAGGGTGGCCGCGCCATGGGCGAGCCCCGCGTCATCAAGCGTTACGCGAACCGAAAGCTCTACGACACGATGCACAGCCGTTACGTGACGCTGGAGCAGATCGCCGACATGGTGCGCGAGGGCGAGGACGTGCGGATCGTCGACAACACGACGAAGGAAGACCTCACCTCGGTCACGCTGGCGCAGATCATCCTGGAGGAGGAGAAGCGCAAGAAGAGCTTCCTCCCGCTCGCTGCGATGCGTCACATCATCCAGAGCGGCGGCGACTCCATCCAGGAGCTGGCGGCGCAGGCGCAGGCGAAGGTACGGAGCGTGTTCGGCCTGTCCGCCGATGGCACCGAGCTCGGCGCGGACGGTCAGCCCCTGCCCCCGACCGAGGCCAAGCCGCCGACGCCGGAGGAGGCTGCGGCCGCGGCCGGCAAGCCCGAGGGCCTGCGCGAGCTGCTCGAGAAGCTCGAGCACCCGCAGAAGGCGTTCGACGATCTGCAGAAGAAGCTCGACGAGCGCGTGCGCACGGTCATCGAGAGCGTCTCGCCCTTCGCGGCCGTACAGCGCGAGCTCAAGGAGCTCGTCGTCCGCGTCGGCGATATCGAGAAGACCCTCGAAGAGCTCAAGAAGCGCTAGCGGCTCCGCGCCGCGCCACGCCAGCCCCGGCTCCGGAGATCAAGGAACCAGGAGCAAGGCACAAGGAACCGGAACACGGTCCGGACCCGCCTGGTGCCGCTGTGCCCACCCTGATGTCGGTTCGGGGACTGGGGCTGCATCGGGTTCAACGCCGGGTGCGAGAGAACTGCCGCCCAAAGCGAGCGAAGCGAGCGTGGTGTCGCCGCAGGCTGTGCCGAGGACGACACGGGGCCCCACGAAGGCCGGAGGCCGGAGTGGGGGGAAACACAGCTCAGCCACGAGTTGCTCGAGGTGCGCATCGAAGCACCGGAGCGTGGGCGAATCGATGTGGGTTCGGACTAGAATTGCGCGCTGAGCGAGAGCGAGAGCGAGCTCTGGCCGGAGGCCTGGTCGGCGACGGGGCTCGAGCCCGGCTGGCCGGGATCGCTCGAGCCGCCCGACATGAAGTACGCGTACTCCAGGGTCACCGCGGCCACGTAGAACTTCAGCTTGGCGCCGAGGAACAGACGCTGCCGGGTGATGACGTTCTGGTCGCGGAAGGTGAAGTTGGCGTTGAGGTCCCCGCCCGCGACGGCCGAGCAGGGCGCCGCCGCGTCGGTCGAGGCGCGCGGCGTGAGCGCGTCGCACCACGGCGTCGCGTCGAGGACCTGGCCGCGCGTGATGATCCAGAGGTAGCTCCAGCCCGCGTACGGCGAGAGCGTCACGGTCCCACCGAGGCCGAACGACTTGGATGCGATGAGGTCGAGGTTCGCGATCGTCAGGTCGAGCTCGGAGGTGCCGAGCACGCGCGAGGCGCCGCCGCGGAGCGCGAGGCTCGGGATCGGCCAGCCGTGGAAGCCCTCGTGCAGGCCGAGCTTCGAGTACGCCTGCAGCGCCCAAACGTCCGACCCCATGAGGTGCACCGCGCCGGCGCCGAGCTCGAACGCGGGGCCGGGGATCCAGATGCCCTTGCGCGCGAAGAAGCCCACGGTCGAGAGGCCATCGGGGCGCTTCTCGGCCGCGGCCCAGGGATCGTCGGTCGGGGTCTTCGACGAGGACACGCCGATCGTGCTCGTCTGGAACGAGAAGTCGAAGCCAGAGAGGCCGAGCGTGTCGGCCGGCTCGAGGACGCGGAGCGCCAGGCCGGCACCGAGCTCGGACATGAGGGTTCGGTAGCGCCGCTCCGCGGCCGGCGAGCGCGTCACGCCGAGGACGTTGCCCGCGGCATCGCGCACCACCGCGCCCGAGTCGAGGAGCTGGTGCAGGTGGAGGTCGTTGCTGTCGGCGCGCGCGACGCCCGCGCCGCCGAGGCAGGCGAGGGCGAGCACGAGCGAGGAGGCACGCATGGGCACGCACTCTATCGTCGAACCCAGCCGACCGCCAGCGTCCCGGAGCAGGGCCCTTCCGGCGCCCCCGGGGGCCAGGATCGAGCCCGGCCGCTGTGGTAGAACCACGTCCCATGCCCGCCTACGCGGAGATCCTCTACGAGGTGTCCGGCGCGGTCGCCCGGGTGACGCTCAACCGGCCCGATCGCCGCAATCCCCTCGGCCCGACCACCATCGCCGAGCTCGCCGACGCGCTCGAGCAGGCGGGCGCCGACGAGGCCGTGCGGGTCGTGGTGGTGACGGGCGCCGGCAAGGCCTTCTCGGCGGGCGGTGACCTCTCGCAGATGGCCGGCGGCGCGGGCGGCGCGGGGGCGGTCAAGCCGCGCACGTTCCCCGAGCTCTTCGGGATCATGGCCGGGCTCGGCAAGCCCATCGTGGCGCGGGTCAACGGTCACGCGATGGCCGGAGGCCTCGGCCTCGTGGTCGCGTGCGACCTCGCGATCGCCTCGACCGAGGCGAAGTTCGGCACGCCCGAGATCGACGTCGGCCTCTGGCCGATGATGATCATGGCCAACATCTTCAGGAACGCGCCGCGAAAGCGGGCGCTCGAGCTCGCGCTCCTCGGCGAGAAGATCGACGCGGAGGAGGCCGCGCGCCTCGGCCTCGTCAACCGCGCCGTGCCGCCGGGTGAGCTCGACGCCGCGGTCGACGCGCTCTGCGAGAAGCTCGCCGCCAAGAGCCCGGCCGTGATGCGCCTCGGGCTGCGCGCGTTCTACCGCTCGCAGGACATGGCCTACGCGGAGGCGCTCGAGTACCTGCAGGGGCAGCTCGCGGCGGTGCTGGGCACGGAGGACGCTCGCGAGGGCCTGATGGCCTTCGTGCAGAAGCGGCCGCCGGTCTGGAAGGGCCGTTGAGCTTCTCGTCGTTCGTCGGCTGGCGGTACCTGCGGCACCGGCGCGGGCGCGCCGCGCTCGTCGCGGTGTTCGTGTCGCTCGCCCTCGCGCTCCTCGGCGCCGCCCTCTTCGTGCGCGCGACCTGGCCGGGGCAGCACCTGCCCTGGGCCTTCAAGATCGGCGCGGTCACGCTCCTTCTCGCCAGCGCGCTCGCCACGATCGTCGCGATCCTCGTCCGGGCCTTCTCGGTGTTCACGGCCGTGTCGATCGTGGGCGTGATGCTGGGCGTCGCGGCGCTCGTCGTCGTGCTCGGCGTGACGAGCGGATTCCAGCAGGAATTCCAGGACAAGGTGCTCGGCGTCAACGCGCACGTCATCGTCATGCGGGGCGGCAGCGAGTTCCCGACGTGGCGCGACGTGCAGAAGCAGCTCTCGCAGATGCCCGAGGTCGAGGCGGCCGCGCCCTTCGTCTTCGCCGACATGCAGGCCGCCAACGGCGTCCTCCAGTCGAGCGACCTGCTCGTCAAGGGCATCGACCCGGCGACGTCGGGGCGCGTGCTCGACCTGCCCAAGCAGCTCGAGCCGGGCAGCGAAAAGGCCCTCGAGGAGCTCGCGCGGCGTGAGGACACGCAGGGCGAGCCCGGCGTGATCTTCGGCACCACGCTGGCCAAGAAGCTCAAGGTCAAGGTCGGCGACGTCGTGCAGCTCCTGTCGCCGCTCGGCTCGGGGGCCGCCGCCGCGGGCGCGAAGATCCCCGCGCCGCGCACCTACCGCGTGGTGGGTGTCTTCTTCGCGGGCTTCGAGGAGTACGACAAGAAGCTCGTCTACGTGCACCTCAAGGAGTCGCAGCGCCTGCGCGACATCGGTGACAACGTCAACGGCGTGGAGACGCGCCTTCACGACCCGGACATCGCGGTCAAGCTGGCGCGGCGCCTCGAGAAGCAGCTCGGCCCCGGCTACCGCATCATCGACTGGCAGGAGCTCAACCACAACCTCTTCACCGCGCTCAAGATGCAGCGTGTCGTCATCTTCCTGGTGATGACGCTCATCGTCGTCGTGGCGGCGTTCAATGTCGTTGCGTCGCTGTCGCTCGTCGTGACCAGCAAGCGCCGCGAGGTCGCGATGATGAAGTCGATGGGCGCGCGCGGCTCGGCGGTGGCGCGCGTGTTCCTCGTCGCGGGCGTGACCATCGGCGCGCTCGGCGTGCTCGCCGGGACGGCGCTGGGCCTCCTCATCTGCTGGGCCGCCTCGCGCTTCGGCTACCCGCTGGATCCGAAGATCTACCTCATCTCGTCGCTGCCGGTCCGCATCGTGCCCGTCGAGCTCGTGATCACCGCGGCGGTCGCGATCCTCCTCGCGCTCGTGGCGACGCTGTATCCTTCCTGGCGGGCGAGCCGGCTGCAGCCGGCAGAAGGGCTTCGTCAGGAATGAGCGGATCCCGCTGGGTGCTGCGCTTCCAGGGTGCGGTGGTGCCGCTGCCGCTCGGCCGGTTCGAGATCGGCCGCGGCTCGGAGGTCGACCTGCGCGTGGACCTGCCCGAGGTGTCGCGCCGCCACGTCGCGCTCCTCGCGCGCGCCGACGCGCTCGAGGTCGAGGACCTCGGCTCGATCAACGGCGTGCTCGTCAACGGCGTGCTGCTCGAGCGACAGGGGCCGCTCCAGGCGGGCGACCGGCTCACGCTCGGCGGTGTGGACATCGAGGTGCTGCTCGCGGTGGAGGTCGTCCTCGGCCCCGAGGAGGACCAGACCACGCGCCGCATGGCGACGCGCAAGTGCACCAAGTGCGGTACGCGCGTGGTCGTGGCGCTCGCGACGTGCCCGTCGTGCGGCCAGGCGATGCCCGCCGAGGACGTGCGGGTCACGCAGCCCACGCTGTCGGTGCCGCCGCTCGGCAAGCCCGAGGCGGATCCGACGGAGCGCACGCTGACGGTCATCTTCACGCGCGTGGACCGCTCGCTCGCGCGGGGTCGCGCGGTCGAGGCGAACTCGCTCGCGCACGCGCCGTTCTCGGACGCGCTCGGGCGCGTGCAGGGCGGCGCCACGCTGGACCCGCGCCTCGTGCGCGGGATGCACCAGCGCTCGCTGCGCCTGGCGTCGGCGCTCTGGAGCGCGAAGTGGTGCGTCTTCGCGCTCGATCTCTACGCGGCCGTGGTCGAGGTCCCCGGGGACCACGCGATCGATCGCATCGAGGAGCTCCTGCCCGGCAACGAGCGCGCGCTGCAGCCGGCGCTCGGGGCGCTCCTCGAGCGCCTCGGCGGCTCGCACCCGGCGGAGATCGAGGCGCGCCTCGCGCGGCTCAAGGCGATCGCCGAGACCTGCGGCATGCTGCTGCAGCCCTGACGCCGGTCTGCGGCGTATACTGATCCGGCGATGAGCTCGAGGCTTCGGCTGCCGCACGTGGGGCAGCCCGGCGATCTGCAGGCCGCCTCGCGGCGCGTGCTGACCAGCACGGGCCTCGTCGGGCGGGTACCGACGGTGCTCGAGCGGGCGCTCACCCCGGTGCCGCGCGAGGCCGAGCCGCGCGGTGACGCCGACGCGGCGGTGCGCTTCGGCGCGCTCATCGAGGCGGCGTTCCTCGTCGCGGCGGCCGATGGCTACCTGTCGTCGCGCGAGGTCGATGCCCTGGTCGACTGCCTCGATGGGGCTGGCGTCGAGGTGGACGACGAGATCCTCGAGGGCTTCATCGACCAGCTCGCGGACGAGCTCGAGGAAGAGGGCGTGGCCGGGCGCATCTCGGCGATCGCCGCCGCGCTCGACCCCGGGGGGCAGCGCGAGGCGCTCGCGTTCGCGGCGCTCGTGGGCCTCTCGAACGGCCAGCTCGGCGTGCCCGAGGCCGATCGCCTGCTCGCGCTCGGCCACGCGTTCGGCCTCGATGCGGAGGGGGTCCAGGAGGTCATCGACCGCGTCGCCGCGAGCCTCAAGTCGCCGGGGTGACCGTGGCCGGCCCGCCGTTTCCCCCCGGCCAGAGCCCGTTCCGCATCAAGGGCATGGCCTACCGTGGGCACATGAAGTACGCCGCCGAGCGCCTGCCCGGCGGGGTCGCGGCGATGCTGGACGGCCTCGACGATCCGGCGCTGCGCGCCTTCTTCGAGCAGTCGTTCCTCGCCGCGAGCTGGTACGACATCCTGCCGCTCCTGCCCGCCGGCCGCGTCTGCGCGCGGCTTGCCGGCACGAGCTACGAGGAGTACCTGGTCGCCAGGAGCCGCTGGCAAGCGGCGAGCGACATGACGGGCGTCTACAAGATGCTCATCAAGGTGGCGTCCACGCAGAGCGTCGCGCTGCGCCTGCCGAAGCTCCTGCAGCGCTACCTGGACTTCGGCGGCACGGTGGCGACGGCGGTCGAGCCGGGCCTCGTCGAGGCGGAGACGCGGGGCATGCCGCGCGCGGTACTCGCGTGGTTCGCGCCCGTCGCGGCGACCTACACCGTGTGCGCGCTCGAGCTCGGCGGAGCGCCGGGCGCCAGGGTGGTCGGCCACCCCGCGGAGCCCGACGGCAGCGCGCACGGCGTCGATCTCGTCCGCTACCGCTGGGACGTCTGCTGGAGCTAGTCTCGTGTGGCCGCCTCGTGGGCGGCCACCAGGAGGCCGCCGCGCGGCCTCCCCCAGATGGGCAAAGCCCATCTGGGCCCCCCTCCCTGCGTCTTCGCTCGCTTCGCTCGCTACGCCCTTGCGGCTCGCTGTCGCTCGCCTCGACGGATCAGCCCCGCTGTCGCTCGCCTCGGCCTCGGCTCGCTGCGCGCGGGAGGCCCTTGCGGCGAGGCGTCGCTCGCCTCGGCGGATCGGAGCCTCCGGCCGCGGCCCGAAGCCTGAAGCCTGAAGCCTGAAGCCTGAAGCCTGAAGCCTGAAGCCTGAAGCCTGAAGCCGCTCAGAGGTTTCGCGTCTCGCGCACGGCGGGCTGGCCGTGCTTGTCGAGGCCGATGCGCGCGGCGTGACACGCGCGGTCGTGGCCGAACACGCACAGCCAGTCCTCCGCGATCGCGCGCTGCCAGAGCGCGCGCTTGGACTCGAGCGTGGCCTCCACGTCGAGGTCGTAGGCCATGATGTACGGCAGGCGCACGTGCACGCTCGTCGGCACCACGTCGCCGAGGAAAAGCGCGTGCTGGCCCCCGCCGTCGATCAGGACCGACTGGTGCCCCGGCGTGTGGCCCGGCGTGGGCAGCACGCGCACGCCCGGCGCGATCTGCGCCTCGCCGTCGACGAGCTCGACGAGGCCGGCCTCGCGCAGCGGACCGAGGTTCTCCGCGAGGTAGCTCGCGCGGTTGCGCTCGTGCGGCGCCATCGCGGCCTGCCACTCGCGCTTCTGCACGAAGTGTCGCGCGCGCGGGAACACCGGCACGATCGCGCTGCCCTGCCTCACGGTCGCGCCGCCGACGTGATCGAAGTGCAGGTGCGACAGGACCACGAGGTCGATCGACTCCGGCTCGATCCCGGCCTCGCGGAGCGCGCCCGCGACGGCGCGGTCGTGGTCGATGCCGAAGATCTCCTTGTCCCTCGCCGAGAGCTTGTCGCCGTTGCCGGTCTCGATCAGCAGGCGCACGCCGCGGCCCTCGACGTAGAGGCAGTTCGTCGTGTACTCGCAGCGGTTCTGCTCATCGCACGAGACGAGCTTCGACCACAGCGTCTTCGGCACGACGCCGTGCATGGCGCCGCCGTCGAGGCGGAAGTTGCCGCCGTTGACGACGGTGAGCGAGAAGTCGCCGAGCGCGTGCATGCCGCTCGTATGCGACGGCGTCACTCGGTCGTCAAGAGCGCGATGAGGAGCGTCGCTTGCCACGCCGCGTCGTGGCCGGCGTGGTGCACCGTCCTCGGGTCCTGCCGCGGGATGCCGAGCCGGCGCGCGAGGAGCTCGGTGCCGGTCTCGCGCCAGCCGAGCCGCAGGCGGCCCATCGCGAGCGCCTTGGTGTCGAGCGCGGCGTAGCCGAAGGGGTTCGGGACGCCCGTGTGGCCGTAGTACCAGGCGACGAACATCCAGTCGAAGCTCGCGCAGTGGGCGACGAAGACGGGGCGGCGGACGCCCTCCGCTTGCAGGAACGCGTTGAGGTCCCGCAGCGCCTCCGCGGGCGGGCGGCCGGTCTCCGCGAGCTTCTCGGGGCGCAGGCCCCCGGCGTAGGCGAGGGCGGTCTCGTCGGCGCCGGCGCCGGGCAGCGGCTGCAGCTCGGCGTAGAACGACGCGCCGATCTTCGGGGCCTCGCCGCGCGCGACCTGCACGAGGGTCGCGCCGAGCGACAGCATGGAGAACGGCCCGGGCACCGGCCCCGAGGCCTCGATGTCCACGCTGACGTAGTCGATCCGAGCCGACACCCGGGCTCCATCCTAGCTTGCCCGGTTGCTGCTGGGCGCATACCGTTACGGGCGATGCGCCGGCTCTGGGTCCTGCCACTGCTCGCCGTGCTCGCGGCGCCGAGCCCGTGCGACATGGTCAAGCCGCCGATGACGATGGGCGCGGACGCCGGCGTGCCGCCCTCCACCGACGGCGGCAAGCCCGGAGGCACGGGTGCCCCGCTGCGCGACGTCACCTTCTTCGCGCTGCCGGCCGGGCCGTTCTCGGGCGGGACGATCGACGGCGTCCTGGTGGGCCTCGGCGCCTACAACGGCGGCGGCCCGCTCGCGCTCGTCCAGGACCGGATGGGCACCGGCAACGACCTCGTGCCCTCCTGCGCGACGGTGTCCTTCGCGCCGCCCGAGCTCCACCGGCAGGCCTCGATCGTCGTCAGCGACGTGGGCGGCGCCGTCGATGTCGGGGTGTACGACGCGGTCGGGATGCTCCTCGGGAGCTTCTCCACGCGCGACCCGCAGACGCGCTCGCTGTTCGTGCCGGCGGGCGCGTACCTGCGGGGGCCGCTGCTCGTGCAGGATCCCGCGCGCGCCATCGCGCGCATCGACATCGGGAGCTGCGACGGCCTCATCCACGAGGTCGTGTTCCAGTAGTTTCTCTCGCTGCCCAGGAGCGACTAGCGGCCCCTCTCACGATTCTACACATTCGCCGATCCGAAGCTGAATCCGCTGCGATGACGGGCAGCCTCGGAAACGACGAAATAGAACAGTAGAACAACAGGCAACACGGAGCACGGAACGGCAGAGCAGACGTCGGTGGCCGTGCCCCGACGAGGCAGGCGCCGTCACGACCTGGCGAATCGGCCCGTCGAAGGCACCGACCTCAGGCGTTCCCTGTTCCTTGTTGCTCTGTTGTTCTATTGATCTATTTCGTCGTTCAGCCCTTCGACTCGGTCGCTACGAAGATGAATCATGAGAGCGGCCCCTGGCCCTCGATACGCCCGGGGAGCCCTCCACGTAGAGGCGCCAGGGCTTCTCCACCCACGGCGCGCCGGCGTAGTCGATGCCGATGCGCGGGGAGCGCAGCACGCGCTCGCCCCGCGAGAGCCCGCCGCCCTCGATCCACAGGCGATCGCCGCACAGATCCGCCGCATCGAGCGCGCGATCGATCCCGAGCGCGCGCGTCAGGCGCCCCGGCCCCGGCAGCGCCTCGCCCCCGAGACGCTCCGCGCCGCGCACGAGCACCGCCGCGGGGCGGCCCTCGGCCTCCGTCACGACGTTGAGCATCTCGTGCATGCCGTAGACGAGGTACACGTACGCGTGGCCGGGCGGACCGTACATGACCGCGGTCCGCGCCGTGCGGCCGGCGCGCGCGTGGCAGGCCCGGTCGCCCTCGCCGATGTAGGCCTCGACCTCGACGATGCGCGCGCGCAGCACCTCGCCGCCGCGCCGGTGGCAGAGGACCGTCCCGAGCAGCGCCCGCGCCACGGCGAGCGTCGGTCGGGCGTAGAAGTCGCGGGGCAGAGGGCTCGGCATGTGATCTGGGTACGCGCGCGCCTGAAGATACCAGCCGAAGAATCGGGCAAGATGGTGGGTGTAGTGGCCCGTTCCTGCGCCGTGCTCGCGCTCGCCTCGCTGTCCCTCGCCGCCCCTGCGCGCGCGGACAACTGCCAGACCGTCTCGGTCGATCTGCAGCCCGTCGCGTACCCCGCGTCGAAGGACCCGAAGGGCGTCTACGAGGCAGGCGGGCCGCAGGTGGCCATCTGGCTCGCCGACGCCGACGGCAAGTGGGTCGCGGACGTCGCGGTCACGCGCATGACGGCGATCCTCGGCATCGGCAACCGCCCTGGTGTGTGGAACTTCGGCTCGTCGCCCAAGTTCCCCTACGGGCGCCGCCTCTTCGACCTGCCCGTGTGGGCCTACAGCCGCGCCGCGGCGCGCGGCGTCTGGTACCGCGAGGTCGTCATGGCCGCGAGCCAGCCCGAGACGACGCTCGGCTGGCACGAGAACGTCTCGTCGCCCGAGCCGTACTACTGCCGCCCGCTCCGCCACGAGGAGCAGGTGGACGCGATCACCTGCCCGACGCCCAGCTTCACCTCGTGCAAGGGGACGTACTCCGAGCGGCGGAACCCGTACCCGCCGCGCAACGACATCGCGCGCCTGACCGGCCGTGACGATGCGGTGGTGGGCGGCTTCCAGACCGACAACGACGTCGACGTGGTCGCCACCGCGACGCCCGTGCCGGGTCGCACGAGCACGACGCTGTGGACGCTGCCCGCCGAGCTCGCGGCGGGCGACTACACGCTGCTCGTCGAGGTCAACAAGGAGTACGACCAGAACGACGCCCACCGCTACGTGGCCCAGATCGACTCGATGGGCTTGACCGACCAGGGCTACGGCAACCAGGACAACCTCGGCCAGCCGTCGATCGTCTGGCGCGTGCCCATCCGGCTCGACGACAAGGCCCGGGTCGCCACCGCGCTCGAGGCGGCCGGCTACGGCGCCCCGACGCCGATGGACGACGCGCGCATCGACACCATCCGCGTGGCCGGCGACGCCATGAGCCCCATCGATGCCACGATCTCGGACAGCCCCGGCTCGGGCCTCGGGCGCCTCGGCGCGCAGACGGCGCCCGAGGGCGACTGGAAGGTCCGCGTCGCGACCAGTGACTGCATCTCGTGCGTGGGCATCGAGGCGCCCGATCCGGTCGGAGACTTCCACGTCACGGAGCTGGCCGCGGACTCCGCGGTCGTCGAGTTCACGCAGACCGGGGTGCGGAGCGGCCCCGACGACCTGCCGGCGCGCAGCTACGAGGTGCGCTTCCTCCAGGGGACGATCATGACGCCCGAGATGTTCGACACGGCGTCCCCGGCGCCGGCGATCAAGCCCGAGGCGCGCGGCACCCCGGCGCACGTCTCGCTGACGAACCTCAAGCCCGACGTGGAGTACGTGGTCGGCCTGCGCGTGAGCGGGCCCTGCCGCAAGCAGACGGAGATGCAGACGGCGGCCTTCCGCACGCCGAAGATCAAGTTCAAGACCGTCGAGGGCTGCTTCCTGGCCACCGCCGCGTACGGCTCCGCGCTCGAGCCCGAGGTGGAGACGCTTCGCCGCTTCCGCGACCGCGTGCTCCTGCCCACCGTAACCGGCCGCGTCCTGACGACGTTCTACTACCAGGTGAGCCCGGCGCTCGCGCACCAGCTCCGCGGGGCCGAGTGGGCCCGCGGCATGGTCCGCCTCGCCCTCGGGCCGGCCGTGGACCTCGCACGCGTCGGCCTCGGGCTACGGTAGGACGACTCCCCACACCGCGCAGGTCACATGATCCGTCGAGAATTCATGCTAATAACGCCAGCCGTGGTGACCCGTATCAGCAGCGCTGTCCTGGCCATGTCGCTCCTCGCCGGTGGTGCCTCGCAGGTGCACGCGGAGGCGGCGACCAACGTCTGCCAGACCGTGTCCATCCAGTTCCAGCCGGTCGCGTACCCGCCGTCCAAGGACCCGAAGGGCGTGTACGAGGCGGGAGGGCCGCAGTTCGCGATCTGGCTGGCAGACGCGACGGGCAAGTGGGTGGCCGACATCGCGGTCACGCGCATGACGGCGATCTTCGGCATCGGAAACCGGCCCGGCGTGTGGAACTTCGCGTCGTCGCCGAAGTTCCCGTACGGCCGCCGCCTCTTCGACCTGCCGGTGTGGGCCTACAGCCGCGCCGTGGCGCGCAACCACTGGTACAAGGAAGTGGTCATGAGCCAGGGGCAGCCGGAGACGACCTTCGGCTTCCACGAGTCGATCTCGTCGAACGAGCCCTACTACTGCCGGCCGCTGCGCCCCGAGGAGCAGGTCGACGCCGTGACCTGCCCGACGCCGCGCTTCACGTCGTGCAAGGGCGAGTACGCCGACCGGCCGAACCCGTACCCGCCGCGCAACGACGTCTCCTCGCTCGAGGGGCGCGACGATCCGTCCGTGCGTACGTTCGCGGGCGACAACGACGTCGACGTCGTCGCGACCGCGACGCCCACGCCGGGACGCACGAACCCCGCGATGCTCTGGACGGTGCCGCCCGACCTCGCGCCGGGCGACTATGTCGTCTTCGTCGAGGTCAACAAGGAGTACGACCAGAACGACACCTACCAGTTCAACGGGCAGATCGACACGATGGGCCTGTCGAACTACGGCAACGGCAACAACCTCGGCATGCCCTCGCTCGTCTGGAAGGTGCCGATCAAGATGGACGAGCACGCCAAGGTCGCCATCACGAAGGACCCGGTCGGCTACGGCGCGCCGACGCCGATGGACGCCGCCAAGATCGCGAGCATCCACGTCGCGGGCGACGCGATGAGCCCGATCGACGGCACGATCACCGAGGACGTGGGCTCGGGGCTCGGGCGCCTGGGCCTGCAGATGTCGGCTGAGGGCATGTGGAAGGTGCGCGTCGAGACGACCGACTGCGGCGGCGGGATGATGATGCCGCAGCCCGGCGTCGACGGTGGCCCGGTCCAGTCCGCGTGCGACCTGACCGAGGCGCCGGATCCCGTGCCCGACTTCCACGTCACGGACCTCAAGGCCGACTCGGCCGTGGTCGAGTTCACGCAGACGGCGTCGCGCGGGCCGAACGGCACGGACGTGCGCCCGACGAAGTACGACGTGCGCTTCCGCCAGGGCACGTCGATGACGCAGGAAGAATTCGAGGCGGCCTCGCCGGCGCCGGCGATCGAGCCGGCCTCGCGCGGCACCGCGGCGAGCGTGGAGCTCCTGAACCTCAAGCCGGACGTCGACTACATCGTCGGCCTGCGCATCAACGGCGCCTGCCGCAAGCAGAGCTCGATCCAGACGGCGTCGTTCAAGACCACGTCGATCAAGTTCAAGACCGTCGAGGGCTGCTTCGTGGCGACGGCCGCCTACGGCTCGGCGCTCGAGCCCGAGGTCGAGATGCTCCGCCGCTTTCGCGACCGCGTGCTCCTCGGCACCGTGCCCGGCCGCATGTTCACCGCGTTCTACTACCAGGCCAGCCCCGCGCTGGCCGGGCAGCTCCGCCGCGCCGAGTGGGCGCGCGGTCTGGCGCGCCTCGCGCTCGCGCCGCTCGTGGACCTCGCGAGGCTGGGGCTTCGTTCGGCCGAGTAGCGCGTCCGCGCTGGATTTTGGCCCGGGGTTTCGATACACCCGGGTCCCATGAGAAAGCTGCTCCCGGTCCTCCTCCTGCTCTCGGCCGCGGCCTGCGTGCGCGTGCGCCCCTGGGAGCGCGAGCACCTCGCGAAGCGTCAGCTCGACTTCGGCGCCGAGCGCGGGGAGGCCCGGTTCAAGGGACACCTCTACGAGACGCGCGAGGGATCGCGGGGCGGCAACGGCGAGCCCGGCGGCGGCTGCGGCTGCAATTGATCGATCCCTTGGTGAACACGATCATGGCGAGATCCCTCGGGGCAGCCTGCTCCCTGCTCCTCCTGGCCCTGGCGCCCGCCCTGGCGCGCGCCGAGGACTCGATGGAGGTGCGCGGCGTCTACTACAAGGAGACGTCGAACCGCGTCGTGCAGCCGCGCGTCGACCTGCAGGCGACCGATCCCGGCTCGCAGCTCACGGTGACGGGCTACTACCTGCTCGACGCGATCACCTCGGCGTCGATCGCGCAGGGCAACGTGACCGACGCGGTGCGCACCGAGTACCGCAACGAGGCGGGGCTCTCGCTCGGGCACCCGCTGGGCGGCGGGACCCTCACGGGGGGCCTCCGCCACAGCCGCGAGTCGGACTACCAGTCAGCGGGCGGCAACCTCGCGTACGCGCATGACTTCGCCGAGAAGAACTTCACGCTCTCGGCGGCGTTCGCGCACAACTACGACTGGGTCGGCAACCGCTTCGCGGGCACGGCCGGGACGCTGTCCTCGAGCACCACGTCGCTCTACGGGACGCAGCTCCTGTCGCCGACGGCGGTGGTGCAGTTCGGGTACGAGCTCCAGTACCAGCAGGGCCTGCAGTCGAACCAGTACCGCTTCGTCGACGTCTCGGGCGGCCCGATGCCGGAGCGGCACCCGGTGCAGCGCGATCGCCACACGTTCGCGGGGCGCCTCGCGCAGCTCTTGCCGGAGAGCGGCACGGGCCTGCAGCTCCTCTACCGCTTCTACGTGGACGGCTGGGACATCCGCAGCCACACCATCGAGCCGCGCATCTACCAGGACCTCGGCGACTCCGTGCAGCTCCGCCTGGGCTTCCGCTACTACACGCAGACGCGGTCGTACTTCTTCCGCGATCTCATGCGCGGAGAGCGGAACGGCCTCTGCGACTTCGCGACCGATCCCGATCGTCGCTGCGCGTACACGGGCGACGACAAGATGCGGCCGTTTTCGTCCACCGCCATCGACTTCAACGCGCGCTTCGCGCTCCGCGGCTGGCGGACGGTGCCGGCGCTGCGCTGGTTCTCGACCGGCGCGATCGACGTCTCGTACACCTCGCTCCGCCAGGACAACACCTGGGGACGCTGCGGCCCGGGCACGCAGGATGTCTGCGAGAACCGCGTGATCCAGGTCGGCTACACGATGCCGCTCTAGTTGGCGAGCGGGCGCCTCGGAAGGCGCCCGCCAGGAAGGGCACGCTGCCCTTCCCCCGCCCGGGCAAAGCCCGGTCGGGCCCCCTAACCTGCGTCTTCGCTCCGCTCGCGTCGCTACGCCCTTGCGGCTCGCTGCGCTCGCCTCGGCACGGTCCGGCGGCTCGCCACGTTGCTCCTCGCCGACCCAAGCGCTCGCAGCGCTCGCTTCGAAGGGCGATGCAGCCTGCTGCGGGCGGCGCGCGCTCAGCCGCGCTTGGCCTCGAAGGCCTTGAGGAGCTCGGCGCCGGCCTTGCCGCCGATCTCGAGCGCGGTCGCGCGGAGCGGCGCGAAGGCCTTCTTCCACTGGGCGCGCTCGTCGGCGGTGGGCTCGATGACCTGGATCCCGGCCCGGGTGAGCTCACCCACGAGATCGACCTCCATGCTGTCGAGGACCTTCGAGAAGCGCGGGTAGAACGAGCTGCGAAGGGCCACGATGCTGGCCTGGGCGCGCCTGGGCAGCTTCGAGAACGTCTCGTGGTGGAACATGATGAGGGCCGTCTGCATGGTGTGGTTCGTGCGGACGTGGAACTTCACCTGGTCGGCTACCGACGTCGCGAAGATGAAGAGCGCGGGGACGTCGAGCGCGTCGGCCTGCTTGAGCCGGAACACCGACGCGATCTCGTTCAGCGATGACTCCACCGGCGTCGCCCCCAGCATCTTCCACATCGCGCGGTGGAGCGGCGCGGGCTGCGACCGCATGCGCAGGCCCTTGACGTCGGCGGGCACGCGGAGCGGCTTGTCGCGGCTCGTCATGGCGCGCCACCCGGCGTAGCCGATGCCGTAGGCGTACAGGCCGTGATCGCGCATGGTCCTGGCGATGAGGGGCCGCTCGAGAGGGTCGTGCCTCGGTGCCCGCGCGCGCTCGAACTCCTTGAGGTCGTGGAACAGGAAGGGCAGGTCGAGCACGGACACCGCGGGGATCTCGGCGGCGACGGCGCCCGTGCTGCCGACCCAGGCCTGCACCCGTCCCTGCATGCAGAGGCGCAGCCCGTCGAGCTCGTCGGAGCCGACGCCGCCGTGGCGCGTGCGCACCTTGAGCTTCGCGCCCGCGGCATTCGCGGCCTGCTCGGTCGAGCGCGCGAACTCGTCGAGCACCTGCATCACCGGCGAGCCCTCGGGCGCGATCGTCGCCACGATCCACTGCGTCGGGCCATCGGCGATGGCGGAGGCCGGAAGCACGCTCAGGAGGGCCAGCAGCGGCGGCAGTCGACGCTTCAAGGAGGCCGCAGGATAGCACGCGGAGAGCGGCCTCCGCGTCGGTGGAGCTACGTGTTACAAGGGGTCGACATGGGCGCGAAGACCGCGGCCGTCCTCGTCATCGGCGAGGAGATCCTGTCGGGCAAGACCACCGACCAGAACGCGGCGCTGCTGGTCAAGGAGCTGCGCGCGCTCGGGGTGGCGCTCCGGCGCATCGTCGTGCTCGGCGACGTCCTCGCCGAGATCGCGGCCGCGCTGCGCGAGCTGTCCTCGGGGCACGACTTCGTCTTCACGTCCGGCGGCGTGGGCCCGACGCACGACGACGTCACGATGGCGGCCGTCGCCGGGGCGTTCGGGCTGCGCCTCGTGCGCCACCCGGAGCTCGAGCAGAAGATGCGTGCCTTCTACGGAGACCGGCTCGAGGAGCGCTCCTTGCGCATGGCCGACGTGCCCGAGGGCACCCTCCTCGTCGAGAGCGATCACCTGAGCTGGCCCGTGCCGGTCGTGCGCAACGTCCACGTGCTCCCGGGCGTCCCGGAGATCTTCCGGCGCAAGTTCATGGCCATCCGGGGGCGCTTCGCGGACGCGCCGTTCCACCTGCGCGAGGTGTTCGTGGACGCCGACGAGAGCACGATCGCGGCGCGGCTCGACGCGGTGGTCGAGGCCTTCCCGGGCGTGTTCCTCGGCAGCTACCCGCGCTTCTACTTCCCGAACGAGACCCCCCGATGGCGGGTCAAGCTGACGCTCGAGTCCAAGAGCGCCGGCGAGGTCGAGCGCGCGACGGCGCAGCTCGTGGGCCTGCTCGGCCCGCTCGTGGTGCCGCCCGACCCCCCGGCCTGACGCGGCCGATCATATATCTGGATATGCAAATGAGTCAGATCTCCACCAAGCCGCCTTCGGGCATGCGCGACTTCCTGGCCCCCGACGTGGCGCGACGCCGCCACGTGGTCGCGGTGGTCCAGGACGTCTACGAGTCGTTCGGCTTCGTGCCGCTCGAGACGCCGACCATCGAGAACCTGTCGACGCTGCTCGGGAAGTACGGGCCGGAGGGCGACCAGCTCCTCTACCGCCTCCTGCACCGGCGCGAGAAGCTGCAGCGGGCGCTCGGGGGCGGCGCGCTGGCCGAGGCGGACCTCGCCGACGAGGGGCTGCGCTACGACCTCACCGTGCCGCTCGCGCGCGTGGTGGCCAACTACCGCGACCTGCCGGCGTTCTACAAGCGCTACCAGATCCAGCCGGTGTGGCGCGCCGATCGCCCGGGGCGCGGCCGGTTCCGCGAGTTCTACCAGTGCGACGTCGACATCACCGGGACGAAGTCGCTGCTCGCCGAGGCGGAGGTCTGCGGCGCCGTCGCGACGGTGCTGCGTCGCCTCGGGTTCGAGGACTTCCAGATCCTCGTCAACCACCGGCAGGTGCTGCGGGGCCTCGTCGCGAAGGTCACCGACGTGGCGCACGAGGGGCGCGTGCTGACGAGCCTCGACAAGCTCGACAAGATCGGCGCCGGGGCGGTGATCGCGGAGATGGTCGCGGGCGGCGTGGCCGAGGCGGCGGCGGCGCAGGTGCTCGCGATCATCGAGGGGCTCAAGCGTGCGGACGGTGGCGTGCCGGAGGCGGACTTCGCGCCCGAGGCGTTCGCGGCGCTGCGCGAGCTGTTCGCGATGGCCGATGCGGGCCCCGCGGGGGGGCACATCAGGTTCGAGCCGACGCTCGCGCGCGGCCTGTCCTACTACACGGGGCCGATCTTCGAGATCGCCGTGCCGGGTCTGGCGGGGAGCTGCGGCGGGGGCGGGCGTTACGACGAGCTCATCGGCATGTTCCTCGGCAAGCAGGTGCCGGCGGTCGGCTTCTCGCTCGGGCTCGAGCGGATCCTCCTCGTGATGGAGGAGCGCAAGATGTTCCCGGAGCTCGCGGCGGGGCCCGAGGTCCTGCTCTGCCGCTTCCCCGACGTGCCCGCCTCGGAGGCGGTGCGCGTGGCGTCGCTGCTCCGGGCCGCCGGCCGGCGCGTCGAGGTCTACCCGGACCCGGACAAGCTCGGCAAGCAGCTCGGGTACGCGACCACCGTGGGCGCGCGCTTCGCGGCGATCCTCGGGCGCGCCGAGCTGGACGCGGGCACGCTCACGGTCAAGCACCTCGAAAAGGGCGAGCAGCGCGCCGTGCCCATCGCCGAGGCGACCGCGACGCTCGCGACCTGGGCGTAGGTGATCGACGCCCACTGCCATCCGCACGATCGCCGGGTGACGGCGCCCGCGGAGGTCCTGGCGCGGGCGCGCGTGGCGGGAGTGCGCGGCTTCGTGCTCGCGGGCGTCGATCCGGCGGGCTGGAGCGACGCCGAGCGAATCGCATGCGCCTATACGGATGTATGGCTGACCCTCGGCGTGCACCCGCAGGTGGTGGCGGAGGTGGGGGAGGGCGCCGCTCAGGGGATGGCCGACGCGCTCGAGGAGGCGCTCGCCGCCCGAGGCCCGCGCGTGGTCGCGCTCGGTGAGCTCGGGCTCGACGCGCTCGTGGCGGCGGCGGAGACCTTGCCTGCCCAGGAGGCCCTCTTCGTGCGGCAGCTCCGCCTCGCGATCGCGCTCGACCTGCCGCTGAACCTGCACGTGCTGCGCGCGCACGAGCAGGCGCTCTCCGTGCTCGAGCGCGAGGGCGTGCCCGCGCGGGGGGGCCTCGTGCACAGCTTCGGCGCCTCGCCGGAGCTCGCGGCGCGCTACCTCGCGCTCGGCCTGCACCTCTCGTTCTCCGGCTCGGTCGGCTGGCACGCGGGCAGCAAGGCGGCGCGCTCGGCCGGGGCGTGCCCGGCGGAGCGCCTGCTCGTGGAGACCGACGCGCCCGACCAGACGCCGGCGGCGCACCGCCCGGGACCGAACGAGCCGGCCTTCCTCGTGGACGTGGTGGCCGACCTCGCACGGATCCGCGGCGAGGACGCCCGGACCGTGGCAGACTACACGGCCGAAAACGCCCGGCGATTGTTCCACCTCGAAACGGAAGCACCATGAGCACCTCGCGCCTGCACGACGTCGATTCCGCCCCGCCCCCGGTCGAGGGCGAGACCCGCTATCGCCTCCACCGCCGCTTCGACCGCATGGGTCGCCTCGTCGGCGACCGCGGGATGGCGCGCCTGTTCGAGGCGCACGTGCTCGTCGTCGGGCTCGGCGGCGTGGGCTCCTTCGCGGTCGAGGCGCTGGTGCGGAGCGGCATCGGGCGCCTGACGCTGGTCGACTTCGACCGCGTGTGCGTGACCAACACGAACCGCCAGCTCCAGGCCCTGTCGACGACGGTCGCGCGCAGGAAGGCGGACCTCCTGGCCGAGCGCGCCCGGGCCATCAACCCGCAGGTGCGCGCCGAGTCGATGCCCGTCTTCTATGCCGCCGCGAACTCGGCCGACATCCTGGGCTGCGGTGCGGACTGGGTCGTGGACGCGATCGACAACGTCACCGCGAAGTGCCACCTGCTCGCCTCCGCCAAGCGGCGCGGCCTGCCGATCGTCAGCGCGAGCGGGGCGTCGGGCCGCATCGATCCGACGCGCATCCGCGTGGCCGACCTGGCCGACACCCACACCGATCCGCTCGCCAACGCGTGCCGCCGCATCCTGCGGCAGAAGTACGACTTCCCCGATCTGGGCGCGTTCGGCATCCCGACCGTGTTCTCCGAGGAGAAGCCGGCCGAGCCGACGGACCTGCACTACGACGGCGGCGAGGGCTTCCGGTGCGTGTGCCCGGGGGGCAAGAACGACCACCACTCGTGTGAGGATCGCCGCGTCATCTACGGCACCGCGAGCTTCGTGACCGGCACCTTCGGCCTGACCGCCGCGAGCGTCGTCGTGCGGGGGATCTCGGAGGGCTGACGACCTCTCCTCGTCGGGACGTGGACGTGGACGTGATCGTGGACGTG
>CAZQJC010000315.1:0-7784 GCA_964593795.1 uncultured Myxococcales bacterium | reverse complement strand
GGTCTCTGACCCGGATCCGGAGCCTGAAGCCCGAGGCCTGAAGCCCGAAGCCTTCAGCGACGGCGCTCGTCCACGGATCAGCGGGCCTGCGCAAGCCCGCATTCTCCAACGCAGTTCAACCCGTTCGGTGCTCTAGGGCCGGCCGCGGCCGCCGGGCAGGACGCGCAGCGTGCCGCGCACGCGGGCGCGCTCGAGCGGCGCGAGGCCCGCGCGCAGGGGCTCGCTGTCGGGCACGCGATCGAGGCCGGCCTCGAGGGCGCGGGCGGCGTCGCCGGGACGGCCGAGGGACTCGAGGATCGCGGCCTCCTCCAGGTACACCGCCTCGACGAGCCAGGCCTCCGCGCCCGTGAGCGCGGCGCGCGCCTCGGCCAGCGTCTCGAGCGCGCGATCGGAGAAGCCCAGGTCGGCCAGGACCGCGGCGCGGATCCACTGCGCCTCGAGGGCGCCGGCGCCGCACGCGCGCGCCTCGTCCACGCACGCGAGCGCGGCGAAGCCGTCGCCGGTGGCGGCGAGCACCTGCGCCTTGACGAGCCACGCCTCGCCCGCGGCGGGGCGCTGCATGAGCGCGGCGTCGACGGCGTCGGCGGCGTCCGCGAGGGCGGAGTCCTCGTCGGCGACGAGCCGCTCGCGCGCCTGCTCGAGGCACGCGTCGAAGTCGTCTCCGTCCGACTCGTCTTCGCTCACGCCAGCCTGCGTCAGCCGAGCAGCACGCTCTTGCGGCCCTTCTGCAGGCCGTCGAGCATCTCCTGGATGCGGGTCCGGACGTTCTCCGACAGGCGGTTCACGAGGATGCGATCGTCGGCGCCCTCGCGGCCGTACTCGTCGTTGAAGTAGAGCGGCGCGCCGAACGCGATGGTCCACTTGGTGGGCAGCGGGATCGCGCCGAGCGGCCCGAGCCAGGGGAACGTCGGGGTGATCGGGATGTACGGCACGCCGATGGTCTTGGCGAGCCACGTGACCTTACCGATCATCGGGTGGATCTCCTCGGCTCCGAGGATCGCGCACGGGATGATCGGCGAATCGGTGCGGAGCGCGAGCTTGATGAAGCCACCGCGGCCGAAGCGCTGGAGCCGGTACCGATCCCGGTAGAGCTTGCCGATGCCCTTGACGCCCTCGGGGAAGACCGCCGCGAGCTGGTCCTGGAGCAGCAGGCGCTCCGCGTTCTCCTGGCAGGCGCGCACACCGCCGACGCGGTTCATGAACGTGCCGAGGTACGGGAAGTGGAACACGAAGTCCTCGACCAGCGGGCGCACGTCGCGGTGCGCGGGGTGGTCGCGCTTGACGGCGTGCATCACCATCGCGCCGTCGTAGGGCAGGGTGCCCGAGTGGTTGGCGACGATGAGCCCGCGGCCCGCGGTGGGGACGTTCTCGATGCCGATCACCTCGCAGCGGAAGTAGCGCCGGTAGAGGAAGTCCAGCACCGGCTCGACGCGCGCGGTGTACATCGGGTCGCGGCCGAACTCGTCGACGTAGTCGGAGCGGTCGATCATCGCGAGGTCGCGCCAGCGGCGCCACAGGAACTCGAGCGGCAGGCGGCGGCGCTCCGAGCCCCCGGGGGCGGTCGGCAGGACCCGCTCGCGGATGAAGCGCTCGAGCTGCCGGAACTCGTCGGTGAGGCCGCGACGTGACGACTCGTCGCGCACCTTGCGATCGAGCGACGGGCCGTAGTCGGGCTCGGCCGGCGCGTCCGTGGGGCGGACCGCGGCGTCCGCGCCGTAGGCAGGCTCGTCGGCGTCGTCGCCGTCGAGCGCGTCCTCGTCGCTCTCGGGCGGCGGCGCGGTCTCGAGCGGCACCGCCACCGGCGGGAGCGCGTGCCCGTGCGTGCCGTTCGTCCGGCCCCCCACCTCCTCCCGCTCGTGCTCCTGCTCGCTCGGGGCCGCAGGCGCCAAAGGGGCCTTCGCAGCCACCTTGGCCTTCGGGCCAGCCGCCGGCTTCGCCTTCGGCGCCGGCTTCGCCTTCTCCTGCTTCGCCTTCTTCGAAGCTGGCTTCGCCTTCGGCGCCGCCGTGGTCGCCCTGCCGGCGTCCGTGACGGGCTCCGCCGGCGTGGACGAGAAGGGGTTCTTGCCGAGGACGCGCTTCTTCGCCACTTACATCCTCCCCGCGGGCGCGAACTCCTCGGCCTGACTCGGCATGCCGAGGAAGTCGAGGATGATGCTCTTGATGTCGAAGCGCGGCTCGAAGCCCATCACGCGGCGCGCCTTCTCGCCGTCGGCGACGCAGAGGTAGCGCAGGAACTCGAGGAAGCTCGGCGGCGCGTCGAAGACCTGCGTCATCCAGAGCATGCGCGACATCGGGTAGGCCAGGAAGTGCGGCATCGGCAGCGGGATGCGGCCCAGCATCGCGAGGATGGTCGTGTACGGCAGGACGCCCTCGCCGACGATGTTGAACTCGCCGTCGAAGCCCTGGTCGTCGCCGTCGGGCCCGTCGACCGCGATCTTGAAGGCGTCGATCACGTCGTCCTCGTGCACGAGCTGCATGAGCGGATCCCAGCCCATGAGCACCGGCGCGGCCGGCCGCGACAGGAAGCGGCCGATGAAGTTGCGGATGCGCGGTCCGAGGATGTTGGCGGTGCGCAGCACGGTGACCGCGGTGCTCGGGTTCTCCTTGCGGAAGCGCCGGGTCTCCTTCTCGGCCTCGATGCGGTCGGTGATCATGCGCGAGCCGGGATGGCCGCGCAGATCGGCCGTCTCGCGGAGGAAGTTCGGGTTCGTCGCGCGCGCGCCGTAGCAGGCGGTGAGGCTCCACAGGACGAAGCGCGAGATGCGGTGCTCCGCGCAGGCGTTGAGCGCCTGGATGGTGCCGATGTTCTCGAGCTCGTGGGCCCACGCCGACTGGTGCGTCGGGTTCGACAGGAAGGCGGCGTGAACGAACGTGTCGGCCTTCTCGCGATCGAGCACGGACGCGATCTCGGCGTCGGCGCCGGGCAGCGTCAGGTCGACCTTGTGGAACTGCGTCTTCGACATCGGGAATGACGGCTTTCTGATGTCGAACGCCAGGACGAGCGAGTAGCGGTGATCCTCCTCGAGGCGCCGGATGAGCTCGGACCCGATGAAGCCACACGCTCCGGTGATCGCGACGACGCGGGCGTCCGGCTGTGGCCCGACGGGCGTGACCGCGGAGGCTGGATGCGAGGACATGGGCGGGAGGGAGTCTACACGCGTCTCCGGGGCTCGCGAACAGGAAGCGCTGGCGTCGCCGACGCGGGCGCCGGATGGAGGATCGGGCAGGCTTTTCGGCTGCGGTGGGCGGCTCCTGCGACACCTTGACGCGCCCCCTCGCGCCTCTCCGCAGGCTAGAAGTGCCCCATGGACACGAGCAAGCTTCGGTCGGTGATGATCCCTCTTGGTCTCGCGCTCGTTCTCGGCTGCGGCGGCGAGACGTCCCCGGGCGGTGGAGCCGGCGGTTCCGCCGGTCGTGGTGCCGGTGGTGCGGGCCGCGCTGGCGCGGGCGGGGCAGCAGGTGGAGCCGGCGCTGGAGTCGGTGGAGCGGGCGCTGGCGGAGCGGGCGCTGGCGGAGCGGGCGCTGGCGGAGCGGGCGCTGGCGGAGCGGGCGCTGGCGGAGCGGGCGCTGGTGGAGCGGGCGCTGGCGGAGCGGGCGCTGGCGGAGCGGGCGCTGGCGGAGCGGGCGCTGGCGGAGCGGGCGCGGGTGGTGGGGCGGGTGGCGCTGGCGCGGGCGGCGCCGCAGGGGGCAGCGGCGGCGTGGCCTGCGAGTCCTTCTGCGACTGCATGCAGGCGAGCTGCTCCATGCAGGCGGGCTACCCGTACCCGACCCGCACCGCGTGCCTGACAGCATGCGGTGGCTTCCAGCCTGCGGCCCTGACCTGCTGGGCGCGCTTCTGTGCGGAGGTCCCGACGACCGCGGCCGCGGATCGCGCGCACCTGTGCCAGCACTCCTGGGGAGCGTTCGGCCTGGACGAGTGCTGACAGACCCCCGGCTGGCCCGCGCAGGCGGCGCCCGCAGATGGGCTACGCTGCGGAGCGATGAGCAGGGTCCGGGTGATGTCCTCGGCGCTGGCCGACCAGATCGCTGCCGGCGAGGTCGTCGAGCGGCCGGCGTCGGTGGTCAAGGAGCTGGTGGAGAACGCGCTCGACGCGGGGGCGCGGCGCATCGACGTGGAGATCGAGGGCGGCGGGCGCAGGCGGGTCCACGTGGTCGACGACGGCGAGGGGATGGCGCCCGAGGACGCCCGGCTCGCGCTGCGTCGGCACGCGACGTCGAAGCTCGCGCGCATCGAGGACCTGGAGTCGCTGGTCACGATGGGTTTTCGTGGCGAGGCGCTGCCGTCGATCGCGGCGGTGTCCCGGCTGGCGCTCGTCTCGCGGCCGCGCGACCGCGCGACGGCCTTCCGCGTGGACGTGGCCGGTGGCCTCGCGGAGCACGAGGGCGAGGTGGGCGCGCCCCCGGGCACGCAGGTCGACGTGCGCGACCTGTTCTGGAACGTGCCCGCGCGGCTCAAGTTCCTCAAGGCCGAGGGCACCGAGTCGGCGCACGTCTCGGAGTGGGTGACGCGGCTCGCGCTCGCGCGGCCCGAGGTGCACCTGCGGCTCGTCGTCGACGGGCGGGAGGTGCTCGATCTGCCGCCCGCGGTGGACCGCAGCGGCAAGCCCGACGGCCTCGAGCGGGCGCGTGCGGCGCTCGGACGGCGCGTGCGGGGGCTCTGGCGCGCGGCGGCCGACGAGGGCGGCGTGCGCGTCGAGGCCTTCGTGGCGGCGCCGGACGAGGCGACGACCACGCAGCGCGGGCTCTTCGTGCTGGTCAACCGGCGCTTCGTCAAGGATCGCAACCTCGCGCACGCGGTGCTGCTCGGCTACGGCGAGCTCGTGCCCCGGGGGCGCTGGCCGGTCGCGGTGGTGCACGTGTCGCTGCCGGAGGCGGAGCTCGACGTCAACGTGCACCCGCAGAAGATCGAGGTGCGGTTCAGAAGCGCCGGCGGCGTCTACGCGGCGGTGCGGCACGCGATCGCGCGGCTCTGCGCGCAGGCGCCGTGGACGAGCGGGCAGGCGGCCGCCCCGCGGGTGCAGGTGTACACGCTGCCGCCCGAGGCGGCGGGGGTGGACGAGGCGGCGCGCGAGGCGGTGTCGCGGTTCTTCGGCGCGGCGGGGCCGCGGTCGGCGGTGGTGGCAGCGTCGGAGCGGCGGCGGATGGCGTCGGAGGTGGGGCAGGGGGTGCTGTGGGGGAGGAGCGCGGTCATGGCGGCCCCGGATACGGGCTCGGGCTCGGGCTCGGGCTCGGGCACGGGCTCGGGCACGGGCACGGCTCCGGGGTACTTCGCGGAGCTGCGGTACATCGGGCAGCTTCACGCGACGTATCTCGTGTGCGAGTCGGAGGACGAGCTCGTGCTCATCGATCAGCACGCGGCGCACGAGCGGGTGGCGTTCCAGAAGCTGCGGGCGCAGCACGCGGAGCGCGGGATGCGGGGGCAGCGGCTGCTCTTCCCGCTGACGGTGCCGCTCGAGGCGGAGGCGCGGCAGGCGGCGGCCGAGCACGCCGAGACGCTCGCGCGGCTCGGCTTCGAGGTGGAGCTCGAGGACGCGGCGGCGCGCGTGCGCTCGGTGCCCGAGGTGGCGGCGGGTGCGGACGCGGCGCAGCTCCTCGGGGACGTGCTCGGCGAGCTCGGGGCGCGGGCCTCGTCCGACGCGATCGCCGAGCGCGTGGACCACGCGCTCGCCACGATGGCGTGCCACTCGGTCATCCGCGCGGGCGACCCGGTGACGGCCGACGAGGTGCGGGCGCTGCTCGCGCAGATGGACGGCATCGACTACCGGACGCACTGCCCGCACGGGCGCCCGGTGCTGCTGCGCATGCGCGTGGACGAGCTCGCGCGACGCGTCGGCCGCTGACGATGCCGCCCGCGCCTGCCGCCCCACCTCCCCTGGTGTGCCTCGTCGGGTCGACCGCCTCGGGCAAGAGCGCGCTCGCGCTCGAGGTCGCCGAGCGCGCGGGCGCGGAGCTCGTCTGCTGCGACTCGGTGACCGTCTATCGCGGCCTCGACGTCGGCAGCGCCAAGCCCTCGCCGGCGGAGCGGGCGCGCGTGCCCCATCACGCGCTCGACGTCGCGGAGCCCACGGAGCCCTTCACCGCCGCGCGCTGGGTCGAGGTCGCGGAGCGCGCGATCGCGGACGTGCGCGCCCGCGGCAAGGTGCCGCTCGTCGTCGGGGGCACGGGCCTGTACCTGCGGGCGCTCGTCGAGGGCCTCTTCGAGGCGCCGCCGCCGGATCCCGCGCTGCGCGCGCGCCTCCTTGCGCTGCCCACCGAGGAGCTCGCGCGGCGCGTGGCCGAGGGCGACCCCGAGGCGGCGCGGAAGATCGCACCGGCCGATCGCGTGCGCCTCTCGCGCGCGCTCGAGGTGCTCGAGCAGACCGGTCGGCCGATCTCCGCGTGGCAGGCCGAGTCGCGCGCCCGTGGACCGCGTCACGCCGCGCTCCTCGTGGGGCTCGATCCGCCGCGCGAGGTGCTGTACCCGCGCATCGACGCGCGCGTGGAGGCCATGATGGCCGCCGGCTGGCTCGACGAGGTGCGCGCGCTGGTCGCCCGCTTCGGGCCGGACGCCCGCGCCCTCGGCGCCCTCGGCTACCGCACGCTGGTCCAGCACCTCCGCGACGAGCTGCCCCTCGACAACGCGGTGGCCGTCATCCAGCGCGAGACGCGCAACTTCGCGCACCGCCAGCGCACCTGGTTCCGCGCGATGGAGGTCCGGTGGGCCGACGGCCCCGACACCGCGGTGGTCGGGCTGCAAGCCTTGCTTCGGAAGGTGGCGGATGCTTACTGAAGCACCCGGCGGAGGGCTCGCGCGGCAGGAGGCGATGACGGCTGACGGCTCCGCACACGTGGGACAGGCGGCGCTTCGACGATGCGGGCTTCACCGCGCGTGCGGCGTCTCGTCGGGGGTGAGCAGGCCCAGGCGGCGCCACCCGGTCGTGACCAGCCACAGCTTCGGCGGCACCACGATGGGCGTGCTGGGCGGCGGGTCGGGCGGCCGGTCGCGCCAGCCGTCGAAGTAGCGCGCGGTCGAGAAGCGGTCGAGCCAGCCGGGCGGCGGGTTCCGGCCCACCTGCGCCGCATGTTTGCGGCCGTTGCAGATCACGTAGCGGAGCGCGACGCGAACCTGCCGCGGGCTCGCCGCGCGCCGCGCGTGGAAGCGCCCTGCGAACACCTTGCCCTTGCGCTGCATCACGCGGTTGAGCGCGCGCGCGATGCGGATCGTCAAGCCTTGCATGCCGCGCCGGAGCGCGTCGCCATCGGCGACCTCGGCGAAGAGGTGCAGGTGGTTCGACTGCACGGACAGGTGGACGAGGCGAAACCCGAAGCGCTCCTTGCCCCCGCGGCACGCCTGCCCGATGGCGCCCGCGCAGCGCGCCGTCCGCAGGTTCCAGACGTGCGGCAAGACGCGCAGCGTGACGTGCACCGGCGCGGGGCGGCGGATGCGCTCGCGGGGGCGGTGCTGGACGAGCGGCCGAGGGCCGGCCTTGCGGCCGGCGCCCTTGCGCCTTCCGCCCCACGTCCGGAACCGCAGCTCCCCCTGCACGGGCCGGCGACGCTTGCTCGGTCGCGCCTTGTCGGGAGCCCTTCGCATCTCGGATATGATAAGGGCACTAATTGTCGAAGTCAAGAGGAGGCGACCGTCCGCAACCCCCGCCTGGCGAGGGGCTAGAGCACCGATCATGTTGAACCGTGTGCTGCAACGCGGACTTGCGAGCTGTCATGCGAAGAGGCTTCAGGCTCCAGGCTTCAGGCTTCGGGTCTCTGACCCGGATCCGGAGCCTGAAGCCCGAGGCCTGAAGCCC
>CAZQJC010000314.1:0-7424 GCA_964593795.1 uncultured Myxococcales bacterium | reverse complement strand
CCTCGGCGGCGCGGACGCCGCGGCGCCCCCCGATGCAGGCGCGTGCGCGGTCTCGTTCGCGACGGGCTCCGCCGCCGGCCACGAGCGTCCGCTCGGGGCGGGTCCCGGCGAGGCGCGCGCCGGCCGCCTGCGCGCGGAGGACCTGCCGGCCGATCCCGGCGGGCTCCTCCTGTGGTCGGCGGGCGATCTCGTGCTCGCGAACGATCGCGTGGCCCTCGTGATCGAGGACGCGGGCGCGTCCGACCTCATCGATCCCTTCGGCGGAAAGCCCGTGGGCCTCGCGCGCGTCGAGGGCGGGCGCCTCGTGCAGCCCGCCGACTTCCAGGAGATCGTGGCCACCGTCGGGCGGTTCGTGGTCGCGACCGAGTCGGTCACCGTGCTCTCGGACGGCGCGGACGGGCGGGCCGCGATCGTGCGCGCGGTGGGCCCGCTCGAGCCGCTGCCGCTGCTCGTCGACATCGGCGGGCTGCTCCAGGGCGAGCTCGGCGACGTGCGCGTGGCGATCGACTACAGCCTCGCGCCGGACGCCGAGCACGTCGAGATCACCTACCGCTTCGCGAGCGATCACCCGCGGCCGCGCGAGGTCGATCCGCCGCTATTGCTCTTTCTGCAGAACAACCGCATGGACATGTTCGCGCCCGGGCAGGGCTTCTCGCTGCAGAGCGGCTCCGAGGTGCCCTACCTCGCGTTCGTCGACGAGCGCATGACGGGCTTCGCGTGGCAGGACCCCGACGGCCCGCTCACCACGTTCATCGAGGTGTCGAACCTGCTCTTCATGCGCGCGCCCGCGTTCTCGATCGCGGGGTGCGGCGAGACCGAAGAGCGGCTCGCGCACCTGTTCATCGGCGGCCCGGGGCTCGAGGGCGTGCGCGCCGCCGTGGCGCGCGGCGAGCGGACGATCGAGGGCGTCGTGCGCGAGGCCGACGGCAGCCCCGCCGCGGGCGTGCGCGTCCACGCGAGCGCCCAGGGCAAGTACGTCAGCCGCGCGGACACCGACGCCGCGGGCCGCTATCGCTTCGCCGTCGCCGAGCCGGGCGTGACGCTCACGGCGTTCCGCCCGTCCGGCGCCCCCGTGTCCGCGGCGTGGCAGGGCGGCGCGGGACCGACGCTCACGCTCGCGCCGGAGGCGCGCCTGCGGGTCACCGTGCGCGACGAGGCCTCGGGCGAGCTGCTCCCCGCGCTCGTGCAGCTCGTCCCGCGCGGCACGCCCGCGCCCACGGTCCCCGACGCCTTCGGCGCGCCGCCGCTGCCGCACGGTCGCGTCGCGCTCGACCACGGCGCGTCGGGCGTCTCCGAGCTCGCCGCGGCGCCGGGCACGTACGAGCTCGTCGTCTCGCGCGGCTACGAGTACGAGATCGTGGATCGCGAGGTCACGCTGCCGGCCGGCACGACGGAGCTCGCGGCCGCGCTGCGCCGCTCGGTGCCGACGCCGGGCGTCATGTGCGCCGACTTCCACATCCACACGAACCGCTCGATGGACGCGGCCGATCCGGTGCCGCTCAAGCTGCGCGGCGCCGCCGCGGAGGGCCTCGAGATCCCCGTGCGCTCCGATCACGAGTGGGTCGGCGACTTCGAGCCCGCCATCGCCGAGCTCGCGCTCGGCCGGCACCTCTACGGCATCTCGTCGCTCGAGCTCACGACCTTCTCGTACGGGCACTTCGGCGTGTTCCCGCTCGACGCCGATCCGGGCCGACCGAACGCGGGCGCCATCGAGTGGTCCGGTCGCAAGCCGCCGGCAGTCTTCGACGACGCGCGCGCGCGCGCGGGCGCCTCCGGCCCGGCCACCGTGATCATCAACCACCCGCGCACGGGCGGCGCGCTCGGCGGCTACTTCGCGGCCGCGGGCTACGACCCCGACACCGGCCGCGCGAGCCAGCCGGACTTCTGGGACGAGAAGTTCACGCTCGTCGAGGTCTTCAACGCGAGCGACTTCGACGCCAACGAGGCCACCACCGTGCGCGACTGGTTCTCGCTCCTCGCGCACGGCCGCCGCGTCTTCGCCGTCGGCTCGTCGGACACGCACCAGATCGTCGAGCTGCCCGTGGGCTATCCGCGCACGTGCATCGAGCTCGACACCGACCTGCCCGACGAGCTGCGCCGCCTCGGCTCCGGCTTCGTCCGCGACCGCATGCTCGAGGGCCGCGCCACCGTGTCGGGCGGCCTCTACCTCGACGTGCGCTCCACGGCCGGCGGGCCCGGCAGCACGCTGCCCGCGGCGGCCGCGCGCGAGACGATCCAGGTCACCGTGCGCGCCGCGAGCTGGATCGACGCGACGCGCCTGCGCGTCTACCAGGACGGCGTCTTGACGAGGACGCTGCCGATCCCCGCGCCCGGCCCGGCGAATCCGGTCGAGCGCTTCTCGGGCGCGATCGAGATCGACGTGCCCGTCGGCGGCACGTGGGTCGTCCTCGTCGCGACGGGCGAGCGCGCGCTCGAGCCCGTGCACCCGGGCCGGAAGCCCTTCGCGGTGTCGAACCCGCTCTTCTTCGTGCGCTGATCGCGGCCGGGGCCGAGCAACCGTTGCACGCAATTCCCCGCGATCCGCGCAAGCCTTGCCCGCGCCGGGGCAAGCGTCGGGGGCGCCAGACCCATCCGGAAAGGCGGATGTTTCGCGACGCCGCCCCCCAAGAATGCGAACGACGGCTCCCCGGGAGGGGGCCGTCGTCGGTGAAGGTCGGGATCGAGGGTGGAGAGGCGATCAGAGGACGCAGTGGCCGGTGGCGACGTTGTTCGTCTCCGAGCTCTCGAGGATGACGTTGTACTCGTCCGCGGTCACGCTCCAGCCGAACTCGCCCGACATCGCCATCGGCTTGGTCCAGCTCACGTAGGCGCCCGGCGCGAGGGACGGGGTCGAGAGGTGATATCGCGTGTTTCCGTAGGCGAAGCGCGTGTGCGAGGCGGGCGCGGTGACGTAGCTGCAGTTCGCGACGTAGAACACCGCCGACCTGCAGGTCGAGCCCGCGCCGACCTTGGCCACGAGATCCGGGACGACGTCGTCGAAGGTCCGACCCGCGCAGGGGTTGAACGTCTTCGTGAGGTCGAGCTGGGCCTCGCCGGGATCGAGCGCCTCCTCGCCGAAGCCCTCCTCCGCCGAGCCACCACAACCGACGAGACCGAGCGCGAGACCGAGAGCCAGCAGTGCATTCTTCATCATGGGGAGCCTCCGTTTGGCAGCCGGCATTTGCAGTCGGTGTGCCAGAGGCTCGTGCTCGTGCGAGCCATCTTCGCGCGCCTCCGACGTCGCCGAAGTATCGTGGCCCGCATGAGCGGGACGTTCGCCGAGCGTGTGGACGCGCAGTTGCGCCTCTACCGCGACGAGATCCTGCCGCGCTTCCTCGACGCCTACTACCGCGGCGGCGGCTACCGCCTCGTCGCCGAGATGATGGACGCGCACGACGCGCGCAGCATCCGCGACGTCCTCACCCGCCCTGCCCCGTCGGCGCGGGCGCGGCGCATGGCGGCCGGCGCATTGCGGCGGTGCCCCGTCGTGATCGCCGCGGCCACGCTGGGCGAGCTGCAATCCCTCGCGCCGACCGTGCGCCTCGGCCTGTTCACACGCCGCACGCAGTACGTGACCGGCGAGCTCCCGCTGTCCTACCGCGAGCTCGGCACCGATCACGTCGTCCAGCTCTTCGAGGCCGGGTTCATCTGCGCGTTCCCCGACGCCGAGTGGGACGATCAGATCCTGCTCACGATCTTCCACGAGCTCATCCACTACTTCGAGTCTCACCTGCCCAGGCACGAGCAGCCGCTCCGCGGCGAGGAGGAGCGCGACCCGCGCGTCCGCCGCTACACCGTCGCCGCGGCGATCGCGCGCGACCGTCGCCACGCGCGCTGGCGTGCCATCAAGTGGAGCACCGGCAGCCTCAGCACGCTGGCTCTCGTCCTCGCGATCGCGGGCGCGCGCGTGACGTACGACGACGCGGCCGCGCTCTCCGCGCTCGAACACCACCTCGCCGGGGTGCGGACCGAGCGCGACCGGCTCGCGGCGCTCGAGGGACGTCGGCCCGCGCTCGAGGCGCGCCGGCGTGAGCTCGGGGCGAGGCTGGCCGGGTTGCGGCAGCGCGACGCGTCCTACGATCCCGCTGCGCTCGAGCAGATCCTGCGCGGGATCGTCGGAGAGCACGAGGTGCTCGCCATCGGAGACTCCGTGGTCGTCTCGGGCAGCGAGCGTTCAGCCGGCCCGTCGGCCGCGGGCGCGCTGGGCGCCATCGCGCGCCGGGCGCCGGCGCTGACGGTGCGGGGCGGCCTCGTCGGCCGCGGCCGCTGGTCGCTGTCGCTCGGCCTGCCCGGCGGCGTGGTCGAGCAGACGCCGCGCGCGCTGCCGCCCTTGCCCGGAACGATGCGCGTCCCGACGATCGAGCGCGCCCGCGGCCAGGCGCTCCGCGCCGCGATCACCACCGCGCGCGAGGAGGCGGAGCGGCTCACCGCGCGGACCGCCGGGCTCGCGGACATCGAGGCCCGCGCCGCCGCGCTCGAGCGAGCTCCCGCGGGGGGCCCGCGCGTCGCCGACGTGGCGCGCCTCCTCGGCGTCCTCGGCTCCCGCGTGTCGCCGGCCCTCGCGGAGGGCGAGCTGCGCTTCGACGGCAGCGTCGCGATCGTGCGCCTCGCGGGCCCACGCGTCTCGCCACCCGCGCTGGACCTCGAGGCACTGGTGGACCAGCCGCCCCCGCTCGGGCCACTCGACGGCTGGCTCGTGGCCGGCGTCAAGCGCACCACCGATCCACGCGGCCGGAGCGCCCTCCTCGCCGCGTTCGTGCCGGCGCCCTGAGGAAGCAGGGGGCGGCTGATCACGCAGGCGCGCAGAGGTACGCGAGCGCCTCGTCCTCGCTGTCGGTCACGAGGCGCTCGATGCCGTCCTCGCGCGCGTGCCGCCGGATCTGCAGCACGGCGACGGCGAGGCGCACCAGCACCGCGTTTCTGCGGAAGCCTCGGTGCAGGTCGTGCACGATGGCGCGCACCGCGGCCTCGAACGCGGGGTCGTTGCGCGCCGGTCCGGCTCCCCCATCTCCGGCCGGATGTTGGCCTGGACACGTCCGCGAAACACGAGCGCGCCAGGATCGCGCCGGTGGCCCCGGTGGACCTGCGATTCCAGCTCGACGATCTCTCCGGGGCGCCGACGCGCGCGCTCATCGCCAGGCACCTCGCGGGCATGCACGCGGCGTCGCCGCCCGAGAGTGTCCACGCCTTCGACATCGACGAGCTCCGCCAGCCCGGCGTGACGTTCTTCTCGGTGTGGGTCGGCGATGAGATCGCCGGATGCGGCGCGCTCAAGGCGCTCGGCGCCCTCCGCGGCGAGCTCAAGTCGATGCGCGTCGCCGACGCCTTCCTCGGCCGCGGCATCGGCAAGGCGATGCTGCACCACCTCATCGACGAAGCCAGGGCGCGGGGCCTGCGGAGCCTGTGGCTCGAGACCGGCTCGACCGCGCCGTTTCTCCCCGCGCTCCGGCTGTACGAGGCCGCCGGCTTCTCGCGCTGCGGCCCCTTCGAAGGCTACGTCGAGGATCCCTTCAGCGTCTTTCTGACCCGCGCGATCTGAGCGCTTCGCGCGGGCGCGACTGGTGACCCTCCGGCCGATCGGACCTGCCGGACACCCCAGGCAGCCCGCCTCCGAGCGGCGGAACCCCGCCAGATCCCGAGGGTCGCCGCCGCGCACGCGAGATGCAAGGCTGGGTCTCGATGCTGGGGCCGCTCGCGCTGGCCGTCTTGCTCGGCCTCCCGGTCGCGGGGGTCGAGGCGCGGCCGCGCGCCTGGGTGGGGGCGTTCGAGGGCGTCGACGCCGAGGCGATGCGCGCGGCGGTCCGGCGCGCCCTGACGCGCCACGTCGCGATCGCCCCCGACCCGACGGGGGTCCCGGTGGTCACCGGCCGGGTGCTCCGGCGCGCGGGGCGCTACGTGCTCTGGCTCGGCGTGCAGGACGCCGGCGGGAGCCTCCGCGCGGAGCAGCTCTACGCGCTCGACGACCCGCGCCTCTACACCGCCATGCCGGCCGAGCTGGCCGAGCTCGTGCGGCGCGTCGACGTCCCGCCACCGGCCGCCGAGGCGCCAGCCGGGCGTCCGCGCGCGTTCCTCGGCGCGGTCGCGGGGCCGCGCGGGGCGGAGCTGCGACGCGGGCTCGCGCGGGCGATCGGCCGCACGGTCGAGCTCGCCGACGCGCCCGACCGCGTGCCCGTGATCGCCCCGGACCTCGTCGCGCGGCAAGGAGGCTGGTCGCTGCGCCTCGCGGTCTTCGACGCCGCCGGGGGGCCGGTCGGCACGCGCGTCTATGGCCTGAGCGACCCCCGGCTCTTCGGCGAGATGAACGCCGAGATCGCGACGCTCGTCGAGAAGGCCGCGCAACCGCGGCGCCGCGCGCGCCTCGAGCCGCGCGTCGAGCGGGCAGACGCACCGGCAGAGCCCGTCGCTCCGCCCACCCGCGCGGAGCCCGTCGCGCCGCCCGCCCGCGCGGAGCCCGTCGCTCCGTCGCCCGCCGCTCCATCCGCGCGCACCGAGCCCGTCACCCCCGCGGAGCCAGCCCTTCCATCCCGCCGCACCGAGCCCGTCGCTCCGGCCGCCCGGGCCGAGCCCGCGGCACCGACCGAGCCCGCGGAGCCCTCGCGCCCGACCCGGTCTGCCGACGGCCTCGACGAGGAGCCGCCGGATCTACGAAAGCTCGTGCTGCCGGCGCAGCGCGGCGGGTGCGCGTGCGAGGCCGCCCACCGCGAGCACCCCCTGCCCGCCCCTGCGCTCGCGGCCCTCGTCGTGCTGCTGGCGCTCCGCCGGCGCGCGCTCAGGGCTTGCCGTCGCGCAGCGCCACCCTGCCCCCGAGCTCGCTCCACTCCTTGAGCATCGCAGGCAGATGAAGGAGCCTATCCCGGTGGAAGCTGCCTCTGCATTGATCGACGCGCGGATCGAGGAGCTCGGGGACTGGCGCGGCAAGATGCTCGCGCGGGTGCGCAAGCTCATCCACGAGGCAGACCCCGAGATCGTCGAGGAGTGGAAGTGGATGGGGACGCCCGTCTGGTCCCACGGCGGCATCGTCTGCACGGGGGAGACGTACAGGAAGGTCGTCAAGCTGACCTTTCACAAGGGAGCGTCCTTGAAGGACCCGTCGCGTCTCTTCAACTCCAGCCTCGACGGCAACGCGAGGCGCGCCATCGACATCCACGAGGGCGAGGAGGTCGACGAGGCCGCCCTGAAAGATCTCATCCGTGCCGCAGTGGCGATGAACCTCGAGGGCAAGGGCAAGCCACGGAAGGCGTCCGCCAGCTCCAGGTCCGCGCCCAAGCCACCCAGGAAGGGCCTGCGCTAGAGCACCGATCATGTTGAACCGTGTGCTGCAACGCGGACTTGCGAGCTGTCATGCGAAGAGGCTTCAGGCTCCAGGCTTCAGGCTTCGGGTCTCTGACCCGGATCCGGAGCCTGAAGCCCGAGGCCTGAAGCCC
>CAZQJC010000313.1:0-2143 GCA_964593795.1 uncultured Myxococcales bacterium | reverse complement strand
GGCGCCTCGAAGGCCGGCCGGGCCGAAGCGAGACGGGCGGGTTCCTCTTCGGCTACCCTCGGGCGGTGCGCGGGACCCCAGTTCATGCTGACTACGCCCCTCGTCGGCGAGCCGATGAGCCTCGGTGCGCTCCATCGCCTCGGCGGCCAAGAGCGCCTGCTGCGCGAGCGACTGCGGGACGAGCCCCGCGAGCCCGGCGCGCTGCGCCAGCGCCGAGGTCCGGAGCGCGAGCGCCCGCGCCTCGGTGAGCTCGCCGATGACGGCGAGCGCTGCGGCCCCGTAGTAGCCCGCGAGGTAGGCGTTGAGCGCGTCGCCGTGCCGCGCGAGGTGCTCGTGGGCCTCGCGGAGCTCCACGCTCGCCTCGCGGGAGCCGCCCCCCGCGTGTCGCAGGACGGCGCGATAGAGCGTGGCCACCTTCGTGGAGCGCGAGCTGCGCGGCTTCCTCGACTGCGGCGTGCTCGCCAAGGGCTGCGCGCACTTCCGCTGCGGGGGCTGTGGCCTCGACCGCCTCGTGGCCCTCAGCTGCAAGGGCCGTGGCTTCTGTCCTCGGTGCTGCGGCCGTCGCATGAACGCCACCGCGCGCGATCTCGCCGAGCGCGTCTTTCCCGACGAGCGCACCCGACAGTGGGTGCTCTCCTTTCCCTTCGCGCTGCGCTGGGCACTGGCCTTTCACCACGACCTCGCGCTCGCGCTCGCCCGCATCACGCACGCGGAGATCGATCGCCGCTACCGCCGGCTCGCACGCGACGCCGGCCTCCGCGAGCCGCGCGGCGGCGCGTTCTTCGCCATCCAGCGGTTCGGCTCCGACCTCAGGCTCAACGTGCACTTGCACGCCCAGTTCCTCGACGGCGCCTACGGCATCGACCGGAGCGGCCGTGAGGTCTTCTTCGCCGCGCCCGCCCCGAGCCCCGAGGAGGTGGAAGCGATCCTCTCGCGCATCGTCGCCCGCGCCGCCGTCCTCCTCGATGACCGCGGGCACGACCTCGGCGACGTAGACGAGAACGACCGCTCCCTCGCCCAGGCCTACGGCGCCGCCACCACGTCACGAGGCACCGCCAAGCACGCTCCCGATGATGACGGCGACGACGACGAGCTCGCCGGGCAGGTGATCCTCCCCACGCGGCGCAAGGCGCGGATCGAAGGCTTCGACCTCGACGCCGAAGTAGCCATCGCCGCTCGCGATCGGGACCGCCGCGAGAGCCTCTTGCGCTACTTCCTCCGCCCGCCCCTCTCCCACGACCGCCTCCGGTACCTCCCCGCCGCAGGCGGACGCGTGATCCTCGAGCTCAAGAAGCCCTGGCAGGACCGCACCACGCACGTGGAGCTGACCCCGAGCGCGTTCCTCGGGCGCCTCGCCTCGCTCGTGCCGAGGCCCAGGAAGAACACGACGCTCTACTACGGCGTGCTCGCCGGCAACGCGCGCGGGCGCAGGGAGATCGTGCCCAAGGCCCCGCCGAGGAAGCAGCGACACGAGGACGCAACCTGGGCAGCGCTGATGAGGTACTCGTTCGGCCTCGACATGCTCGGCTGCCCCAAGTGCAAGGGACGCCTGAAGCTCGTCGCCGTGATCCATGACCGCGCCGAGGTGAAGCGCCTCCTCGAGAACCTCCGCATCTGGAGCGACCCCATCCCCATCCGGCCGGCGCGAGCGCCGCCCGACGAGCTGCCGGACGGCTTCGACTTCCCCTGACGGCCGCGCCGAGCGCGCCGCGACGGATGGGTGCGCCAGCGATGCGGCGGTTGACGGAAGGGCTGTGGAGCGCCGCGCCCCCAGAGGCCGCGACGCTCCCGGGCGGGCTCCCGACGCGCCGCGAGCGGCGCCTCGAAGGCCGGCCGGGCCGAAGCGAGACGGGCGGGTTCCTCTTCGGCTACCCTCGGGCGGTGCGCGGGACCCCAGTTCATGCTGACTACGCCCGCAGCGCCGAGCTCCCTCGAAGGAGTGCTCTACACGCGGCTCCCCCTCTGGTTCCACGCCGTCGGCCTACCCGAGGTGATCGCGCAGGCGCTCTTGCTCTCGGTCCTGACGCACGACTGGGTCAGGCACCCGGAGAAGAAGTGGCTGGGCTGGTTGTTCGGCGCGCTCTTCGTCCTGGCCGTGCTCCTGTCGACGCTGGGGGCTCTCGCAGGCCTTGGGGGTGCTCCC
>CAZQJC010000312.1:0-9882 GCA_964593795.1 uncultured Myxococcales bacterium | reverse complement strand
CCGACTGGGCGCGCTCCCCTCGGCCGCGGCCGCCATCCTCGTGACCTCCGTCCTGTTCAGCCTCTCTCACGAGCTCGGCCCTGCAGGCGGAGCCTTCGAGGCGAGGTTCATGTTGACGCGCCTCCTGATCCCGGGCGCGGCGATGAGTCTCCTGGCGCTCGGCTTCGGCCCGGTCTTCCTCGTCTCGGCGCACTGCACGGCGCACCTCGTGATCCCGGCGCTGTTCCATCGCTGAGCGATCGGCGCGCGAGCAGATGCTCGATGCTCTCTCGGTCCGTCGTGGTGGTCCGCGCCCCCCAGCCGTGCTGCTCGAGGACCTCGACCTTGCCGAGGTTCGTCCCGACGTCGTCGTCATCTATCGGCGAGGCGGCCGGGTGTGCTCTATTCGGACCTGATGAAGGTCTCTCGCGTGGTACTGGCCGTGTGGCTCGGCTCGGTCGCGCAAGGGTGTGGTGACGGCTCCGCGGTGAGCGAGGACGCGGCCCGGGGCCCCGGGCGGAGGGACGGTCCACCGCGGCGCGACGCCGGGATTCCCGGGGACGCGAGGCGCGCGGATGGTGCCGGGAGGAGCGACGCGGCGCGTCCGCTCGACGCGCGCGCGGATGCCCCGGTCACGCCGGATGCGGCGGCGCCGCCAGATGCGGCGCGCACGCCGGACGCGCGTGCAGCCGACGGTCCGCCCGCGACGGCCGACGGGCCGGCGCCGCGGTGCCCGGCGCAGCCGGTGCCGGACCCGACGTGGCTCGCCGCGTTCCAGGAGCGCGTGGTCGCGCAGCTCTCCGGGCAGCAGCCGCTGCCGAGCGGAGCGCGGCTCGCCGATCGGAACACACCGGCCAACCGGGCTGCCGCTCGCGCGTACCTCGTCGCCTTGTGGGCGGAGCTCGGGCTCGTCGGGCAGGTCCAGGACTACGGCACGGGGGCCAACGTCTACGCCGATCTGCCGGCCACGCGCGCGAGCGACCAGTACATCGTCCTCGGCGCGCACTTCGACAGCGTGGCGGGCAGCCCGGGCGCCAACGACAACGCGACCGGCGTCGCGCTCGTCTACGCCGTCGCCCGGCACCTGGCGTCGGTGCCCTGCCGCGCCATGAACGTGCGCTTCGTGCTGTTCGACGAGGAGGAGGCGGGCCTCGTCGGGAGCTACCACTTCGCGAGCTTCCTCTCGCAGACGCGCGTGCGCGTGACCGCCGCGCACACCGTCGACCAGATGGGCTGGGACGCGAACGACGACCGGCTGATCGAGCTCGAGCGGCCGGACAGTGGCCTGTTCGAGCTTTACCAGGACGGCGTGTCGAGCGGAGCGCTGTCGATCCCGCTCCGGCGCACGACCACCAACACGACCGACCACGCGCGCTTCCGGCAGTTCGGCTTCGGCGCGGTCGGGCTCACCGAGGGCTACACGTCCGGTGACACGACGCCGCACTACCACCAGCCGACGGACGCGTATGCCACGGTCGACTTCGCGTACCTGCGCTCCACGACGCTGCTCGTGAGCTTCGTCCTCGCCAGTGACCTCCGCGTGCCCGCGGCGCCCACGGCGCGGAGGGGCGCGTGGCCCGCGCCGGCCTTCGCGCCGCTGCCGGCCTGTCGCGGCGCGGCGGCGCTCTCGTCCGCGCGCTAGGGGCTGTCCCGGGTTCGGGCCAGGGAACACCGAGCCGCGAGCGCAGCGAGCGCGTGCCGCCCGCAGGCTTTGCCGCACGTTGGCGCTGCGCGCCTTCGGCGCGACCGGCACAGGGACCCGCGGAGCGCGGAGCGCGGAGCGGGAGAGACACAGCTCAGCCGCGAGTTGCTCGGGGTGCCCATCGAAGCACCGGCGCACGCGCGGATCGATGCGGGTTCGGACTAGACTGCCCGGCATGACCACTCCTGATCGACCGGCTGAAGGCTCGTGTCTCTGTGGTGCGGTGCGGTTTCGCATCGAGCCGCCGTACGTGGCCTTCCAGTACTGTCACTGCAGCCGATGTCGCAAGGCGAGCGGCAGCGCCCACGGCGCCAACGTGTTCGTGCCCGCGGCGCAGCTCGCCTGGACCGCCGGCGAGGACCACGTGCGGCGCCACGAGCTCGCGAGCGCCCGCATGTTCTGCACGGGGTTCTGCGACACCTGCGGCTCCCGGCTGCCGTGGCTCACGCGCAGCGGCAAGGTCTTCATCGTTCCGGCCGGCGCGCTCGACGACGATCCGGGCGGCCGGCCGACGCGCAACATCCACTACGCCTCCCGCGCGCCCTGGTACACGTCGTGCGCGGACCTGCCGGTCTTCGACGCAGACCCGCCGCGCTGACGGGTGCAGATCGGGGCGCCCCCCCGACCGCGCGCCTCCGTGCCGCTCCGGCGGTTCCGTGTCAGGCTATCGGTCTGTGAGGGCGGGGCACCGTTGAGCTTCCTCCAGGCGCTCGGGGCGCCGTTCCGACCGCGCAGCCTGCGCGGCGCGATGCCGGGCTGGGCGGTGGTCCTCGCGATCGCGGTGTCGGGCGCGGCGGGCTACGGCGCGTTCCATGCGTGTACGCGCATGTTCGAGCGCCTCTCGGAGAGCGCCTTCTCGGACTTCGTTCGCTGGTGGGGCGAGTTCTTCGGCCTCGGCCCCGATCAGGTCGCGCTCTTCGAGGGCCTGCTGCTGGCGAAGTTCCGCGAGGTGGGCCCGCCCGCGCTCGAGCGCACCATCACGCTCGGCGGGTTCCTGGTCGCGTTCGGCGTGGTGCAGGTCCTCGCGGTCCCGCTCACCGATCGGCTCACGGTGGCGGTCGCGAGCCGCACGCCCTACGGCCAGACGCACGCGCCGGACCGGCGGCGCGGCGCGGTCGCGCTCTCCAATGCCCTCGCGCTCTTCTGGGCGGCGGCGTTCGCGCTCGTCGTCACCGAGCTGCGCTTCCGCGGCGTGCTCTCGGAGCCGCTCCACCGCGCGATCTACTACCCGCTGCTCGTGGTCGTCTCGGGCGTCCTGTCGGTCACGCCACCCCTTGTGCGCTATGGTCTCTCGTTCGCGGAGGTGCGCCGGCGCGCGTGGCGGAGCCTGCCGGCGGTGCTCGGCCTCGGCCTCGTGGTGGGCGGCCTCTTCGCGCTGCCGCTCGAGGTGCTCCGCCACGGCGCGCCGCTCTGGCTGGCTCGCGTGCTCGCCGTGCTCGACTTCGCGGCGCTGCCCCTCGGCGTGATCGGCGGCGCCGACGTCGCGATGCGCATCCTCGAGGCGCGGCCCGCGCTGCCGCGGCCCTCGCTCGTGCTCCGGCTTCCGGCGGCGCTCACGTACGCGGCGGGCACCCTCGTGCTCTGCCTCTGGGCCTGGTACGCCCACACGGCGCGCGTGATCGTGGACGGCAAGCAGGGCCTCTACCACTGCGACTACGCGATCGAGCACCTCGAGCTGCCGAACCCGGCGAGCCTGGCGCTGGGTGGCCTCTCGGCCGTGGCCGGTGAGCTCCTGGCGCGGCACGGCACGCCGGAGCAGCAGAAGCAGGCGCCGCCGCCGGTGCGCGTCGCGATGGGCGCCACGCTCCGGGTGACGAACCACTTCCACCGCGCGGTGTCGTTCGAGCCGATGCGCACGCGCCTCATGCTCGACGGCCGCGCGCTCGCGGCGCTCGACGCGGACGGCGCGGTCACGATCGCGCCAGGGGAATCGGCGAGCGTTCGCCTCGGCGGCGAGCTCGTGGTGGAGCGACCCATCGAGACGGTCAAGAACCTCCTGCAGCGAGGCCCGCGCGAGATCGGCGTCGAGCTGTCGATCCCGCTCGATCCGTTCCTCGGCCTGCAGCCGCGGCTCGATCTCCCCGTCTGGCGCTGGAACCGGTAGCAGCGCTACGGCTTCTCGGCCTTGGCCTTCTCTTCGCTGCGCAGGATCGCGGACAGCGCCTTGCGTGCGGCGTCCGCGACGTCCTCGTCGTCGTCCTTCTCCGCGAGCGCGCGGAGCGGTCCCTTGGCGGGCACGTAGCGCTGGTCGGCGAGCGCCTTGACGACCGCGAGGCGCACCTCGGGGGCGCGGTCGTCGAGCGCGAGCGTGAGCGCGCGCCCCGTGGCGTCGTCGGGCACCGCGGCGAGTTGCTCCGCGGCGTGGATGCGCACCTTGGCGTCCTTCGAGAGACCGAGCGCCTTGACGAGGCGCGCGCGCTCGCGCTCGTAGCGCGCGTACGACTTCACCGCGGCGTCCTCCTTGCCCTGGCGCCGGTAGATGCGGCCGAGGTCGTGGAACACCGTCAGCTCGTCGGGCGCGAGCTCCGCGGCCTTCTCGAGCTCGGTCGCCGCGCGCACGAGGGCGCCCGTGTCCTCGAAGGCGACGCCGAGGATGCGCCTGGCCTCCACGTCCCTCGGCCGCAGCGCGACGAGGCGCTCGTACGCGGCGAGCGCGCCCTTGCGGTCGCCCTTGTCGGCGTACGCGGCGCCGATCCCGAGCAGCGCATTGGCGGTCATCTCGGGCGACACGTCGAGCGCGATGAGCTTGTCGAAGAGCAGGATCGCGTGGTCGAGGTCGCCCTCGCGCAGGTGCCTCTTCGCGAGCATGTAGAGCTCGGGGGGCGGCAAGGGGGGCACCACCGGCGCCGCCGCGGCGTCCGCCGCGCGCACGACCACCGCGTCCGCGGGCGCGGCCGGCGGCGCGACCTTGCGATCGCACCCGCCACACAGAACCAGCAGCGCGCCGAGCCGAAGCCCGGGGCCTGGAGCCCGGAGCCGGATCCTCACCGGGCCTCCGCGCGCTCCTTGGGCAGCCGCACGACGAACGTCGTCCCGTGGTCGGGCCCGCCGCGGCGCGTCTCGCAGGTCACCGTGCCGCCGTGCTCCTCGACGATCTTCTTGACGATCGCGAGGCCGAGGCCCGTCCCCTCGCGCTTGCCGCTCGTCGCGAAGGGCTCGAAGAGGCGCCCCTCGAGCTCGTCGGGGATGCCCGGGCCGTCGTCGGCGAACTCGAAGACCAGGTCCGGGCCTTCCTCGCGCACCACGATGCGGAACGTGCCGCCCCCGCTGCCCATCGCCTGCGCTGCGTTGCGCGCGAGGTTGTGCACGACGCGCAGGAGCTTGGTCTCGTCGAAGAACGCGGTGCCGCGGTACTCGGCGTCGACGTCGAGCGTGACGCCGCGCCCCGCGAACTCCTGCTTGAGGTGCGCCACGATCTCCTCGACGAACTTCTGCAGGTAGACCTTGCGCACGAGGAGGTTCGACTCGCCGCGCGCGAACGCCAGCACCTCGCGCGTCATCGACGACATGTTCTCGAACTGCCGCAGGATGTGCTCGCAGTGGTGGCGGCGCTCGGCGGGGTCGTTGCAGTCGCTCATGAGCTGCGCGTACCCGGAGATGATCGTCATCGGCGTGCGCAGGTCGTGCAGCACGCCCGAGAGCATCTGGCCGATCGACGCGAGGCGGTCGCTCTTGGCCTGGTCGGCGCGCGCGCGGTGGAGCTGGATGACGCGCGAGGCCTGCCCGGCCGCGAGCGTGAGCAGCTTGAGGTCGGAGGCCTCGAACGGGCCGACGACCTTGTTGCACAGCTCGAGCGCGCCGATGGGCGTGCCGTCCTCGGCCGCGAGCGGCACGACGAGGAGGTTCTTCGGCGTGTAGCCGAGGCGCCGCGCGAGGTCGCTCGCGAAGCGCGGATCGGCGACGGCGTCGGCCACGAGGAGCGGCTCGCCGTGCTCGATCACCCAGCCGACGACGCCCTGACCCGCGGGCAGGAGGCGCCCGCGCAGCGCCTCCCCCGCGCCGCCGCGCGCGGCCGCGAACTCGAGCCCGCGCGGCGTCTGCAGCGCGATCGCGCCGGCCTCGGCGCCCACGAGCTCCATCGAGCGCACGAGCAGGCGATCGAGCGCGTCGCGCTCGTCGTAGCCGGCCGCCATCTCGCGCTCGACCTCGAACAGCACGTCGAGCTCGAACACCTTCTGCTCGAGCTTCTCGGTCGCCTCGGCGAGCTGGGCGTTGCGCTCGACCACCGCGCGGTAGAGCTTGGCGTTCTCGATCGCGACGGCGGCCTGGCTCGACAGCGCCTCGATGAGCGCCTCGTCCTCGCGCGAGAACGGCACTGGCTCCCGGTCGGGGCCGGCCTTGTTGAGCGACTGCAGGACGCCGACGGTGCGCCCCTCGTGCGTGCGGATGGGCATGCACAGGATCGACCGCGTGACGTAGCCGCTCTTCCGGTCCTGCTCCTGCGAGAAGCGCGGGTCGACGTACGCGTCGGGGATGTTCACGGTCTCGCCGGTCTCGGCGACCCAGCCCGCGATGCCCTGGCCCACGCGCAGTCGGATCACGCGCGCCTCGCCGCCCTGGACGATCTTCGACGTGAGCTCCTGTCCGTCGTCGGTGACGAGGTAGAGCGTCGAGCGGTCCGCCTCGAGGAGCGGCGTCATGCGCGAGAGGATGAGCTCGAGCAGGCGATCGAGATCGAGGGTCTGCCCGAGGGCCGAGGCGATCTCGCGCACGATCTCGAGCTTGCGCGCCTCGATGTCGAGGCGCGTCTGGAGCGTGCGGAGCTCGCCCTCGAAGTCGCGCGAAGGGATGGTCCCCGACATCACTCGAGCCCGCGCGCTCGCAGCGCGCCGTCGTCCTCGCCGTGCAGGTGGCCGATCTCGTGCAGCAGCGTCTTTCGCACCTCGCGCTCGAGCTCGTCCTTCGACGTCACCACGCGCAGGAGGTTCTTCCGGTAGATGGCGATGCTGCGCGGCTCGTCGGAGGTGCCGCCTTGCGCGCTCACGTGCAGCGGCAGGCCGCGGAACAGGCCGAGGATCGTGGGCGAGAGCGGAGGGTCCTCGAGCAGCAGGTCCGACTCGGCCGGGAGCTCCGCGGGCTCGACCGGGATGCCGGCGAGGTCGCGCTGCAGGCCCGCGGGGAGCTCCGCGACGGCCTTCTCCACCACGCGCGCGAACTCGGCCGCGCCGAGCTCGAGCGGCGCGCGGAGCTCGTCCGGCGCGAGCTTGCGCGCCTGCGCGAAGTGGCTGGCCGCGCCGTCCGCGTCGCCGTGGCGCTCGAGGACGAGGCCGAGCTGCTGGTGCGCGTGCGCGTGGTCTGGCTTGCGGGCGACCAGCTCCGAGAGGGCCTTTCGCGCGTCGTCGAAGCGGCACAGCTCGAAGAGGGCCACAGCGCGCTCGTACTCCGCGTCGGTCTTGAGCTGCGGGTCGAGGCTCGGCAGGCCCCCCATCACGCCGAGCGCGGCGTCCGCGCGTGACAGCGCCTCGCGCGGCCGGCCGAGGTCGTTCTGCGCCTGCGCTTCGAGCAGCGAGAGCCGCGCGTAGAGGCCCCGCTCGTGGTTGGCGCGGCGACGCCGCTGCACGAGGCGCGCGCCGCGGCGGGCGAGCTCGAGGCCGGCCTCGGTCACGTCAGGTCCCGGGGCGAGGCGGTTGATGAACAGGTCCGCGGCGGCCGCGAGCGTCTCCGGATCGTCGGGATCCAGCGCGAGGACGCACTCGAGCGCCGTCCGGGCCTCGTCGGTGCGGCCGAGGCGAAGCAGCGCCGCGGCCCGATCGTGGTGCGCCTCGATGGACGAGGGCTCGAAGCGGCTCGCCTCCTCCGCGCAGCGGAGCGCCCCCTGGAAGTCGCTCGCGTCGAAGCGCGCGGCCGCGCGATCGAGGAGCGCCGACAGGCCGAGCGGCTCGCCGGTGACGAAGCACGGCTCGGCCGGCTGCACCTCCGGGAACTCGCGCATGAAGCTGGTCTCGTCGCGCCGCGGCGGCTCGCGCTCGAGCGCGCCGCGCCCGGCCACCGCGCGCCCGCCGTCGGGCGCCGGGCCACCCGGCGCCACCTTGGCGCATCCGAGCGCGGCCAGGAGGCCGAGCGGCGGCAGGAGACGGCGCATCACCCCCGATTCTCCACCGAACGAGCGGCGAACGCCATGTGCTGTTGTCTTCGGGGGGAGCAAAGCTCCCCCCGCTTCGGCCTCGCCCCGGCTCGGCCTCCCCCCTCACCGGCGTCGATGACGCCGTCCGGCGTCGGGCTCGCCGCGGGCTGTCGTTTCGCGGGGAGGAGAGCGGGCACGTCCTCGCCGTCCGGCGACGCGAGCGCGGAACGCGTGAGCCCCCGCCCCGGTGGCGCGACCGCGGCGCTTCGACGATGTGCGCTTGCGAACGCGGCCATCAGCCGCGAAGAGGGGGAGGCGAGCCTGGGGGCGAGCCGGCGCGGGGGAACGCGGTTCCCCCGCCGCGCATCAGTCGCCCTTCCTGCCTCGCGGCGTCGGCCCGAGGCCCACCACGGGCGGCACGATCGACCTGCGCGGGACCACCTGCGCGGGCACACCCACGGCCGTGTGGTACGCGGGGACGTCCTTGAGCACGACGGCGTTCGCGCCCACGGAGGCGCCGTCGCCGATGCTCACGGCGCCGAGCACGCGGCACCCCGAGCCGAGGAACACGTCGTCGCCGATGACCGGGACCCCGCCGCCGCCGCGGCCGGTCGTGCCGATCGTGGTGTCCTGGCCGACGCTGCAACGCGCGCCGATGTGCGTGTCGGGGTGCACGATGATTGTGCCCGGGTGGGAGATCAGCAGTCCCGGGCCGATCTCGGCGCTGGCCGGCAGGACCACGCCCGTGGCGACCTCGACGGCCTTGTGAAGCGCGTGGTAGGTCGCCTTGAGCGGCAGGGCCGCCGCCCCCTTCGGCCCCTCCTGGTAGGTCCAGCGCCCGAAGCGATAGACCGCCATCACCCACACGCCCTGCGACTCGAGGACGTAGACCACCTGGGACAGGAGCGAGCGCTCCTCCTCGTCCTCGAAGTGCCGCGCCACGTCGGCTGCCAGGTTCGGGAAGCGGCGTGCGAGCCGCGCGATCAGTCGCTTCATCGTCCGGGGCGCCCCATCCTCCGATGGTGCTATACACGAGCCAATGCCGAAGTCGACGCCAATTTCTTCTCCCGGACCGTCGGTGGGCCCGGGTCGGCGGCTGCCCGTCCTCGCGGCGGTGCCGGCGGCCGAGGCGGCGTCGGCGGCCGACCTGCAGGGCAAGCTCGTCGCCCTCGAGCAGGGCCTGGCGGAGCTCGGCAGCGCGCTCGTCGCGTTCTCGGGCGGCGTCAACTCGACGTTCCTGCTCGCCGTCGGGCGGCGCGCCCTCGGCGACCGCTGCGTCGCGTTCACGGCGGTCTCCCCGACGATGGCCCGGCGCGAGGTCGACGACGCGCGGGCGCTCGCGGCCGAGCTCGGCGCGCGGCACCTCGTCGTGGAGTCGCACGAGCTCGATCGCGCGAACTTCAGGGAGAACCCCGGGGATCGCTGCTACCACTGCAAGAGCGAGTTGCTCGAGCTCGCGGGCCCCGCGGCCCTCGCCGAGGGCCTCGCGGCGGTGATCCTCGGCACCAACACGGACGACCTGTCGGATCACCGGCCGGGGCTCCGCGCGGCCTCCGAGCGCGGGGCCCGCTCGCCGATGGTGGAGGCGGGCCTGTCGAAGGCGGACGTGCGCGCGCTGTCGCGGCACCTCGGGCTCCGCACGTGGGACAAGCCGCAGCTCGCCTGCCTGTCGTCGCGGTTCCCGCAGGGCACGCGCATCGACGAGGAGCGCCTCGCCCGCGTGGACGCGTTCGAGGACGGCCTGCGCGCGCTCGGGTTCGCGCAGCTCCGCGTGCGCTTCCACGAGCCGATCGCGCGCATCGAGCTGCCCGTGGAGGACCTGCCGCGGGCGCTCGACGCCGACGTGCGCGAGCGCCTCGTCGCCCTCGGCCGGTCGCTGGGCTTTCGCTTCGTGACCGTGGACCTGGCCGGCTTCCGCTCCGGCTCGACCTCCGGGTAGCGCCGCGCTCTCACGATTCGTCACATCTGCCTAGGCAGATGGAATGTCCTTCTGGGAGTCCAGCACCCCAGAACTTCTGGCCCCTAACACCACGCCCGGCCTCACCCCCGCAGAGCGTTCGGGTCGCGCAACCGCCCCTCTCCCGTCGGGAGAGGGGCCCCGCAACAGTCGGAGCGCCTTGCCGAGAACTCGGGCATG
>CAZQJC010000311.1:0-2431 GCA_964593795.1 uncultured Myxococcales bacterium | reverse complement strand
GTCTCTGACCCGGATCCGGAGCCTGAAGCCCGAGGCCTGAAGCCCGAAGCCTTCAGCGACGGCGCTCGTCCACGGATCAGCGGGCCTGCGCAAGCCCGCATTCTCCAACGCAGTTCAACCCGTTCGGTGCTCTAGTACCTCGACCGAGGCGTAGTGATTCGCGCCGGCGCGTTCGAGCCGAGCGCAGCGAGGCCCAAGGGCGTAGCGAGCGCAGCGAGCGAAGACGCAAGTTGGGGGGCCCGGATGGGCTGTGCCCATCCGGGGGAAGGGCAACGTGCCCGCTGCGCGGACCTCCAGGCAGGGGGCCTGCGACGGCACGACGTGCGCACGGCACGAAGCAGTAGGGGGTCGGCGGTGGCCGGCTTCCGAGCCGGCCACACTAGCAGCTAGACGCGGACGCGACGCCAGCCCCCGGTGCGGAAGGCCCACACGAGGAGCAAGAGGCGCACGGCCCAGTCCGTGGTCGAGCCGAGCCAGATGCCGACGAGGCCCAGATCGGCGCCGAACGCGAACGCCCAGGTGGCGAGGAGGCGCACGCCGAGCGCGCACACGCAGACGATGCCGAGCACGGTGCGCGTGTCGCCCGCGCCACGGAGCGCCGCCGCGAGCACCACCGCGGCGCCCATGACCGGCTCGGCGACGACGCCGACGCGCAGGGCGGGCGCGCCGAGCTCGACGATCGCCGCGTCGGGCGAGAACGCCCCGACGAGCGCCGCCGGGAACGCGAGGAAGGCGAGGCCGACGAGGAGGAGCGGCAGCGCGGCCATCGCGGTCGCGAGGCGCGCGGCGCGCGAGGCCTCGTCGGGCAGGGCCGCGCCTAGCTTCTGCGCCACGAGCGCGCCCGCGGCCACGCCGAAGCCGTCGGCGAGCAGGAACGCGATCGACTCGATCGCGATGAGCGCCTGGTTGGCCGCCATCGCCGTGGGGCCGAGCCGGCCGATGAGGGCGACGAAGCCAAGGAAACCCACGTGGTAGAGCGCCTTCTCGGCGAAGGCCGGCCCCGAGACCGCGAGGACGCGCCGCAGCGCGCCCGGTGCAGGTGGGCCGTGCGACCCGGGTAGCCGCGCGCCGAGGCGCAGCCACAGCACCAGGGCCTCGACGAGGATGGCGACCGCGGCGGCGATCGCCGCGCCGCGCATGCCGAGCGCGGGCGCGCCGAGGTGGCCGAACACGAGCGCCCAGGTGAGGACGAGGCTGACCGCGTTCGCGAGGATGCCCGCGAGGAGCGGCGTGCGCGTGTCGCCGAGCCCCTGCAGCGCCGCGGAGCACGTCGCCTCCACGAAGAAGGCCGGCATCGCCAGGAGCGCGATGGCCAGGTAATCGTGCGCGGCGGCGCGCACCTCGGGCCCCGCCGCCGGGAAGGCCGCGTCGAGGGCCGGGCCGAGGCCGAGGCGGAAGGCGAGCCCGACGGCGGTGCCGAGCCCGACCGCGAGCCCGAGCGAGCTCTGCGCCGCGGCGCGGGCCCCCGCGGGGTCGCCCGCGCCCACCGAGCGCCCGACGACCGCGAGCGTGCCGACGGAGAACGACGCGAACACCGAATAGAGCGTCCACACGAGCGGTCCGCAGATCTGCATGGCCGCGAGCGAGGTCGCCGAGTGGCGGCCGAGCATGGCCCGCTGCAGCACGAACACGCAGGTGACGAGCAGCATGTGGGTCGCGGCCGGCCAGGCGAGGGTCCACACCTCCTTTGCCGTTCGGCGCACATCCGACACGCGGTCCGTGTACCATTTCCGCATGCGGGTCACGCTGGTGCGTCACGGGGATGCGGAGCCCACGCGGATGGGCGGGACCGACGCCGAGCGCGCGCTCACCGGCCGCGGGCTGCGCGAGGTGGAGCTCGTCGCGGATCGGCTGCGCGCCCACGGAGAGGAGCCCAAGGTCGTGCTGGCGTCGCCGCTGCTGCGCGCCCAGGAGACGGCCACGATCCTCTCGCGCGTGCTCGGCGCGCCGATGGAGACGCTGCCGGAGCTCGGCACGTCCGGCGACCCGAAGGAGACCGCGAGCGCCATCGCGGCGCGGGGCGAGCAGGCCGTGGTGCTGGTCGGGCACGAGCCGCAGATGGGCGAGCTGTTCGCCCTGCTGTGCGCGAACGCGTCGTACCGGCCCTTCCGCAAGGCAGAGGCGCGCGTCGTGGACAGCGGGCGCCACGTGTTCGACGCCGAGCCCTTCTGACCGGCGCGGGCCGGCGTGCTATCGTCCGCGACCATGCGCTGGGGGTTCTTCGCGTTCGTAGCCGTCGGGGTGATCGCCCTGTCCTGTACCGAGCAAGGGGTCGCGCCGTTCCCGTTCGGGGACGGCGGCGTCTCGACGGGCGGACGTAGCGGCGGCGCGGGTGCGACGGGCGGCGCGGGCGCGACCGGCGGCGCGGGTGCGACGGGCGGCGCGGGCGCGACGGGCGGCGCGGGCGCGACGGGCGGCGCGGGTGCGACGG
>CAZQJC010000310.1:0-2551 GCA_964593795.1 uncultured Myxococcales bacterium | reverse complement strand
AGGCCAAGCGCCTGCGCGCCGCCATCGCCGGGGCGCTCGCGTCGGATACCGAGCGCACGGGGGACCTGGGCGGCCGCGGCAACACGAGGACGTTCACCGACGGCGTGGTCGCGCGGGTGCGCGGCTAGCTGCGAGACCGTTCAGTCAGGCAGGTTCTCCGTCGCGTGGACGTAGGCGTCGGCGTCTGCGTCGGCGTCGGCGTCGGCGTCGGCGAGGACTCGAGCTCTGTCGAGGCGGCGACGCAAAGGCCGCCAACGCCGACGCCGACGCGAACGGTGCGCCAGGAAAGCCTGGGCAAGGAGGATGAGCGGCCTCTGAAACCTTGCAGCGGAACCCAGCGGGAGGAAGAAGCCCGCCCGGTAGAGCCTGGCCAGCAGCCGGAAGCGAGTCTTGCGCCGCGCGGGGGTAACCCCGACGGTGAAGCGTAGACAGCGAGCACGCGAGCCGTGTGATTGAGCCCCGAAATTCGGTGGTTGCGAGAGTCGACGCTGTCGTTTGAGTGGCGACCGTGCCGAAGCACCGACAAGGCAAGGTGCGGAGGTCTCGCCGGGGTCGAAGAGCAGGGCGCGCGTGCAGGGGTTCCCCAGGAACCTGGGAGGCCCTGGCGCCTCCACTCCGAGCAGCGGGACGGGGCGAACCCGCAGAACAAGCCCCAGGCCGTCGTCGGTGTGCTCGCCGCCGACGGAGCGAACCACGAGCGCAGGAGAGGTAAGCGGGGCGCGAGGGACGACCGAAGCGCCCCGCGAGAAGCGCCAGGGAGTCGGAGCCTCTCGTTGTACCTGTGAAGCGGGGGAACGGACCCGAAGGACCCCGCGGAGGGAAGGAGAGGCCGGGATCGCGGAACCGGCGGAGGGAAAGATGAGCGGGACACCAGGCCCGAAGGACATCTCAACCAAGCTGCGACGGATAGCAGAGCTGGCGAGCTACGAGCCGAGGTTGGCGCTCACCTCGCTGTCGCAACACATCGACATCGAATGGCTGAGGGAGGCGCACCGGCGCACGCGCAAGGATGCGGCGACGGGAGTGGACGGCCAGACGGCTGCGGAGTACGGGGCGAAACTGGAGGAAAACCTCCGGTCGCTGCTGGACCGCGCGAAGTCTGGCGACCGCTACCGGGCGCCGCCGGTGCGACGGGTGCACATCCCCAAGGACGACGGGAGGACGAGGCCGATCGGCATCCCGACGTACGAGGACAAGGTGCTGCAGCGAGCGGTCGCGATGGTGCTGGAGCCGATCTACGAGCATGACTTTCTGGATAGCTCGTATGGCTTCCGGCCCGGAAGGTCGGCGCATCAGGCACTGGACAGCCTGTGGCGGCAGACGATGGCGATGGGCGGCGGCTGGATCCTGGAGGTGGACATCGAGCGGTTCTTCGACACGCTCGATCACGCCCACCTGCGGGAGATCGTCCAGCGCAGGGTACGTGATGGGGTTGTTCTTCGCTTGATCGGCAAGTGGCTCAATGCGGGCGTGATGGAGGGCGGGAGCCTGAGCTATCCGACGGAGGGGACGCCACAGGGTGGGGTGATCTCGCCGCTGCTGGCGAACATCTACCTGCATGCGGTGCTCGACGAATGGTTCGAGCAGGAGGTGCGGCCACGGCTGAAAGGCCAAGCGTTCCTCGTGCGCTACGCGGACGACTTCGTCATTGGCTTCGCGTTGGAGGAAGATGCCCGACGGGTGTATGCCGTGCTGCCGAAGCGATTCGAGAAGTACGGCCTCAAGCTGCACCCGGACAAGACCCGGCTGGTGCGCTTCGGCCGGCCAAAGGAGGACGGCCCTCGGCCCGAGACCTTCGACCTGCTGGGCTTCACGCACTACTGGGGCACGTCCCGTCGGGGAGCATGGGTGGTGAAGCGCAAGACGAGCAGCAAGCGGTTTCGTCGCACGCTTCAACGGGTGTCGGTGTGGTGCCGGGCTCACCGCCACGATCGAGTGAAGGACCAACACCAGATGTTGTCGAGGAAGGTGCGTGGGCACTACGCCTACTACGGGATCACCGGCAATGCGCCCATGCTGGCCACCTTCGTCCATGCCGTCGAGCGCATCTGGAAGTGCTGGCTGTCCCGGCGCTCGCAGCGTGCACACATCGCGTGGGATCACTTTGCACGGCTCCTGGCGGCGCTGCCGTTACCGCCGCCACGGGTCGTGCACTCGGTCTACGCCACGTAGCGAACCCGTGACCCGAAGAGCCGGATGCGGGAAATCCGCACGTCCGGATCCGTGGGGGCCCGGGGCGGTGACGCCCCGGGCTACCCGACCCGACGACATCGCGCCTATCTGGACAGCACTGGGGCTAAAGGAGGTTGGCGGCGAGCTCGGCGAGGGCGGAGCGCTCGCCCTTGGACAGGGTGATGTGGCCGGCGATGGGCTCGTTCTTGAAGCGCTCGACCACCGTGGTCAGGCCGTTGTTGACGGCGTCGACGTAGGGGTTGTCGATCTGGTAGGGGTCGCCGGTGAGCACGATCTTGGTGTTGTCGCCGGCGCGGGTGATGATCGTCTTGACCTCGTGCGGGGTCAGGTTCTGCGCCTCGTCGATGATCATGAACTG
>CAZQJC010000309.1:5000-16935 GCA_964593795.1 uncultured Myxococcales bacterium | reverse complement strand
CGCGAGCGCGGAGCGCGAGCCAACGAGACACCTGGTGCTGCCCGTCCGGGATTCCCAAGGCTTCCAGCTGGTCCGACGAGCGGCCCTAGGTGCTGGTCTTGCGCACGCTCCGCGTGCGCGAGTGCTGCCCCCACCTGGCGTCACGTGTCTGAATGCGGGTCCACTTCTGACGGGCAGCACTAGGTATGATGCGCCGCCATGCTGGACATCAGGATCATCCGGGAACGGACGGAAGAGGTTCGCGCGGGGCTCGCGCGCGTCGCTGCGGACCTCGGCAAGCTCGACGAGGTGCTGGCCATCGACGGCGAGTGCCGGCGTGTGCAGACCGAGCGCGACTCGCTCAGCGCGGAGGTGAACGCGCAGTCGAAGCAGATCGGTGCGGAGCGCGACCCCGCCAAGCGCGAGGCGCTCATCGCCGCCATCGGCGGGCACAAGGACAAGATCACGGTCCTGACCGAGCGCCTTCGCGAGGTGGAGCAGAAGCGCGACACGATCATGCTGGAGCTGCCGAACCTCCCGCACGCTTCGGTGCCCGACGGCAAGGACGACAGTGAGAACAAGGTCGTGCGGACCGTCGGCGAGATCCGGTCCCTGGGCTTTGCGGCGCAGCCGCACTGGGACCTCGCGACCAAGCTCGGGATCATCGACTTCGAGCGCGGCGTGAAGATCTCGGGCTCGCGCTTCTATGTCCTCGTCGGCGATGGAGCACGCCTGCAGCGTGCCCTCATCACGTTCATGCTCGACCTGCACACGCGGAAGCACGGTCACCTCGAGGTCTATCCGCCGTACATGGTCAGACGTGAATGCCTGGTCGGAACGGCGCAGCTCCCGAAGTTCGGGCAGAACCTGTACCGGGACGCCGAGGAGGACTTCTGGTTCGTGCCCACGGCGGAGGTGCCCGTCACGAACCTCTACCGCGAGGAGATCCTGCCGGGCGAGCGCCTGCCGATCCAGCATGTCGCGTACACCGCCTGCTTCCGCAGGGAGCAGATGGCCGCCGGGCGGGACACGCGCGGCATCAAGCGCGGCCATCAGTTCGACAAGGTGGAGATCGTCAAGTTCGTGCGCGAGGAGACGTCGATGCAGGCGCTCGATCAGCTCCTCGCCGAGGCTGCCGAGGTGCTGGACGTCCTCGAGATCCCCTACCGGGTGATCCAGATGTGCGCGGGAGATCTCTCGTTCTCCGCGATGGCCAAGTACGACCTCGAGGCATGGGCGCCTGGCTGCGGCGAGTGGCTCGAGGTGAGCTCTTGCTCCAACTTCGGCGACTTCCAGGCTCGACGCGCGGGGATCCGGTACAAGGACGGCAAGGAGAAGCCCCGGCACCCTCACACGCTCAATGGAAGCGGCCTCGCCCTGCCCCGGACGATGATCGCGGTCCTGGAGAACTACCAGCAGCAGGACGGCTCGGTGGTGGTTCCAAAGGCGCTTCGCCCCTACATGGGCGGGCAGGAGCAGATCGTTCCCGGGCGGGGGCTCGCGTAGCGCATCCTGCGTTGTTCGACGAGGTTCCGGCGCAAACCCAAGCCCGGAGCTTGACGCCCCAGTCGGCCATCCGGGATCATGGGCGCTTCGATGTCGTGGCTCGGCGCGATCCTCGGCGGCCTCCTGCTGCTAGCGCCCAGTCGATCGCCCGCTGCCCCCACGGCGGCACCCGATCCCCTGCCGGCCTTGATCAAGTCGCTGCAGAAAGATCCGAGCTACAAGGTCCGACTGCAGGCGGCGATGACGCTCGGCCGGTTGCGTGACGAGCGCAGCGTCGATCCGCTGCTGTTCACCCTGAGGGCGGACAAGCATCCGAGCGTGCGCGCGATGGCGGCGCAGGCCCTCGCGACCATCGGTGACACCGACGCTCTGACCGGCTTGCAGGCCGCGCAGAACGATCCCGACAAGTTCGTGCGGGCGCAGGTCGAGCAGGCCATCGTCCACATGGGCGGGCGCCCGAGGTCGATGAAGGTCGCGCCCGCGGGCCCGAAGCTCGTGCTCGCTGTCGGTGAGATGGGCGACCGCACCCGCAAGGCGCGAGGGCAGCTCCTGTCGCAGATGCGGGACTTCGTCAGGACCGAGCTCGAGGCCACGCCTGGGGTCTCGATCGCCCAGAAGGGCGAGACCGCCAAGCGTCGCTACACGATCGACGGCTCCATCACGGAGATGTCGAAGAGGATGCTGCCCGACTGGGTGCAGGTGACGTGCGGCGTGAGCCTGGTGCTGACCTCACATCCCGGCGGCGCGATCATCGGGATGACCTCCACCTCCGCCACCGTCGAGCACCCGCGCAAGGGCTACCGGCCCGATCAGCAGGGCAAGCTCGAGGAGCGCGCGCTCCAGAGCGCCGTGCGGGGCGCGCACCAGAGCATCGTGCCCTACCTGCGCAAGAGGGACGGGAAGTAGACAGCGACGCCTGGCTCGCGCACCCGCACCACCGCGCGCGTCAGCCGTTCCGACGGCGATCGCGGTCGGAGTGGCGAGCCTGGTCGCGCCGATGCTTGCCTCGGCGCTCGGCCGACAACCAGACGATGCCGGGGCGGCGCTGGGACCAGAAGTCGAGGAGCTCGTCCCTCGTGGGGATCTCGAGCGAGCTCGTGTCGGACAGCGGGGCGGCGTGGTTGCGACAGAGCACGACGGGCTCCGGCCGGCCGCGGACGGTGAGCGGATAGACGCCGAGCAGCGCCTGGTCGCTCTTGCCGCAGACCTCGCAGCGCGCGCCCTCGGGGATCTCTCGTGGCAAGGGCATGCGTCGATGTTCCGGGGGCCCGGCCGACGGCGCAACTTTTTGCCCGAAGGCGCGGGGTCGTGCGAGACCTTCCGGTCCTCGTCGCGGCGCGGTACCATGCCTTCGTGTCCGATCCGTCGAAGGTGGAATACGCGGCCGTAGGGGGCATCGGCGTCGCCGTGATCGCGCTCGGAACGGTGATGCGCTTCTCCTCGATGCCACCGACACCGAAGATCGCCGCGGCCACGCAGCAAGCCGTCTCCCAGTCGATCCAGCAGATCAAGTACCAGCCCCACTACCACAAGGCGCTCATCGAGCGCGACACGCAGCAGGCGGGGTTGCCCTTCGACTACGCGCAGGTCAGCGAGCCGTTTCCGTACTTCCTGGAGCTCGAAAAGCCCCAGACGCTGCAGCCCCGGAAGGACACCTGGAGCTCCGCGCACCTCGAGGTGATGACGTCGGTCGCGAACGAGTGGGCCGGTGGCGGGCTCAAGACCGAGCACGTCCTCCTCACGATCAAGAACAAGTCGCGGAACTATCTTGCCTATCGAGTCGACACCACGCTGCCCGAGCTTCGCCGGTGCAAGGATGCGGCTCAGCGTGGTCACAACGGCATCGCGCTGCGACCTGGCGAGGAGATCACGCGCGTCGAATGTGTCTTTCGTCCCGGGGACAGCGTGATCCTGCGGCGCGTGGAGGTGATGGAGCTGCCGGCCATCTCGTACCATTACGTGTCGAGGCTCTATCCGCCTCACGTGCTGATGGATCAGCGCGTGGGCGCGGCCCACAACGTGGCCGGCGTCAAGCGGTGCAGCATCATCCCCTGGGCGGAGATCCGCGACGCCGCCGAGGCCGGCGAGACCTCCTGGAGTGATGTGCTCGACTTCTACGGCCGCCACCCCTGCGAGGAGTACTCGTTCTTCCGCGGCTACAAGCGGGAGCCGGCGCCGCGCACGCTCCCCGCGGTCCCGCCCGGCAGGTAGACGAGCCCTTCGTCCGCATCGACGACCACGAGACAGCCGACCTGCAGGGCCATCGCCCCTGCCGCGCCCACGACCGCAGGCAGGCCGCGCTCGCGTGCCTGGATCGCAGCGTGTCCGAGCGGCCCACCGTGCTCGACGACGAGCCCCGCCAGACCACGGAGGTGATGGCCGAGCGCAGGTGTGATGGTCTCGGTGACGAGGACACGGGGCTCAGGTGCAGCCGTCAGATCCCCCAGATGGACGACGTGCCCCTGGGCCCGCCCACCCGTACCGAACCCAGAGACCGCGCGCGATGCAGGCGCCGGCCACACGGCGCGTCCGGCGATGATCTCCCGAGGCGGCAGGACTCCGGGACGCTGCGCGCTGCGCGCGTCCTCTGCAAGACGGCGGACCTCGTCGTTGGAGAGCGCCGCGAGCATCAGAGGGGCGACCCAGAACACGTCCTCGGGCGGCTCCAGCCCGCGGGCCCGGGCGACGGCGAGCAGCATGCGCCGCACGGCGGCCTGGGCCCGAGCAAAGAGGACGTCGTCATCCTCCCTCAGGCGCGCCGCCGCGAGCGCCGTGTCGATGAGCGGGCCGAGCGTGGGGGCTCTCGTGGCGAGGGCTGCGCGGGCTGCTGCAGGCCCGCTGGCGTCCGGCAGGGCGACGGGCCCGAGGGTCCGAGCGTCCTCGCCGAAGGTCACGCTCGCCACGTCCCAGGTCGGAGAGAACGCGCCGAACTGCGCGAGGTGGGCTTCGAGGCTGCGCTGGCCGAGCGCCACCTCGTGAAGGTCGCGATCCCGGGCGCCCACGGCGGCGGTGGCCGCCACCGCCAGCGCCTCGACGTCCGGAGCGACCGAGCGCGCCGCCGAGAGGAGCCTGTGACGTGGCTCCGAGAGCGCGCGGCCGAGCGCGGCATACGCGATGGCGAACTCCCGGTAGGCAGCGAAGATCGCCGGCAGCGAGGGCGCCTGCTCCACGAGCGCCAGCGTCTCCTCGCACCGTGCGATGCCCGCGTCGATGGCGATGGTGGGGAGCGCCTCGTGGTCCGCAGCCCGCGAGAAGAGGAACCCGCAGGCCACGCGGAGCTCGCCCACGCCCGGCGCTCCAGAGACGAGCGCGCACAGCGCGGCCTGCGCGGGCGAGAGCGGGGCCGGGTTGTGCTCGCCGTCCAGGGTCCAGCGGTTCGGATCCCCCGCAAAGGCGGACTCGAAGGCCTCGGCCGCGGCGTGCCCGACCGCCGTCACCGGTCGCACCTGGAGGATCGTGAGGTGTCCCGAGAACGCCCACTCGACATCCAGCGAGGTGCCGAGCGCGCGCGTCAGCCGGGCGAGCGCGTCGAGGAGTGCCTCGTGCACCGCGTCCGTCCCCGCGCGAAGCCGCTCCACGCGCGGCGCCTGGTCGCCGGGCCGCCAGCGTTCGACGACCGCACCGGTGCTGCCGGGCCGGGGATCGCGCGAGAACGCGACGCCTTGCTCCAACGCGGGGACGTGTTCGTGGACGAGGACCGCGACCTCCCCCGGTGGCCCCGACGCGGCGACCGCACGAACCGCGCTCCAGAGGGCCTCGCGCTCGACCGGGACCATCGAGATGAACCGGCCGGCGAGCGAATCGACCGCCCCGTCCTCCGCGATCCCGGAGGAGCGGACCGCGAGGGCGCCACTCGGGACGAGCTCGCCGAGCACGGCCTCGACCAACCGGGCGACGCCGGCGTCACCGGTGGTCCCCGCTGCCACCGCGAGACCCCTCGGCACCTGCACGCCGGTCCGGGCCGCGCGCGCGAGGCCGAGCGCCTTGCCGCCGAAGCGCGCGGGCGCCGCGTCATCGAGCAGCGTCGCGAGGTCGCGGACGGGCAGGGCGCCGGGCACGGCAGGATCATACGTGTGCGCCTGGCCGGTCCGGGGGTAGACTCCGCGCCGTGAGGCGCCTCGCAGCTCTGGTAAGGCGGCCGCTCGGGGGCCGGCGCCTGGTCGCCGCGGTGGCGGAGGCGCTCGGCGGACCCTGTGCGGTCCGCATCCTCGGGGGCAGCGGCTGGGGCGCGCGGCTCGGCGCGCTCGGCTTCGTGGTGACGGAGGCGCAGGCGGACCTCGGCGCCGCCCTGCTCATCGAGCAGCTCCGCAGCGAGGACCACGCGCTCGATCTGGACGCGCTCCCCGAAGGCGCCCGCGTCGTGAGCGTGGAGCGGCTCACGGGTGGCGACGGAGTGCGACAGGAGGAGGTCTCCGCGAGCTTCCTGTCGGCCGGCCTGCGCGATCTGGCGCAGCGGCAGGTCGGCTCGGCGGTCGTCACCTCGGGACGCATCGGACCCTCGCTGCGCCCGCGTTGACCTCGCGCGGATCCGTCTAGCGACGCGGCCTGGCGGCGGGCGCGGGCGGGGGGGCCTTGCGCGCCGGTGCCTTCGCCGTGGGGGTCTTCGGTGCGGGCGCCTTGGTCGCGGGTGTGACCGGCGCACCCGCCTTGCCGCGGGGAGGGCCCGTCCTCGCGAGCGGGGCCGTGACGGGCGCAGGTGTCGCGCGCGCGGGGCTCTTGCCCGGAGGTGCGGTCTGCGCCGTCGCAGCGCCCGGCTTGCCCGCAGGAGCCCGCACCGGCGCCGTGGCCTTGACGGGCGCTGGGCCCTTCGCGGGCGCGGGGACCAAGCTGGCTTTTCCCGGTGGTGGCGCCGCTGACTTGCCGGGCTTCGGCAGATCGAGCAGCACGGGCTTTCCGGGCAGCGGCCCGCCGATGTCGCTCGCCTTGACGCCTTCGGGGCGTTCCCACGGGATCTTCTGCAGCGGCTGCGTCCGCGCGACCTCGTACAGGAAGCGCGCGTACGTGGGGACGGCCTGCATGTAGGACGCGTCCTTGTAGCCGAGCATGCGCTCGCGCAAGTCGTCGCCGATCCAGGTCGTCGTCATCCACTTCGACGTGTACGCGACGAGCCACTCGTCCATCGTCGCGCTCGACGTGCCGGTCTTGCCGGCCGCAGGCAGCTTGGTCGCGCGCAGGATCTGCGAGTGCCCCTTCGACACGACGCGCTCGAGCAAGGTGGACGTCAGCCACGCCGTGCGCGGCGAGATCGCGACCCTCGGACGGTCGCCGGCGGTCTGTGCGAGCCGGTCGAAGAGAGCGTCACGCGGCAGCGTCGGATCGTAGTAGACGCTCGCGTCCTCGAGCACGTTGCCGGCGCCGTCGATCACCCGCCGGATGTAGACCGGCTCGACGATCGCGCCGCTTCGCGCGAAGGCCGAGAACGCCCGCGTGATCTCGTCGATCCGCACGCACGAGGCACCGAGGGCGAGGGCCTTGTCCGCGATGATCTGCGTGGTGAAGCCGAGCTGGCGCGCCCACTTCTCGACCTCCTTGGCCCCCACCATCCCGAAGAGCTGCACCGACGGGATGTTCTTCGACCAGACGAGCGCGCGCTCGAGCGTGCACTGGTAGTCGACCTCGTTGTTGAGGTTGGTCGGCGTCCAGACCTCGCCGGTGATCGGATCCACCTCGGCGCGCGGCGTGTCGTTGAGCGTCGTCGCGAACGAAGCGCCGCGATCCAGCGCCGCCGAGTAGTACACCGGCTTGTACGTCGAGCCCGGCTGCCTGCACGCCTGCACGGCTCGGTTGAACTCGCTGCGGTCGAAGTCGTCGCCGCCCACCATCGACAGCACGTAGCCGCTCGAATGGTCGTACGTGTACATCGCGCCCTGGACCGTCGGGGTCTGCTCGAGCAGCAGCACCTGCGGGCCCTTCGGCGCCCTCTTGCCCGTGTGCGCCGGCACCCAGGCGAGCTCCGGCGGCACCTCGGCGGTGTAGACCCACTCGCGGAACTGCCCGAGGTTCGTGCGGTGTGCCCAGCGCACCCAGATGACGTCCCCCGGACGCAGGGCGTTGCCGATCGACTGGATGGTCCGATCGTTGGTGGGGTCCTTGCGCGAGTACGGCGCCGCCCAGCGCATGTTTGCGAGCGGCAGGGGGTGCAGGCCAGCCCCCACGCGCACCTGCGCCGACTGCGAGTCGACCTTCTCGACGAGCCCGAGGTAGAGCCGGCCCTCCGACAGCTGCTCGCTCCCGTACAGCTCGCGCGCCCGGCGCACGAACTCCTCGCGCGCGGATGCGGAGCGCAGTCGCGCCTCGGGGCCGCGCCAGCCCTGACGCTTGTCCAGCTTGCGCAGGCCGTGGTCGACGTTCTCCTGCGCGGCGACGTCCACCCAGGGCAGCACCGTCGTCTCGATGCGCATGCCGCCCTTCGACACCTGATCGCCGTGGCGCGCCACAGCCTCGCGGCGCACGTGCTCGGTGAAGTACGGCGTGACCTCGCGCAGGAGATCGAGCCGCGGTCGCACCTTGAGCGGCTGGGTGCGCGCGAACGCGGCCTCGGCCTCCTTGGCCGCGCCCGTCTCCACCATGCGCGCGAGCACCTCGTCTCGCCGCCTTTGCGCCCGCTCGATCGACACGAGCGGCGAATCGCGCGATGGCGCCCGGGCGAGCCCGGCCACGAGCGCGCTCTCGCCGAGATCGAGCTCCCACACCTCCTTGTCGAAGTAGCGCCTCGCCGCCGCGCCCACGCCGTAGGCGCCGCCGCCGAGGAAGATGTGGTTGAGGTACAGGCCCAGGATCTCGTCCTTGCCGTACCGCGCCTCGATCCGGCGCGCGAGGATGGCCTCTCGCACCTTGCGGTCGAGCGTGCGCTCGGACGACAGGAAGGCCTTCGCGACCTGCTGCGTGATCGTCGAGCCGCCCTGGACCACCTGCCCAGCTCGCAGGTTCGCCCACGCCGCGCGGGCCAGCCCCCGCCAGTCGAGCCCTCCGTGCTGGTAGAAGCGATGGTCCTCGGCGGCGACGAACGCCTTGCGCAGGGTCTCCGGGATCTTCTCGAAAGGCACGACGAGGCGGTACTCGTGCGCGAGCTCGCCGATGACCTGTCCGTCCCACGCGGTGATCGTGCTGACCTGCGACACGGTCTGGCCGTAGGTGGACAGGTCCACGACGGGCGGCGTGGAGCCCGCGTAGTGGAGGTAGGCCCCGAGGCCGACGTGCGCCGCGAGCGAGCCGAGCGCGCACAGGCCGAACAGGAAGTACCGGACGAGCCAGAAGCCGAGCCCACCGTCCGAGGGATTCTCGACGACGACCGGACCGGTTGGCGGCAGGGGCTCGGGTGGGGGCAGGGACGATGCGCGCACGTCGTCACCGCGCGCTGGAGCTGCCGCGCGTCAGGTGGTGCATGGCCTCGACCAGGCCATCCTGCGTCAGCCGGAACATCGGGAAGACCCGGCGCACCGCGGCGATCGTCGGGTGGTTCCACGCACGCTCGGGCTCCGGGTTGAGCCAGGCGTGCTTGCGGAAGTGGTTGCGCATCGCCTGCAGCCACACGACGCCCGGTACGCCCGAATGGTCGCCCCACGTCCAGGCGCCCGCGCCCGCGGTCAGCTCGGACGGGTGCATGCACGCGTCGCCGACGACGACGAGCTTCCACTCTGGCCCGCAGTCCGCCATCACGGCCGTGACGTCGTCGCCCTCGTCGAGCTTGGCCGTCTTGTAGAGCTTTCCGTAGACGCAGTTGTGGAAGAAGTAGGTCTTGAGCTTGCGGAAGTGCGTGGCGCGCCGCGCCGCCGAGAAGAGCTTCTCGGACGCCTCGACGTAGGGATCCATCGACCCGCCGATGTCACACAGGAGGAGCACCTTGACGTTCGAGCGTCGCGGCGGCCGCGTCTTGACGTCGAGCTCGCCCGCGTTCTTCGCCGTCGCATCGATCGTGGCCTCGACGTCGAGCTCGTCGGGCATGCCCTCGCGCGAGAAGACGCGCAGGCGCCGCAGCGCCACCTCGATCTGCCGTGTGTCGAGCGTGACGTCACCGCGGAGGCCGCGCGCCGCGCGCGACGCGGCCATCGCCAGCGCACCGCCCCCAGCCCCCTGGGGCCCCTGTCCGACGCGCATCCCGCTCGGGTGCTTGCCGCCCTGCCCGAACGGCGACGTCCCCCCCGTCCCGATCCAGCGGCTTCCGCCGTCGTGGCGCCCTCGTTGCTCGCGCAGGCGCTCCTCGAAGCGGCGCTTTAGCTCCTCGAGGTCGAGCGACTCGAGCATCTTGAGCTCTTCCTCGCTGATCTCGCGCCGCTTTTTCGGGTCCTTGAGCCACTCGAGCAGCTCCTCGGTGAGCTCGACGGCCTTGAGCTCCACGCCCTTGAACACGTGGTCGAACGCGAGGTCGAACGCGTCGAGGTCCTGCTCGCGGTGGACGAACAGCGAGCGGGCGACGTGGTAGAAGCCGTCGAGCGTCGTACCGTGAAGATCGAGCTCGAGGGCACGCGCCAGCGCGACTGCCTCGTTGGCGCCGACCTTCACGCCGAGCCCTCGGAGCGCGTAGACGAGCGGGACGATCATGCTGCGCTAGCCCCGGTAGCGGCGCCCGCCGGCGGCCTGCTCGGCGAAGGCCAGCATGTCCTGCTCCCGCTTGAGCAGGACGCCCAGCATCGGCAGCTTCTCGTCGAGCTTGACGCTCGTGATGCCCGCGTGGCGCAGCGCCGCGATCCAGTCGATGAGCTCGCTCGTGGAGGGCAGCTTGCGCAGACCTGGCGTGTCGCGGAGGGCGTAGAAGGTCTTGAGCGCCTCCTCCACGAGCTTGGTCTCGAGCCCCGGGTGGTGCACGCGCACGATGCGCGACATCAGCTCCGCGTCGGGAAACTGGATGTAGTGGAACACGCACCGACGGAGGAACGCGTCGGGCAGCTCCTTCTCGTTGTTGCTCGTGATGACCACGAGCGGTCGCTCCTTGGCGACCACCTCGTCACCGGTCTCCGAGATGCGAAAGCGCATCCGATCCAGCTCGTGCAAGAGGTCGTTCGGGAACTCGACGTCGGCCTTGTCCACCTCGTCGATGAGGAGCACGAGGCGCCCCTCGTGCTTGAACGCCTGTCCGAGGGGGCCGAGCTTGATGTAGCGCCGGATGTCGCGCACGTCCCCGTCACCGAAGCGCGAGTCGTACAGGCGCTGTACCGTATCGTAGACGTACAGGCCCTCCTGCGCGCGCGTCGTCGACTTGACCGGCCAGTGGATGAGCGGCAGCGACAGGGCCTCGGCGATGGCCTCGGCGAGCAGGGTCTTGCCCGTTCCCGGCTCGCCACGGACGAGGAGCGGCCTGCCGAGCGCGATCGAGGTGTTGACCGAAGCCTCGAGGGCGTCGCTGGTCAGGTAGGTGCGGGTGCCACTGAACCGGAGAGACATCCGCCAAGTTTAGCGCGGATCCTCATGGGCACGCATCGAGCGTGCGCGCCTGCCCGTCCAGAGTCGCCTGGCCGCACTCGGGCCCGAAGGCCACGGTCCTGGTCGTGCTCGCGCCGCTGGCCGTCGAGATGCGGGTCTCCTCCTGGCCCCCCACGGGATGACAGCAGCCGGCGATTCGACGGAGCTCGGTCACCGTGGTCGTCTCGGTGAGGCGCGCGAGCTGGAACGAGGCGGAGAAGGAGCCATCGACGACGAGCGCGGGGGGCGTCGAGGTGGCATCCGGCCGTGACGTCGCCCGTCCCGTGAGCGATTGCGCCGAGACCACTCGCCCCTTGGCGTTCGTCAGCGTGCGCTCTTGCGACAGCGTCACCTCCCGCTGGAAGGGGCTCTTGTCGCGGCCGCGCGCGAAGCGCGTCGAGCCCTGGCCGTCGAGCTTGAGCGAGCCGTCGGTGCCCGACAGCTTGAGATCGAACGTGACGTCGTGCCGGACGTCGACCGCGATGCCGGCCGGCGTGCAGGTCGCCCCCTCGGCCAGGGCCTTGGCGACCTGGATCCGCACCGTTCCGTCGAGCTGGCCGCCGCCCGGCATCGTGCAGCTCGAGAACGTGACTCTGAGCTCGCTCGTGTACTGACCACCGCGATCGATGAGGGCACAGGCGGCGCTCGACTGCAGCCGCTCCACCTGCGGGGCCGGCGAGCACGGCGGCGTGAGGCCGCCGTTGGCGATGCGCCGCAAGACCGCCCCCAGGTTCACGCGGCGCGCAGCCCCGGCCGCGGGTGGCGCCTCGGGGACGGCGGTGATGGTCAGGGCGGAGTCGCCCTCGGCCAGGTCGGACGCCGCCATGATCTCATCCACCGCGACCTGCGGCCCATCGGCCAGCGGATCGCCGTCGGAGGGGGAGGGCGGCTGGGCATCGCCGCCGCACCCGCCGAGGCATCCGGCGACCGTCAGGATGACTAGAACGCGCATGGTTGGCTCCTTCACTCCCTTGGACGAGACGCACTCGTGGAAGGTTCCCTGTTGCGCTCGTACGCTAGCAGACCGGATCGGGGCCCTTGCCGAGCGCCG
>CAZQJC010000308.1:0-5034 GCA_964593795.1 uncultured Myxococcales bacterium | reverse complement strand
GCCGTGGCCGCGCTCGAGGCGCGCGGTGAACCAGAAGGTGCTGCCGCGGCCGGGCACGCTCTCGACGCCGGCCTCGCCGTCCATCAGCTCGGCCAGCCGGCGCGTGATGGCCAGGCCCAGCCCGGTGCCGCCGAAGCGGCGGGTGGTGGTCGTGTCCGCCTGCTCGAAGGCGCGGAAGAGCCCCGCGACCTTCTCGGGGGGAATGCCGATCCCGGTGTCCTCGACCTCGAAGCGCACGCGCAGCCCGTCGCGATCCTCCTCGAGCAGGCGCGCGCGCAGCGCGATGCGCCCGCGCTCGGTGAACTTCACGGCGTTGGCGGCGTAGTTGAGGAGCGCCTGGCGCAGCCGCGTGGGGTCCCCGCGCAGCCATCGCGGCACGCCGTCGGCTTCGACCGAGACGGCGAGGCCGCGGGCCTGCGCCTGCCCGCCGACGAGCGAGGCGACGTTGTCGAGGATGGCCGAGAGGTGGAAGTCGGTCCGCTCGAGCGACATGCGCCCCGCCTCGACCTTCGAGAGGTCCAGGATGTCGTTGATGATCGCGAGCAGGTGCCGGCTCGCCCCGTCCACCTGCTCCAGGCGACGCACCTGCAACGGGTCCTCCGCCCCGCGTCGCAGCAGGTGCGTGAGACCGACGATCGCGTTGAGCGGCGTGCGGATCTCGTGGCTCATGTTGGCGAGGAAGGCGCTCTTGGCGCGGTTCGCGTCCTCGGCGCGCTCGCGGGCCAGGGCGAGTTCGGCGGTGCGCTGCGCCACCAGCTCCTCCAGGTGGTGGCGGTGGCGGTCGAGCTCGTCTTCCGTGCGCACGCGCTCGGTGACGTCCGCGGCCATGCTGATGGCGATTCTGCGGCCGTCGTGCAACGTGCCCAGGCCCACGGAACTGAAGTCCCAGATGCGCTCGGAGCCGTCCTTGCACCGGACGCGGTACTCGCCCTCCGCCTTGCGGTGGGAGAGGGCGTAGAGCGACTGGATGTCGGCGCGCACGGCCTGCTTGCGCTCGCCGTAGGCCCTCTCGGTCCACGCGGCGATCGTCGGGATGTCCTCGCGCATGTAGCCGGTGAGCTCTTGCCAGGTGCGGCTGATCGAGAGGATCTCGCCGTCCTCGGCGTGGATGAGGATCGGAAAGGGTGCCTCCTCGACGGCGCGGCGGAAGCGCGCCTCGCTCTCGCGCAGGGCGAGGGCCACGCGCTCGCGCTCGGTGACGTCGTGCGCCAGGACCAGTTCCGCGTCGCGGTCGCCGAAGCGCAGGGTATGGGAGGTGATCTCCACGGCGATCACGGAACCGTCGCGGCGCCGGTGCCGCCACATGCCCGCGGCATCGAGGCCGGCGTCGCGCCCCGGAATCGCGCCCAGCAGCCGGTCGATGTCCTGCGGCGGCCGGATGTCCTTGATCGTCATCGCGAGGAACTCCTCGCGGCTCCACCCGTAATGGCTCACGGCGGCGTCGTTGACCGCGAGGAAGGCGAGCGTGGCGAGGTCGTAGACCCACATCGGGTGCGGGTTGGCCTCGAAGAGCGTCCGGTAGTGCCGCTCGCTCTCCAACAGCCGGTGGTTGGCCGCCTCGAGATCGCGCGCCTTCTTCTCCAGTTTCGCGACGAGCACCTCGCTGTAGGCCCTGAGGATGCCCTCGTCCGGCGCCGGCGCGGCGTGCGGCGAGATCTCTCCACGCCCGGCCCTTTCGAGGACCGACTCCAATTGCGCCATGAACGCCTGCGGCTCGGCCGGCTTCACGATGAAGGCGTCGGCGCCCAGATCGCGCGCGAGGCGCTCGTCCTTCGGGTCGGTATAGGTGGCCGTGTAGACGATGAAGGGCGCGCCACGCAGGCGCTCGTCCTGCTTCCAGTGGCGAAGCAGAGTGAACCCGTCCATCACGGGCATGAGCAGGTCGGAGACGACGAGATCGGGGGGGGCGAGACGCGCGCGAGCGAGTGCTTCGGCGCCGTGGCTCGCCTCCTCCACTTCCAACCCGTGACCCTGGAGGAGGGTACGCAGCAGGTAGCGGTTTTCCGGTTGGTCGTCGACGACCAGGACGCGGGTCACGGGTCGGGTCTCCGGTCCGCGGGGCTCAGGTGCTGCTCCATGCGCGCCACGAAGGAATCGGGGTCGATCGGCTTCTCGATGTAGCCGTCGCAGCCCGCACCGAGGGCCGACTCGCGGTCGCCCACCATGGCGTGGGAGGTGACGGCCACGATCGGGATGCGGGCGCAGGCCGGGTCGGCGCGCAGCGCCCGCGCCACGGCGTAGCCGTCCATGCCGGGCAGCTGGATGTCGAGCAGGATGAGCGCGGGCTGCGCATCGCGGGCGATGGCGAGGCCGGCCGGCCCGTCGGCGGCCGGGAGAACCTCGTAGCCCGCGGCCTGCAGCAGGTAGGTGACCAGGTAGCGGTTGTTCTCGTTGTCCTCGACCAGCAGGATGCGGCGGTTCATGGATTGGCCTCGGGTGCCCGCGGGATCGTGAAGGTGAAGGTCGAGCCCTCCTGCCAGCGGCTGTCGACCTCGATGGTACCGCCCATCAGCTCCGCGAGCCGGCGGCTGATCGCGAGCCCCAGCCCCGTGCCCTCGTGCGCGCGGGAGAGGCCTCCGGCAACCTGCTCGAAGGGACGGAACAGCCTGGCGAGGTCCCCGGGACGGATTCCGGGGCCGGAATCGGCGACGCTCGCCCGCACGGCCGAACACGCGCTGGTGGCCTCGCCGGGCCGCAACGAGGCGATCGGCTCGGCCGACAGCGTGATCGCGCCCTGCTCGGTGAACTTGACCGCATTGCCCAGCAGGTTGAGCAGCACCTGCTCCACGCGGCGGGCATCTCCCGACACCGTGCCCAGGCCGTCGCCCAGCCGCACGGCGAAGGCGAGCCCCTTCTCCTCGGCGAGCGGGCGCACGGCGGCGGCTGCCTTCGCGACGACGGCGGCGAAGTCGAAGTCCTCCCGGGCCACCGCGAGCTGCCCGGCCTCGATCTTCGAGATGTCGAGGACGTCGTTGATGAGGGCGAGCAGGTGCCGGGCGCCCGCCACCACGATGCCGAGCTGCTTGCGTTGCTCGTCGTTCAGGGGTCCCGGCAGCTCCTGCAGGAGCACGCCGGTGAAGCCGATGATCGAGTTGAGTGGCGTGCGCAGCTCGTGGCTCATGGTGGCGAGGAAGGCGCTCTTCAGGCGGTCGGCCGACTCCGCCTTCGCGCGCGCGCGTTCCAGCTCGGCCGCGGTGCGCGTGAGCGTCTCCAGGTGGCGTCTCGCCTCCTCGCGCAGCCGTTCGCTCTCGGTCACGTCGCGCGCGATGCAGAACATCCGGCCTTCCTCGGCGGACCACCGCGCCGTCCACATGACGTGCGCGACGGTGCCGTCCTTGCGCTCGTAGCGGTTGCGGAAGTCGAACGCGTCCGTGCCGGCCATGATGGCGGTGGCCGCCTCGATCGTCCTGGGCCGGTCCTCGGCCACGACCTTCTCGAGGTACGGGGTGCCCAGCAATTCCTCGGGGCGGTAGCCCCAGACCTGCTCGCAGGCGGGGCTCGCGAAGACGAACCGGCCCTCCGCGTCGAACACGCAGATCGCGTCGAGCGAGGCGTCGAGTATGCGCGACAGGCGCGCCGTGAGTTCGCGCTCGTGCTCGCCGGCCTCCTGCAGCCTTTCCTGCATCCGCCGCAGCGCCCGCATGTCGCGGATCGCGCGCAGCGCGGCCGCCCCGATGAGCAGCAGCGAGAGCGCGCCGCCCGCCAGCGCCGCGCGCTTCAGGTCGGCCGCCGCCGCGTCCGCCTCGCGCCGGGAGACGGCGAGGCCGGCGTCGACGGCGCGTTCCAGCGCCTGGACCTGCGCCCGAATCCGGCCATGGACTTCCTTGCCCTCGCCCGGCACGATGCTCGCCCGCGCCGCGGCGAACCCTTCGCGCTTCATGAGGTCGACCGTCTGGTCCAGCAGCGCGAAGCGTCGCTCGACCAGCGGCTCGAGCCGCGCGATCGCCTCGGCCTGCACGGGGTCCTGCCGCAGCATCCGCCCCAGCGCGGACAGCTCCTCCCGCGCCTGCCCGTACTGGCCCGCGTAGGGCTCGAGGTAGGACTCGTCGTGGGTGATCACGTAGCCGCGCATGCCGGTCTCGGCATCCGTGACCGACGTGAGCAGCTCGTTCAGCCGCGCCAGCACCTCGCGTTGCACGCCGACGGAGGCCGCGTACCGGTCCAGTCGCTGCGCGCTGCGCGCCGCGGCCACCGCGATCAGCGCGAAGACCGCGAGCGCGAGCCCGAAGGCGGCGAGCAGGCGGGTCTCGGAGGCGGGCCTCACTCGCGCAATTCCCGGAGGGCCGCGGCCGCCGCGCCGAAATCGAAACCGCGCAGCGCCGCGGCGAGCGGATCGGCGCGGGCACCGCAGGCGGCGCGCAGGAGGGCCTCGTTGTCGGAAACCAGGGCGAGCGCGCGGGTATCGCAGTGCGCGACGAGGTCCTCCAGCTCGTCGAACAGCCGCCGGAGCGCCTGGCGGTCGGGCATCGCGGCCGCGACTTCGGCGGCGGGTGCCGCGGGCAGCGCGCCGGCGAGCAGCTGCAGCTCCGTCGCGATGTCCTCGAGCGCGGCGGTCGGGTCGTCCCCCTCCCGCAGGTGGTTGTCGAACCGCGCCGCGCCGTGCGCCAGGCGCACGGCACCCACCGTGGCGGCGACTCCCTTGAGGTTGTGCGCGAGAGCGCGCGCTTCCTCGACATCGCCGCGGGCCAGGCACTCGAGCAGGCGCTGCGCGTCGCCGTCGCGCGAAGCCACGACCTGCCGCAACAGGCGGAGGTATTTCGCGGCGTCGCCGCGCACCAGGGCGAGCCCCCGGGCCACGTCGAGGCCGGGGATGGCGAGGATGCCCTCGACGGCGGCATCGTCCTCGGCCGGCGCATCGCGGGCGGACGGGTCGACGGCCGCGCCGCCGCGGGCCTGGCTCGCGGCGAGCCATCGGGCGAGGGTCGCGTAGAGGGCGGGAGGATCGACGGGCTTGGCCACGAAATCGCTCATGCCCGCCTCGGAGCAGGCGCGACGGTCCTCGTCGAAGGCGTTGGCGGTCATCGCGAGGATCGG